>JAOAPV010000046.1 GCA_025463055.1 Candidatus Acidiferrum typicum
TGTCGCCACCACCCCATGCCTGATTGCTTTCGGCGACCGTCAAGGGGAGGCCGCTGGCGGCCTTGAAAATGCCGGAAAAATACCAGCCGCCGATAACCTTATTAAGGGGCTGGTTATCGGTGTTGAAGCGGGTGCCGCGGCCGAAGGGGAGTTCATAAACCCAGTTGGCTGTCACGACGTGGCGGTGGTCGAAAAACGACGGGCCGTAATCGATTGAATGATCAAAACTGGAAGAAGCCTCAATCGGATAATTTTGGACCGCACCGATATCATCAAGGGACTTGGCAAGAGTGTAGTTAACAGCAAAAGTGAGACCTTTCGAAGTGCGCTTCCGTAGGGTGGCGAAGAGCGCATGGTAATTGGAGTAGCCGCCATCAGTCCCATTCCAAATACGCTGGACCTGCAGATTGGTGATTGGCTGCGGAAGCAAAAACTGCATAGACTGCCATAAAGTCCTGAGCAAGCCGGCGGTGAAATCGGACCCAAACTGCGTCGCGAGCGTAGCCGTGCCTCCAGGACCGATCTGATTTTCGAACCAAGGTTGCGGGGTCACGGCGGAAGGGAGGGCGCCGGCGCGGAGCTGGTTCGCCACATTGTCGTAGGCCGCCGCGAAGCTCTGCCCGGAGGCCTTGTCCTTATGGAAATAGGGGGCAGACGTGATGTCATTAACCTGCCTCAAATTGCGCGCAATCGTTGCGACGTATCCCACTTCGACGATCATGGTGCTGCTCAGCTGGCGTTGGATAGTAAAGTCGACGTGGTGGGCGTGGCCAGTTCCAATGATGGGATCCGGCTGGTATGCAAACGTCTCTCCGTACGGTGTGCCGACCACTAAGGGCGAACTGACTGCCGGGGCGGTGGGGACGACACCTGGACCATCGACGCCAATGCGATATGCATCGGTCGGATTGCTCGAGTTTGCGCAGCTCCCGCCAATAATGGGCCCACGGCAGTTGATGGTTTGGGCAAAAGTGGGTCCTAACATTGGCTCCAGGACGGTCCACACCGTGTTCATCCGATCATAGGTGATCGCATAGCCAGCGCGGAAAACGCCGGCACCTTTGCCGCCAAACAGAAGTCGCCACAAGGAGTTCTCGAAGGACGGAGTCCAGGCTGCCGCGATGCGCGGGCCCACGTTGCCATAATCCGTATTAAAGACGGCCTTCTGGGACGTTTTGGTGGATGGCAGCCAAGCCAAAGTGGGATTGTAGATGTTACCTTTCAGGGCCGCCTGACGCGCATTATTCAAGTAGTCAGTCGAGGTCAGTGTCTGGCCGGTAGCATGGTCAATCATAAAAGCGGTTCGGCCCAGCGAATCCACAGGTGCGAACTGGATCTGATAGTTGAGTCCCAGGCTTATCGTTAGCGAGGGCCGAATGCGCCACGTGTCACTGAAATAGAAGTCCACAGCGTTCTCGTAAGTGTTCGCTTCCAACGGCGCGCCTAAAGGAAGGGGATTCAGGTTACGATCGCGCGTGACCAACACATTGGTGTTGTCAATTATCCCCGTGGTTCCGGCGAACAGGCGGTTCCAGCGAGTTGCGTCGCCCGCAGCTAAGCAAAACGTCGACACGGTGACGGAACAATCTGGCGGCCGATTCTCGGCCGGGATCGTGGCCGCGCCAGCAGCATCCAGTTCTACGTCCAAGGCGGTGATAGAGCCAATCACCTTGTCATTGCGGTAGTGGTACGTCCTGATACGGCGGAAGTCGCCCCCAAACTGGAATAAGTGGCGCCCTTTGTTCCAGGACAAGTCATCCCTTACTTGATAGCTTTTGGCATTGGCGCCCTGAGTACGGGCAACCAGTGTGTTCATGTCAACGGGCCCATCCAGTAGGCCGCCACTTGCCGACGCACCCCCGGCTACCTCGATAGCGCCGACGATGCCCGGCACCTGAGGGAATGGCAGTACACCTGGAAACCACCACCAGTCGCGCAGATAGCCGAAGCGAAGGTCATTCGTGAGTGTGGGCTTGATTTGACCGGTTAAGCCCGCGACGAAGTAATGCGGCTGGGCACTTTCGCCATGTATAGCGGCGGGTTTACCCAGAGTGTCCCCTTTGAGAAGACCGCCGAAGTCTACTTGGGAATTAAGGAGCGACGTCGCTTCCGAATAGCGGACGGAGCCCATAAAATGCCAGTTGTCCGAGAAATTGTGATCAAGACGGCCGATTCCGTAGTTAGACGAACTTGGGGTGCTCACGGTCGAGCGGAAACCGATTGTGTTCAGCCCGTCACCCACGGTGGTGTCGTTGCCCCTTGGCAGGTGACTCCAAAGAGCGCTGACGACCGGATTTAGCCCCAAACGACGTGGGTCACAGGCGGAAGTGTTCCCTGGGCCGCAGGACGTCGAGGTGGCCAAAGGATAATCACGCACTATCCCCGAGGCATCCCTGAAGCGGAGGGTGCCTGCACGCAGAGAGTCGGTGGGAACAATGCGGCTAATGGTGGACGACTGCGAAAACCGACGCCCCTCATAATTTCCAAAGATAAATGTATGGCTCCTCCAAATCGGCCCTCCCACTGCAGCTCCAAAACGGTTATCCTCCAGCTTGGGATTCACAATGCCGAGGCGATTACGGTCCCATGGATTAGCATTGAGGGCGTTATTCTGGAGGTACTCGTAAAGAGCCCCGTGAAGAGCGTTCGTGCCTCGTTTGGTGACAAAGGTAAATTGTCCACCCTCCCCCCGACCGTAACTCGCGTTGGAATTGGTCGTTCCGACGCCGAACTCTTGGACACTGTCGGAGGTAAGAGGGACCGGGCTGTCTACGACGTTCGCTGAATCGGGCTTGATACTTGCGCCGATGAGGTTGTCCGTCGCATCGATGCCATCTACGGTAAAAGTCGTCTGGTCGCTGCGCGACCCTGCCACCGTTGCTTGTGAATTGACCTGATTAATTCCCCCTGTGCGGTAGGTAGGCGCCACAAGTGGTTGCAAGTCATAATAAACCATGGCGCTGCGGTTAAGGTTCGGCAACCTCACCATCTCCTCGCCCTGGACCACATTGCCGACCGTTGCATCAAGGGTTTGCAGTTCAGCTCCCGCGCCGGCTGTCACCTCAACCCTTTGAGTCGGAGCACCCACTTTCAACGTAATGTTAATGTTGTACGATTTGGCGACTTCCACAGAGAGCTGCGCCTCAGCTTGAATGAAACCCTTCATGGTGACAGTGATCGTGTCATTCCCGGGCAGGACGTTCGCGAAGATGTATTCCCCAGTGGAGCTGGTCTCCTGGGACCGCGTCAAACCAGTTGCTTTGTCGAGCAGTACTACTTTTGCTCCGGGCACAACTGCCCCGCTTGCATCCGAAACAACTCCTGACACAGTTGCTGTAGCGGCAGTCTGGCCTAACGCCCGCTGAACCCTCACGAGGCCTGAAAGCACCACTACGATGACAAAGAGCGAGGCTACCCTTAGCTCTCTCATGGTTGTCTCCTCTTGGTATCTGCGTCTAACAAAGCGGTGTCAAGGACAAAATAGGTACCAGACTTTGCAACCAGATACGCCTCTCGAACGGCGTCGGAATCTCGTATTCGTGGTTCATGCGGGCAATAGTGCCGGCTGAGACGCGCCCCCAACTGAGCACATTCGCCTCAAAGAAGCGGAATCAGTCTTTAAAAATGCCAAGTATCGGGTTTTTTGAACGGCTGGTTGCGCGCTGGTTTCTGTAAACAACAACGCGTTAGCGAGGAATTTTATCTGGCGTAGCCAGGCCTCTCACACTTCCTATAAGCGGACCTCGGACAACTAAACAGTTCTGCGTCAGTCAACGGTAAGCCCCTAATGCACACGTGATCCCTGAAGATTCCCTCGCGAACCGTTGTCACGTGGCGTCCCAAAATACGAGGGAGATGGAGATGACTTAGTTCTAGTAGTTCAAATTGAAATTTAGAAGATGCCAATGGTAGATAAACCAGAAGAACCCGATGCAAGCGGCAGCAAGTAAGACGTTCCAGATCTTGTACCAGCGCCACTGCTGGGGGTCGCCCCAGGATTTCGCGGCGCTATAGATGGCGATGAGCGCTCCTATACCGGTCAGCAAGCCGATGAATTGCAGTAGATGAATCTTGTAATCGCCGGCGCTGCCAAGGCCTCCGGGTTTCTCGAGGTCGTTTAGCAAGAAGGCCAGTCCGATCAAGAAAACAACGACGGTGAAACAGACTACGTGCACGAGGGTGCGGGCACGGCGGGCAGACTGACTTAGCGTAAGCGGCTTCGCGTAATGCTTGCGCAGAATGGCGGCTACAGGCCAGAACAGCAGGGTGAGTGCGATTACGCCGACGCTGAAGCCAATCACGACGTAGTTGAAGATTTTACGGTCGAGCGTGCGGTCCACTTGTTGAAATAACATGAAAGGATAGTCGAGGTATAGCAGCCAGTGGCCGTTGGCATCTTTCACAAAGTTTAATTTTTCCGTGCCGTTCACCGCCCGGAACAGCATGGGTGAAACTTCGCGGAAATGTTTCGGTTGGCCGTTCAAGTCTTTGAAGAATTGATCGATGTAGATAGTGTTGTCCTTGGGGTCCGCGACGACTTTGGCTTCGCCGAGCACAGTGAGTACCGAGAGGACGTTGGTTTGGAAGCGGCGGCTGATTTCATACGGACCGGCAACACTGCGGGCGTCCTGCGCCGCGGTGGAAAGCACAGGCTCATTGCGCGCAGGAACAGCAAAATAGCGGTCCATGAATTTGTCGAACAAAACTCCACGCGGGCTTACTTCATCTTTTCCGGCGCTGTTATACGACACGAAGAAGCCGACGTTGTCGTCCAGCAGCAAGTGCAGATCGCTGTGAAACCATTCGGTATCTCCGCCGTGACCGATGATGCGCCGGCCGTTGCGTGACTCTTCATAGAATCCGAGGGCCATCGCGTTCATGGAGCCGGGCCAACCTTGCTGGCGCTGGTGCATTTGCACGGCTGTTTCCGGCTTAAGGATCTGTACACTGCCGTAACGGCCATTTTGCAAATGGGCGATCATGAAATGGGTCATCGATTCAGCGGAGGCGGAGAGCGAACCGGCAGGTGCGACTTGGACGAATTCGAAAGTCTTGGCGCCTCCTGAGGCGAGCTGATATCCGGTGGACATCAGCGGTTTCAGCGGGTCGGGGAGCGGCTGGCGAAATGTGGCGTGCGCCATGTCCAGAGGCTTGAACACGTGGGCTTCGACGTAGTCATCGAATTGTTCGCCGGAGACGCGTTGGACGATATAGGCCGCGAGGGTCGTCGCGTAATTGGAGTAGGCGGGTATGGTGCCTGGCGGATAAATCTGATGGGGCAAATGCGCGGGAAGATACTGCGCGATTGGCCGCATATCTTTTTCCGAGCCGACAAATAAATCCTTGATGGTTTCTTCAAGCCCCGGTCGGTGGGTCATGATGTCGCGTAGCGTGGTTGGTTTGCCGAAGGTGGCGGGAACTTTGAAATCAATATAGGTATTGACATCGCGATCGAGGTCCAATTTTCCCTGTTCGACGAGCTGCATTACGCTCGTCCAGGTAAATAGCTTAGAGATTGAGCCCGGGCGGAAGAGAGTATTCTCGGGCGAGACGGGAACCCTCTTATCGTAGTCAGAGTATCCGTAGCCCTTGGCGAAGAGCAGCTTGCCGTCCTTGACCACGGCCACGACGGCACCGGCGATATCCGCGTGCTCGAGTTGTACTGGCATCAAGCCGTCGAGAAAAGCTTCGAGATCAGTGGCAGTGAGCTCAGGCGAGCTGGGAGTGACCTTTTTTTCGGCAGTTTTCGGCGCGGGTTGCGATTTCGTTGCGGGGACTTTCGAATCAGGACCGTGGCCAAGGGCTAGCGACGCGCACACGCAGGAAGCAAGCAGCAAGGCAATTCCGGTTCGCAGCACCGATGAACTCTTCAATGTGAACAAGAGCATTCTCCTTAAGAAAAAAAAATGGGCCCGCAATGCTTGCTGCTTTTGTTTTCAGACTGTCCAAATGGCTGTGAGTGCGCGTTTGAAGTTGCCGCCAAGAATCAGCTCGATATCGGAGTCGCTGTACTTGCGGCGAATCAGACCTTCGGCGAGATCAAACATGCGCTTCGGATGATTCAGGCCTTCGATGTCGATTTTTTCGCGGAAAGCGTAGCTGCCCTTATAGCCCGCGCGCAATTGCTCGTTTTCTTTAGGCGGTAGGCGATCGTAACCCTGCAAATCCGAATCGCTTCCCACGCCTACGTGTTCGACACCGACAAGTTTTGCTACATGATCAAAATGATCGAGGGCGTGTTCGATCGTGGTGGGTTCGTCGGCCTTGACGAACATGCGCACGCCAGTGATGCCCATGACGCCACCGGTGGCTGCCATTTTCTTGATGGACTCATCGGTCTTGCAGCGCGGGTGAGGAACAAGGGCACGGCAATTAGCGTGGGTGATCAGCACGGGCTTCTTGGAGATTTCGAAGGAATCCAAGGTGGTGCGATCGCCGCAGTGAGAAACATCGATGGCCATGCCGAGCTTGTTCATGCGCGCGGCGATAGCGATGCCAAAGTCGCTGATGCCGTCGTCGCGGCGCTCGGTCGAACCATTGCCGATCAGATTGCGGGAATTGTAGGTGAGCTGCGAAACGCGCTGACCCAGGCTGAAGAAGAAATCGACATCGTCCGGACTGCGAAAATGCTCGGAGTTTTGCAGACCAAGAAGCACGCCAATCTTGCCGGACTTTTTTAAGTCGTCGAACGACGCGGGGTTATCGATACGCATCAGGCTTTGGCCATGGTGAGCGATGAAGCCATTCCAGAGGCCGAAGAACTGCAGGCTATCGGTGTAAGCATCGGGGCCGCCGTTGCCGATGGCGATATGAAAAACGCGAATGCCGGAACTGCGAAATTGCTCGAGGTCAGCGGGCGTGAAGGTTTCCGGATGCGCAAAAAGTTGCGTGTGGCGCGACGGGCTGATGACGAAGGGGCTCAACATATCGATGACGGTTGAGCGGCCGACGAGCTCGATTGCGCGCGATGAGTATTCGACAGGTGCGCCAGCGAATAGGAGGTAGCGGCCTTTGCTGAGGAACGGAGCGGCGAGGACTGCTGCGCCAGCGGCAGCGCTGGATTTGATGAGTTTTCGCCTATTCATCGAGAGGGAGACTACTTTGCCTTTGCTCACAGTTAAGCTACTCCCTCGACGGCGACCTGGGCTTTGTTCGGATGGAATTCTTGACGACGCACAGTGAGCTGTTCGATGCGCTTTCCGCGTACGGAATAACCCAGACCAGGCGTGGTGGGCACGACGATCGTGCCTTCGGAGCTGACCTTCACTTCAGGCTCGATGATGTCTTCATCCCAATAGCGCTGGCTGGCGGAAACGTCGCCAGGAAGAACAAAGCCAGGTAAGGAAGACATGGCGATGTTGTGAGCGCGGCCAATACCGGTCTCCAGCATTCCGCCACACCACACGGGAATTGAACGCTGACGACAGACATCCTGGACGCGGCGGGCTTCACTGTGCCCGCCAACGCGGCCGAGTTTGATATTGATGATTTGGCAGGCACGCAATTCGATGGCGGCGGCGGCATGATGCGAGTTGTGAATGGATTCGTCAAGGCAAATGGGCGTGCGGATCCCAGCCTGCAGTTTGGCGTGATCGAAAATGTCGTCCCAGGCGAGCGGCTGCTCGATCATCATAAGGTCGTAGGCGTCGAATTTCTTGAGGTGCGCAGCCTGTTCGAGCCGGTATGCGGAATTGGCATCCACCATTAGCTTGACGCTGGGGAAGCGTTTCCGAACAGCGGCGATGAATTCGAGATCCTTGCCGGGCTTTATTTTGATTTTGATGCGTTGATAACCGGCCGCTAGTTCCTTTTCGATCAAGGCGAGCAGGGCTTCCGGCTCGCTTTGTATACCGAGCGACACGCCACAAGGAATCTCTCGCGCTGTGCCGCCCAACAAGGTGGCCAGAGGAACACCGCGACGCTGCGACTCGATGTCCCAGAAAGCGTTTTCGAGCGCTGCCTTGGTCATTTCGTGGCCACGAATGGGTTGTAACAGAGCTGGGAGATCGCCAGGTCCCTCGATATCTTTCCCAATGGATAGAGGGGCAACGAAGCTGCAAAAAATGGACCACGAGGTGTCGGTCGTTTCGGAATTGTAGAAAGGCCCTTCGCCGGCGGTAACTTCGCCCCAGCCGGTCAGACCGTCACTGCAAGCTTCCACCAGCAAAATGCGGCGCTCCCGGATCGTGCCAAAGCTGGTCTCAAAGGAAGATTTGAGCCGGAGGTGAATTTCGCGCAGAGTGAGGCTTTCTATTTTCAAGTTTTTCCACCAATCGACCAGCCCTGCAGCAGCGCACATTTAGCCTTTTCGGCCATGTGATGAATTCGCTTTCTACTTTCGCATGGCGTGAAACACGCCATTGGGCTGGTTAAAAACGGCCTCAGAAATTTTCCCAGAAGCGTTGTTCTGAAATTCGACGCTAAAGCCAGGTAAGCCCTTCACCTCGAACGCCAGACCTCTCGTGGGCACCAAGTCGTACTTAGGCTGATCAGGTACGGTGAGGCGAAGAACGTCGCCGATCAGCGCCACATTCACGGACTGGCCATTCAACAAGTAGTCTCCGGTGAGGCTCTGGAGAACATCCGATGCAAGCTTCTCGGGGACGCGGGTGAAGGTGATATCTTCGCCAAGGGTGGGTTCCAGGGCGGCGGAGACACGATCAATGTCTCCGGTTTTGTTCATCTCAAACTGAAATTTTTCCCCAGCGGCGACGCTGTCCGAGCTCTCGGGAACCTGGAAGACGTCATAGTGATAGTTTTCAACGGGCCAAGGGCCCAATTTGTTTACGGACAGCTCAAGAGCGTTCTCTTTTTGAGCGACTTTTATTTTTCCGTAACCGGGATTCTCATATTCGCCGGCGTAATCGGACAGATTGTGAGACGGATGCGTACCCGTTTTACGGTCTGTAGGTTTGTTCTTTTTCGCTTGGTCCTCTTCCGTTTTTCCTTTTGCATCCAATTCTTTGAAGCGATCGAACCAGGGCATAGGCTCGAGGCCTAACAGACGATCGTAAACGTTGTAGGCGAGAACCTCGGGAGTTTGTCCGTGGGCTAGATTGGTAAGCACGACAACGCCGATGTGATCGTCTGGCAACATGGTCAGCAGCGCGTAGAAGCCATCGATGCCGCCGTTGTGCCAGACGAGATTATGTCCGCGGTACGAAGTCACCACCCAAGCCAGGCCGTAGCTGAAGTGTCCCAGGCCAGGCAAGCTGAATGCGGGAGGAGGATCGGGTATGGCGGTCTGCGGGCTATGCATCTCGCGCAGATCACTTTCCTCCACAATTTTCTTGCCGCCGTATTTCCCGTCTCCGAGCTGAAAGGTCAAGTAGTGCGACATGTCATCGACGCTGGAATTAATGGAGCCTGCCGGGCCGATGGCGTCGATGTTGTGAAAGGGAACCTTGGTCACTACTTCTTTCTTCAGCTCGTACGGGAGAGCGTGGTCGTCAGTTTTTTCGATTTCCTGCACGGAAAGATTGGAATGGGTCATACCCAGCGGAGCGAAAATGCGCTGGCGAATGGCGCCCTCCCATCCGAGGCCGGTAAGTTTTCCCTCCAGATAACCCATCGTCATGACGGTGAGATTGTTGTACTGATAGGTGCTGCGAAAACTTTTATTGGGCTTCAGGTAGCGCAGGCGGCCAACCATATCGTCGCGGCTGAAATCGGAGGAGTACCAAACCAAATCGTGGCGCGGCAAACCGGTACGATGGGAGAAAAGGTCGCGGGGCGTGGCGCGGTCGCTAGCGACTACATCATTCATCTCAAATTCCGGGAGATAGCTGCGGACTGGTTGGTCCCAATCGACCTTACCTTCGTCCTTGAGAATCGCGAACGTCAGAGCAGTGAATGACTTGCTGATCGAGCCGATGGGAAAAAGCGTCGCGGTCGTCACGGGAAGTTTTTTTTCGACGTCACGGTAACCGTAGCCTTTGGCGTAGATGACTTTGCCGTCTTGGACAACTGCGATAGCCACGCCCGGCACTTTCCATTGCTTCATGGCCTGGTTCGCAAGCGTGTCGAGCCCCTGCAGTTTGGAAGAGGAAGGCGCTGCCGTATTCGTACCTTGAGCTGGCGACAGAACAGCGGCCGCAAGCAGAAACAGGAGCGAACACAAAAATACAGATGCAATTCTCTTCATGTGGTTCCTCAGGGATTCCGCTGTCAGAAATCAATCTTTAGGCCGACTTGCCCTTCACGGCCCGGCAACCTCTGTGAAACAGTGCCGAGCGTGGCCGCCTGACTCGCCTGGTTCTGTATGGCTGCCGGATTGGCATTGTTAAACAGGTTGAAGAACTCGAAAAGTCCCTGGACTTTGAACTTTTCCCGGATCACAAAGGTTTTCGCGATACGCAAATCCATATTGACGAAAGGTGGAGCGGTGAAGGCATTTCGACCGGTTTTCAAATCGCGGGGACCAAAGTTTCCATTCCCATCCTGATCAATGGGTTGCGCAGCGGAAATGTTGTAACGAAAACCGCTTTGCGCGCGAAATAAACTGCTGAACTGGAATTTCCAGGGCAGTTGTACCAATCCATGGAGTTCAAAGGTGTGGCGCAATGCGAAGTCGGAGGGGCCGCTGTCTAGCTTGGCACCATCGTAAAAGACGCCGGCCTTGGATACGTAGTTGCCGTTACATGCAAAGAACGCCGCCGTGGCGTTTGTTCCACCTGGACAAGAGGAACCATCAGGCCGTATGCCACCCGGGTCTGTGACCACGGGAGGAACTCCACGGAAACTGTCCGTCGGGAAACTGTTACTACCTCCCACGGCGCCGGTTCCCAGATTGGAGTTTAGTGCATCGTCATTTTCGGAAACGAAGGCGTAGCTCCCGCCAATCGTGAAGCGACGGCTCATGCGCTTCTCGAAGGAGAAGATACCAGCATCATAGGTGCCCGAATACCAGGGGCCGAATCCATTCTCGAACGGAACAGTGGAGTCATTGTGAATGCGCGATGCAAACTGTAAGTTTGTCTGTCGAACTCCAAGAATGTTCTTTATATCCTTGTGATAATAGTCCGCCGAGAGAACCCAATCGTTAGTGAGTTGCCGCTGCACACCAAAGGTTAAGCTTCGCGAGTATGGGGTGGCAAAACTTGGATCGACAGTCACTGGAAAGTTGCTTGGCTGTATAACCAGTTGCGAAAGCGCTCCGAACGGACCCCAGGAGAAGAAGCCAGCCGGCATGCCAACAGCCGCATCGGCAGACGTGAGGAAGGAGTCGGGGCTGAGACCTGAAACCTGCTGAACATTGGCTAAATTTACGACCGTGTTGGTGGGTATCGGCGCGTGGCCGGAAGCCACGACTTTATTAAGATGATCAACACCGTAAATCGGCGTGCCGGGTGGAACGAAGACGCCGGCGTATGGGCACGTTGCTCCGGAGGCGGCGAGCTGCGAGTCCGTCTGCGTTGGCGAGAGGCACAAACCGAAAAGAACCGGAGCGATGGTTGGGATGCCTGAGAACAGCCGCGGATAGGAGAGTGGTTGAATCTCGCGGAGGTCAGCGCCGCCAAAAGCTGGGATGTCGCGAACAATCCCCAGTCGGAAATGATCGTAAAATAGGCCCCAACTGCCGCGGACAACGGTCTTGGGTGTGACTGACCAAGCGAACCCGATGCGCGGCGAGACGTTGTCCTTTTTGTTAAAAGCTGAATCGTAGTCCCAACGAACGCCACCGTTCAGGGTCAAGGTCCGCGTCACTCTCCAGTCGTCTTGTAGCCAGAGTCCATCGTAATTGTTGCGGACCTTAATATGATTGGCCTGCGGGGTGAGACCGCCAATGGTCAAAAGCAGAAAGAAACCGGAGTTAATCGGACCAAATTGCTGATAGTCGGCTTGCGTGGCGAATAGCTGGTCCTGTAACGCACTAGCCTCGACGCCATCCACCTGTGTTCGTTCGAAATCCCAGCCAAACTTGAAGGTGTGACGCTTTATGGTCTTGGCCAAGCTGGCGCCGAACGTGCCGTACTTCTGATCTAAATTCGAAGGCGTAAATGTGGCGCCATAGTTTGGTGTGGCAACGTCCCCGAAAATGAATCCGGTGTCGAAACTACTAAAGACGTTGAAGATCGTGTTGGGACCAGCCTGTGGATGCGCGGGACTGGTCAAGGTGGCTTCGCGACGATATTGGCCGCGCAGGCTTAGGATGAAGGGATTCGCCGAATTCCCGAGCGTTGCGGTGTCGCTGACACCGAGGAGGAGGTTGCGGTCGCCGAGATTGGTACGGGTGGACGGGAGAGAAGTTGAAGCGGATAGCGGGTTAGTGCCGTTGATATGCAGGTTCGTGTAATTTACCTGCTCCGTGAAGTGGTGATTGTGGAGAACCTGGTCGAGCTTGCCAAAAACGCGTGTTTCGCGATCGGTGGTGGGCTGGTTGAATGTATTCTCGTTGTCGATGATGAATTGTGGAGTCCCCTTCGGGGGTACAAAATTCAGTTGCCGGTTCTCGTGAATTTCCTCAGCCGAACCGAACCAGAAGACTTTATCTTTGACGATTGCTCCTCCGGCGGCGAGGTCATAATCCCACCGGAGTAGATACGGCACGTTCTTGCCGGGAATATCGGAACTGTCGAAAACATTGTTACGATGGTACACGGAAGCGAGACCGTGGGTGGCATTTCCGCCAGACTTGGTAATGACGTTGACTACGCCTCCGGAGGAATGCCCAAATTCCGCCTTGTAGCCGGCGGTGATCACTTGGAACTCGGCGATGGTGTCCTGATTGAACTGAGTGGCCGCGCCGCCGTTCACTTCGTTTTCATTGGGCAGCCCATCGATCAAGAAGCCAGTATTGTTGCCCCGTTCGCCAAGCACATTGGTGGCATTGTCGCTGCCAGTGTCCGACTGCCGGTTGATGGCAACTCCAGGCACGAGTTGCATCAGGTCGAGATAGTTACGGCCGTTAATGGGCATGTTCTCGATTTCTCGCGGGAGAATGGTGCTGCCTTCCGAGGAGCTTTGCGTTTCCAGCAGCGGCGGCTCGGCGGAAACGCGAATCTCCTCGCCCTGGGCGCTCCCGACCTCCAAAGTAACGTCGAAACCTAAAGCGCGATTTAGAGTCACCTCAAGATTCTCGGAAACGAGAGTCCGGAAACCCGTACGGGAGACGGTGATTTTGTAAATGCCTGCAGGCAGGGCGGGAACCTGATATGCGCCGCTGGCATCGGTCAGCGCAGTTCGGGTCGCAACGATGTCGGTGGCCTCAGCGCGCACTTCGGCTCCGCTAATGGCGAGGCCTTGCCGGTCGCGGACGGTGCCTTCGATGGTGGAGGTAGTTTGTGCTTCCGACGCGGTTGTAAACGCAACGAACGTCCAGAGGAAGCAAAGGACAGCGAGCCAAAGGTGTTTCAAGCGGACCTGTATGGGAAAGCGACTCGCGAGGGACGAGCTTGCTGAACGACGCATGTGCAACCTCCGGGAACGGAAATACCCGACCCTTTTCGACGATTTGCATCTCTATTGCTTGATACTGCCTGCTCTAACAAATCTGTGCAACAAACGATGCAGAGTCCGAAAGGAATAAAGTGGCGGCACTTTAAGGTGATTTGAGGTAAGTGTCAAGCCAAATTCCACTATGGGCATTCAATGACGGTCAAATGCAACAGCCGTTGCATTACTTAGTACGTGCACTGCCTTTGTGTGCAGCGATTATTACTGCTAGTTTGACATGCTGCGTGGGATGAGATAATAACGGCAACCTGATGCCTCGAAAGCGCAACTCGCTCGGCTCCCAGGCAAACCGGCCGGATTTATCCAAGACCTTTGCCCTGCTTAGTCCCAAACGCCAGGAGCTGTTTCGGCCGGTGCTGGAGAATCCGCGCGAGTACGTATTGCTTAACGTGCGCGAATTGGCGCAAAAGCTAAAGGTTGACCCAGCCACAGCCCTGCGTGTTGCTCTAAAGATGGGTTTCGGCAGCTACCGGGAGTTTCAGCACTACCTGCATGAGCTTTCCGTTTCGCAGGCAACATCCCTCGACACCATGGGAACCAGCAAGACCAAAGGTTCGGATCTTTCCGCGCACGTTCGCGAAGCCATTGAAGTTGACGTCCGAAATCTGCAGAAGTTCCGCAATGCGCTGGACGTTGAACGCATCGCCGCCGTGGCAAAGAGAATTCATCGTGCAAAACGCATCATCGTTTTAGGCGGCGATCTCGCAACGAATCTCGTAGGCTTTCTTCACTATCATTTGATCTTGTTAGGACTTCCGGCAGTAACCGCAACATCGTCCGGCGAGGCTGCTCACCTGTGTAGTTCCTCAGGCGAAGGTGATTTGCTCGTTGCAATGAGTTTTCGGCGGGGCCTGCGGCAGACCGTGGAGGGTCTGCGTCAAGCACGCGCCAATGGCGCTTACTGTATCGGAGTAGCAGACACATTGGTGTCTCCCATTGCCCGCTTCGCCAATGAATGCTTCATCGCCTCCGTGGAAACGCCATCGTTTGGTGCCTCGTATGCCGCACCGATGAGTCTGCTGAATGGCATACTGACCGCCGTCGGACACTACGATCGGCGACGTAGCATGGAACTACTAAGGAAGGCTGCCGATGAGCAACGGACGGGATTCCGCTGGTTTCAGGAATAGCGTTTCTATCGTTTCTAATCTCGGCGTTGATGGCACGAATGCCGGCATAGGTGGCGGGTATTACCTTGAGCGGATCGCTGCCGCAGAGACTTCGATGTCGTGGATCGCAACACCTTCGTTCTGTTCCTGTGCGAGGATGGAATGCCCACTTTCGCCTACTCTTACGAACAGTTTGGTGACACTTTGGTGACCGTGTGCACCAAAATGCAGCAAACGAAACACAGACTGTCACTAAATGGAGCTGTAAGTTACAATGTGTCTGCCGGTAGTCACGGAGAGGTGGCCGAGAGGCTGAAGGCGGCGGTTTGCTAAACCGTTGTAGGGGCTAAAACTCCTACCGGGGGTTCGAATCCCCCCCTCTCCGCCAGATTCCCCTAACTCGATCCAGCGTCGAGACTTGCGGACTGCAGTTCCCAATAACTCCTACATCAGATGCGAACTTCCGAACCTCTGCGGTTGCACAGTAGTTGCACACATTGTTTCCAGGGTCTTCATGGCATTTGCCGCGTCCACGCTTACCGTCTTCACATAAATATTCATCGTCGTGGTGACGTTTGCGTGTCGAAGGATTTGCTGAATCACCTTGTCGGAAACTCCCAATCTGTGCAGGTTCGTAGCAAGCCCACGCCGAAATGCGTGCCAGCCGTACCAGGGTAAGTCTGCTTTCCCCAGAGCTGGCCGTATGACATCTACAGCGAGTGCTTCCAAGTTCATCGGTCGGCCTTGTTCATTTGAGAAAATGAACCCGCGCCGGACGTTCCCACATCTGGCTCGATGCCGCTCAAGAAGAGCCTTCAAGGGAGCGATGACCGGGATAGCGGCCTTGCTCTTTGGACGCTTCGGTTCATCCACGTGGTTCCGCCATACGGACTTCATAACTCGTATTTCGGACCCATCGTAGTTCTCCCACGTCAGCCCTCTTAGTTCTCCCTTGCGTGCTCCCGTAAATGCCGCCATTGCGACTACCGTAGCGGCCGGCTCGGGAAGAATCGCCAGCATCTGGGTTTCTTCTTCGAGCGAATAGGCATACGTTTCGCCTGCTGGCCGACACTTAGGGATTTCGACGTCGTGCATCGGGTTCGGAGTGTGCAACACGCCCTGGCGGCGTGCGAAACGAAATACGCCGCTTAGGAAATGTTTGATGTGACCTAGCGTTGTGCGGCTCAGATCTCCCTGGCGAGCAATGATTTTCAGCATCTGCTCAGCTTCAAAAGTTCTGACGTCACGCAAGGCCACGCCGCCATTCGGCTGCACGTATCGCAGCCAGATGTTCTTGTACCCGCTATACGTAGAGGGACGCTTTTGGTCGGACACGTAGGGCAGATACGCAACCTCGATGAACTGGTTGAGGCTCATTGTGCTTTCGGGCTTGCTCGCGCCGTCATTGAGCGGTCCGATGATTTCATCCACCAACTGTTTGGCAGCGCGCTTGGTCCGATATTGGCCCGTTGCGTTGGCGAGTCTACGGCACTTTTGGATACGCTTGAAAGAGCCGTCTTCCAGCAGTACGTCCTCGCGGTAACGCACATACCAATTCGAACCTTTCTTGAAAACATATCCTGCTTGATGGTGGCGGGTTCTTGCCATACTCCTCCTTTTATTGAACCCGTCCCACACGCCTGTTGTTCCCCTTCACTATACGCCGGGCAACCCAGTCTTCAAGGTCAGGGCTGCGCCAGAGAAAACGGACATATTTGCCGAAGTTGATATGGGGCAATGGATCTGGGGCGCGAGAACGGACTTGATCGCGGACCCACGAAACGGGAACGCTCCAGCGCCGTGCCAACTCGACGCTATCTATAAATTCGGGATCTCCAGTGTTGGCGGAGCCGTTGATTGGACTAGCTGAACGGTCGTTAGAAACCGATTGACCTTCACGATTCTCTTCCTCACTGTGGCCCTGCATCGCTTCTTCTCCCTGTAGTAACGCTTGCATATGACAGCAAACTCAACGTTGAAAGGTGGTTCCCGACAACGTTTCAAACGGGCGGACGGACGGGCGGACGGACGCGCGCACGACTCTAAGATTTCCTCGTGCTTTCAAGAACCGGCGGGGTCTTGGATTGTGTGGTTTCGTCGTTTGAATCTTCTTTCTCAAGCCACGCTTTAAACTCATCGTCCTTCCTAAACAGGAGTCGTAGCGACTCGCTGACGACGTAGGATTCCGACGAGTCGATGAACTCCGCATATTTTCCGAGCTTCGATCGGATTTCCTCCTCCACTCTGAGCTGCAGCGTTTCATTCTTCGGCGGTTTCGGCGGTGACTTGAGAATTGGCATTCCCTTTCTCCTTTCGTCTTCTGCTGCGCATTAATAATGCGCGCATGCAAAGCCTAGCTTCTGGACATGCGCAGACACCATGAATCACACATTCTTGGGTCGCGCGCGGTCCGATCTGTAGTGAATGACCTACAGAATGGAGTTTGCTCAGGATGTTGCAAGACGTGGGGTGAAGTGACCGGTGAAGGAGTGCGTGGGTGAAGAACGCTTCCCGACATGAGGGTTCTTGGGTGGCAGGGAGCGAGGCCGTCCCGCCGGTGCATTGACGCAAAGCGTCATCGACCGAACCTCGCTCCTGCCATCGGAGCGTCTGGCGGGATTCTTGGTAGGTTTTAGGATGGGTTTTTACTTCGGAGTAGCGAGACATTTCTCCCTCTACTTACCTATTCAGTGTTGGGAAAAGAATCTGTGTCGCTGGAAAGCGAAATAATTTCAGGAGACGTCATGGAGTGCCGTTCCTTGGGGCTGACGATGTTCGCCGTTAGCGTGCATTTATCGCCACCGACGAAATGCCGGCCTGCGCTTTTGCGGAGAATCCGGACTGGGCTGGAGCGACCTCTGTGGTCTTTTGGCCACAGGCATTTGGCCAAAAGTGGGGTCGCTCCAGCCCAGTCCGGTGTTTCGCCCGTGTCCAAATGCATCGTCGCGTAACGTGCAACGTCTCTGCTGCACTGAATTTGGAGAAACGACACGGTGACGCGGAGGGTGAACGAAAGGGTGATGCGTGTTTTTCACGCACTGGTCACATGCGTTCGTTTGTTTCGGCAAATGTCAGGTGGGTTGGTTGGTGGGCCGTGTGATGGGCCGGGTTAGCGACACATTCGTTCACCTACTCACCAATTCAGCGTCAGGAACGGAATTTGTGTCACAACACGAAAACAATCTGCGAGGTTGCCGTGCGTGGCGACCCCAGATCGTACAGGTCTATCCGCTTGAGTGTAGATCAGTCCTTAGAGGTAGGCTTCTCGACCTTAACTTCCGGGTTGCCCGTGATTGGACCCGAACAGGGCGGATGGCTCGTCGTTTTTGGGGGCAATTTGCCCAGGCGTGGCGGGTCTTGGCAAAAAATCCTGGGATCGTACCCAGGCACCTCTAGTTCCCCACCGGCTTGCTCTTAATGAATTCGTAATTTGGGCAGCTCTGAGCTTAGTAATCGAGCATGATCCATGTTGGCGCATGGTCGCTGGCGTTTGCCTGCCCACGCGCCCATCGGTCTACACCACCGTCCACGAGCCGGTCCGACACCTTCGGCGAAAGCAGAAAGTGATCGAGTCGCATGCCTTTGTCCTTCGGCCACCGTTCATATTTGTAATCCCAGAATGTCCAGAGCGGCCCGTCTGGATGTAGCCTCCGCATCGCGTCGGTCCAGCCTTGAGCCAGCAAACGCGCAAACGCTTGGCGGCTTTCGGGTTGGATCAACGCGTTGTCATCCAACGATCGAGTCGGATAGATGTCCTGCGGTGTCGGCACGACGTTGAAGTCACCGGCCAACACCACGGGGGCGCCGCTCGCCATGAGTTCGGCCGCATGGGTAATGAGGCGCTCAAACCAGGCCAACTTGTAGTTGAATTTCGGTCCAGGCTGCGGGTTCCCGTTAGGGAGATAGATTGAAGTGATCAGGACTCCCTGAACAGCCGCTTCGATGTAGCGGGCTTGGTGGTCTCGAGGATTCCCCGGCAAGCTTGCGCAGGTCAGCACGGGAGCGTGGTTTCGCGCGAGAATGGCCACGCCATTCCAGGAACGCTCCCCTTGCCAGACTGCTTCGTAACCGAGAGTTCGAAGGGCATTTACGGGAAAGGCTCCCTGCTCCGCCTTGAGCTCCTGGAGACTAACCACGTCCGGCTCAGCTTTAGCTAACCAAGACAAGAGGTTATTCAGCCGCTTATTGATGTCGTTGATGTTGAAGGTCGCGACTTTCACCGAGTCCCTCTCTGTCCCTGTACGTCTGGGTGCGCCTCCCAAAAGGAGCAACGACTTCGTTGTTCCGGCTAGCATTATTTTACCGGTGGAAGAAACGGAAAACCCCGAACTAAGACGCATAGCCTTGTTTTGGAGGTCGCCGCTCTCCTAAATGCCTGGTCAGTGAAGCTTTTGTCGATTCGGCAAGGGATTGTGAGCGGTTCGTCGGCTATCCGCAAGGAATCCCTATTGTGACCTGCGGATCGGTACCGAGAAGTCGGCTTCTCGTCAGGAAATCGAGCACTGAAGAGATGCGCGTTTAGCGGTACTGATTCCCACACTCGTGCCGAAATTCTTCCTGACAGATTGGCCTGCGAGCTAGTAAGCGGGGTTCTTCAGACGCTGTGCCACGGTCTTCAAGATTTCGCGCGAAAGCTCCTCGTCCGATACGGCGCGAGCCATACCGATCGCACCGACCAGAGCGCAATAGGCCAAGATTGCGCGCGATCTTGCACTGCCCCTATCCATCTCGTTCGTGTTTCGAATCAGAGTTGCGAGCAACTCAATGTTGTCCCGAATTTTCCGGCTGACGAGTGCGCGAGTGCGCTTGTCGCTGCGTGCGAGATCTCCTGCCAAAGCGCCGACTGGACAACCTGCACCTGGATGATTGCGATGTGCTTCGCTCAAATATTCATCGACTAGCGATTCGTAGGTGACCGACGGACCGCCCGAGGCCGCGGCATCTACCTGCCGCTTCCAGAGTTCAAGCGCACAGCCAACCGCTTCAGCCACTAACGCGTCACGCGAATTGAAGTGTTTATAGAAACCGCCCACGGTAAGGCCGGCTTCTTTCATCAGGTCTGCGATTCCGATCCCGGCAAGCCCCTCTTCGCGGAACCTCCTTGAAGCGATAGCAACGATGCGCTCATGAGTTTTTGCCTTTTCAGTCTTGGAATGGCGCATGGGTCCCCCTCCAAAAAGTTTGTAACCAAAGCCCGGCTATGCGAATCGAAGTCGGAGAATGGATTATAGCTATAATCCATATGAAATGCAAAGAGACTCGACTGGAGACAGGAGAAAAAGGATATGAGCAATTCAACATCAAAGGGCACCGCCCTGGTAACGGGTGCTTCTAGGGGCATCGGGGCTGTCTATGCAGACCGTCTCGCAAAGCGTGGATACGATCTGATTCTCGTAGCCCGCAGCGAGGCGCCCCTCAAAGCGCTCACCGCGAGCCTCGCAAGCGCGAGTGGACGCCACATCACCGCGATAGTGGCAGACCTCAACGACACGATAGATCTCGCAAATGTGGAAACAAAGCTGAGGGAAGATTCGAGTATCACAATGCTCGTCAACAACGCTGGTATCGGCGCCGTTGTGCCTCTTCTCAATGGTGACATCGAGAAAATGGAAGAGATGATCGCACTCAACAGCATCGCCCTCACGCGGCTGACTTACGCCGCAGCACCTGCATTCGTCAAGCGTGGCATGGGCACGATCATCAACATCAGCTCCGTCGTTGGCATCTCGCCTGAAACACTCAACGGTGTGTACGGCGCCACCAAAGCCTATGTCCTCGCGTTCACTCATTCGCTGCAGCACGAACTTGCTGACAAGGGGATCCGCGTCCAAGCGGTCCTGCCCGGAGCGACGGCGACTGACATGTGGGAAATTGCGGGCCTGCCTTGGCAGAAACTGCCCCCGTCGATCGTCATGCCGGTGGAAGACATGGTCGATGCAGCGTTGGTCGGCCTCGACCAGGGCGAACTGGTGACGATTCCCAGTCTCCATGATGGAGACGAATGGACCCGTTTCGAGGCCGCGCGCCGCGCCATCTCACAGCGCTTCGGCAATTCCGTACCCGCGTCCCGATACAGGATTCAGGCGCGGCGTTCGGCATGACTCGCCCA
>JAOAPV010000058.1 GCA_025463055.1 Candidatus Acidiferrum typicum
TCTCTTAGGGCAGTGCCTCCACATCTTAGACCCGGCCGGTTCGGCACTAGTCGCAGGCGAGGTGGAGAACCGTGTGGATGGTGCAGAGCCCATCGGTCAAGAATATCGCACGCAAAACTATCTGCGCCGCATCGTTGCCCTCACCGGCGCCACGCAAATGGGTAATGCTTATGACCTAACTGTCGGCAAAACGCGGTTTCATGTGCGCTATAGATATGTCAAGCGGCTGCGAGACCTGACAGATCCCCAAGGTGCATACGAGGAAACCTGCTTTTATCCCGCGAAGAAAGAAATGCCAAAATGCGAGCAAATTGCTACCGCGCTGCTGCAACTCAGGAACAATCCAGCGCTCTTTGACAGGTGGGCCGCTCAGAGCGGGGCGTTTAAGGCCGACGGCCAGGCCTTCAGGCCCCGCGCATTAATTCACTTTCGATGAGAATGCAAACCAAATGCACGCGCGCCCAGCGCGCGGCAGAGTACCTGAGGCGCGTCGCTGCACTCACTGGAGCCAAGCAAGACGACGATGGCACTTACCGCCTCACAGTCGGGGGTACGCACTTTCTGGTGGACGCTAAATTCGTACGTGTTATCTCCCCCCGCTCCGAATCGACCTGCTTTTCTGTTGCGGCGGACCTAGACATGCCGAGCGCGGAAGTGGTGGCGTCTGCATTGCTGCAACTGAAGAACAACGCGAGACTGTTTGAGAAGTGGAGAGACTGCCCGGCACATGCGTTCAAGGCGAATGGGAAGATGTTTAGAGACAAATATCAAGCTAACCAGAGATGAGACCTGAAGCAGTGCAGCGCCGACTCTATACGAGGATTTCCACCGTAACGCGCATATGCCGCTTCATACCAGCCGCGCCGAAAATCGTGCGGAGGGCTATAGCTATGCGTCCATGGTGGCCAATCACCTGGCCGACGTCTTCCGGATGAACTCGCAGTTCGAGAATAGTCACCGCCTGTCCCTCGACCGAACGAACCTGCACCTCTTCGGGATGGTCCACGAGAGCCCTAGCGATCACCTCCAGCAGCTCCTTCATGGCCCACCTCCGCGTGTGCGTCAATATCGAGTTCAGTATTGGCAACGCGACGAGGAAGCCGAAAGGCAGATGAGCCTGCGCGTGATAGTCACTCCCTTCTGGCGTCGAGCCAGAAACTTGATCGTCTGACAGCAATGTCATGGTGGGTGCGATGGTCGAACACAACGTACTCGCCCGGGGATAGCGTAGTCAGCTCCCTAATACGAATGTTCGCAGACGCAAGGTCGCTCACCGGCTCAAATCTGCGGAAGCTTCCCGCGGGTTCTTTCTTCAGGATCTCAAATGGAGAATGCATGGATGCCTCCCGCTTTGCATGGTGTTGTAAAGCAAACTGAAGGAGGGAAAAAAGTGGTTACGCTAAGGTAAGGACTCGGCCCGGAAGACCGGCAATTAATCCTAGTGGCTCGGACAATTTGCTGGCTGGAGTATGGTCGCTAGTTTCGTGAAAGTACAGTCTATTCGGATTTCAGCGCAGCTCGGATCATGCGGGAGATCGATGCGACGCTGGCCCCGGGGAATACTGTGCTTGGCAAGAGCGTTGCTGGATCAGTCGTGGAGGACGACGCTTAAGAGAGAAGGATCGATGTGAATTCCGCCGTTGTACTTGATGAAACCGAGCTTCTTGAATTTGTTCATGAACAGATTGACGCGCGTGCGGCTTGTGCCAATCATCTCCGCCAGCGTCTCTTGCGATACCTTGGGGAGTGCTCTCTGAGGTTGGTCTTCCTTGCCGTAGCGGGCGAGCAACAGAAGGGTGCGCGCGAGCCGTTTCTCGGTCGAGTTGAATAGTTGATCGACCAAGTCCTCTTCGATTCGAATGTTGCGGGTGAGCACGAAATGGATGAAGAGATCGGATAAATCATGCTGCTCGTGCAGCACGTTTTGCATTTCCTTCTTGTCAATGACCAGGACCGTGCTAGGTATAGTGGCTGTGGCATTGCCCATGCGAAGCGGCTGACCCGCCAGGCAACCCTCGCCGAAAAAGTCGCCGGGCCCCAAAATCGTGATGATCGCTTCCTTACCGCCTTCACTAACGGCGGTAATCTTCACAGCGCCTTCTTGTACATACATGACGCTGTTGGCGGGGGTGCCTTGAGAAAAGATTATATCGGCTCTCTTAAACTGCCTAACTTTTCTCGCCACGCCAGCCGAGTCTAGGAAAGCTTGGGCGTCGAATACGCCCTTTTTCTGGGGCATGCTCTTGGGTTTCTTCTTGCTGAGACTCATAGATCGATTCTGTAACCGCGCCCCCTTCTGCGTTAAAAACGTCGCCAATAGTGCGAGGCGCTTGATGGTCTATTACTTCAGCTAGCTCGAAATTGAAGCACAATTGTTATTTTCTGTATGTGGGATACCGCACATAGGTAAGTTCGTTCCCGCTCATGCGCTGCCTCGTGATCCCCTGGTTTAAGATGTGTCCCGTTTCGCACATCTTGTTCGCCCCGTTTTTGGTTCAATTGGGATGGAATCTCAGAGGCCATGAAGTTTTTACCCAGTGAATACAGCGCTTTTTGGCGCTGTCGAGGATGGACATGAGCGGGAAAAACTTTCGAGTCCAACACACGGGTGAACGGACGAACATTGAGGGGAAACACGTAACGAACAAAGTACTACTGGCAACGCCCGACAATGAATACCAGATGATGCGTGCTGACTTGACGTACGTCGATATGCCAAATCATCTTAGCCTGCATGAACCGTCACAAAACATTGAGTTCGTGTATTTCCCGAACCGAGGAATGGTTTCCCAGGTGGTAGTGACCAAAGACGGTCGAACGGTGGAAGTGGGTGTAGTGGGGAGCGAAGGTTACGTTGGGGCAGGATTGGCAGTTGGCTTGAGCAGAAGTTCGGTGCGGGAGATAGTGCAGATCGCGGGCGATGGCTTCCGAATGATTGGGAGTGCGCTAGAACGAATTCTGCAGTCGGCTCCCCAGTTACAGATGATCTTGGCGAGGCATTCGGGGCTGCAAGGGATGCAAGTCGCACAGACCGCGGCGTGCAATCGACTCCACGATATACAGCAGCGTCTCTCGCGGTGGCTGCTGATGACTCAGGACAGGGTAAATTTGGGAATGCTTCCGATCACGCACGATTTCATAGCGATGATGATGGGCACGGACCGATCCACGGTGAGCGTGGCGGCGGGCATACTGCAAGAAAAAGGAATCATCGAATACGTGCGAGGCGCGGTGAGGGTCGTGAACCGCGGGAAACTGCAGAACTCCGCGTGTGAGTGTTACGGTGTCATTCAACAGTTCGAGGATGACGTCGGGCTGAGATAGCAGTCCCTGCTGTGTTGGATATCCAACAGACAGCAACCTCTCTCCGTCGCTAATGTTTAAGCGTTGCCAATTCACTTCAGTGTTGATGTGTGCTCGCTAGACGGTGGCTGGGGCGAAAGCTTGCTCAAAGCCATGAAAAGAGCGGTTTTTGTCGCCGCAATGCCGTCGAAGACCGATGCCATACCCTCGTTCAACCGGAAGCCTGACCGCACCCATCGAGGTGTGCCATGGAGGCGATGAGTCGCAAGCTGGTATGGGTGAAGGGACGGAATTTTGAGGGCTGGGCATGCGCTGAATGCGCGTGGGCGTTCAAGCCTTCGGGACTGGTTCGTGGGAACTCCATTGAAGAGATGAAGGTGGACTACGAACGGCAGCGTGACAAGGAGTTCGCATCGCATGTCTGTGCCGACCACCCAAGAGGCGGAAAAAATCCACTGTAGGCGCATCACTCGCCGGCTGTGATTCTCGTGTTCCTACAACGAAACTTTAGTTCAAAGCAGGATGAGCCAGGTTGTTCTGGAAAACGTACATCGAAATTGAATGCGATCCGAAAGTTTGGAGTCAGGTGGAGTCGCTGATTCGGTCGAAATTGCCTGCTGCTGCGCGGAGGAGATGAACGGTCGAGGCTCGGGGAGCAGGATGAACTAGAGGCGCCACAGGCTGACAAGAAAGACGATGCAAAACCCCCACACGCAAGGTTGGCGTGTGGGGCACCCGGGCGAACCTCTACCTACCGGCCACTCGCCCACCCAGAGTCACCCACCTCTCGACCGGTCGGCGATTAGTGATGCTTATTGGTGGGATCACCTTCAGCCATCATGGCCTCCATTACGCGCCTTTCTGAGGGGTCGGGAACGATGCCGGTTATATGGGCTTCTATAACGGTCTCGTTGTGCTGGTTCTTGAACACGGCCTCCGCTTTGGCCCTATTACGGTCGTCGAGTTCCGTGATGCTGAGAGAACATTCTATTGTGTCGCCAAAATATACCGGCCTCTTGAAACGAAAGTTCATTCCTGACGCCAACCAGCCGATTTGTCCGCCGATCTCGGTGACCAGGCTGGCAACCAAGAGTCCGTGACAAATTCGGCCACGAAAGTCTTTTGCGTTTGCGAAGCGATCGTCAAAATGTACGGGGTTATAGTCTCGGCTGATGTCCGCAAAGGCTATCGTGTCCTGTTCGGTGAACGTGCGTGAAACAGCGAAAGAGTCGCCTAGCTTCAACCCGGCAATCGCTTGTTTTCGCATGGATGACATACGTACTCACGGTCTTAAAAGATTTCTTCAGGGGCTAAAGCCCGATTCGATTGGCGGCGTTACGTGGGGGCTATAAGCCCCCACCTCGTAAGGAAAACACTCACTAAGAAAAAGACTCGGCCGACAGCACTGCGATATCGCCACACGCAAAGTCGGCGTGTGGGGCACCGAACCGCGCGAGGAGTGTGATTGGCGCGTGGCTCAGAGCGTGGGGAAGAAGAGGTCCTTAGGGTTTGTGCTCCAGCCGTGTATTGATTCGGGTTTTATCAGGCTTGGAGGGTGGCTTTGGGCGCCGTCGCTCATCTGGAGGGAATAACCGTTTGCGAGGTAGGAAGGGAGATCGCGGTGATCGGTGACCGGGATGTAGGGTCCTTCTTTGCCGAGATGGACGTGGTAGCGGTCGTCGTTGAAGCGATGGGGGAACAAACGGGTTCCTGATTTCTTGCCGCGACGGACTATGGCGAACAGCATGGAGCACCTCTTGAAGAAGTAAAAGCTCGCGTATTTTACAAAACGGGACGCTGCGCTGGTAAGTGGGTAGGTCTGTGGAAAAATGTGCATCGCTTTTTGCAGTCAGCGGCGTTTCTTGCCTTCGTGCTGCGCGACGCGGGCTTTCACTAATTTCTTGATAAGCGCGGTTGGAAGTGGCTTGTCGGCGGGGAAGTGGATGGTGCCTTTGGATGTGGAGAAGCCTTTGAGTTCGTTCTCGAATGCTTCGATAACGGATGCGGTGGGGAACAGGCTGCAGTGGGTTGAAAAGGCGGCGAACCAGACGAGCACTCCGTTGTGCTTGAAGGCTGGGATCCGATAACTGATGGTCTCAGTGGCTTCCGGTGGCACAGCAGAGCGAATCGTCGCGCGCATCTTGTTCAAGGTACTCCGGACGGGTTCCGGGATGCCGGCGAGGTATTCGTCGACGTCTTTCGGGGCGCGTTTTGGTTTTTGGGTTTGCGCTTTCGCAGCAGAGCTGTGATGGTTAGACTTCACTTTTTTCATGCGGCCATGCTATCAAGGAGGGTCAATAAAATAAAACTATGACTCCGAGAAAAGCGCGGCCCGCGACCATCACCGAGTACATCAATGCCGCTCCGAAAGAGGCTCAGAAGAAACTGCGCGAGATGCGGGCTTGTATTCGCGCTGCAGCACCGGGTGCCAAGGAAGGCCTGAAGTGGGGGATGCCGGCGTTTTTCGCCCGGAGGATATTGGTGACGTTCGCCGCGCACGAACATCACATCGGCTTCTATCCGACGCCCTCGGCAGTGAAAGCTTTTGCGGACGATCTTTCGAAATTTGCCACGGCTCGCGGGTCGATCCAGTTTCCGCTCGAGAAGTCGCTACCTCTAGCGCTGATTCGCAAGATCACCGCGTTTCGCGTTCGAGAGAGTGTCGAGCAAGACAAGAGATGGCGAACGTGACGGAAAGATTGTAGCTAGATCGCTTTCGGCTTTCCAGTTAACGGGACAACAATCAGCTAGAGCTTGCATCCATCGCCCTCAGGCGTTCACCGCGCGGACTAACTCCTTTCGTGGGGGGAGGATTCGGGGAGTGAACTGGGGATATCGCTTCCTGATCATACTTAATGCGAAATCGACGCTCTGGTCGAAACTCTTGCCGGAGAATCGTTGTGAATTGACGACGTGGCGGAGCTCGTTCTGTGGGTCACCCTTTGCGGCTGGCGGGATTCGTTCATTTAGCTCGCGCTGCATGGCTTTTTGCTGTTCGTAATGCACGTGGCTTCCTTTCAGTTTTGGGGAACGCAGTATACGGCTTTTTGGTCGACTGGCAAAGTCGCACCGGGTAGTTTGGGCTAGGATGTCTAGAGGGGGCTTGCATGCCATTTATTGACGTTAGCAACCTCGATGCCGTTGAGCGCGTGCCGGGCTGGCATGGGCGTTATTTCCACTCGCAGAGCATGACCTTCGCGCATTATGACTTCGCGCGTGGCTCGTCCATTCACGAGCACCACCATCCGCAGGAAGAAGTCTACGAGGTGATCGAGGGCGAACTCGAGGTGACCATCGACGGAACGGCCCGGATAGCCCGAGCGGGCGTGGTGGCGATTGTGCCGAGTAATATGCGGCATTCCGTAAAGGCACTCACGGACGGGCGGGCGATCATCGTGGACTATCCCCTAAGGCGCGATTTCGTCCAGGCTCGCTAAAGCTAGCCGCACCCGGGTGAGGCTGCCTCAAGGGCGTTCCAGATGCTCCGCTGCCGTCTACCCGTTAGGTCAGATGGTAGCGGCTCGGCCGCGGAGGAAATGCAGGACGAGCATCACGATACCGATAATCAGCAGGACGTGAACGACGCCAGCCGAAACGTGAAACGCGAAGAACCCGAGTAACCAGAGAACGATGAGAACTGCGGCGATTAATGCAAGCATGTTTTCAACTCCTTTTATCTTTGAGCGCGCCAATTAGAAGCGTTTTGACATGCGCTACACGGATGCGACTTCTCGTTAGATTCCGTGCTTGTGGCCAGAAGGATGGCAGATTAGGGATTTGAAATCTGTTCGATATGAGTCACATTGACATATCCACTGGCGAGCGTGGTTTGGAGCGTCGAAGGGTATTACGGCAGTCGTGGAGTAATCTGGCGGGAACTTAATTTAGCTGCAGCAAATCAGTCAAAGATATATCCACAATATCCTGGGGGTCGAGCTTTCTCTGCAAGTTATCTACGAAGCGCATTGTAGAACCACCTGCAATGACCTCGATCTTTATTTCCGCTTTCTCTTTGCCAATGTTAGGGCCCATGAAGTGAATGGTGTGGCGCTTGGCGTCGAATGTGCCCCGCAGCATCGCGGCATTATCGGTTCTGGTTATCTTCAACTCTTGGTGGCGCGTCGTATCGCAATTCAGGATGCCCGCAACATCGGGTTCGGCGTTGAATTCAGTGCATCTCACCTTGAACAGTTCGCATAGATCAGCCCATGTTTTGGCCACAGTAAGAGCGAGATCATTCTGATCGCGGATCACTCTGGCATCTTGGAGCTGCTTTGTTTTTAGCAGGGCGGCAAATCGCAGGGCGGCGTCCTTAGACCAGTCAGACATCCCGCTGCCTTCGGATCTTCCCCGTCTCAGGATCAACGTTGCTTTGCCACCAATTGGCAGCGCCCTCTTCAGTGCGAAATCGGCGGTCGATGCCGGGGGAAGCGGAGGAACGAACGTGCAAACGATCGTCCTTTTCTTCAAAGGTGAGCTGCCCGACTTCTTCGTTATTGCCGTTGTGAAAGGTTCGAATGATTTTTGACATGAAACACCTAATTTCCGGTGGTCGCAAAGTCCCTAGCGCGATCGGTAGGCTTGTACGCGACCCGCCGGGGAGCAAAGCCATCCCCAGCTTGTACGATAACAGTTTCGAGCATACCTGTGGAGGCGTTTGTAGGACACCAGATCCGCTACGCGCGGGGCAGGCGCCACGAGCCAAGCATAGCTGGTACAAAAGGATTTGCCGGCGGACTCCCGAATGCGTCTGAGGGGAGCGCGCAACCGCGAGGGCGTGGCAACAGCTGCAACTATCTCTTGCGATTGATGGTCAACAACCTCGTACTTACCTGGCCAGAAGGAAACAATCTTCTTGATCCTGGACTTTGCGGCATTCAGATCTGCTGAGGTCTCAAGCCAAATGGCTGCGTTGTCCTCTCTTCTCAAGATGTCATACCGAGTTGGTTGCATGTACGCCTTTCCCGATTTTGCAGCTACTTCTGGCACGTCGGCGGGCGGGAGCCGTATGCGCTCTGCGGACTTGCCGCTACTCAGGCTGGGTATACATCATGGCAGGCGCCGGAGCACAGGTCTGTTCCAAAGGAGACATTTTTTCGTTAATGGCTTCGTGGACTGGACTACTTTTCCGGAGCCTTCGCGAACATCCTCCGCCATGGTGCACCGGGGTCATCGAGTGGCGGGACTCGAGTCTTGGTTTGCGGGCGGCGCTTCGCCGCGGAAGGGCAGCTTGAGTTTGTGGGATATCTCTGGCCAGAATTCGCGGAGGACGTCGAAGCCCATGTCTTGGAGGATGCTGTAGCTTACCCGCTCCACTGTGCTAGAAAACCCGCGTTGGCTGTCCGGGTGATAGGTGTTGTTCAGCACGATCGAGCTTGTGGTGCCCAGCCATTCGGAGAAATTAAACATGCGTTTGCCATCGTCGCGGTGAGCCACGACGGCGTGCGCCATCGCGTGAAGGAAACGCTTTCCGGCGGGGCCGTGGGCCAGGCGGTAGTAGCGCGGGTCCTCTGAAAAAATCGAGGGATAGGCAAATTCCTTGAAGAACCTTGATGTGGCCTGACCGGTGAAATCGGCACCGAAGCGCCGGCCGTATCCCTCGGCGCCCTGTCCATAGCGTGGGTCTGAGTTTTGGGCTTGGTCAAGCCCAGCGTCGAAACCGCTGGAAAGAAAATTCACCGGGTCAACTGAATCTTTGAGGAACAGAATGAATTTACCCTGCAGCGTGAGCGTGCAGAGTTTGGCACCAGGCTTGTAGCGCGGGGGGTGCACGGACTTGCGTTCTAAGGTTCCGGCGAAGGTGCCCACGAGCTTCTGGAGCGGCCCGTTGTAATCTTCAATGCGCACCATGGGTGGCGGCTCAAGGCACGGCGCCACGGCATTCTTCGTGGCTTCCTCAGGGAATGGGTTGGACAGGGGAGGTGGAGCGGGGGGTGGATCCTGCCCATAGACCGTGCGGCCAGCCAGCGCGACGAGCGCAGTCAAGAGGGAGATTTTTACCAGCGAGCGCAAGCGGTTTGTTCGTGCCCCACAATCTGACTAGGACACCATTATTTTTGCACAAGCGACCGGGAGATGCACACTCGTGCTGCGTGTCGTTGCTATAGATACTTTGTGACTAAAAATTGTTCGTGCGCAACTATCGAGCGGAAAAACGTGAAGTCATAGCCTCTGCTTATTGCAGCGTCACAGCAAGGGTAACCGTGTGACTGACTGCCGCGACGCCACCACTCCCGGTGGCCGTCAGTGTGACGACGCTGAAGGTAGCCCCAGGCGTACCGAACACGGTTGGGGTAGTGGCGGATGAACTGGAGCCGCCGCATCCCGCAAGAGCGCCCAGCGAGCAAATTAGAATAAGAAAGGCGCAGACTTGCAGGCGACGCTTCTTTCCGGGCCAACCAAAAAGTAATGCAAATGCCATGCTCAGGGCGACCACGGAGCCGCCAAACTGCGGGTGGCGCCTGAGCGAGTCGAAACGCATTGTGGCCTGAGCGGCAGACTTGGCGATGGTCACCTTGGCGCTGGCTGGGGTAAAGCCATCGAGATTTAGTTGGGCTGGTTGCACGCTGCAAGTTGTACCGGAAGGAATACCCGAGCAGGTAAGGGAGACGGTTCCAGAGAAGCCGAGACCGGGACCTGGGCTCAGGAGAACTGTGGCTGTACCTGGTGCAGCCGCGGAGGCGGTCACATTTCCGGGATTGACCGCGATTTGGAAATCGGGGTTGCCGATAAACAGTATCCTTGGCGGCGAGGTCGAGCCGTTGAAGTTGGCATCGCCGGAATACACGGCAGTAATACTGTTGGACCCCGCTGGCAATTGCGTTGTTGTCAGAACGGCCAAGAAGTTCTGCAACTTTACGGGATTTCCAATGGCTTGTGTGCCGGTGAAAAACTGCACGGTTCCGGTCGGCACCCCGACCCCATGCGGAAAAACGGCTGCTTCGAGAATGACGGGAATATTTGGTAGCTCTCCATTCGGAATGAGCAGCAATGTTTGCGTGCTTCCTTTCGCGACCGTGACCGTGAGCGCACGCGCCGCGCTGGGTTGGAAACTTGGGTCGCCGGAGTAGCTTGCGTTTAGAGTATGAGTGCCGACCGCAAGGGACGTTTCCTGAACAAGGGCACTGCCCTGGATGCTCAGCGGCACAATCATCAGGTTGGATGTGTTTCCGTTGAACGTGTCTGAAAAAGTGATATTTCCATTCGTTGCTCCTTGATTGGAAGCTCCGGCCACACTCGCCTGAAGAAAGAAGAAGTCGCTGTAGGTCGTGGACGTCGCCGGAGCCAAGCCCCCGTTGAGGGTCGAAAATGTTGTACTACTGGGTTCGGCGGCAACAGTTACGGTTACGCCAGCCGAAGTGCTCGCGCCGAAACTGACGTCACCTCCATAGCTCGCCGTAGCGGAGTAGGTTCCCCCAGGAAGCGTCGCAATTGGAACAGCAAGCGCGCCGTTGTTCAAAATTCCAAGGTTGATCGTCTGCGAGCCTCCGGTCAAAAGAGCAACATCCCCGGTGGGCGTTCCGCTCACGCTTACCGGAGCTACCGTGACGGAGGCGGTGACCGATTGACCGTGCGTTATGTTGGCCGGTGAAAGTTGCAGCCTGGTGGTTGTCGCCGCAAAGGTCACGTTTTGCCAATTGGCGACGAGGTTGGCGGCGTTGAGAGAGCCCAGCCCGGTCACCAAATCATACCCAGCTTGCGCAGGAAAGCCGGTCAGCCCGGGAACGTTGCTGTTGCCCTGGGTGACGTCATTGAAGATGCAGGTGCCCTGAGGAGGGCCGCTGGATTTGCAGCTCGCCGTCTGGCTGGCGGCAAGAGGGTAAAGCACGAAATTCGCCTGCCCCTGCCTGGAATTTGTCTTTTGGTTGACGAGAGCCATAATGGCAGCAAACGTGGGCGTTGAGGCGGATGTACCGCCAACAACAAAAGCACTGATTAGTTGTCCCTTGCTATCGGTGAGGCAAACGCCGTCTTGGCACAATAAATATCCATCGTGCAGTCCGGCAGCACTTAGCGATATGTCCGGAAGATCGCGTTTTCCGTCGGCTGGTACGCCGGGACCAATTTGCCAGGGCGGCTTGCTATAGAGCGTGCTTGCTCCTCCGCTGCTGGCAAACAAGTTAGGAAAAAAGCACTGGCTCGGGTCGGAACAACTCTCATTCCACACAGCTTCGGGGATATAACCGAGCGCGGAAGATTGATCAGGCCCGTTCGTGACCGCCCAATATTTACTGTCGTTGCCGTTTTCGTTGAATTGCGTGCCGCCCACCGCCACGTTGAAGGGGGTAGAGGCAAGGCCATTCACCCCTGCGCCGTGAGTTGCAGGTCCAAAATTAGGGTTGTCGCAACCGGCTGCCCCGTTGTCGCCACTCGAGACAATTACAGTGATGCCCTGAGCGGCAGCTTGCGCCCACAAATTATTGTAGAAGGCGTTCTGCGCTTGGCCGAGGCTAACCTCGCATAGGCCGAAGCTCATGCTCAGAATGGGCGAAATGTTATTGTCGACAATGTATTGAGCCGAGAGATCCGCACCATCGGTGGTGTTGGTGCTCCCGGAAACGACAAAATTGATCTTTGCCTTTGGCGCGATGGCGCCCGACCACTCGACATCGAGGTCTGCTTCGCTCTCCTCACCAGACCCAAGGAAATTTCCCGGGTCGGGGCCATCCAAAATGATCGTGGGGTCGTTTGCCGGCAGGCCAAACGCTATGCGAAAAATCTGAATGTCGGAAAGGTTGATGTTGTTGCGCCCAACGATAGCAATGCTTTGTCCGGTGCCGTCGATTCCGGCTTTGTAAAGTGGAGCGGTGTTGAAAATTTTGGCAAAGTCACCGGGACTCAGGTAATGAGCCGGACCTGCGCTGCCGTTGAACGTGAAGCTCGGCTGCCATGTGCTGGTGCTTGCGATCCTGCTGGCGGGGCCAAGCGCTCGTATGGTCGAAAGCTTTTCAAAATTATGGAGCGTGTTTACGCCGGCAACCACCGTCGCAAATGCAGCAGGAATCTGGGGATCTAAGGCGTTCGCGTAGTGACTCTTTCCGTTCACGACAAACGAATGAATCGGCGTGTGGAAGGCTTCCTTGACCTGTGCGGCTGTTCCTGTGAACTCGATGGTCATGCCGCCGCGAGCGATCCGGTTGACGCGAAGACCATGTGACTGCAGCCAAGCTGTCAGAGTTTGGAGATCGGACTTCGAAGGGCCAAAGCGCTCCGCAAACTGCTCCGGTGAGAGCCATGTATGAAAGCTGGATGAAGATTTGTCCTGCTGCGCGGTGATCAGCTCCTGAAGAGCGGTGTCTGTGGCCCCTTCACGTTTCAGAACCAACAGCATGCGTTCCATGGGCAGATCAGCAGCGACTTCGCCGCGATCGTTGGCGGTCGTAGCCAGCGAGTGACGATTGCCTTTGAGAACGATTATCGAGGATTCGTCGATCGAACCAATGCGGCTTGCACGTTCGGGGATTTGGGCCTTCGCCGATTGTGAACAGGCGACGAGAATACAGGCTGAGACGAGGGCGGCGAGGGCCAGCTTGGGGTAGCTCTGCACGGGCAACGTTATTCCTTAATTACCTGGAAAGCCCACGACTTATATCTGAAATACCTGCTCTCGGATAGCGAAATATTATCGAACAACGCGAGGAGTAGATGATGCGGCGAAAGCGTGAAGATTAGGAGAGTTGCGCGTTTGGGAGGAGGCCCTTCGACGCTGCATTCTTGCGGACAAGGGGCACAGCAGTGCTGTGCCCCTACAATTTTGGCTATGCTACTGCCGGCTGCAGGACTTGCAAGTACTCGTCGAAATCGTCGTCGTCGAACGCTGAATCGTCGTTGAGAGCGGCGTTGTCGTCGAACGCGCCATTGCCGTTGAGCCCTGCAACTGCAGGCTGCGGAGTTTCGATGTAATCGTCTTCCTGGCGCCACCACTCTGGTATTTGCGGACTCTCGTGGATGGAGAAGTGCGCGACGAGGGTTTTTGTTTCTTGATTGAAGACGATGTATTCGCCGGGGGAATCAGCTAGCAATTCCCAAACGCGAAGCCTGGCCGCGCTGAGTTCTTCCGCGGCTTCCAACCATGCCAAGCTGTCATCACTCAGGACTTTCATAATGTCGAATGGATTGTTCACCGAGCGTGCCTCCTGGGATTAAGAGCCCCTCAAATGGGGCGCATGCAAATTAGCCGGTGGGGACCTAGTGCGCTATCCGGTAAACCGCTTATCAGCCGGGATGAATTGTCGTAGGGGAGGGATTTGGTTTGCGGCAACGAAAGCGCCCCTGCATGACAGGAAAATTCCGCAGGGAAAAGCGAGGGTTCACCTGATTGCGAGATTTACGCTGCGCAGTAAAGTTTCGTAACAGGAGGCCCCCGGTCCATGATGGAAGTTCCCTCAGTTGCTGCAAAGGCGATTGAACGAATCCTCGAACTGTCCGCTGATTTACAGATTAAACGGCGCGCAACTGCGCTGTACTCTTTCGAGTTTCAAGAATACAGCGCGGCGATAGCGGCTTATGGCGAAGTGCTGGAATTGCTCACCGGGCTGCAACGGGAGGAGCTGTATTCTCCGAGCCTTGGCCTTCTCGGTTCGGTAGAGTCTTCGGCAGAGACGCGAGCCATTGTTTAGCGAATTACAAAACGCAGTTTGAATTTGCGATCCCGCTACGTCGGCGCAGCCACTGTCAAAATGCCGACGATGCTCCTTATTTTTCATTCAAATTTAGTTTGGCTGACTGCGCACTTCTGCTTGCGGTCCGTCATCTCACCAATTGGGAAGAATTATGTTCCCATTTCGAGATCGCACGGAAGCGGGCCGGCTGCTGGCTGAGACTCTGCAGGAATATGCCAACCGGGACGATGTGGTAGTGCTTGCGCTGCCTAGGGGCGGAGTGCCCGTCGGGTTCGAGGTTGCGAAGGCGCTCAACGCACCTCTCGACATTTTCGTGGTGCGCAAATTGGGATTGCCCGGGCAAGAAGAATTGGCGATGGGAGCGATTGCCTCGGGCGGCGCGCGAGTGTTGAACGGGGAAGTTATCCGCGCGCTCGGCATACCCGACGACGTAGTGGAACAAGTGACGCAGGAAGAGCAACGCGAGTTGGAGCGCCGGGAACGGGAATATCGCGACGGGCGTCCGCCGGTAGACGTGCGCGGGCGCACAGTGATTTTGGTGGACGACGGCTTGGCGACGGGTTCATCGATGCGCGTGGCGGTGCTCGCGCTCCGGCAGAAGGATCCGGCGCAAATTGTCGTTGCTGTGCCGGTGGCGCCACGCGAGTCCTGCGCGGAGTTGCAATCCGTGGCTGACAGGGTAGTTTGCGCGGTCACCCCAGAGCCGTTCTGGGGTGTGGGCCAGTGGTACGCAGATTTTTCCCAAACCAGCGATGAAGAAGTGCGCGACCTGCTGAGGCGCGCCGCAAGCTTCCCCGCGCACAGAGCCGCCTGAGTTTTAAAACCGCCCTAGCCCATTCGCCCGCCCGGAAGGATTTCCATCATGGTGCAGGACAATCTTCTGCAGATTCGAGCAGTACGTGAAAATGCGTGCGCCGTCACCGGTTCGCGATATGACTATGATCCGCTTATAGAGTTGGCCGGCAACTCACGTTTCGCGCTTCTCGGCGAGGCCTCACACGGGACGCACGATTTCTATCACACGCGCGCGCAGCTCACGCAGCGGCTGATCGAGGAAAAGCGCTTCACGGCGGTGGCGGTGGAAGCGGATTGGCCGGACGCTTACCGCGTCAACCGTTATGTACAGGGCCGGAACGATGACGCGGACGCAGTGGAAGCGTTAAGTGCCTTTCAACGCTTTCCGACTTGGATGTGGCGCAATACGGATGTGGTGGAGTTCGTCGCGTGGCTGCGCGAGTACAACGATGCGTTGCCGGAAGGCTCGCGCAAGGTCGGGTTTTACGGGCTGGATCTGTATAGCCTGCACAGTTCCGCTCGAGCCGTGCTCGATTTTTTAGACAAGGTCGATCCCGAAGCGGCTCGGAGAGCGCGTTACCGGTATTCCTGCTTTGAACATTTTGGCGAGGACACGCAAGCTTACGGGTACGCCGCGAGTTTTGGGCTGAGCAAGAGTTGCGAGGACGAGGTCGTCAACCAGCTTATTGAAATGCAAAAACTCGCAGGCGATTTGGCCAGCCGCGACGGGCGTGTGGACCCAGGCGCATTCTTCATGGCCGAGCAGAATGCGCGTCTGGTGAAAAATGCCGAGCGTTATTACCGGTCCATGTTCGAGAGCCGAGTCGAGTCTTGGAACCTGCGCGATCAGCACATGGTCGAGACTCTGGACGCACTCGTGAATCATCTGGGTGCATCGTCCGCTAAGATCGCAATTTGGGCGCACAACTCGCATTTGGGAGACGCGCGGGCAACCGAGATGGGCGACCACGGCGAGGTAAATGTTGGTCAATTGGTGCGGCAGCGTTATGGGGAAGATGCGGTGCTCGCGGGTTTTACAACGTACACAGGTACGGTGACCGCGGCGTCGAACTGGGACGCGCCCGCGGAACGAAAACGAGTGCGGCCTGCGCTACCGGGGAGCTACGAAGACCTTTTCCACGCGACGGAGGTGCCCGGTTTCTTGCTGATGCTGCGCGGCGCGGAATGGCTCTCTGGAGTGTTGAACCAGCAGCGGCTCGAACGCGCCATTGGCGTGATTTATTTGCCCGAATCGGAGCGCGTCAGCCACTATTTCAATGCGCGGCTGGCCGAGCAATTCGACGCCGTGATTCACCTCGATCAAACGCGGGCCGTGGAACCGCTGGAACGGACATCGCGATGGGAAGCGGGCGATGTGCCGGAAACGTATCCGTTCGCGGTGTAGCTCTTATCGTGGTGTAGGCCTTGAAAGCTTCTGCCCCCAGCGGATTTCTTATCCTGTTGCGCTTCCTGTGCTTGGACCTGCTAGAATCTCCAGCCATGAAAAGACGAACACTGCTGCAATCGCTTCCCGTTATGACCTTTCTTCCAACTGCCGCGTGGGCTGCCTCGCGACCGAAGGCGGACCCGACATCGACAACCGTCTATGAGCTTCGTGTGTATCACACGTATGCAGGCAAGCTCGACGACTTGCTGAGACGTTTCCGCGAACACACGACAAAACTGTTCGAGAAGCATGGAATGAAGAATGTGGCGTACTGGACGCCGCTCGATGAACCGGCCAAGAGCACCACGCTAATCTATGTACTCGCACATCCGAGCCGAGAGGCTGCTGCGGCCAACTGGAAAGCTTTCCAGGACGATCCGGAGTGGAAGGCCGTGCGCGACAAGTCCGAGGAGAACGGCAAGATTGTGGAGAAAGTGGACTCCACCTATATGGCGCTGACGGATTTCTCGCCGGGTGTTACGAGCTAGGGATATTGGAGCTTTGAAACACTCGGTCGAAACAGGCCAAGCGCGTTTGTCGCTCTTTAAGTATTGCCACAGACGGAAGCTTAGCGCCCGGCAGCGGACTCTCGACGGACGGTAACGCCAGCGGGCCCGACTTGGTAGCCTTCGTCGCGCACGGTTTTATCGGCGGCGGCGCGGAGTGTTTGTTCGTCAGCGCTCTTGGGCGCGTCGCAATAGCGACGAATCACTTCTTCGCCGCTCTGGATGCGGACCAGCCACTTTGACTTACCAGGGTCCCAGGAGACTTCCACTCGATCAGCCGTCATATAGCGACCTCCAGGGCGAGTTGTGTAGATTGTAGTGCAACCGAGGACCGAAAAGCATCAAAGGCTAACGGGGCCGGCGCACGGAGACACAGATGAAAAAGGTGAAATGGGGCGTTCTCGGGGCAGCGTCTATTGCGGTGCGGAAAGTGATTCCCGGAATGCAGAAGGGTGCGTACAGCGAAATCACGGCGATTGCTTCTCGCGACAAGAACAGGGCGGAAGAGGCGGCGGGCAAGTTGGGGATTGCGAGAGCCTACGGATCGTACGAGGAACTTCTGCGCGATGGCGAGATCGAGGCCGTTTACAATCCGTTGCCGAATCATTTGCACGTGCCGTGGTCGGTGAAAGCGGCGGAAGCAGGGAAGCATGTGCTGTGCGAAAAGCCCATCAGCTTGACTGTGGCGGAGGCGAAGAGTTTGCTCGCCGTGCGCGACCGCACTGGCGTGAAAATCGGCGAAGCGTTCATGGTGAAAACGCACCCCCAGTGGCTGCGCACTCAGGGAATTATCCGCACGGGCGGTATCGGCAATTTGCGCGCTATCGCGGGAGTGTTCAGCTACTTCAATCGCGACCCGGCTAATGTACGCCACAAAGTAGAATGGGGCGGCGGCGGCTTGATGGACATCGGCTGCTACCCGATCACGATGTCGAGGTTTATTTTTGGCGAGGAGCCGACGCGGGTTACGGGGACGCTGGAGCGCGACCCGGATTTTGGGACCGATCGCCTGGCCTCTGCGATTCTTGAGTTTCCGTCAGGGCAATCGATCTTCACGTGCGGCACGCAAACGGCCTACTTCCAGAGGATGCATTTTCTTGGCACGTCGGGCCGCGTCGAAATCGAGGTTCCGTGGAACGCACCGAATGATCGACCGTGCCGGATTTTCATCGGAGACTTGATGGGCGGAGCGCCAAAAGTTGAGGAGTTTCCGATTGTGGATCAGTATACGATTCAGGGCGACGAGTTTTCGCGAGCGATTCGCGGAGAGCGAGAGGTTCCGGTCCCGCTCGAGGACGCCATCAACAATATGGCGGTGATCGAAGCGATTTTTAAGGCAGCGGAGTCCGGCAGGTGGGAACGGCCAGAAAAGGCTTAAGGCAGTGCACGCAGAGTTCGGGGCACTGGGGCGACTGAGAAAAGGAGTGCGGGCGTGGCGGTACGGACGGTGTTGCAACTGGGTGATCCGGGATTGCGCGAGGTGGCCACCCGTGTTTCCGACCCCAGCGCGTCTGAGATTGGCTCGCTGGTGCGGGATTTGGCAGACACGCTGGCGCATTGGCGTGCGAGCACAGGGTACGGGCGCGGAATTGCGGCCCCCCAGATTGGCATGGCGAAGCGCGTGATTTTTCTGCAGTTGCCGGGCGCCGAGCCGTGGCCGCTCGTAAATCCAGAGATTACCTCGCGTAGCGAAGAGAAGATTGTGGTGTGGGATGCGTGCCTCAGCTTTCTTTCCATTTTTATGCAGGTAGAGCGACATCGCGAGATCGCTGTGCGGTATCAGGATTTACGCGGCGAGCGGAAAGAAATTCGCGCGGGCGAAGAACGCGACCTCTCCGAGCTATTGCAACACGAGATCGATCATCTGAACGGTATTCTGGCCATCGATCGCATCACGGATATGCGGACGATGTGCACGCGCGAGGAGTTTGAGAAAAGATATCGCGCGCAGAGTCCCTATGCCGTCGCCAGCGGCCCAAGTTAGGGCTGATTGGTTGCCGAGCTGGAGCGCAGGAGTCCTGCGCCCCTACGTGGAATGTTGCGAGGACCACGCGATTGGTTTGATGGGACCGACGAGGAAAATCCAGGCGGCCGCGCCCAGAAGAGTCACTCCACTTGTGATTACGAAGACCCAGAAAAATCTGCCAGTCTGCTGAACGATTAATCCGATCAATGCTGGCGCGATCCATCCTGCCAAATTGCCGGTAAAGTTTTGAAGACCGGTCCATTTGCCTGATGTTGCCGGTCCCGCGAGCGTTTGCGTTACGGCCCAAAGATTTGACGCGCACATGCCCAGGCCGATGCAGGCGACCATGAGAATCCCCACGGCAATCGCATGATTCGCGACGATACCGACGAGCACAAGACTGGATGCGATTAGGGGGCCCGCGCCGGTAAAGGTTTTGCGCACGCGAGTGGGTGCGCCTCCCGCGGCGATCCATTTGTCGGATAGCCAGCCGAACGCGAGAGCGGAGCACGCCAGGACCACGAAGGCGATGCCTGTTACGACCGACATGCTTTGGACGGAAAACTGGCGTTCGCGTACTAAATAAAAGGGCAACCAGGTGATGAAGAAATACCAAATGTAGTTGTACGCGAAGAGTCCGGCGAACGTGCCCCAGGAGGAACGCTGCTGGAGGATCTCCAGAATGCCGGCACTCGCAGCCGATTCGCTTTCCGGCAAGATTTGGGTGGAGGCGAGGGCGGGTGTTGCCAGGGAGCCGTCCGTTGATGTGGGGCGGCGCAGGAACTTCAGCCAGGGTAATAGCCAGAGCGAACTCGCAAAACCAAGCACCACAAAAAAAAGTCTCCACCCGATTCGTGGCATGAGCATTCCGCCCAAGAGCGTGCCGAAGGCGGGACCGGAGGCTTGGCCAGCCGAAATCAGAGAGTTGGCGCGTCCGCGTTGTGACTCAGAAAAACGACGAGAGATGATCTTGCTATAAGAAGGATAAGCGACGGATTCGCCGATGCCGAGGATCAGCCGCATGGCTAGTAGCAACTTAAAGCCGTGGACGAGGCCGGTTCCGAAAGTAGCGGCGGACCAGAGAAGTATTCCGAGCGCCAGGACCCAATTGACGGGGAAGCGGTCGACAAGCCACCCGGAGACGATTTGGAAGATTGCGTAGGTCCAGAAGAAGGAGGAGAAGAGGAGTCCGAGCTGGTATGGCGAGAGGCCGAGTTCGTCCTGGAGCAGAGGAGCGGCAATGGCGAGGTTTCCGCGATCGATGTAGTTGATAAAAATGGAGAGCGCGAGCAGTACCGCGATGCGCGAAAGCTCGGGAGAGAACCGGGACACAGGTTCGGCCGCGGCGATTGCATTGGAAGGAAGCGCCATTGCGGGGCCGCCGCGAGGTGGTGGGGACTTGCTCATGGAGATGGAAGGAAATCGAGAACTAACAGCGTGATGTCGTCGTCCTGCGCTCGTCCCAGGTCAGTGGCGGACCAACGCCGCAGCTCGACCAGCAGCGCGTCCGCGAGGTGCGAGGCGGAGAAAGCAGAAGCGTCGAGGAAATTCTTCAGGCGGGATTTGCCGAACTCTTCGCGCTCCGGGTTCATGGACTCCAGGATTCCGTCCGTGTAGAGCACGATGCGATCGCCAGGGTCGAGCTGAATTTCCAGTGAAGAATATGTCGCTTCCGGAAACAGCCCGAGCATTAAGCCATTGGCTTCGACTTCGCGGCTACCGCAGTGACGCGTATGTGCGTTGCCGCGCGAGGCGAGAAGCAACGGGGGATGGCCCGCTCCTCCATAGCGCAAAACGAGCTTTTCTAAATCGACAAAAACGTATGCTGCGGTGACGAAGTGCTCTTCGAATTTTCCGCACAGCGCGCGATTCAAGCCGGCTAGCACGCTAGCAGGGTCTTCAGCGTGCGCAGTTTGCCCCGCGAAGGCGACCTTGAGCATGGAGGCGATCAGCGCGGCAGGGACGCCGTGGCCCGTAACGTCGGCGACGAGTATTCCGATATGCCGTTCGTCCAAAACCAGAAAATCGTAGAAATCGCCGGCTACAGCGCTCATCGGCACGTAGCGGGCGGCGATTTCAAGTCCGGCGAGCTGGGGCACCTCGCGCGGCAAGATGGAAGATTGAATCTGATTGGCGATCTCCAGCTCTTTATTGATGGCCAGCAGCCGCTCCTCTTTTGCAAGGGTGCGATGCGCCGCCAGGTAGCCGAGACAGCACACGAAAATGAGAAAGCCAATCGGCTCAATGTTCCTATCGTAGGGAAGCAGCTTGAGATCTTGAAGATTGGTCGCAATGGCAAACACAGCAAAGATCGCCACCCCGGCGAACGTGATTTTAACCTCGCGTGAAGTGCCTCGAACCCGACGCCCATAAACGTAATACACACCGACCAGTGCGCACGCGCCGATCACGAAGATGTTGTTGCCTAAGCTCATCGCTTTCTCGCCGATGTGTAGGAGCGTGGACATCAAGCGCGTGGCCCCGAAAGCGAGCTGCGCCGCAATCACCCAGCGCAGCGCGTTCTTCCACCTAGGCTCGACGATTTGAAGTATGAAGAGTGTGAAGGTCACGGGAACAAAGCAATCGATGACCAGGTCGATCCGGTTGAAGACAACGTTCCTAGCGGGGAAGAGCGAACGAATAATGCTTTGCCAGAACAACAGGCGGACCGCATAGAGGATCCCAAAGGAGCTGAAGTACACGAGAGTGAGATCACTGCTCCTCCGGCGAAAAAGGAACAGGGCCATCGACGCAAGCCCAATCGACAGCAGGACAAATCCAATGGCCACACCGGCAACTTCCCAGCGCAATTCCGAGCGCATGGACGGCGTGATGTCGAGTGCGAGCGCCAAGACTAGAGGCATTCGCCCACGGTTATACGTCGTTCGGCGAGGCAAGGCAAACGCCACGCTTGGGTCGGGCGAAGTCCCGGGCCGCTAGCGTTCCGCAGGGAAGCTTAGACGATGCGTTTTTTGGTGCCGTGGGCGGTCATGCCGAGTTCGTTCCAAAGGTCGCCCGCCGCCGAATGGGCAAATCTCTGCGCAAAGTATGCACCGACATGCCTACGAGCCGCGGCGTCCACAGGCGGAGATCTCCCAGGCCGCAGATAACAAGGTATTTACACGCCATACAAAGCAGCCCTTTTGTGGACCCTGGCGTGCACAAGTCAACGCAACGGGGAAGGTCTGGTTGGCGTATTGTCGCTGACTCAGAAGCGGGTCTGTGATCTTCCAGAAAGAAAAGGCGGGATATTCTATGAAAGCCTCAAGGTTCCTCATCCTCGTAGTGGCTCTGTTAGCTTTAGGTAGCTCGGCGCTGGCGGATCCAATTGATCCCGCAATCGGTGTCAAGGGCGGCGGTGGTGGATCGACGCTCTGGTTGGGTTTCACTACCGTGACGTTCCTGCCTGGGCAAACCGGAGTGACGTGCACCGGAGGAACCTGCAGCTATAGTACCCCGCAGAATAATCCATTTTTCATCGCCTCCGGAAGCATCACGGATTTCGCGTACCTGTTTAGTCAGTCGCAGAATATCGGGTTTTCAGTATTTACGGATAGCGTCTTCCAGACCCTCACGGTCGTCAACGGTGTTAACTCACGCTTTCCGTTAGCCATTTTGTCCGGTGGAACAATTCTCCCTGCTCCTACCTGTATCGAGTGCATCGGGACATTTGCAACAACTTCAAACACGGTAGTGGGGGACTTCCTTCTTGAGTTGGGCGGCGTCAAGCAGGGCACCACGGTTTTAATGGCGTCCAACGTGCCCATACCCGTGCCGGAACCGGCGGCTTTGCTGCTTTTGGGCTCGGGGCTGGTAGCGTTAGCATTCAGGCGGAAAACCAAGAAGGCCACCGACGTAGCCGTTTGATTTAGTTCGGTTTTGTAAACTCTTTCACAAGATTCTGAAAGGCGGGGTCGTCTTGCAGACTTTGCAGGTCCGGCTCCGCCTGAGCCATTTGTGGCGGCTGTCCCTTCTTGAAGGCTTCTCTCAGGGCTGTCAAAGCCCGCGCTTTGTCCCCGGACAATGCGAACGCTTGCGCCTGGTAGTACATTAGATCGACATCGTTCGAATCAATAGACCGGGCCTCGGCGATGAACGTGAGAGCCTGCTTGACATCACCCTTTTTGCCGTACCACAGCGCCAAACGACCCTTCGTTTGAGCATCCCGCGGGTTCACTTGCAAGTCTTTATAAGCCAGGGAGATGGCTGACTCAAAAGTGCTGAGCGCACGATCCTTCTGCCCCGCCCGGTAATATGCCTCGGCCAAATTTCCCACAAACATGTCGGAGTTGGGCACCAGTTGCACGGCTTTTTCATACGCGGCAATCGCATTGTCATATTGCTTCAAATAAAAATAGGCTATTCCCAAGTTGCTGTATCCCTGACCGTCAGGACTCAATTGCAGCGACTTTTGCAGTGGACCAATCGCCTCATTAAAACGTCCTGTCTGCAGCAGAATGGCCGCTATGTTGATGTAAGCAAAGGGATTCTTGGGATCGAGTTCCGCGACTCGCCGGTAGGAGTCCAACGCGTTACCGTAGTCCGCTATCTGGTAGTAGGAATTGCCTAGAGAGAGGTGATTCATCCAATAGTAGGGATTGATTTCAATGGCCTTCTGGTATGCCTGGGTGGCTTCGTTGCTTCTTCCGGAGGACAGATAGGCGGACGCGAGCCGCCGATACGCTTCGTCCGAGTTCGGTGCGACCTCAAGCGCTCGCTTCAGTTGCGCGATAGCTTCTGAGGTCCTTCCCGTTGCGGTGTAGACGCTTCCTAAGGCGAGCAGGATTTCGGGCTGATTTTGATTTAGGGAACCTGCCTGCTGTGCCGCTGCCAACGCCTTAGCCGACCAGAAGCCGTTCTTGGTCTCGCGGTACATCACCAAGCTGGCGTCCGCGACGCCTGCGTAGGCGAGGGGGAAGGCGTGATCTTTCTGCAACGCTTGCTCGAAGAGGTTGATGGCGGACTGGACGTTCTTGAGATCTTGCTGGCCACGCAGAGCATCGCGACCCTTCAGGTAAAGGTCGTAAGCTTCGATGTTTTCCGTGGGGTGCGAAGCGGCGCGCGCCATCTCTTCGTTGCTCGGCTTCAGCGCTAGCGCGTCCACCAGCCTTGCGTAGATCTGGTCTTCAAGCGTCAGCAGATCCTGTTGGACGCCGGAGAATTCCTGAGTCCAAATACGTCGGCCGCTGGCAACATCATCAAGCGAGGCGACGATACGCAGCTTGCTTCCGCTGCCCTGAATGGTGCCAGAGACCACCAGATTGACACCGAGTTGCCGTGCGACGTCGCTCAAGGAGTTGCTGGGCCGGGCCTTCTGCACTTCGGATGCGGATGCGGTGTGCATGTCATGTAGCTGGAACAGCTTGGCCGAAAGCGCTTCAGTCATGCCTTCTGCCACATAGTTTAGCGAGCCCTGATCGCCCAGGATGCGCATGGGCAGCACAGCCACAAACCTGCCCTGCTTCAGCGACGGGATGCCGGAGGTTGACTCCGCCGGTTGGTGGCGGAAGACGAAATCGCGCACCGGAGGGATGGCCAGTAATCCGGCCAGGAGCAACACCACGGCCGAGCCCGAGATCAGCCATATCTTCTTCGAGAGAACCGGCAGCGTGATTTGCACCGTGTGCGTATGGGTGGGTGCATGCTTTAAATCCAAGTCCGAGAGTATTTCGCTTGCGCTCTGGTAGCGCTTGGCGGGCTCTTTCTCCAGGCATTTCAGGCAGATGCGAGAGAGATACGGGGGCAAATCCGGAATGACGGTTTCGGGGCGTTTTGGCAGTTGATGGACGCGCTGGTACATCAATTGAAAGGTGGTGTCGCCGGTAAACGGCAGAACGCCAGTGAGCATTTCGTAGAAAATCAGCCCATAGGTGTAGAGATCACTGCGATGGTCAACCGGCTTGCCTTCCACCTGCTCGGGCGACATATATAGGGGCGTCCCGAGGACGGCGCCGGTGCGCGTAACGCTGGTGCGGTCGGACTCCAGCGTCTTGGCAATGCCAAAATCGGTGACATAAACGTGGTCCTCGGAACCGAGCAGGATGTTTTGCGGCTTGAGATCGCGGTGCACAACGTTGACGCCGTGGGCCGCGGCAAGCGCCGCCGCGAGCTGCCGCATCATGTTGAGCACGCGCTCGAGTGGTAGCCGGCCCTCTTTGCGCATTAGCTGCGTGAGGTCGCCGCCATCGACGTACGCCATGGAGATGAACTTCACTCCGTTGTATTCGCCCAGGTCGTGAATGCGAAGGATGTTCGGATGCGAGATGCTGCTAGCGAGCAGCAACTCGTGTTTGAAGCGCTGCATCGCCAGGGGGTCAGTCATCAAGTCGGGACGAAGGACCTTGATGGCTACGGTGCGGTCCAGTTCGCGGTCCCGCGCCTTATAGACCTTTCCCATGCCGCCGGAGCCCAACAGTGATTGCACGTGGTAGCGCGGACCAAAATCCGTGCCGGTATTGATGGAAGCGGAGTCGGAAACCTCAAGGGTTGCGTCGATGCCTAGGTCGGCTCCTATGTCCAAGCCACTGCCGCAGCGCGTGCAGACATTCGCACTGGTAGGGTTAGGCGTATGGCAGTGCGAGCAGATCATTTCGATGCACCAATGGCCGCTCGGAGTGGACCGCGAATGGTGGAATTATAGCAGTTAGAACGCGGGAATCGATAAACGAAGTGTGCGACAGACAAAAAAACTGGCATGAAATCTGACGTCGCGGTAACAGCGGACGCAGCCGCCGCGCTCAGATTTCTCAGTCTTAGCGGGTCGAAACCGGGGGGAACTCTGCGATGGCCACTTCGTAATGGCGCACGCGCTTGTCGAAATCGGTCAAGAGGGCAGCGGCTTCGGCGGCAACCACGGCAGCCTCGCGATCAGCGCCAGCGAAGGCGTCGATGGCGGCGAACGATGCCCAGTACGTAGTAACTAGAATTTCCACCGAGCCGGGAACCGGACGCGTGCTAACCGTGGCTCCAAGGAAACCTTCGACGCGCTGCAATTGCGGCTGCACGGCTAACTCAAAATGCTGCAGGTAGGAGTCGGAGAGTGCAGGGGTCGTGTGAGCTGACCACAAACGCGCGATCATTTCAGGCGGACTCCGCCGACCGTTTCTCGATGTAAGGCGGACGCGGCTCGTTGCCCACTACTACGGTCCAAGGGCGCACTTTCCACTTCGTGATCAGGCCATTTTTCACATAAGGGTCTTGCTGAGCGAATGCTTCCGCTGCAGCCGCGCTTTCTCCTTGAAACACTAGCAGCGCGCCATCCGCAGGATCAGCGAGCGCACCGGCAAGCACCAGTTCGCCGCGCGCGTGCGCTTCACGCGCCTGCCGCAAGTGCTGGTCGCGATAAGTTCCGCGACGCGCAATAAAATCATCTAAAGCCTCATAAAACAGCGCGTAGTAGGGCATTGTGCTCTCCGAGTTTTCGGTGCTTCAGTCAAGCTTGCGGGTGATTAGCGCGAACCGCCGGCGATGGATGGCACGAGCAGGACGCGATCGCCTTCCTTCACGCAGCAGGATTCACCGCCGAGGAAGCGAATGTCTTCTTCATTGAGGTAGACGTTGAGGAATTGGCGGATTTGGCCGCTGTCGTCGCGCACGTGGCGCGAGAGCTCCGGAAAGCGCGCAATCAGTTCGGTAAGGGCTTCGGCAATGGTAGTGGCACTACAATCCACCTTCGGCGCACCGGCGGTGAAGCGGCGGAACGCCGTGGGGATTTCAATCGTCACTGGCATGTTGCTCATCTCCTTTTTAAATGTGGTCATTCGTTCTAGGCTCGTGCCGCGGCTGTCGCGGGCAACTGCGATTCCAGATACGCCTCGAAAGCTTCGATGCGCGGCGCGATTGCTTCCGTCAACGGAAACTCCGCCGCGATCGCATCGGTTGTCTTTAGGCCGTTGCCGGTGATGCAGACCACCGTGGTCTCGTCAGGATGAATGCGACCTTCCCGAATCAGCTTTTCAGCGACGCCGGCAGTTACCCCGCCCGCCGTTTCCGTAAAAATACCTTCCGTTTCGGCGAGCAGCCTTATCGCGCTGACGATTTCGGAGTCGGAAACATCTTCGGCCCAGCCGCCGCTTTCGCGAATCAGCTTGCTTGCGTAATTTCCGTCCGCGGGATTCCCGATAGCCAGCGAACGCGCAATCGTGTTGGGCTTCTGCGGCTCAAAACGCGTCAGCCCGCGCTTCACAGCACTGGAAATAGGCGAGCAGCCTGTCGCTTGCGCACCGAAAAATTTCACCGGTTTGTCTTCGACCCAGCCGAGCGTCACCAGCTCGCGAAATGCTTTCGCAATTTTTCCGATCAGCGAGCCGCCAGCCATAGGCACCACGACGTTGTCCGGCAGCCTCCAGCCCAGTTGCTCGGCTATCTCAAAGCCGTGCGTTTTCGAGCCTTCGGAGTAATACGGCCGCAGGTTCACGTTAACAAGGCCCCACTGAAACCGATCCGCGATCTGCGCACACAGCCGGTTCACGTGATCATAGTTGCCATCGATACGTACGATGCGCGCGCCGTAGACCGCGGTATTCAGCACTTTTGCCGGCTCCAGATCCGCGGGAATGAAAACGCAAGCATCGAAGCCTTGCTGCGCCGCTTGTGCTGCCACCGCATTCGCCAGATTGCCAGTGGAGCTGCAGCCGACGGTCTGAAAGCCAAAGCGCCGAGCAGCGGCCAGCGCCGTAGCCACCACGCGATCTTTGAACGAAAGCGAAGGGAAGCAGACGGCGTCGTTCTTGATAAATAGACTCTTCACGCCCCACCGCGCAGCCAGTTTCGTTGAGGCGACCAGCGGCGTACCGCCGACGTCTCCCCGCGCCGCATAGCCTTCCTGCAGCGGCAGAAACTCGGCATAACGCCACATATTAAAAGCGCGCCCAACAAGATTTTCGCGTCGCACCGTCTTCTTCAGGGAATCATAATCAAAGTAGACTTCGAGGGGAGAGAAGCAGTCTTCACAGAAGGACCGAGCAGAATTGCCCCAAGCTTTGCCACATTCTTTACATCGCAGTTCGTAGAGATCGGACATGTGCTGCCTTCCAAGTGGCACGCGGGCGCAGACCGCACGCGCTCTCAGTGCCGTAGATATGTGGTTTTAGGGCAGCAGGGAGGGGAAAATGAAAAAACCCTCCTTGCCAAAGTGCTTGGAGGGTCTCAGAAAGCTTCTGGGAACTCTTCTAGCTCTTTAGCAGTTTTTTACGTGGAGCAAGTTGCCCTAAATCGCCACGTGTCGCCGCAACCGCGGCTGCTTCCTTTATCCTTGAAAAACAAGGAGATGTCAAGAACAAAGGCCAGGCGTACAATCTCATGACAACATAATCGGGGGCTGATGCGTCAAACATAGGTGACAATGAGTGGTTCATGCGGCTGGCGAAATCCCAAATGCGCCACCGTGACCCGGCCCTCCGACCAGTGATGCTCATAGCGCATCCGCAGAGGCAGACCAATTAGAATGGGAACCGCGATAGTATACTGTAGGTCGCGCCGGCAGCTTATTGGGGGATAGAGGAGCACGAGACATGGGGCAGCAGGTAAAAGAATTATTTGATTGGGCTCGTCGCCGCAAGATTCTAGCTTCTGTTTTTGTGGCGTTGACGCTGACCGTGGGCATCCTCATTGGCTCCGTGGTTTCCGGCCGCGTCTCGGCGATGAAAACGTTTACCTTCGCGGGGACCAACGCGACCAAGCTGGTCGTGCCGGATCCGATTCCTTCCGCCTCCTCATTCTCTGGCATCGTGAATCGCGTCGAGCCGGCCGTGGTCAACATTGCCACTACCCAAGTTCTCGAGCGCAAGAACACTAAAAAGCGCCGCCCGCAGCAGCAGTTTGATCAAGACGATCCGATGCAGGACTTCTTCGATCGCTTCTTCGATGGCCGACAGGACGGCCCGCCGCAAGCGGAACGCAGCCTCGGTTCGGGCGTGATTGTCGACAAGCGCGGCTATATCCTCACCAACAATCACGTAGTCGAACAAGCCACCAAGATTCAAGTGCAGCTGGACGGCAACCCGCAGAAGTACACCGCAAAGGTTGTGGGCGTTGATGAAGATACCGACCTCGCGGTGATCAAGATTGAAGCCAATAAAGAGTTGCCTGTCGCCAAACTCGGCAACTCGGACGGCGTGCAAGTCGGCGATTGGGTTCTGGCCATTGGCAGTCCCTTTGGATTGCAAGCGACCGTTACGGCCGGCATCGTCAGCGCGAAAGACCGCTCCGGCATCGGCGGCGCAGGACACCAGTTCCAGAGATTTTTGCAGACTGACGCCGCGATCAATCCCGGCAACTCCGGCGGCCCGCTGGTTGATCTGGCTGGAGAGGTGGTCGGTATCAACACCGCCATTATCACCGGCAGCCGCGGCTACGAAGGCGTGGGCTTTGCGCTCCCTTCGACTACCGCGATCAACGTCTACAATCAGATTATTTCGCAGGGACGCGTAACGCGTGGCTCCATTGGTGTCAGCTTCCAGGAAGATTTGGGCACCAATTCCATCACGTTGAAGGAACTGGGCGCGCCATATGGTGTGGTCATTATGAACGTCGAGCCCGGCAGCCCGGCCGAAAAGGCCGGCCTCAAGGGTGGCGACGTCATCACCAGCGTGAACGGCACTCCAGTGAAAAGCGGCAACGATCTGGTCAATCCGATAGCGGCGGCGCCCATTGGAAGCAAGGTGAAGCTGACCTACGTGCGCGACCGCTCGCAAAAGGAAACTACCGCACTAGTTGAAGACCGCACCCATGTTTTCCCGACGCAAGCTGGCCGTTTGAATGGCCAGCAAGAAGAGTCCGCGCCGGCCGAGTTCGGCCTGCGGGTGGATAGCCTCACGCCAGAGCGCGCGGCGCGCGTCGGCATGGAAGGTCAACACGGCGTGCTAGTCACCGACGTCGATCCGGCGAGCTTCGCGGACGACCTTGGCTTTAGCCGCGGCGATGTCATTACGGAGATCAACCGCGAGCCGGTCAGCTCCGTGGACGATTACAAGAAGGCCGTAGCCAAGCTGAAGCCTGGGATGAACGTCGTATTCAAGGTTCTGCGCCGCGGGGACGCCGACCGCACCTTTACGGTGTTCTTGCCCGGTGTCGTACCAGCGGAAAACCAACAATAGTTCTATTGTCGAATCGCGGCCTTCGCGATATAGATGGGGCTGCGAGAACGACCGTCGCGATACAGATAGTCGAGGCTTATGAGACTTCGGACGTCAATTACCGCGGGCCTGGCGCTGCTCCTAACAGCAGGAGTGGCGTGGTCCGCCCCATCGGCGCCAGCGAAGGCACCGCGGAAGGCAGCCAGCAAGCCCACAGGGAAGGCCACCCGCAGCACGGCCAAGCCAGTGGCGTCCGCACCTAGTAAGTCTCGCTTGAAGAAGTCCAGCAAACATTCAAAGCGGCGGGAGCCGGGACAAAAGGCGCCGGCCCCCGAACGCATCTCCGAAATCCAGCAAGCGCTTGCCAAAGATGGTTCGTTCTCCGGGACGCCAAGCGGCAAGTGGGATGACTCGACGGTCGCCGCGATGAGGAAGTTCCAGTCCGGCCACGGGCTGAACCCGTCAGGAAAACTCGACGCTCCAACCCTGCAGAAACTAGGGCTGGGCTCGCAGACCGCCGGCGTAGCAGCGCCAATGCCCCCGATCACCTCGTCCTCGATACGCACCAGGCCCGCGCAGTCCGCCCAGCGCCAGTAGTTCTCGCCTGTAACGAACTCGCTGTTCAAACGCAAGCCACCTCATCGTACTTTTCACGGCGCTGGCCACACCAGCGCGATTGCGATTTGCATCGCGAATCTCATTTGCATTCCACGCAAAACTGAATTAGAACCCTGAACCTGCGCGCCCGCGTCCTCGAGTGCGCGCTGGAGGCGGATGCTCATGCGATTGGTTCGGGTCGCGACTGTAGTGCTGCTGACGTTAGTGTCGACGCGCGGTCTTGCCCAGGAAAAGCCTGGCGCGAAAAACACCAAAGCCGTGCGTTTCGGCAAATTGTGGGATGCCAAAGGCAAATTGTGGACGAATGCGATCGTTATCGTCGACGCCGGCAAAATTCGTACTGTGACCACGGATGCGTCCGCAATTCCGCCCGGCGCCGAAATCATCGACCTTTCCAAGTACACCGGGCTGCCGGGCCTGATCGACGCGCACACGCACATGACGTTCTACACCGACGAGACTCCCGGCGTTCCGATGCTCAAGCAGATGGCGAATATTGTGCCCGCGGTGGAGGTGTTTCTTGCGCGCAAAGGCGCGCTGCGCACGCTGGAGGCCGGCGTGACCACGGTGCGCGACCTCGGCGCCGACCAGTACATGGACGTCGCCATGCGCGACCTCATCAATCGTGGCGAAATGATTGGTCCGCGCATGTTTGTCGTCGGCTATGGTCTGTACATTACTAACACTGCGTACAAGCCGGGAGTGAATCCGCCCGCCGGCGGGATTGCGGATGGCGTGCCGGAAGTGCTGCGCGTAGTGCGGCAGCAAATCGCCGCTGGCGCGGACCTTATCAAGATGTACGGCTCGACCGGCACGGATGACGACGTGACCGGCTTTCAGACGTACACATTCGAGGAGATGAAGGCCGCGGTCGACACGGCGCACCAATTCGGCAAGAAAATCGCTATCCATTCGTATGGCCCGGATGGAGCGCGCGACGCGGTACGCGCCGGCACGGATTCGCTTGAGCACGCCACCGATATGGATGACGCCACGATTCGCGAGATGGCAAAACGTGGCACCTTCTATGTCCCCACTATTGATCACAACCGCTACTACATCGACAACGGCGACAAGATCGGCTACGCGCCCGGATACAAAGAGCGCCTGCAAGCCTTTATCCCGCGCAATCTCGAGACGGCGCGCAAAGCATTCAAGGCGGGCGTAAAATTCGCCATGGGCTCCGACGCGATCTACACCATGTTCGGAGAGAACACGCGCGAGCTCGGCTGGTTCGTGAAAGCCGGCATGTCGCCGGAGCAAGCCCTGCGCACCGCCACGACCAACGGGGCCGAATTGCTGGGCAAGGAAAAGGATCTTGGCGCAGTTGCTCCTGGCTATTTAGCCGACCTCGTCGCGGTCGAAGGCGATCCACTCTCTGACATCAACGTGGTCCTGAACGATCTAAAGTGGGTCATGAAAGACGGTGCCGTCGTGGTTGACCGCAGAGCTAATTCACCAAGATAGGTGAGCACATGGGAATCCCTTTGTCAGACGAGATTAGACGCCTAATCGACAAACCTAATTTCGGCCACCTCGCGACGATAATGTCTGACGGCTCGCCGCATAGCGCCCCGGTCTGGGTCGCACGCGAAGGCCACCTCGTCCTGATTTGCACGGAGGCGAGTTCGCTTAAAGGCAAGAACACAGAGCGCGATCCCCGCGTCGCGTTTTCCGTCCTAGATTTCCACGACCCGTACACAGAAGTGCAAATGCGCGGCCGCGTAATCGAGCGCCGGCCCGACCCGCAGCTCAAGTATTACGACATGATTTCGCAGGAATACATCGGCAAGCCCTGGCCTTACCGCGACGAGAAGTCCCCGATCGTTCTAATGATCGAAATCGCCAAGGCTAAATATTCCAAGCAGCCCTTCGAGCACACTCCACCACTTCGCTAGCCCCGATCCCAAGGAATAAGGGCCGGGATGCATGGGGTGCATCGGTCCGGCCCATCTGCCCAAGGAGAATCACGTATTGTCTGTGCAGACTGCCCGACCCCACAAAAAATTCCCGCCAACGCATATATTTCGGGCCTTACCTCGTCGGCACTAGATCGTGCTCACGTTTGACCCTGCTTCTACTCACCAGTACAATTTACTTTCTAGCGGTAGCATCCGCGCTCCAACCCGCATAGGACCAGACTTCAGCGCAGCGTTCCAGGAGGCAGCATGGCCACGGCAGCCGCACCACGCGTTTACAAGAATTTCATCAATGGCGAATGGGTGGATTCACGCAGCGGCAGCGCCTACGAGAACCGCAATCCCGCGAATACAGACGAATTGATCGGCATGTTTGTGTCCTCCACCGCGGAAGATGTCGACTTAGCAGTCGATGCCGCCAATCTCGCGTACAAGAAGTGGCGTCTGGTGCCCGCACCGAAGCGCGCTGAAATTATGTTTCGCGCCGCCGAGCTGTTGCTCCAGCACAAAGAACAATTCTCCAAAGACATGACACGCGAGATGGGCAAGGTCCTCGCGGAAACGCGAGGCGACGTCCAGGAAGCGATCGACATGACCTACTACATGGCCGGCGAAGGGCGCCGCTTGTTCGGCCAAACCACGCCGTCCGAGTTGCCCGACAAGTTCGCCATGAGCGTTCGGCAATCCATCGGCTCCTGCGGCCTGATTACCCCCTGGAATTTTCCCATGGCCATTCCATCGTGGAAAATCATGCCCGCACTGATCAGCGGCAACACTGTCGTGCTGAAGCCGGCGGAAGACACGCCGCTCTCCTCTTACAATCTGGTGCAAATCCTTACGGAGGCGGGAGTTCCCGAGGGCGTAGTGAACTTAGTGAGCGGCAACGGGCCCAATGCCGGCGCGCCTCTGGCCGAGCATCTGGAGGTCCCGGTGATCAGCTTTACCGGCTCGACCGCTGTGGGCCGCCTGATCGCGGAAGCGTGCGCGCCCGAATTCAAGCATTGCAGCCTCGAGATGGGCGGCAAGAACATCATCATCGTAATGGACGACGCCAACCTCGATCTCGCGGTCGACGGCGCCATCTGGGGCGGCTTCGGCACCACCGGCCAGCGCTGCACCGCAGCTAGCCGCATCGCGGTGCACAAGTCCGTGTACAACGAGTTTACGTCGCGCTTCGTCGCGCGCGCCAAGAAGCTGAAAGTCGGCAACGGCCTCGACGCCGGCGTGGACATGGGGCCGTGCATCAACGAGCAGCAACTCAACACCGTGATGGAATACGTGCAAATCGGCCAGACAGAAGGCGCGAAGCTCCTAACCGGCGGCCGTCGCCTAATCGATGGACCCTACGCAAAGGGCTGGTTCCACGAGCCGACCATCTTCGGCGACTGCAATCCGCGGATGCGCATCACGCAGGAAGAAATTTTCGGCCCCGTCGTTTCCGTAATTCCGATCTCGAATTTCGAAGAAGCAATAGAGGTCGCCAACGGCGTGCCCTACGGCCTTTCCGCCTCAATCTACACGCACAACGTGAATCGCGCGTTCCAAGCCATCCGTGATTTGTTCACCGGAATCGTCTACGTCAACGCACCCACGATAGGCGCCGAAACGCATCTACCCTTCGGAGGCACAAAGAAAACGGGCAACGGCCACCGCGAAGCAGCCATCGCCGCCATCGACTTCTACACCGAGTGGAAAACCCTCTACATCGATTACTCGGACAAGCTCCAGCGCGCCCAAATCGATAACGCGGAGTGAACCTGTTCTTCAGGCAATATACGAATCTCGCAGTACAATTGTCCGTCAGCGCGTTGACGCTACTTGACAGCGTTTCTACAATAATAGTGAGCCCGAGGGAGTAGAGTAGAGTCATGAGGACTGCTGCACTCCAGGAACGCCGTAACCGCCAAATCCTGGCGGACATCGTGCGCACCTATATCGAAAGCGGCGAACCCGTTTCGTCGCGGGCGATTTCCGCGCGCTTTGAGGAAACTCTTAGCACCGCCACTATCCGCAACATAATGGCGGACTTAGAAGAGGGCGGTTTTCTCTATCAGCCACATACCTCGGCCGGCCGCGTACCGACCGCGGCAGCGTATAGATTCTTTGCCCAGGAGATCGCCTCGCAAGCGACTATTAGCGCGGTGGACAAAGACTGGATTCGCCGCGAAATGGGCACTCCGACCAACGCCGCGGAAATCACCGAACGCGCCGGACACGTTCTTGCGGAAGTCTCTAATGGCTTGGGAATCATCGTATCTCCACCGATGAGCAAGACCGTGCTCGAGCATGCGCGCATGTGGCTCTTGCCCGACGGCCGTGTCGTGGTGGTGCTGATCTCGCCCGGCGGCAACACGCGCGACAAAGTGTTGCGCCCGAGCCGCCACTTCTCGCAAGCGGAGCTCGACGCCACCGCGGAATTTCTGAATAGCCACTACTCCGGCTGGACCCTGGAGTCCATTCGCGAGGATCTGTTGCAGAAGCTGGCCAATGAGCGGGAGCGTTATGAAGGCATCGTGCAGAGCGCGCTGACACTTTGCGGCCCTTCAGTATTCGGCGATGACCTCACGCGCGAAGTGCACGTGGAAGGCACCGCTCAGATGGTCGGCGCGGTCGATTTCACCAACCAGCAGCAGTTGCGCGATCTGCTGGAAGCGATTGAGGAGAAGCATCGTCTCGTGAGCGTGCTAAACGCGTGCATCGAGACTCCCGAGCCGGTGCACGTGCAGATCGGCGTAAAGGAAATTTCCGAGCGCGGGGAAAATCTGGCGCTCATCAGCGCGGCCTACACGAGAAATGATCTCGTGCAAGGCTCGCTGGGCGTTCTCGGTCCGACGCGCATGCATTACGAACGCGCCATGACCGCGGTCGCGTACGTGGCCCAGCTCTTCAGCGAAGCGCTGGACAAAATTTAATTATCCCGGCAGAAAGAGGCACACCGTGCTGGACAAAAACTTTAACCTTGATCGTGATGACTCGAGCGAGCAATCGCCAGAGGCCAAGACCGTCGCTGCGGATTCCGCCGTCGCAGACGCCGAAATCGCCCGGCTCGCCGCTGACGCGCAAGAGTTGCGGCAAACGCTCCTCCGCCGTCAAGCCGACTTTGACAATTACCGCAAGCGCATCGAAAAAGAACGCGCTGAAGATTCCAAGCGCTATACCGCTCGCTTTGTCGAGGCATTGATCCCCATCATCGATGGTTTCGAGCATGCGCTGGCGGCGCACCGCGAGCCCGCATACGAAAACTACCGCAAGGGTTTCGAGCTGATCTACAAGCAACTCCTCGATAACCTTGCCAAGCTCGGCGTCGAGCGCATTGACCCGACCGGCCAGCGTTTCGACCCGCATTTGCATCAGGCGGTGGATCGGGTGGAAACCGACGAAGCCGAGGACGGCACCATCTTGCAGGTATATGAGCCGGGCTACGTATTTCACGGGCGCGTGCTGCGTCCGGCGATGGTGCGTGTAGCGGTGCACGCCACGCCCGCATCAAAACAGACTGTAAACTAAAAACGTTCGTGTAAATTCATCGTGACTTTTCCCGGCGAGTGTAGCGAATCCAACGCTGCGCCCTTTTCGTGTTCGTGGGTGCCGTGTTTGGTTCCGTGTTCAACCTGAGTAGGAGCGCAATGGCAAAGAGCCAACAACGCGATTATTACGAAGTACTTAGCGTCACCCGCACGGCTACGGTCGAGGAGATCAAGGCCGCATACCGGAAGTGCGCCCTCAAGTGGCATCCGGACCGCCATCCGGAAGATAAAGCCGATGCGGAGGTGAAGTTCCGCGAAAGCACCGAAGCGTATAGCGTGCTGAGCGACGCGCAGAAGCGCCAAGTCTACGACACCTACGGACATGCTGGGCTTTCCGGCGCAGGCGCTGGTGGTGTCGATTTCAGCGGCACCATTTTCCAGGACTTCCACGATATCTTCGGCGACTTCTTCGGCTTCGAGGATCTTTTCTCCGGCGGACGAGGCGGCCGCCGCCGCTCGCAGCGCGGTTCTGATCTGCGCTACGACATGTCGCTGACGTTTGAAGAAGCCTCGACCGGCGTAAACACAAAAATCAAAATCCCGCGCCAGGAATTTTGTGCCGCTTGCAATGGCACCGGTGCGAAAGCCGGAACCGGCGTGGTCGCGTGCCAGACTTGCGGCGGCCGCGGCCAGCTTGCGTATCAGCAGGGATTTTTCACCATCACACGCACTTGCCCCGCCTGCCAGGGTGCCGGACAAATAATCAAAGAGCGCTGCACAGAATGCCGCGGCCAAGGTCGCGTCGAAAAAGAACGAACTATCGAGCTGCGAATTCCTCCCGGCGTGGATACCGGCACGCGCCTGCGAGTCCAAGGCGAGGGCGAACCCGGGCCGAATGGCGGTCCGACCGGCGATCTGTATGTTGTGCTTGACGTCAAGGAGCATCCGTTCTTCGAGCGCCGCGGCGCCGATCTGTACTGCACTATTCCGATCAGCATCGCACAGGCAACCCTCGGCGTGGAGCTGCAGGTTCCCGGCTTGGGCAGTGAGGAAAAGCTGAAAATCCCGGAAGGCACGCAAAGCGGCGCAGTCTTCCGCGTGCGAGGCAAAGGTTTGGCTGACCCGCACGGCGGCGGTAAAGGCGATTTGTACTATCACGTGCGCGTCCTCACGCCAACCAAGCTAACCCGCGAACAGCGCAAGCTAATCGAACAGCTAGGCGCATCCCTAAAGGTCGAAAACAAGCCAGCCGAGCGCGGCTCCTCATTATTCGACAAAGTAAAAGACATCTTCGGCTGATCCCGGGCTCGACGTTCTGTTACATCCCTCTAGCTCAGGTCCGCCTTTTGGACCTGAGGCTTTTCGCTGGCAGGCGGTTGTCGCGATTGGGACAGAATCCCTCGCCGAGCCCTGCGGCTTTTTTCCGCGCAGTACGTAGCGAGAAAGCATCGGGCTGCCCCAATCCATATCTCTCTCCTCTTTAGGATAAAATCCTTGCGTGCGCCGTCGCTTCTTCGTCAACCAATTCGCAGCTGACACCGCGGTAATGGAGGGCGAAGCCGCGCATCACCTCGGTCGCGTCCTCCGCGCGCAACAGGGCCAGCTCTACGAATTGAGCGATGGCCAGCAGGTCCGGCTCGGCCGCATCGAAAAAGTCGCTCGCGACCGCATCGAGTTCGCGCTCCTCGAAGAAATCCCTGGGCACCAGCCGGCCATCGATGTCACCTTACTGCTCGCGGTCGTAAAATTCGACGCATTCGAGTGGGCCCTCGAAAAAGCCACCGAACTCGGTGTAAGCGCCGTCGTGCCCCTAGCCGCCGCGCGCAGCGAAAAAGCCTTGCTCGCCGCGGCAGGAAAGCGCGCCGAACGTTGGAAGAAGATTCTCGCGGAAGCCTCTCAACAATCACGCCGCGTCCGCGTCCCTGAACTCCAAGCTGTGTCGCAAGCTACGCAAGCCTTTGCAGCACAAAATCCCGCCGCCGCAAAAGTCATACTCTCCGAGCGTCCTGACGCCGCTGGCATTCGCCAAATTCTCGAGGCCGAGCCAGCACGCAAGCAGGCCGTCCTCGCCATTGGTCCCGAAGGCGGCTGGACCGACGCCGAATTCACTGCTGCGCAAGCCTCTAGCTTCCGCGAAGCCTCTCTGGGCAAACTCATTCTCCGCACAGAAACCGCCGTCGTAGCCGCCCTTGCCTCCATAAACTACGCTCTCGGCAAGTAAGACTTCGGAGAAAGACGGACAGAAATTGTCATGGGCAACATTCCACCCCGCTCCAGAATCCAATTACCTACACAGAACATCCGATGGTGTAGTAGAGAGCACCCAGGCCGGAAACCAAATCTAGCGCGGCGCGTAACCCCCGTGCTATAAATACATGGCAGCCAAAAATGGACAGCCCGGAAGAGAAACTACCTCCGACTTCAGCGATCCCGGAATCCCCAGATCCGGTTTCGCCCGCACCTAAGACCTCGCCCTCGGGGTCGCCCACCGCACATTCTTTGCGCAACGAAATTCGTGTTTGGACACGCGACCTGCTCATCGCCATCGGCTTGGCGCTGGTCATCATCGTGTTCCTCTACCAACCCGTGAAAGTCGAAGGCACCAGCATGGCGCCGTTGCTCTCCGATCAGGAGCGCATCTTCATCAACAAATTTGTCTATCGCTTCGAGCCGATCGAGCGCGGCGACGTGGTCGTCTTCTGGTATCCTCTGGACCGCACAAAATCTTTTATCAAGCGCGTTGTAGGGCTGCCGGGAGAGGTGGTCGAGATTCGCCAGGGAATCGTGTATGTTGATGGCACGCCGCTTGCCGAGCCTTACGTGCCGCCACAGTATGAAGACATGAGCGATTTCGGTCCCATACGTGTGCCGCGCGACAATTATTTTGTGATGGGCGACCACCGCATCAGCTCTAACGATTCGCGCGTGTTCGGCACGGTGGCCAGCCGCTTCATCTACGGCCGCGCGGTATTCGCTTATTGGCCGGTAGATCATTTCGGGTCGCTCTCCATGACCTCGACTACGGAAGCGAAAACGAAATGAGCGTACAATATCTCTCGATGAGTTTGGGAGGACACACTGACGGAAGTTCCGCATCGAGCTGCGATCCTCGCGCTGGAAGACGGGCGCGTATTTAATGGCCGCGCTGCCGGCGCAATCACGCGCCGGGGCGGCGAAGTCGTTTTTAATACCAGCCTAACCGGATATCAGGAAGTATTCACCGACCCAAGTTACGCGGGGCAGATTGTCTGCCTCACTTACCCGCACATTGGAAATGTTGGCGCCAACCTCGATGACGAAGAGGCGAAAAAGCCTTATATCGAATCGCTGATTGTTCGTGAGTTTTCCCAAATCAGCTCAAACTGGCGTTCGGCCGAAACAGCGCAGCTTTATCTGAATCGCCATAAGATTCCGGCCATTTGGGATATCGATACACGTGCTCTGGTGCGCCACATTCGCAAGGTCGGCGCGTTGCGTGGAGTTGTCGCGACCGACGGCACGCCCGCCGATCAGTTGATTCATGAGGCCAAGCAAATCCCGAGCATGGCCGGGCAGGAGCTGGCCAGCCGCGTTAGCTGCGCGAAGCAGTACATGTGGAACACCGGCTCGATTGATTTGGCCACTTCGCCTTGGGCGGAGCAAATGGGCGAAGCGGGAGCCGGTGAAGCGCGCAGCTTCCGTGTCGTGGCATACGATTTTGGCATCAAGCAAAATATTTTACGCCTGCTGGTGGATCATCACTGCGAAGTTGCCGTCGTGCCCGCGCAAACCAGCGCGGAAGAAGTTCTTGGCATGGGCGCCGATGGCGTGTTTCTTTCGAATGGCCCCGGAGATCCCGAGCCAGTCGACTACGCGGTTGAAAATATTCGCAAGCTCATCGGGCGCATCCCCGTGTTCGGAATCTGCCTAGGCCACCAACTCTGCGGCCTCGCGCTCGGCGGAAAAACCTTCAAGCTGAAATTCGGCCACCACGGTTCGAATCACCCGGTAAAGAATTTGCTAACCGAGCAAGTAGAAATCACCGCGCAAAATCACGGCTTCTGCGTCGACCCAGACTCGCTTCCTTCGAAGGATGTAGAAATCACGCATATAAACTTGAACGATCAAACCAACGAAGGCATGCGCCACAAATCAGAGCCGCTATTCAGCGTCCAATACCACCCCGAAGCCAGCCCCGGCCCCCACGATTCCCACTACCTGTTCACCCAATTCACCGACCTAATGCAGGAATTCCAGAAACCAGGCAGCTCACGACGATGAGAGCGCTTGCGCTAGCGCTGGGCTGTTTTCTAATCGCGGCTAAGGCAACGATCGCTTGCAGCGTTGTTCAGGTGGTGGAAACTCTCCCATCATCTCCGAATGTGCGCTTGACCGTGTTGAAGGAAGGTACTCCTCAACAGAACGCGATGATTGTCGTCATCTTGCAAATGAATGCCCAACAAGTCGGCCCCGCGCTAAAGACAGACGCTCGCGGCACCGCCGAGTTGCGAAACCTGGCTCCGGGAACATACTGCATCACAGCCACGGCCGATCCTAGGCTGGGAGCGGATTTGTGTTTGGATGTATTAAAAGGCCACGATCGTAAGCGCACCGAATTTTCGTTGAAGCTCGCACCGTTACCACCTCCTCCACCTACCCTTGCGGAGCAGTTAGAACAGGCCGCGAAATCACCGCCAGAAGTACAAGCCCGAGAGTTTAAAGGCATTGTGACGGATGTGGTTGGTGCTGCCATTCGAGGTGCCGGGGTTGTGGTGTATGTTTCTCGCTCCGGAGAAAAGCCAACCCTGATTAAGCTAGAAGCCGACGAGGATGGACGGTTTTCTATGCCGCTGAATCCCGGAAGGTACGCGGCGGCCTTTCAGTCAACTGGATTTAAGACGCGCTTTGTCAGTTTTGAAATTGGCCCTGACGAGTCTCAGGCTATTGTGCCCATCGTGTTGCAAATAGGCTCGTGCACGTGACGATCCTCCGATCTGATCTGAAGGATTTTGATTAACCTATGCCGAAGCGTAAAGACATAAAGAAAATCCTGATTATCGGGTCGGGGCCCATTGTTATTGGGCAGGCTTGTGAGTTTGACTACTCCGGGGCGCAGGCTTGCAAGGCCCTGCGGGCGGAGGGCTACAAAGTCATCCTGGTGAACTCCAACCCGGCGACGATCATGACTGATCCGGAGCTCGCGAACCGCACCTACGTCGAGCCGCTGACCAAGGAATATCTCGAGGAAATTATTGCGAAGGAAAAGCCGGATGCGTTGCTGCCCACCGTTGGCGGGCAGACGGCGCTGAATCTTGCCGTGGAATTGAGCGAAAGTGGGATTCTCGAAAAATACAAAGTGGAGATGATTGGCGCATCGCTGCGCGCGATCAAAGTCGCGGAAGACCGCCTGTGGTTCAAGGACGCCTGCCGCAAGATTGGGCTGGAAGTGCCGGCGTCGGCGCTGGTGAACAACGCGCAGGATGCTCTTCGGCTCTGCGATCAGCTCGGATTTCCGCTGGTGATTCGGCCTTCGTTCACGCTGGGCGGAACCGGCGGCTCGATTGCTTACAATCGCGAGGAATTTGGCGAGGCTATTGCGCACGCGCTGGACATGAGCCCCGTGCACGAGGCGCTTGTGGAAGAGTCGGTGCTCGGCTGGAAGGAATACGAGCTGGAAGTGATGCGCGATTTTCGCGACAACTTCGTGGTTATCTGCACGATTGAAAATTTCGACCCCATGGGCGTACACACCGGCGACTCCATTACCGTGGCGCCCGCGCAGACGCTGACGGACAAGGAATTTCAGCGCATGCGCGATGCGGCGGCGGCGATTATTCGCGAGGTGGGTGTTGAAACGGGCGGGTCGAACGTGCAGTTTGCTATTAACCCGGAAAATGGCCGCATGGTTGTGATCGAGATGAACCCGCGCGTTTCGCGCAGCTCCGCGCTGGCCAGCAAGGCGACTGGATTCCCGATTGCGAAGATTGCCGCGCGTCTGGCTGTCGGAATGTCCCTGGACGAAATTCCCAACGACATCACGAAGAAGACTCCGGCGTGCTTTGAGCCAACGATCGATTACGTGGTGGTGAAAATCCCCAAATGGCAGTTTGAGAAATTTCCCGGTGCGGACACCACGCTCGGCACGCAGATGAAATCCGTCGGCGAAGTGATGGCCATCGGGCGCACATTCAAAGAGGCGCTGCAGAAGGGGATTCGCTCGCTTGAGCCACACACTCCGTGGCGCGCACCGGCAGAGACGCCGGATTCGTTGCTTCGCGAGAAATTATCGACCCCGCGACCAGATCGCATTCACTGGCTGCTCACCGCCGTGGAGCGCGGGTTGCACGCGGAAGAGATTTGCGAGCTGACGAAAATCGATCCCTGGTTCATTCACCAGCTTGAAGAGCTGAATGCCATGAACCGCCGCGCCGCTGGTGTAACGGTTGAGACTGCATCCAAGGAATTGCTGCGCGAAGTAAAGCGTCACGGAACCAGCGACGAATATTTGGCTCAGATTTGGAAGACGACCCCGGCGGCGGTGCGCTTGCAACGCGCGCGTTATGGCGTTGCGCCAGTTTTTAAGCGCGTCGATACCTGCGCCGCGGAATTTGAGTCCTTCACTCCATATATGTATTCGACGTACGAGGACGAAGACGAATCGGACCCGCAAGCACGGCCTAAGATCATGATTTTAGGCAGCGGCCCGAATCGCATCGGGCAGGGAATCGAATTCGATTATTGCTGCTGCCACGCTTCGTTTGCTTTACGCGAAGACGGCTACGAAACCATCATGGTGAATTGCAATCCGGAAACGGTTTCGACGGATTACGACACCTCCGATCGTTTGTACTTCGAGCCGCTGACGCTGGAAGACGTTTTGGCGATTGTCGAGCGCGAAAAACCGCAAGGCGTGATCGTGCAATTCGGTGGGCAAACCCCGCTCAATCTCGCGCTGGAGTTGAAGCGTAATGGCGTGCCGATTATTGGCACGTCGCCAGAATCGATCGACCTTGCCGAAGATCGCCGCCGTTTTGGCCGCTTGCTCGATGAACTGAAAATTCCGCAGCCGCGCAACGCCACTGCATTAATTCCGGAAGAAGCGGCGCGCGTCGCGGGAGAGATTGGTCTGCCAGTTTTAGTGCGGCCGAGTTACGTGCTAGGCGGGCGCGCGATGGTCATCGCTTACGACGTCAACACCGTACAGGAGTATGTGGCGCAGGCGGCGATGATGGGGCCGGCGCGTCCCGTCCTGATTGACCAATTTTTGGAAGAGGCGACGGAAGTTGACGTCGATGCGCTCGCCGACGGCACGGATGTTGTGATCGGCGGAATTATGGAGCACATTGAGGAGGCCGGCGTGCATTCCGGCGATTCCTCCTGCGTGCTGCCGCCGGTGAGCTTGACGCCGGCGATGCTGGACTCCATTCGCGAATACACGAAGCGGCTGGCGCTGGCGCTGAAAGTTGTCGGGCTGATGAATGTGCAGTACGCGATCCAGCGCGACACGGTGTATGTGCTGGAAGTGAATCCGCGTGCATCGCGAACAGTGCCCTACGTGAGCAAGGCTACTGGAGTGCCGCTGGCGAAAGTGGCGGCGCGTTTGATGGCGGGGAAGAAATTGGCGGATATGGATTTGCCGTTGGTGCGGCACGACGGCGTTTCGGAAATTGCCGTGCACGATTTTTATTCCGTAAAGTCGCCGGTGTTTCCGTTCAACAAGTTCCGCGGCGTCGACACGATTCTGGGGCCGGAGATGCGCTCCACCGGCGAAGTCATGGGCATTTCCAGTTCGTATGGGCAAGCGTTCGCGAAAGCACAGCTTGCGGCAGGGCAACGCTTGCCGCGCAAAGGTACCGTATTTCTTAGCGTGAACGATCGTGATAAGAGGCACGTCGGGCCGCTCGGCAAGGACTTGCAGGATCTTGGCTTCCGGCTGCTGGCTACGCGCGGAACGTACTCGGCCTTAGAGGCTGCGGGCGTGCACGCAGAATCGGTTTTTAAAGTGAATGAAGGCCGGCCGAACATTGTGGATTTGGTGAAGACGGGGAAAATCGATTTGATCATTAACACGCCGCTGGGCCGCGAATCGTTCTATGACGAGAAATCGATTCGGCGCGCCGCGATTCGCTACAATATTCCTTGCATCACTACGCTGGCGGCGGCACACGCCGCGGCGCGCGGGATTCGGGCGCTGGTGGAGCAGAAGACGGAGGTCGCGGCGCTGCAGGATTTGCATAAACGCAAAGTCGCGGCTTCGGGCGCGGCAACCGAGGCGGGAGATTAAGCCATGGATTTCAGCGGAGTGTTTGCGGCGCTGACTACACCGTTTGCGGCGGACGATTCTGTCGCGATCGCACACCTGAAGCAAAATATTCAACGCTACAACGCAACGGGGCTAGCGGGTTACGCCGTGCAGGGCTCGACCGGCGAATCGGTGCTGCTGTCGCGCGCGGAATGGGACAGCGTGCTGGTTGCGGCGAAGGAAGCGGCGAGTCCGCAGAAGAAGTTGCTGGCTGGAACGGGAGTCGAGTCCACCGCGGAAACGATTTCGCGCACCAAGCGAGCTGCTGATCTGGGATATCACGCGGCGCTGGTGAAGACGCCGTATTACTACAAACCTGTTTACAAGCCGGATGTTTTTATTGCGCATTACCGGTGCGTGGCGGACGCTTCGCCGATTCCGGTGCTGCTGTATTCCGTGCCACAATTCACGGGGATTTCGCTGGAAGCGCCAGAAGTAGCGGTGCTGGCTGAGCACCCGAATATTGTCGGAATCAAGGAGAGTTCCGGACATGTGCAGCGCGTCGGAGAAATGATTGCGGCGGCGCCGGCTTCCTTCCAGGTTTTGACTGGCGGCGCGGGCGTGTTGCTGCCGTCGCTTACGGTTGGCGCAAAAGGCGCGATTCTGGCGCTGGCGAGCGCGTTGCCGGAAAAATGCTCGGAGCTTTATGAGTTGACGCGACGCGGGCAGTTGGAAACCGCGCGCGAGCTGCAGAAGAAGTTGCTCCGCGCGTCGAAACTGATCGTGTCGGAGTTCGGCATTGCTGGCGTAAAGTTCGTGATGGACCAGCGTGGGTATTACGGCGGACTGCCGCGCTTGCCGCTGCTGCCGCTCGCGGATGCCGCCAAAATACGCGTGCTGGAATTGCTCGCTGCTCTTGAGCCTGCGGCTGCGCGAGCTTGAAGACCAGGCCTAAAGCTATTTCTCGCGTGAACTTTTCGCACTGTCTTAAGGCGCTGGTCCCCTTGCTGATGTCAGGACTTCCACTGCGGTAGCGCTCGCTTTGCTCGCTAGCCGGGCTCAAGCCCGGCCTTTACACTGGGATGCGCTAAAGCACACCTCTACAACGGCGGGTCGCGGCAATCGCTGCTTGGGGCGCTACCGTTTGTAGGCCGTGTTCGTCAAATCGGGGGTGCCGCGACGGCGCACTCGGCCCTGCTTGGTGTCACCAAAGAGCGTGTGTATCATCTAACTGCCCATGGGCTGTGTCTCTATTCCTTTCCGGCGCCTGCCCCACCAGCCTAAGCTGTTTGTCCGCCTTGTTGATGACTATTCCGGTGTGAAGCAGTTTTATCCGCATGCCCCGAATATGGATGCGGTGAAGCGAGTTGCGTCTAGCCTCGAATACCCGGCGGAGCGGCGCCGTCAAGTTGCGGGAATTTTGCGTGACCAGAATTCCAGCTTCGGCGCGAGTGACGCGGCGATGCGCAATCTCGAGAAACTGGAGCGCGGCGCGGTCGCTGTGGTGAGCGGACAGCAGGTTGGTTTGTTTGGTGGCCCGGCGTATGCCGTCTACAAGGCGCTCACCGCGATCCGGCTGGCTGAGGAGCTTAGTGAAGCGGGCATTCCGGCTGTGCCGATTTTCTGGATGGCGACCGAGGATCACGATCTTGACGAAGTGCGTCATGTCACCTGGTTTGAGTCCGGAAAGCTGACGCGCTTTGAGCTTCCGGCGGATGCGGCGGCTGGGCGGCCGGTCGGTCAGGTGCGGCTCGGAACTCCAATTGAGGAGAGTGTGAAGAAGGCGATTGGACTGCTTTCCGGGCCGGCCAGTGAAACGATTTCGCAGGCTTTGGAACAGAGCTATACGCCTGGGGAAACTTATGGCAGCGCCTTCGGTAAATTGTTTGCGCGGCTGTTTGCGGAGCAGGGACTGATTTTGCTTGATCCGCTGGATGCGCGGCTGCATCGCATCGCGGCGCCGCTTTACCAAAAGGCGATCGAAGATCGCGACGAACTGAATAAAAAGCTTTTGCAGCGCGGCGCGGAGTTGGAGCGCGCAGGTTATGACGCGCAGGTGAAGGTGACCGCGAAGAGCACGTTGCTTTTTACGATTCGCGATGGCGTGCGGCAGCCCGTGGTGGCGAGCAATTCGCATTTCAAAAGCGGAGACACTACCTGGACGCGCGAAGAGGCGCTGCGCCTGGTGGATGCGTCGCCGGAAATGTTCAGCGCGAATGCGTTGTTCCGGCCGGTGGTGCAGGACTATCTTTTGCCGACGGCGGCGTACCTTGGCGGGCCGGCCGAGATTGCGTATTTCGCGCAATCGTCCGTGATTTACGAGCGATTGCTTGGACGCATGCCGGTGATTTTGCCGCGCGCGGGGTTCACGATTCTGGATGCGAAGGCGGAAAAGCTTTTGCAGAAGTACGGTCTTTGTATCGAGAATCTTTGGGCCGGTCCGCAGGAACTGCGGCGGAAGCTGGAATCGGTTTCGGTGCCTCCTGCGCTCTCCGAGAATTTCGATCGCGACCAGGCACAGGTGGAGAGCACGCTGGCCGAGCTTGGAGCGCAGATCGAGAAATTGGATCCGACGCTGGGCGGCGCGGTGACCACGGCGCGCAACAAGATCGCGTTTCAACTGGAGAAACTGCGGCGTAAAACGGGCCGGGCGCTGGACCAGAAAACCGGGTTGCTGAGCGACCACGAGCGGTTTCTCGAAAATCTTCTCTATCCCAACAAGTCATTGCAATCGCGGGAGCTGTGCTTCCTGCCGTTTCTGGCGCGGTGGGGCATGGAAGGGCTTAGCGAACTGCAGAAGCTCTCCGGAAGTGACACCTTGGGCGAGCATCGGATTGTGCGGATTCCTTAGGCCTACCCCCTCCCCCGGGTTTTGCATAAGTGTTCATTCTAAAGGTAGTTAAAGTCCTTTGTTTTGATACACTTCTGCAAGTGTTCATTCTAAAGGTACTTGCATTTCCTCTTGGCCGCCGGAAGACCGGAAGAGAAGGAGCGGCCGTTCGGTGCGGCGCCAGTAGATAAGAGTGGCTGCCGGTAAACGAGAAAACGGGAAAATGGCTGCGGAGGCTGGAGCGCGATGTTCACGGCCGAGCCCACTCTACGTCACTCGGGGTAAAAAGTAGCAGGAGGGGTACGCCGGGACAACTGGTCGGAGGTGCGGTTGAGGGACAGGCGGTCGATTTCGCAAACGTGCGGAAAACATCCGGTCTATCCCCGATGTTCCCCGCAATCCGCCACCGGCTCGCCGCTCAGCAACGCCGCAGATTGATCCCGTTTGTGTTTCTGGCAAACCCAAGTCAAAGACCCAACACGCAAAATCGGCGTAAGGGGCACCCGGCGAGTCAGCCTCCATCAGCGCGTTATCGTGTAAGTCAGATTAGCGGTGCCGCCACTTTGTTTTGTGGCGTAGCCGCCATTCCTCGATCGCGGTCTGTGTGTCGCTTAATGCACGAAGTTTCCGCCGACGAGGACGATTTGCCCGGCATCGGTGTTGAAGGCCAAACCGCTCTGTCCCCATCGAATCACACGGAGCGGGGTGCCAGCGACATTTGGAATGACGATCGAAGCGATGAGAGTAAACGTGTTCAAATTGAACGAGCTAATGGTCACCGACGAGTTTCCCGTACTTGCGGCAAAGAAGCCCTCATTCAAGTTCGAGTCCGGCACCATGATGGGAGCAGGCAAGCCTGTGAGGGGGAAGGTCCCTAGCGAGGCTCCGGTCGAAGGATTTACAACGTGCCCGTCATCGGAATAGATGAGTTTGGTCCCGGCATCGAAGTGAATTTCGTTCCCAAAACTAGAAAACGTATTTGGATAATCGCTTGCCAGCACCACGCCAGTCGAATTTACGGATAAAGCGTAAAAATCAAAGCCTGTGTCTTCATTGTTGGCCGCGTATAGGGTAGTCGCATCCGAGCCCCACTGAAGTGAATCGTACAACACGCTGCCGCCCCCACCGGGCCCGAAGCCTTTGGCAATCGTGGGTCTCATCGTGGCGTCGTCGAAAATACTTATCCCCTCGATCGCCGCCGGACTAGAGTTGAATGACCCGGAAGTGACAGCCGTTGTACGTGGAGCTCCCGGTGCCACCTGCAGATCCAGAGTGAAATAGGGGCCTTGAGTTGGACTTGTTGGGAGCGGATACAGGATATCTCTCGCCAGAGTTGGCAGGGTGAAGCGCTGCACGGAGGACAATCCGTCGATTCCGGCATAAAGAAACTGGCCGTCGTCCGAAATGGCTATGACATTCGGATTGCTCCCCGCGTATTGTGTCCCGACGATTTGCGTCGTAGACGGATCGAGGACAGCGATGGTATTCCCGTTGGGATTCGTGTTCGGCACTGAGAGATAGAAAAACTGGTCAACGGGATCGAACACGATGTCTTTGGAAGCCTGATTCACAATTTGTACCGCGAAGCCAGTTCCCGCTGAACTAGTTCCTCCGCTGGCACCGACGAAAAAGGACGAGGCACTCGAACTCCCACCGGTGGCCGGAGGGTTGGCGACTGTAATGCTGGCTGTACCCGGAGTGAGAATGTCGCTTGCGGGAATCGCCGCCTGCAGTTGCGTGCTGGAAACAAACGTCGTGGCAAGCGAGCTGCCGTTGAATTGTACGACCGCGGCTGGATCAAATTGCGTGCCAGTCACGGTTAGCGAAACGGCTGCGCCGCCAGCAATCGCTGAGCTAGGAAATAGAGATGTTATTGTAGGAGCGTTCGCTGCCGGAGTTGGCGGAGTCGCCGGGGTTGGGGGAGGAGTCTGGATGAAAGCGGGCGCCGGGCCGACAAAATTTCCTCCGACCAAAAAGACTTGGCCGCCTCCGTTGGCGTCCCTGCTGATGAATGCAAGCCCATTTTGGCCCCAGCGAATCAGACGGGATAACGTTCCTGTGGCGGTAGGGACGGTTACAGAGCCAATCGGCGTGAAGTGCGTAAGATCGAACGATCGAATTGTTGCCCCGGTCCCCGACCCCCCACTTAGGAAGAAAGCAATGTTCAAACTTGAATCCACAACCACGGGACCCACAGCATTGAAGTTTCCGACCGGTTGGCCGGTGGAAGGATTGATTACGTGGCCCTCATCCGCATAGACGAGATTTGTGCCGGGATCGAAGTGAATTCTATTCGCGAAACTGGTGAACACACGTCGAAAATCCTGATTCAGACTAACCCCGCCCGAGTTCACCGATAATTCATAGAAGTCAAAACCACTGCTTTCGTTGTTGGCCGCGAAGAGTGCAGTGGCATCCGCCCCCCACTGAATCGAGCCGAACAGGTCGGCTCCTCCTGGGGCCTTTACCGCTCTCGGAGTGGCGTCATCAAAGATTGTAATTCCGCCTTGCGCCGCGGGGCTGCCGTTATTGCCGAGCGTAACGGCAGTGGTGTGCGGCGCGCCCGGCGCGACCTGTAAGTCGAGAGCAAAGTACGGGCCCAAAGAGCCTGAGCCGAGCGCATAGCTGATATCCGGTGCGAGGCCGGGCAGGGTGAATCGCTGGACGGAAGCGGCGCCGTCCACCCCCGCATACAGAAACTGGCTGTCGTCGGATATGGCCAGCACATTTGGATTGCTTCCCGCCGGCTGAGCCGAGGTAATCGTGGCAGCCGCGGGGTCGAGGACGGAAATCGTGTTTGGGTTGCTGGTTGCAGTCCCGGAGACGGAGAGATAGAACACCTGGTTTTTCGGATCGTAGACAATGTCTTGGGCTGCTTGATTTACAGCATACGTCGCAAAATTGCTCCCCCCACTTGTGCCAATCAGAAATGCTGACGCACTCGATATAGCACCGCCGGGCCCAGGGTTGGAAACGGTGACCTTCGCAAGTCCCGCACTCGCAATGTCTGACGGCGTAATTGTCGCTTGCAATTGCGTGCTCGAGACAAATGCCGTTGTTCGCGGATTTCCGCTCCACTGAATCACCGACGAGGGTACGAAGTTTATTCCGTTCACCAGCAGGGTGAACCCTGACCTTCCCGCCAGCGCCGAACTTGGATTCAAACTGGCGATGCTGGGCGGTGGCACCGTGACTGTATAAGTCACCCCGTTGCTTGCCACTCCGCCTACGGTGACCACCACGGTTCCAGTGCTCGCCCCGGCTGGTACGGACGCGACGATACTCGTGGCGCTCCAACCGGACGCGATTGTCGGCGTTCCGCTGAATGACACTGTGCTTGTGCCCTGCGATGACCCAAAGTTGTTGCCGCTGATTGTGAGCGAAGTGCCCACAGGGCCGAACGTGGGGCTAAGACTGCTGATAGTTGGGCCGCTGGTTCCGCTGTTGCCTGGCTTGAAAGCGGCTAGAATCGCTCCCCACTGGTCCGACGCAGCGAGATTCGCGCTGGCGGAAGCGATTCCCGCTGGGGACTGAATCTGGTCCTCAGCGATTAGTTTTGTATTTGGCTCGGCCGGAACAGACTCTTCGATCTTGTAATTCGGTCCTGCGGTGATCGTTGCGGTCGCAGCGGTCATTACGGCACCGAGGAGGAGGTCGCCGTTCATCGAAGTTGTGGCGCTGCCGCTGTTTGGCCCGGCGCTAGCGCCCTGTCCTGCGACCACGACATCGAGAGAATTGGTCTGGGCTACGCCCGAGTATTCGAGAATAGCGAAACGCAATGTGCTTCCGGAGATTGTGTCCGAGACTGTAACTGTGTTGGCGCCGCCGGCGATACTTTCGGCGTAAAAGATCCCCATGGTGTCGCCATTTGGTGTGTCCACGGTCACATTGAACTGTGCGGCCGTTCGATAGGTGTTATGCAGCGAATCCGACACCGTGAAGACCTGGCCGGACTTGCCCGCGCGAACGACCACCGCAATCCAATTACCGGCTCTGTTGTTCGATTTGAATGCCAAGGTGGAGGAGGACGTTGAGCCGGCATCCTTGCTCGTGTGTTGAACGAGGGTAATCGGCGCAGACGGTACGGTTACCGTGAAGTTTGAGCCGTTGCTGGTGACACCACCGACTGTGACAAGAACGCTTCCAGTGGTTGCGCCGGAAGGAACGGGCGCTACGATGCTGGTCATGCTCCAACTTGTTGGCACCGCGGCGACGCCATTAAACGTAACTGTGCTGGTCCCCTTGGAAGGTCCAAAGTTCGTTCCCGTGATCGTCACGGATGTGCCTATAAGCCCTAATGGTGGATTTAGGTTGGCTAGGGTGGGCGGAGGAAGAGTGGTGACCGTAAAGGTCACTCCGCTGCTGGATTGACCTGAGACGGTTACGACCACGTTGCCCGTTGTGGCGCCGGTTGGGACCGGTGCAGTGATGCCCGTAGCGGTCCAACTCGTCGGTGTCGTTGCAACTCCGTTGAACGTGAGCGTGTTGGTGCCTTGGGTTGCGCCGAAGTTTGTGCCCGCGACCGTGATCGAAGCGCCTACGGGGCCGCTGTTAGGGGTCAGATTGGTGATCGAAGGGGCGGGAACTGTGACGGTGAAGTTCACTCCGCTGCTGGATTGACCGCCGACGGTTACGACCACGTTGCCTGTC
>JAOAPV010000092.1 GCA_025463055.1 Candidatus Acidiferrum typicum
GCCAATCTGAATCTGCCGCTGCGCCAAGATTGAATTGGATGACGCAGTCGGGATCCCAAAATGATTGTTGAAAACCAACTGGTTGACCGTCGGCGTAGCGCCGGTCGCGGAGCATTTCGCATTCGCCGAACAGATCGTGTAAAGCTGAGTATCCACGCCGGTGAAGTTGGTATGGTTCAGCGCGTTGAAGGCATCCGCCGTGAGCGTGAATGACCTATGTTCGGTCAAGCGGAATCCTTTTTCCAACCGCAAATCCACGTTCGCAGTGCGCGGCATCTGGAAAGCATTCGGCGCGAAATTGGGAGCGCGGTTTGTGCCGCCGGCTCCCAGAACGCCGGAGGAAACGCCGCCGGGCGCATTCCCCTGAATTAGACCGGTGTAAGGCGCGCCCGAAGAAATGGCGATGAGCGGCGAAATGGTGAAGCCGTTCACCAACTCTTTGAAAATGAGACGGCCGCCTTTGTACAGGTTTGGTGTCCACACTGCGCCGAAGCTGAATCGTTCGCGGAGATCGAAGTTCGAACGCCCTTGCTCTTGCGTCAGATCGAAGGGGTTGAGCACGTTGTTCGCCGCCGTGAACGTTTGTGAACTCTGCCCCGCATCATTCGCGTGCGAGAAGGTGAAAGAGGTTTGAATTTGAAAGCCCTGGTAGAAGCGGCGGTTCAGGGCGACCACTAGCGCATTGTATTTAGACGTTACGCTGTTCGAGATATTGGTGATGGAGTTGAAGCCCGCATTCGGGCGTGCCTGCACTTTAGACACGGGCGTAAACAGCGGCAAAGTAAGCGTCTGTCCACTCTTGCTGCCTCCGCTTATGGTGTATGTAACGGTGGAAGATGGCGGATTTAGATTGGTATCTACAAAGCGCGGAAGGTTTCCTCCGAAGCTGCCCAGATAAGAGACCGAGACCACTGTGTTGGTAGCTATTTGGCGCTGAAAGTCCAGGTCGAATTCATGGACCATAGGATTGCTAGTGTGGGGAGCAAACTCCACAACTTGCGGGGTGAAGGTGGCTGGCGGCGGCGCCGTGGCCAGAACGTTGGGGTAAGTCGGAGCGCCCGGGTCTGATGGCAGGAAAAAGAATCCAAGTTGCGCTGAGGACAGCACGCCCGTATTCGTGATGGCGTTAGCGATGGTGGAGTTGATGATTCGGCCGTAGAAGATGCCATAACCGCCGCGCACTATGGTTTTGCCATCATGGGTGAGATCCCACGCAAAGCCCAGGCGGGGTCCGAAGTCCTTGAAGTCGTTGGGGAATTTGCTGCTGAGCGGGAGCGCCGGGTTCGCAATCTGAGGAGAGGGCATTAGCTCCGTCTCGTAGCGCAAGCCCAAGTTCACCGTGAAATAAGGCTGCACGCGCCAATCGTCTTGAACGAAAAACGCCAGATCGTCGGTTGAGAATGTAAATTTGCTGGGTCCGAGCTGTTGGTTGAAGCTTGAATAGCAAGGAATCGCCGCGCCCGCCTTGCTGGTGCATCGAGGTCCTAACTGATTGACGGCCGCCGCGTAGTCGCTCAAGTAATCCGCCCGCGTGCTGTAGGAAATGTCGCCCGATTCCCGGAAGAGATTGTCTTCCACGTCGTTCACATGGTTGAAGTCAAATCCAAACCTCAACAAGTGTGTGCCGTGGCTCCACGAGAAAGTGTCGGCGACCTGGTTGCGCATTTCCTTCGGAAAGGCGCGGCGGTCCAGGAAATTGGGCTTGCCGAACGTGAAGTTGCCAACGCCTCCGATGAAAACCTGCGGCGACACGCCTTGCGCGGATACCGGCTCGCCGGAAACAGGATTCTGGCCATTTTCAAATTCGAAGTCGCGGCCGATCTGGTAGCGGAGTTCGTTGGCGAGTGTGGCTGAAATGGTGGAGTTCAGGCGCGCGATGCCCCAATCTTCCTTTACGTAGTCGTTTCCGTAGCTCTCAATTCCGCGGTTAACCACGCCGGCCGTCTGTACGCCAGCTGGAGAGGCCCACCGCAGCCGGTTATAGCTCACCGACAAACGATGCTTCGCGGTGATGCTCCAATCTATTTTCGGCAAAAGAATCAGTTGATCGCCGGTTCGGGCCACTTGGCCTGTCAGATTCTGCAGAAATGCAATGCCAGCATTAGCCTGCGCGGCGGAAACTCCGCGTCCGGCCAGCGTAGTCAGCTCTGCTGCGCTGAGCGGCGCAACAATCGCACCCGGAGTTCCCGAGTCGGACACCGCGGGAAACCCACGCAACTGCTGGTCGCCGCTGAAGAAGAAGAACAGTTTGTCTTTGATGATCGCGCCACCAATGCCACCACCGAATTGATGGCGTTTGTCCGGCGGCAGGAACGGAACGCGTGTGGCCACTCCATTTACTAGTTGTGATTTGAACGAGAAAGGGTTGACGGCGCCGAGGTCGCTGGTGCGATCGTACCAGAAGGCTTGGCCGTGGAGTTGGTTGGTGCCGCTTTTGGTGACGGCGTTGACTACGCCGCCTGCGGACCGGCCGTATTCGGCGGAGTAGTTGGACGTGTTGATCTGGAATTCCTGGATGGCGGCTTCGCTCGTGGAATAGCTGATGCGCGTGCGGCCGCGCTCTTCGCTGAAGAACGCCTGATTGTTGTCGGCGCCGTCGACCGTGTTGTTGTTGAGCAGACCGGAGATGCCGCGGAAGCTTACGAGCCCGAAGCCACCGTCGGGTACCGCGCCCGGGGTGCTCAGCGCGAAAGTGGACCAGCGGCGGCCGTTGATGGGGAGATTGTCAATCGTAGTGTCGTTGATGTTGGTGCTGAAGTCCGCGCGATCGGTGGTGATGACGGGAAGCTCCGCGGTGGCGACAACCGTTTCGGCCATCGTTTTGATACTAAGGGTGGCATCTATCGTCGTGACTCGGCCAACCTCCACGGTGATGTTGGTGACTTTGAAGGCGCCGAAGCCGGTGCCGGTGATCTCAAGAGAATATTGGCCGGGCTGAAGATGGATGAGGATGTAACGGCCGCTGCCATCCGTAACGCCGCTGGAGCTGCTGCCCGTGCCGAGATTATGACTGCCGACAATGGCGTTCGGCACTACAGCGCCGGTCTGATCCATGACAGCGCCGCCGATGGCGCCATCGGTCGTAGACTGCGCGTTCGCGGCGGGAACGACCCCAACCGCGACAAGCAGCAACAGCACAGCCGAAAATCCCAAAACGGATAAACCACTCGCTCTGCTTCTCATTGAGAGCCTCCAAAGATATCGGGACGAACACACCACAACCAGCGTATTTCGCTAAGCGAAGGGGACACCGAAGGGGACTGCGCGGTCACCCCTACCACGCAAACCGGCCCGCCACTCGCAGCGGAGTCTGAATGGGGCATGTTACTACCACATGAATAAACGAAGAGCAATCGAAAAAACCGTGAAAATCTGAGGATAACGGGGGCCCGGCGAGACGGATTTGCACATCGAATCAAACGCGTTTACAGTCTTTGCGCGAGCACGAGTTGCAAGCGCCTCGAATTCCAAAAAGGTGGCGACAAGTTGGCGGTTCAGCTGCGGCTCAGGACAACTATGAGAATTAGGAGCACGGGTACCGGACGGGCAATGATCTGGTTCGTGGCCCTAGCGTTTTGTGTGCCGCTTGCCGTCATGTTCGGTCAAGACGTGAACCGCGGTAGTTCCCGGGCGCAAGCGGGCGAGCAAGTCTTTAAGTCGGCGTGTGCGGCATGCCATGGCCCTGATGGGAGAGGGACTGCGAAAGAGATTGCCGGATTCGAGCGGCCGCGGACCTTCCCGGATTTTACAGCGTGCGACCAGACTAGTCCTGAACCTAACGTCACCTGGAAGGACGTAATCACTCACGGTGGTCCGACGCGTGGATTTTCCGACATTATGCCGTCGTTCAGCGAGGCGCTGACCTCTGAGCAGATCGATGACGTGGTCGCGTACTTGCGCAGCTTGTGCCGGAATCCGCACTGGCCGCGCGGGGAATTGAATTTGCCTCGGGCGTTGGTTACCGAAAAGGCCTTTCCCGAAGATGAAGTCGTGATCTCCACGGGGATGAATGCGACGGGCGCTCCAGGGGGCACGACCCACATCTTTCATGAGCAGCGGTTCGGCGTGAGAAATCAGATTGAGGTGGACGTCCCGGTCAATTTTCAAGATCAGAATCACACCTGGTACGGCGGCATTGGCGACACGACGCTGGGCCTGAAGCGCGTGATGTTTTCAAAGTTGCAGTCAGAATCGATTCTGCGGCCATCCGGATCGATTCTAAGCTTGTTTGGCGGTGTGATTTTGCCGACGGGTAATAAGGCGCGAGGCTTCGGAACCGGGACCACAACGTTTGAAACATTCGCCGCTTTTGATCAGCTGTTCCCTACCAATACATTTATCCAGACACAATTTGGCGCGGACTTGCCGCGGCATACGGACATCGCGCCACAGTTGATATTTTTCAATACCGCCATCGGTCAGAGCTTTGCAGCGAATCACGGTTTGGGCCGGCTGTGGTCGCCCATGTTCGAGTTTCTCGCGGCCAGGGATTTGGTAGACAACGCGAAAACCAATTGGGACGTAGTGCCGGAAATGCAAGTGACGATCAGCAAGCGACAACACATTCGGGCGAATCTGGGCGTTCGCGTCCCGGTCAACAACACTTCGGGAAGACAGATACAAGTAGTGTTCTATTTGCTTTGGGACTGGTTTGACGGTCGGCTTAACGAAGGTTGGTGATGACAAAAAGGGTCTGGTACGCGGTCGCGCTATTTGGATTGCTGAATTGCTCGGTCGGACTTGTCAGCGGCGGCGGGCAACACACTGAAACAAAGGTGCGCTTTCAAACTTCGGACCGATGCCTGGCCTGCCACAATGGCATCGTAACGTCTTCGGGTGAAGACGTTTCCATTGGGTTCGATTGGCGTTCCAGCATCATGGCGAATTCTTCGCGCGACCCTTACTGGCAAGGGAGCGTGCGGCGCGAATCGATCGATCATCCGGAGTCGGTGGCTGCGATAGAGGACGAGTGCTCGGTCTGCCACATGCCGATTACGCGCTTCGAGGCAAAGTCGGAGGGCCGCAAGGGTCAAATTTTTTCGCATCTTCCATTTGATCAAGACAAAAAGGACAACGCAAAAGCCGAAGATGGCGTGACTTGCTCGGTGTGCCATCAAATCGCGAATGAAAAGCTGGGGACAGCCGAAAGTTTCAACGGGGGATTCGTGATTAATCCGCCGGCGTCAAAGGGCGAGCACCCGGAGTACGGCCCTTTTGCTATCGAGGCGGGGCGGCAACGCATCATGCATACGTCATCAGCCGGATTTCGTCCCACTGAAGCGGCGCATATCCGGGATTCTGCGCTGTGCGGCACTTGCCACACGCTAAAAACAAAAGCGCTTGGGCCGGGCGGGAAAGATATCGGCTCATTGCCGGAACAGATGCCTTATCCGGAATGGCTGCACAGCGATTATCGAGAGAACCAAAGTTGCCAGTCGTGCCACATGCCGGAGATTCCGGGACAGGTGCCCATCACGGCGGTGCTTGGAGTTCCACGCCAGGGAGCGCATCAGCATACGTTTGTGGCGGGAAACTTTTTCATGCTGCGGATGCTCAATCTGCATCGCGCTGATTTGAGCGTGACCGCGCTGCCTACGGAATTGACGGCGCAAGCGGAGAGGACGATCGCATTTCTCCAATCGCAGGCGGCACGCGTCAGCATTCGGCCCGTTGAGACCGTCTCGGACCGTCTGCAGGTGCAAGTGCTTGTGCAGAATTTGACTGGGCACAAGATGCCGACAGCTTACCCATCGCGCCGCGCGTGGCTGCATGTAACGGTTCGCGATGCACGAGACAATAAGGTTTTTGAATCAGGCGCGCTGCATGCGGATGGGTCCATCGAAGGAAACGACAACGATGCCGATCCAGCGCGATTTGAGCCGCACTACCGCGAGATTACCAGCAGCGACCAAGTACAGATCTACGAGCCGATTTTGAAGGACGCCGCCGGGCGTGTGACCACGGGGCTGCTGTCAGCGGTGGGATATCTGAAGGACAATCGGCTGCTACCGAGCGGCTTCAAGAAAGAAACTGCGGAGGCCGATATCGCCGTCGTAGGCGATGCAGTGGAGGATCCGAATTTCACGGACATGGGGAGCGTGGTGCGATATTCGGTCAGCACCGGCGACGCGCAGGGCCCGTTCCACGTTGAGGCCGAGCTGTGGTATCAACCGATTGGGTTTCGCTGGGCGCACAATCTAGGCCCATACAAGGCGGCGGAGCCGCAACGGTTTGTTGGGTATTATGAGTCGATGTCGACTGCGACAGCGGTGCTGCTGACCCGAGCGGAGGCAAGAAGCAACGAGACTGCCAGAAAATGAAAACGGCTGGCAGCGTTTGCGGCCAGCCGTCCTGCGCCGGTAAATGCCGGCGGAATCAAGTTTTACTTAGCGATGCCCGCCGCCTCCGTGGCCACCGCCATGGGAACCACCACCACCGTGATTCCCGCCGCCCGATCCGCCCTGGAAGCTGCCACCACCGTGATATCCGCCACCCGATCCGCCGTGGAAGCCATTACCACCGTGATATCCGCCACCGCCACCACGGAAGTCTCCGCCGCGATAACCACCGCCACGATAACCGTTGCCGCCGTGGAAGTTTCCACCGCGGTAGCCGCGATCGAAGCCGCGTCCATAGCCGCCATAGCCGTATCCGCCGCGGCCATAATATCCACCGCGTCCGTAGCCGTATCCGCGACCGTAGTACCCACGGCCGTACCCGTGATACCAGGGGCCGGCGCCGATAAAGACGCCGCCTGCGAACCAGTCAGGGCCGTAGTATCCGTAGGGAGCGCAGGCGTACGGAGAGTAGTCGTAGTAGCCGTAGGTGCAGACTGGCGCGGGACCGGAATAAACAGGAGCGCCAATGCCCACGCCGAATGTGACGCGCTGGGCGTTCGCGTTGGAAGCCGAGAAAAGACAAATACCTAGACAAATACCGAGTAAACCGAAAAGCCTCAAATACCGCATTTCGAAGTATCGCATCTGGGGACCCTCTTAGATCCTTTATTGCTACATTCAAGGAACCCCGGCGAACGGGAAAAGTTGTGCCACCCCATCGAAGTGACGCCCACAGTTGAACTTACAGACAGTCGACTCGCAAACCCTGCCGGTTTGATGCTAAAACAGCTCGGAATTGTGCTGTCTTGCCATTCGGCGACGACGAAAGAGACGACGAAAGAATTGTTTGGTAAGCCTTTGTTTGGTAAGCCTAATTATGTTGCCAAGGAGCAGTGGAGCGACAGATGTCTGATTCGTGTGCGTGATTTTCGTGCGTTGACGGGCTTGGTGTAAAGCCTCTATAATTGACGTTTGTCTTTACAGGTGGAGGAGCGATGTACGCCGTCATTCAGACCGGGGGGAAGCAGTATCGCGTCGCGCCCGGCGACACTATACGTATTGAGCGAGTCAGCGGAGACGTCGGAGAGAAAGTGACGTTTGGCTCCGTGCTCGCGGTGCATACCGACGAGAAGAAGGTGATGCTTGGTTCGGATGCGTCGAAGGTGACCGTCACGGGAAAGATTATTAGCCAGGGGCGGGCGAAGAAACTGACCGTGCTCAAGTTCAAGAAGGGCAATCAGTACAAGATTTCGCGCGGGCACCGGCAGAATTATACGGCTGTGCAGGTTAGCGATATTAAGCTGTAGTGCGGGTTTGTGGTGCGGTAGGAAAAAGCCTCAGGTCCACAAACCGGACCCGAGCTACAGGTCTCGCGACATCGGCCGAGAAATCACCAGAACAAAAGAGGGAATGAGTCATGGCACATAAGAAGGGCGGCGGGTCGTCTACAAACGGGCGGGATTCACACGGGCAGAGGCTTGG
>JAOAPV010000105.1 GCA_025463055.1 Candidatus Acidiferrum typicum
CTCTTCCCCGCCATGATCATCATCCCGCTCATCTTCGGCGTGATGCTCGTAATCCCCATCGGCGGCGCGGACATGCCCACCGTCATCTCCCTTTTGAACTCCTACGCCGGTCTCTCCGCCGCAGCCATGGGCTTCGTGCTCAATAGCAAGCTGCTGATCATCGCCGGCGCGCTCGACGGCTCCTCCGGCTTTATTCTCTCCGTAATCATGTCCAAGGCCATGAACCGCTCTTTCACCAACGTGCTTTTCGGTGGCTTCGGCCAAATCCAAGCCGCCGCCGCGGGCACGCAGGAGCAGCGTCCCGTCAAAAGCGCCACCGCCGAAGAAGCCGCCGGCATTCTCGCCGCCGCCAACAAAGTCGTCATCGTCCCCGGCTATGGCATGGCCGTCGCGCAAGCCCAGCACAAAGTGCGCGAGCTATACGACGGGCTCACCAAGCGCGGCGTCGACGTAACTTTCGGCATCCATCCCGTAGCCGGCCGCATGCCCGGCCACATGAACGTGCTGCTCGCCGAAGCCGACATCCCCTACGACAAGCTCCTCGATATGGACAACATCAATGGCGACATGGCGCAAACCGACGTCGCCCTCGTAATCGGCGCCAACGATGTCACCAATCCCGCCGCCCGCACAGACGCCTCCAGCCCCATCTTCGGCATGCCCATCCTCGACGTCGACAAGGCTCGCACCGTTATGGTCATCAAGCGCAGCATGGCCGCGGGCTTCGCCGGCATCGACAACCCTCTCTACTACCTCGACCAAACCCTAATGCTATTCGGCGACGCCAAAAATTTCGTAGGCAACATAGTCCGCGAACTAACCGGCGCCGGCGACGCCCGCCACTAGCATGTACCTGTAGCGCAGGGCGGAGTCCGCGCGGCCCAGCGGCTTTTCTCCGCGCGTCTTGGGCTCGTTTTTCGTCGAGGCCGCCGCTGCGCCTCACTGTCATCACCACGCAGCGCGAGGGACTTGCTTTTTCGGTTCGCGTTCTGCAGCGCGATTTCGCCTCGCCCACTCCCCGCCATCTTCTTAACATGATATTAAATTGACATCTAACTGATGCAGTGTTACAAGCGGCACTACTTCCTCCCCCAAATTCGCCAGAAGGAGAGCCAGAATGCCCCCAAAAAATCAGCTGACTTCGACAACTTATTCCAAGCACAGATTTGCCCATCCCTTTTATCTGCCCGTACCACCCTCCTCACGTCAACCAATCAATGGTCACACGAGCATCACCGATTGGAGCAAAACGCAGCTCGGCCCCATTCCGCCGGTTCGCAAGAATGCCAGTCTCATCCTCGACGACGTAATCGGCGCCGATGGCGTCAAGGAGATCGAGCAAGTCGGCGAACTTCGCTTCCACGCGCTCGGCGACACCGGCGTCGGTCAAGCCCACGAAGCGGAACTTATCTCCGATGAGATGGCCACCGATTTTAATCCCGCCGCCGGCGGCCTAAACCCCGCGTTCTTGTTCCATCTAGGCGACGTCATTTACGGGCCAGATAAAGCTGCGCATTACAGCGACCGCTTCTATCGCCCCTATCGCCATTACCCCGGCAAAATCGTCGCCATTCCCGGCAACCATGATGGAGAGGTGACCACTCCTGTCGACGATCCGTCGCTCAAAGACTTTCAGGCAAACTTTTGCGCCGACAAGGCCGCGGTCCCACCGCAAGCAGCAGGCACCGGCATCTATCGCGAAACCATGACCATGCCGGGCGTGTACTGGATGCTCGATGCGCCCTTCGCCCGGATCATCGGCCTCTACTCCAATCGACTAGAAAATCCGGGCTTTCTGGAAGGCATCACAAGCGGGAAGAACGACACGTCGCAAATCGACTGGCTAAAGAAAACGCTCGCAACAATCGCAAAATCCAAGGACAAAAAAGCCCTGGTCATCGCCACGCATCATCCGCCCTACAGCCAAAGTGGTCACAGTGGCAGCACTCAGATGAACCAGTCCATTGACGACGCCTGCACCCAAGCCGGCGTCACGCCCGATCTTTTCCTCTCCGCTCATGCGCACAACTATCAGCATTACACCCGCCACATAGCCGGCAAAGGAATTCCATACATTGTAGTAGGCACCGGAGGCATGCCGCCCCAGCCAGTAGCCCCCGCAGCCGGCTCTCCGGTCGGCGGCCCCGGCCTGACTTACGATTCCGCAGTAGCTTCCTACGGCTATCTCTACGTAACCATCTCCGCCCAGCAACTAAAAACCGAATTCTGGCAACTGGGACAGCAACACACCAAAGCCTTCGACACCGTCACGGTTAATCTGGCCACGCATCTCGTAAACTAATCTCAGCCGGCTGCGCTTCGCGTTAATGTGGGCTCACGCTGTAGACGGACCTCGGCTGATCTCAACAAAATCTCCGTTCAATGAGAGCGCTGCGACGGTGTAGAATGTCCGCAATCCCAACCGCGTGGGTAGCCCAGTTAGATCAGCTTCGCCAGTAGCACGGGTTCTGCCTGTGCTCCGCCTGGAGTCACAATGGCCACAGCCGTCTTAGAACAGACCCAAGCGCACAGAACTGCGCCCAACCGCCGCCGCTACGAGCATTTATTCTTTTCCGCGATGGCCCTCCTCATTCTCGCCACCGTCTTCCTCGGTTTCGCCCGCACCTATTTCCTCGCCGGCATATTCCGCGCTCCGTTACCCAATTGGCTCATCCACGTGCACGGCGCCGCATTCTCTTCCTGGATCATCCTGCTCGTTACGCAGACCTCGCTAGTGTCCGCCGGTCGCACCGATATTCACCGCCGCCTCGGCGTCCTCGGCTTCGCGCTGGCGTCGCTCATGGTCGTTTTAGGTATGGTGGCTGGCACCGATGCGCTTCGCAGAGGCTTCGCGCCTCCAGGCATCGATGCGAAAACTTTCTACATCATCCCCATAACAGACATGCTTTTCTTCGGCACGCTCGTCTTCTTCGCCTTCCGCGCCCGCTTCAATCCACCCGCCCACAAGCGTCTGATTCTCATCGGCACTTCAGCTCTGATGATTGCCGCCGTCAGCCGCTGGCCCTTCGCGGCAGTCAACAACAAAGTATTAATCGCAACGTTGATCTCCGATAGCGTCGTGCTCTTAATCGCAGCCTACGACCTGTTCTCCACGCGCAAAATCCATCGCGCCACGCTCTACGCAGGCATCTTCCTCATCGTCGCCCAACAAATTCGCTTCCCCATAGCGCAAACCGCAGCTTGGCACGCCGTGGCCACCTGGGCCCTAAACATTGCCAACTCCCTCCACGGCGCCTGACCTCGCCACGTAATCACTCAAAGCGCCAAATAAACCACCTGCGCAAACACGTCCCCTTTTAGCTTCCCCTTCCCCCAGACCGGATCGAGGTCGGCAAACGGTTTCGCCGCCACCACTTCCTCCGCGCTTTTCCCTGCCGACTTCAATTTCTGTACCCGATCGCGCGCCGTGACCAGCATCGCGCGGAATTTCGTCAAATCCTCTTTGTTCCCCAGCGGCCCATGCCCGGGAACGATCTTGGTGTCCTTGCTGGTCAGTGGAAGAACCTTGTCCGCCGCCGCAATCATCCCGTTGATTTTCCCGCCGGTTCCCGTGTCGATGAAGGGATAGAACCCGTTAAAAAAAGTGTCCCCCATGTGTATGACGTTCGCCTTTTCAAAAACAATGTAGATGTCCGTATCCGTGTGCGCCGGGGCGAAGTGTTGCATTGACAGTGTCTCGCCATTCGCTTTCAGCCCATGGCTGGCCGCAAACGTTTCCTGCGGCAAGGCCTCCGCGGGCGAAGGCTCGAAATGGAAGCCGAAGAGCGCCAAGTCATGCGGCTCAGACATCCGCTTCTTAGTATTTTCATGCGCCAGCACAGTCGCGCCCGCGGCATGCAGCGGAGCGTTGTTGTCCGTATGGTCAAAATGCCAGTGCGTATCAATCACCGTTTTCACAGGAGCGCTTCCCAGTCCATCGAGCGCCTCTTTCAGCCGAGGCCAAGCCGGCGCAAGAAAAGTATCCACCACGATCTTGCCGTCAGCTCCGTTCAGCACCACCACGTTCCCGCCCGGCCCGCTAAGCAAAGTCAGATTCTCCGCTAGCTTTTGCGACTGTATAGGAGCCGCCCCCATCTGCGCGCGAGCCGCCGCAAGCGCATCCGCCGCCGCCGTTCCCTGCCGCCCGTAAGCCGCGCCACCGCGAACCGCCCCAGGTATGAGGTGAGCCAGGAAAGCGCCACCCGCAAGCGCCCCTGAATTTCGCAACATCTCCCGCCGCGTGGTTTGCTTCTCTCGTACAGATTGTTCTCGCAAGGAATCGGATCTCATCGTGTTCCGCCTTTCAAAGTTCCGCTGCAATCAACTGGGTCCGAAAATATACCCCACTTCGCCCCTGGTCGACGAACAAAGGGTGCCTCCCAGTCCCAAGTCATTCCAACGCAGTCCGCGAAGTGAGGACCGCCGCCCCATCGCCTCGCGCCTCCTGCGAGCGATGAATCTGTCTGCTCCTATGCCTCGCTCGCCCCGAGCACCGTTACGTAGCGGCGGTCTTTAGACCGGCGCCTTTCTGTTCCCCTTAGCGCCGGAGGTGCGGCCCACCTCTTTACTTTGTTTTAATGTAGTGGCCGCATAAGCGCTGGGAGAACAACACCAAACAAAACGTCGTCATTCCGAACGAAGCGACCCGGCTTTCTCTTACGCGTGGGCTCTCTATCTTCAATTCAAACACAAAATAAAATGAAACCGCTCGGTCTCATACTACATCGAAGGGTTGAGGTAAACAGTCTCGCCAAAGCGGAAGAGGGGAAGCAAAGGCGCACATCATCGCGAAGACAGCGATCGTCACAGGAGCCTCAGGCGGACTCGCCAATACGCGAGGCACATACAAAGCACTGGCCCTCTCTGCAGGGAAGACAAGACAAAGACGAAATGGAGATGGAGTTATGGTGTCTACGCGAGTGCAAGTGGAGCGATTTAGCGTGATTTCTTCCAGGACGTTCCAGGAAGTTGTAGCGGCACTCGAGAAGGCGATTGGGCATCCGGACATGAAGGCCTTCGGAAAGAATCTCCGGGGAGCAAAAACGTACGATGAACTGGAAAAGATCGTCCGTGGAGCAACGGGCCCATCGGAATTGATGGAGTTCATGCGCATGGACCTCGGCGAGGTTTTGCGCAAGCGAAATGGAGCGGCAGCGCCGCAGAGTCTGCGCTTCATCGTAGGCAACCCCGTCATCATGAGCCAGATGGTTCAGCATGTCCCGGACGCCGGCTCGTACGCACCAGTCACGATTCTCATCGACGAGCGCCCGGACGGAGTTCACCTGTCCTACGACAGGATGGCCAGCTTTCTCGCCCCCTACAAAAGCCCCGAAGCTCTGAAAATCGCTCAGGATTTGGATTCGAAGGTAGAAAGATTGTTAGCAACAGCAGCCTGAGACGCCTTTTGGGGCGCGTAGTGTGCGTCCCGAAATGTCCTTGCGGGACGGCGCGTCACTCACGCTCGCCCCGAGCACCGTTACGTAGCGGCGGTCTTCAGACCGCCGCAAAACCATGATTGAATGGCTATTGGATGCTGACGGAAAATGACATGGAAGAGGGGCGATTGGATGTAGCAACAGCGTTAGCAGAAACCGAACTTAACGTGCCATCAGCATTGATGGCGAAAGCAAGAACCGCAGCGTTCGTCGCAACATAGAGGAACTTACCCGAAGGTTCTGCGTACAAACCGACGATTTGAACCAACTGAATCGCCGGATTCAGGGTGATAGGTTTCAATGCCCCTGACTGCGCGTCCACAGAAAATGCGCTCACGCTTCCACCATCCGCCGCATAAACGAAGCGCCCGGTTGGCACTGCCGCAACCGCCACAGGCTGCGCGCTAAGGCTGATCTTTGCCGCTTGGGCGATGTGCCCGCCGCTATAGTAGTCAATGCCGTACACGCGCAACGTCTGATCGTCACACACAACGTAAAGAAAAGCGTTGCTGAAATCTGTGGCCAGCGCGATAGGCTTTGCTCCAATCGCGAATGGGGAACCATCGGTGAATGGAAGCACAAACTGGCCTGTGGACTCGATCAGTTCGGGGCTTGTCCCGAAATATTGATAAGCCGAGATTGAATTTGCCGCTTGGTTAGCAACATAGAGGAAACGTCCCGAAGCATCGATTACCACGGGGCCTGGGCCCGCGCCCGTGGAGAACGTCGTAACTGTGCCGCCGTTCACTAAATAGGACAGCAGTAGCCAGTTTGTCCCGATTCTTTTGAACGTAGAGACCACATTGTTGGCGGAGTCTGTCTCGAATGCCCATTGCTCCGAAGGGTCAATCGCCGCACCGCCCGCTGTGGTCGCGTTCCCAAAACTCACAGGTGTGCCAGGGGCGCCAGTCACCGGAGACAGGGGGAATGCCTCTAAGGTCGCATTGGAAGCACCTGACGAAGCAAGCAGCAGATTGCTACCCCAGGGGACCACGCCAAGCGAAAAAGGAGAAAGTTGTGTCGCTACGCTCTGCGGAGCTCCAAGCGTGCCGTCCGTCCCTACTGCGTACGTAGACAGCGCGTTATCTCCCGTTGACGTAACGTAGGCAACCTTTGGTTCGTATTGAATGCCGGTGCTACCATCGATGATCGCCAATGTAGGTCCAGGGTTCGATTGTATTCCCTGCCTAAACCCGACCTTAGCTACGCCGTCAGCGCCTATCCGAAAAGAATCGACATACGGATGATTGGTGCTCAGATAGAGAAACTGTCCGGAAGAGTCGATACTCAAGTCCGATGGCACATCCGGGGATGGAGTGCTCCCAAGGGGCGTCAAATCTCCATTGGTGCCTACTGCAAAACTTTCTACCGAAGCGCTGTTCGGATTGCGCGCGGTGTCCATGGAGCACGCTGTGTATGCGAATTTTCCACCGGGGCTAAAGCGAATATTCGTCGGATTTAGGCAAGTCGCCGTGGAACTCCCAAAACTCAACTTTCCTGTCTTCCGATCAATCGAATAGGAATCGATGGACTGTCCATTTGAGTTCGCCATAAATAGAAAGTCACCCGAAGGGTGCCATGAGAAAGTTCCTGTCACGTTGGGCAATTGAAACGGAGTGCCGGCAATAGGTGTAAGTGCGCCGCTCGCGGCATCAATCGTATACCCATATGCTTGTGCGGTGGTCGTTGCGGGACTCGCAAGCGCGATTGTAGCTGCAAACAGATATTTGCCGATAGGATCTATCGCCACCGCCAACGCGGTGCTGTTCAGCGATATCGGATTCAGTCGCGTGAGCATGCCACTGCTCGTGTCTCGAGAAAACGTCACAAGCTCGGTTGTGCCGTTGACCACACTCGTTGCGTAGCCAAACTTCCCCGTCGGCTCAAACTGGATGCACGCAATTGGATCAGCTATTGCGAACGGGCTGCCAACGACGGGTGAAAGGCTGCCCGTTACTTGGTCGATGCGATAAATCTGGATCTCGCCAGTGGGGCTTGCACTATTCAGGAATGAGCCAACGTAGAGAAATTGGCCTGATGGATCGGTTGTTGGACATGGCGCAGCTTCACTGTTGCTCGCGTTTGTTTGCGCGTACCCGGCCATTCGCAGTTGCCCGCTGCTTGCATCAACAGTTGTTCTGGATACCAGCCGCCCCGCATCGGCTGGAACATACAAGAATCGGGGCACCGCGATGACCGTGAAATCCGTCGCAGCCGAGAAACTTCCGTTCGTTGCGGCGATCTTCGTGTACCCGGTATGGACAGTCGTTACGTTCCCCACGGAATCGATGCTAGCCGTAAACGGGTTTACGCTACTCCATGTGACCTGAGTAGAAATATCCTGCGTGCTGTTGTCCGTGAAGTTCAGAATTGCCGACAGTCTGGTAGGCTGCGCGCCTCCAATGAGCACGGTCGAAGTGGCAGGCGATATCGCTAAGCCCGTTGGCGCCGGCGGGTCAACATGGAACGGCCAGCTGCCTGTGATGGGGCCCGACGCCGCAGTTACGGTAACCGTCCCCGGCTTAAGCGTGGTCAGCAGTCCAGTGGAGCTTACAGTCGCTAACGTCGGGTCGGAACTAGACCAGCTTGCGGTTGCGAGCGGACTAGTCGTGCCATCCGAGAAACTCCCAATTGCGGTGAGTTGCTGTGCAAGTCCTGCAGCAACGGACGCATTCGGCACTGTCACCATAATGGACTGTAGAGTCGCAGCGTCAATACGGAAAGGCGCGTTGCCCTTAAGGGAGCCCGATGCCGCAATTACTGTAACTGTTCCTGTTTTGAGTGTCGTCAGCAATCCACTTGGGGTTATTGTCGCCAGCGTAGTATCGGACGTGGACCAGCTTACCGTTGCCAGCAATTTCGTAGTTCCGTCAGAGTAGTTTCCAGTTGCGGTGAATTGCTCCGTCAGCCCTGCGGCAACCGATGCGTTCGGCGCCGTCACTGTGATCGATTGCAGAACGACAGGGGCAGGGCTTGGTACTCCTGTGCCTCCACCTCCACCACAGGAAACTGCGACGGCACCGGCCGACAATGCAAGAAAACACGCAAATTGTGACGCATAGCCGAGCCTCAGCGCACGCATAGTTTCCATGGTTAGTTATTCGGGACTGGGCAAGTTTACCATTACTGTCAAGAGCGAGAAAATCTTAGGGACCTTCGCCGGGGTAGCGAATACCAGGGGAAGAACCGCGGCCGACTAGCTCACCTCAGTTTCAGCGTGGCGACAAGTTGCTTTTTAATTCGCTCCCACACTCCAGCAACCCATTCAATTTACAGACTTTAATTTCTCACCCGACAAACAGTAACGGATGCGGTAATATCTACTCAAGGTTCTGCTGACAGTGGCTCCGTTTACCCTCTCCTTCCTTCATCCACCGGTAGTGCAGCCCGCAAACAATCGATTTTTTACTCCTTTGTTTTCAATATCTTCTGACTTGCTTTTCCCGCAACCCCTTTGTTTTCACAACCATCTGCGTTGCCCCCTAGTTTTCCGTTACGCTCGGACAGCGTCGCCTTCAAACGCGCTAAGTCCTTTACCTCTTATTACATCCCTGCAAACCCTGCAGTTACATGCGATTACACACTCTTTTGCGCAACAGGAATCCGCTATCTCCCTTTCTTTCATCAGCTTCCGCACTCTTTCGTTGTCGACGGAGGGTGGCACCCCCCTCCGGCTGCATGTCCACGGGTCACGTCCTCAGGGTGTTCACCAGTCACGAGTCACAACTCACCAGTCACCGTTCCAATGGGCTATAATCACGCTCAATCATGTCCAGAGTTCCCAAACGCGTGCGCACCAAGGCCGAGCAGTACAGCATGTTCCCGGACAAAGGGACTACCAAGCCCGGCTACGTCAATCCGCGCGATCAGGAAGTTATCCGCAACACGCGCCAGGCCGGCACCGGACGCGGTCATTGGATTTACGAACTCAAGTGCCGCGAGTGCGGCCATCGCTACGGCGCCAACGGCAATTACATCCACAGCCGCAAATGCCCCAAGTGCCAGGGCGGCCAGCCCGGCCCGTCCCTCTAGCGGTTCCCCCGGCAAGGCTTTCCCCTGTAGCGCAGCGGCGGAGTCCGCGCAGCCGTGCGGCTTTTCTCCGAGACTTTTCTCCGAGTTCGCGAAGCGCTATCGCGATTCTTTGCTTTTCCCAGGATTCAAATCCGGCAGAAATGCCGTCAGGATTCCCACCGCAGGCAAGAACGAACACACGTGGTACACAAAGCGGATGTTCGTCGCGTCCGCCAATTTTCCCAGCAGCGCCGCGCCGATTCCGCCCAACCCAAACGCCAACCCAAAAAACGTTCCCGAAATCGTTCCCACTTTTGTGGGCACCAGCTCCTGCGCAAAAACCAGAATCGTGGAAAACGCCGACGCCAAAATCAATCCGATCACCACGCTCAAAATTCCCGTCCAAAACAAATTCGCGTAAGGCAGGACCAGCGTAAATGGCAGCACGCCCAGAATCGAATACCAGATCACCACTTTGCGCCCCATGCGATCACCAACCGGCCCGCCGAAAAACGTCCCCGCCGCCACAGCGCCCAGAAACGCAAACAAATGAATCTCCGCGCTCCGAACAGACACGTGAAACTTGTCCATCAAATAAAACGTGTAATACGACCCCAGACTCGCCAAATAAAAATATTTCGAGAACATCAGCGCCACCAAAACCGCAAGCGACCAAAATATGGTTTTCCGCGGCAAATGCGCATGCGGCTCAGCGTCAGCGGCTTCAACAACATGCCCAGCCAGCGGCGGCGGCGCTGCCTGCAATTTCTCCTGCGCGGCTCGACGTCGCTTCGTCCAAGCGCCAATATCCGCAAGCAAAATAATGCCCAGCAAAGCCACAAACGAAAACCAGGCAATGCTGCGTTGCCCCCGCGGCAGAATGAACGCAGCCAGCAGCGGCCCCATCGCCGATCCCGCGTTTCCGCCAACCTGGAAAAGCGATTGCGCCATCCCGTGCTGCCCACCCGAAGCCATCCGCGCCACCCGCGAAGACTCCGGATGAAACACGGACGAGCCTATTCCCACCAGCCCCGCCGCGACCAACACGGTGCCGTAACTCGGCGCCAGCGACAGCGTCACCAAGCCGATCAGCGTAATCCCCATGCCGATCGCCAAAAAATTAGGTTTGTGGTGTTTGTCACTGTACAGCCCGACCAAAGGCTGCAAAAGCGATGCAGTGAAAGTAGTAGTGAAAGAAATCAGCCCGATCTGCCCAAAGTCCAGATAAAACGTATCGCGCAGCAGCGGATAAATCGCTGGCAGCAAAGACTGCACAGTGTCATTCAGCAAATGACAAAAGCTAATCGCCAGCAAAACCTTAAAAACAGTTTTCGTCCCCGCGTCCGCAGCGACGTCGCTACCCAAGACGCTCACTTTGCCTTCACTAGACATTTCGCAGAGCCCGTTCTAAATAAAATTAGCCGCCGCAATGTTACTCGCAAAACGGCGACGCTAAAGTTTATCTCATTGGCCCGGCAAGCCGGTGTTCCTGGAAGGAGGTGCATCTACGGAGCATCGTGCTAAAATAGCGGGATTCTAGGCTCGTAGCTCAGTTGGTTAGAGCGCCACCTTGACACGGTGGAGGTCTGGGGTTCGAGTCCCCACGAGCCTACCATCCCCATGGAACGGTTCCTCGTCCTAGGTATTTCACCCTATCTACGCGCAGCAAATGGCACCTGTAGAATTGAGGCACTATGGCTAAGCCCGCCGAAAAACAAAAATCTTCGCCGCCGAAATCCGACGAGCGCGACAACCGAGATTCCGGCAAGCTGCCGCAGAATCCAGATCCTGTCGAGGAAGCTTCCGAAGAATCGTTTCCGGCCAGCGATCCGCCCGCGTGGATTTCCGAATCGCCGAAACCAGAAAAAAAGAAAGCTCCTAATCAAGAACGCAAGAAATCGGCGTGACCAAGCTGCGTGATGCCTCAAGACATGTAACTGTCTTGGTAATCGCGCGCACAGAAAGCCTGCACACTTTCCACTGAGTGTGCCACGATGGCGGAATGCGCTCTGGTGCTCGCCTCGCGGCGCTATTCCTGTTTCTGGTGCCATTCTCAGCCGCACAAATTCGCGCTGCCGATTTGGCGGACTGCGCCGGCGTAATCGTTGACGAAAATGGGGTGCCCATCGCGGCCGCGAAAATCGCGCTGCAGAGCGCCAGTGACCAAAACTCGGGCCAAATTTTCCGGGCCGAAACCGATGGTGCGGGACGCTTCCTGCTGCGCAATATTCCAGAGGGCGATTACAAAGTGGAAGCGCGCAAAGAAGGTTTCTTCGTTCTCGTAAACGAATCTCTAAATCTGCGCGCCGGGCAAAATGAAATCACGTTGACGCTGAAACACGCGGAGGAGTTGCACGAGCAAGTCCAGGTCACCGCCGCGCCAAATCAAATCGACACGCAAGACACAACGCAGCGCGAAACGATTACCGCGCGCGAAATCCGCGACATTCCCGTGCCCAACTCACATCTTTTGCAAGAGAGCCTGACTGCGATGCCTCAGGTGGTGCAAGACAATTTTGGCGGCTTGCACATTGCGGGTGCGCGCTCCGGAGAAACGCAATACTTACTCGACGGATTCGAAATAGGCGATCCCGTGAACAACACACTGAGCGCCCGATTCAATGTGGATGCCACGCGCACCGCGGAAGTGCAGACGGGACGCATTGGCGCCGGCTACGCGCATTCGGGTGCGAGCGTCTTAAATGTGGAAACGCCCGAAGGCGACGACAAGTGGCGCTTCGGCACAACCAATCCGATTCCCGGCATCGATATCCAGCAAGGCGTGCGTCTGGGAAATTGGTATCCACGATTTACATCTTCGGGCCCCATCAGGCGCGGGCGCTTCTGGTTTTCCGACGCGATCAGCCTGCAACATACATTTACCTTAATCAAAGAGCTACCCGCAGACGCCAACACCTCCGGTCAGTGGGCTGGCGACAACCTTTTCCGCTTGCAATACAACTTCAGCCCAAAGCACATTTTGCACGGAAGTTTTCTCTACAATCGAACGAAGGACGACCATGTCGGCCTCACTCCCCTCAATCCTGAATCCACAACGCTGGATTTTGCACAACGACGCTCGTTCGTGTCACTTAAGGATCAGATTTGGTTGTACGACACGCTGATTGAGCTTGGCGTTGCGGTGGACGGCCAAGTACAGGATTTTGTTCCGCAGGGCACGGAGCCTTACGTCTTGCTGGTGAATGGAGCGCGCGGGGATTTCTTCATGCGGCTTCACGAGCACGGCCGCCGTCTGCAGGGGCTCTTCAATATCATTGCAGCATCGCGCCATTGGCACGGAACACACCAGGTTAGCCTAGGAGCCAACGTCGCGGAGCTGGAGTTCCGCCGGAATGCCCGTCGCGGAGAAATCCAGGCGCTGCGCGCGGATGGCACGCTTGTGCGGCAGTCGACCTTTGCGGGATTCGCGAGCCCGCAAGCTTCCAACACGCAGGCTGGCGGCTATGGACAGGACAACTGGTCCCCAGCAAAGGGCTTGGTCCTGCAAGCGGGCCTGCGCATGGATTGGGACCACTTCACGGGAAGCGCGATGCTCGAGCCACGGCTCTCCGGCAATGTGCTGCCCTTCGGCGACGACCGGGCGAAGTTCTCCCTTGGATGGGGCATTTACAACGCCCCGCTAAATCTCGCCGTCATCGAACAGGCATTCGACCAACAGCAGATCGACACTTTTTTCGACCCCACCGGGACAGTGCCCGCCGGTGCGCCCGCGGTCAGCCAGTTTGTGCTTCCCGCGCGTGGTCTGCGGCAACCTCGTTTCACTACCAGCAGCGCCGGGTGGCAACAAAAGATTCGCCGCAACACACTTATCGATGTGGAGCTGCTGGCGCGCAATGGATACCACGGCTTTGTGTATGTCGACCAGAATCCGGGTGCAGCTGGTGGAACTTTTTTGTTGCAGGACACTCGCAAAGACCGCTATCGCTCTGCGAGCCTCACATTACGGCACATTTTTTCGGAAGATACGCAGGTATTTGGCGCTTACACACGCTCACGTGCACACAGCAACCAAGTACTGAACCCCGGTCTTGGCTCCATTTTCTTCGCCGCGCAGCAATCCGCCCCGCTTGCCTGGGACGCTCCCAATCGTTTTCTGACCTGGGGCTGGACGCCGACGCACATCTGGAAAACTCAGTTCAGTTATTTCTTTGAGTACCGCACCGGATATCCGTACAGCATCGTAAATCTCCAGCAGCAACTAGTGGGGCCGCCGAATGCATCGCGCTTTCCGGATTACGTAAACGTAAACGTAGCGCTCGAAAGGAAGTTCGCCTTTCGCGGATACCTGTGGGCGGCACGGATCGAAATGGTCAACGCGTTCAACCACAAAAACCCCAACACGGTGGTGAACAACGTCGACGCCCCCAATTTTGGACAGCTTTCCGGCGGCCAGCGCCGAGCCTTCACCGCCCGCGTGCGTTTCGCGGGGAGAAAGTAGTCATACTACCGAAAGGGATTTTCTACACGCAAGTTTCCGAATTGCTGGCCGTGCTGGAAATCCTCGCTGTATAAGACTTGAGTTCCTCCCTCAATCGCTGCGGCCACAACCAAGGAGTCATACCAGGAAAGGCTATAGCTGGAACTGAGTCGAAACGCTCCCACATACAGAGCGGCTGAGGAGTTGACGGTCAGAAGCGGGCGAAATGTAGTTGCTAGATATTGCTCAGCGTCAGCCAAGGTCATGGGATGGGCAAAGCGACGAAAAGCAACATTGAAAAATTCCTGAACAATTTGATAGCTAATGATTCCGTTGCGTGATCGAAGCGCTTGACGAATGAGCTCTGAGGCGCGTGCAGATTTTGTGGGGGCAGTTTGATCGAACGAGTAAACGAAGATATTCGTGTCTAGGAAATACCTATCGTTCATTCATTTCGTCCCTGGTGAAGCGCCGACCAGCCTTAACATGCTGCAACCGACGCATAAGTGCGTCATATTCCTGCACATTACCGCCACGCGCTGTGAATTGCTCTAGCCATTCGCGGAAAGCGGTGTTAAGCGTTTTATGCTGTGATTTGGCCACGAGCCGTGCCTGCTCGATCAAGTTCTCATCGGCACTGAGAGTGACATTTTTCATACGACAACAGTGTACACTATTACCGTGCAGACAAGCAATCTGGACCCATGATGGTAACCACCGACACAATGTTGAAGGCAAAGTGCCCCAGGGTCGCGCTCGGCTGTGTTTCGGCGCAGGTTGAGGCTGCTAGTTCGCCGCCTGCGCTGATTGCGGAGTTGGATGCTCGCGAGCAAGCGATTTTGGGTTTGCCCGAACCGCGGGCCGTATTGGAATCTCCGCAGATTCTGGCAACGAGAGCGGCTTACAAGGCGCTGGGAAAAGATCCGGCGCGGTATCGCGGGTCGGCGGAAGCGCTGCTACGCCGCGTAATCGCGGGAAAGGGTTTGCCGCGGATCAACGCCGTGGTGGACATCATCAATCTAGTTTCCGTCGAGAGTCGATTGCCAATCGGTTTGTACGACCTTGCAAACGTCAGCGGCGACATCGTATTTCGCGCCGGCCGCGCAGGCGAAACCTACAAGGGCATCGGAAAATACGATCTGAATCTGGAAGGTTTGCCGATATTCTGTGACGCGTCAGGACCTCACGGGAGTCCTACGAGCGATTCAGAGCGCACCATGGTCACAAGCAAAACAAGAAACGTCTTGGCGGTGATTATTTCATTTGGCGGCAAAGAAGGACTAGATCGCTGGACGCAACGAATGAACGAATTATTTGCGATGCACGCTGCCGGCGGACTTATTGAAACTCAAATCATCAGCTAATCTGCTCCTTACCGCGAAATGGGTTCAGCCAGCGATTGGCCGTCGTCCGCACTAACGCGACGCGTCAGGAAGCCACGGGCGGCTAGGAGCTCGGCGTTGAGCAGGGCGGCGCCGGCGGCGCCTCGCACTAAGTTATGGGAGAGCAGCGTCAGCTTTACATCGAGGAGCGAGCATTCGCGGACGCGACCGACTACGGCGGCCATGCCAGCACCGGCATTTAAGTCGCGGCGGGGCTGCGGGCGATCCTGCTGTTCCAAGACCACGATAGGATTGCGCAGCGCGGAGGGCAGCGCGGCCAGTTCGGAGCTGACCTCGAACTCGCGCAAGGCTTCGCGGACTTCTTCTAGCGAAGCAATTTTCTTCAAGCTCAGGCTCACGCACTCCAAATGGCCGTCAAGCACCGGTACGCGATTACAGTGCGCGCTGATGCCGAGACCAGCATCCACAAAACGCTCGCCATTCCACTTTCCAAGCAGTTTCTGCGGCTCAGACTCCATCTTTTCTTCTTCGCCGCTGATGAATGGCACTACGTTTCCTTGAATGTCCAGGGAAGCGACGCCGGGATACCCTGCGCCGGACATTGCTTGGAGCGTCACCACAAAGATCTTCTCCAGTCCAAAAGCTTCGGCTAGCGGCTTTAACACTAGAACGAGCCCCGCGGTGGAACAGTTTGGATTGGTGACAATGAAGCCGGTATCGTAGCCGCGATTCTTCTGTTGCAGCGGAATGGCCTCGAGATGCGCGGCATTCACTTCCGGAATCAGTAGCGGCACGTCCGGATCCATGCGGTGATTTTTGGAGTTGCTGACGACGGGATAACCGGCGCTCGCAAAATCTTCTTCCGCGCCGCCCGCCACCGAAGAATCGAGCGCGGAAAAAACAAAGTCGCACTCAAGAGTAGGCGCGAGACTCCTGACGATCAAGTCGCGAGCAGCGGCAGGAATCGGCGCATCCAAATGCCAGCGAACCGCGTCCGCGTACGTCTTGCCGGAAGAGCGCTCCGAGGCGGCGACTTCGGTAAGCTCGAACCAAGGATGATGCGCAAGCAAACTCACCAATCGCTGACCTACCAGCCCTGTCGCGCCTAGCACACCGGCGCGTAGCTTTTTTTCGAAATGAGGAGCTGGCGCGCTCATGCTGGCTCCTTGCTAACAGGGACGCAGCAGTGCTGCGCCCCTACGGGGACGGGGCCGATGCGGGTGCCGCGCGCGTGCGGCCTGAAGGTGTTGCGCACCCAAACGGTCATGTCTGTTTCCTCCGCGAGCGGCAGGACATGCGGATGGAGAACTTTCGCTCCGCTCAATGCCAGCGCGTGCGCGTCTTCGTAACTGAGATCGTGCAAAAGTTGTGCCTGCGCCGACTCGTTAGGATTCGCGGTGTATATTCCGTCGACGTCCGTCCAAATAACCAGCTCATCGGCATCGACAACGTGACCGATAATCGCGGCGGAAAAATCGGAGCTGTTGCGGCCCAGAGTCGTAATGCGTCCGTCCGGAGTTGCGCCGATGAAACCGGTGACTACCGGCACGATGGCGTCTGCCAGCAACGGAAGCAACACTTCGCGGCCACGCTGCCTGGTTTGCTCCAGATGCGGCTTGGCATCGCGAAATGTATCGCAAGTCAGGACAAATTCCGAGGAGGAAACAGGAACGGCGGCGACGCCGGAGTGTTCGAGCGCCGCGGCAAACAGCCGCGCGCTGAAGCGTTCGCCGAAAGAGGCGAGGCGGTCAAAAAGTTCGGCGGCTGCGGCCGCCGCTGCGTTATGCCTGCGAACGGAGACTTCGTGGAGCAGATCGCGACCCAAGGAGTTAAGGTCGCGGGCAACGCGATCCTGTTCGTCGGAATCGAGAGACAGATCATGCAGAACATCGAGATGCGTGCGTAAAACGGCTTCGGCTTCGGAAAGTGCGCGCTGGCTCTGGCGCTCACCAAGCGCTTGCGCGATTCCGAGCAGGCGATCCGTGACGCCCTTCATCGCCGAAACGACCACGACTACCTGCATCCGTTGCGCCACTGGCCCTACGAGACCAGCGGCATGCAGCATGAGTTCCGCGCCGAGCAAGGAGCTGCCGCCGAATTTAAAGGCGACCAGCGATTCGCGAGCTGCCGTGGTGGCATCCACTTCGGTGGTGGATACTGCGCGGACATCCGCAAGGTCGCTTACCGCGACTAAGTCTTCTTCTGCGTTCTCCGGGATCATGACTGCCGCTCCTGTTGTTCCGCTGGAGCGACTCTGGAGGGGGGGTTAAAGTAAGAAACCCACCGCCAGGTTCGCTTCGGCGGTGGGTTGGAAACTTTTTCTAGCTTTGCTAGGTGTTTCTCCACTCGCCGGAAGCGGTCTTAATCGACTTAGTCGTAGTCGAGATAATCGACATAGACGGCGTCGCGCTGGTAATTCGCTTAGTGGCGGTGGACAAAATCATATCGGGAAGCAGCTTAGCATGGGAGGGTTCTACGGAAAAGCGAACAAATCTCGAAGCGGCCGGCGGATGTGTCTGACCGATTAACTGAACCACTCTAAGCGTTAAGTATGCGCCACGTCGAACAGCAAGCTTGAGCAGGTGAGGCCGGACTCCGCCTTTTGCAGCTCGGAAATGTCGAGCGGAGTAACGTGGAAGCCGCGCGCTTCCAGTCGCGCACGCGTACGAGGAAAGGACGCCGGAAAAATTACCGTGCCGCCGATCGACAGAGCGTTGGCCGCGTGCGGCTCCTCCGGCGCGACGTCGATCCATTCGAAACCGGAGAGCGGCTTTGTATCGAACCAAGCGCGATTGGCGAGAAGGGTCTTGCGACCTATATAGGTGACCGCCGATTTCAGATGCAGGCAGCCGGTAACAGCAACACTGACAACTTCATATCCATATGGCGCGAGAATGGACGCGAGCTGCCCGATGCCTTCGGCATTTGTGCGGGCGGAGATGCCGGCAAAGAGCCGCCGGCCCACGCGGAGAACGTCGCCGCCCTCGACTTGGCCGGGCAAATCCACGCAGGCGAGCTTGCGAAATTTCGCAAGCGCCTCTGCAATTGAAGCGGCCTCAGGCCGCCGCGTTTCCGTCCCGAGCGGAAGAATGATCGCCAATTCATCGAGAACTATCGCAGGATCCTCGACGAACATTGAGTCGGGCAGCGCCGGCTCGGCCGGAAGAGAAATCACGCGCGCGCCGCATTTTTCCAGAAGCTGCTGATATGCGCGGTGCTGCTCCTGGGCCTTTGCAAGCTCGATTGGCCGGCGTGCAACAAAGGTTAGTTCGCAGTTGACGATTGCTGGGCTAACGGCACGCGTAATTGCGGTGAGCATGGAGGAAAAGTGTACCTGAAAATCTTTGAGGCGCAGCCGCCCGCCTAGGCTGAGCGCTTGCGTGATATATTCCAGCGGCTGACGCGGGAGCGATCTTCCGCAGAGCGAAAGTTTTCGCAGCGACATCGGAGGGTTGAGAAATGGCGGCATGGAGACAAGCGTCGAGCGCGCTCACCGCGGTTTTCATTTTGCTGAGCGCCCCCGGCGCGGGACACGCGGCTACATCCGACGAAAAATCCGCTGCAGCGGTCGACGAAGTCTTCAGCGACCTAAACAAACCGGGGTCTCCGGGCTGCGCGCTGGCGATTTATCGCGACGGCAAAATAATGTACGCGAAAGGTTACGGGCTCGGGAATATCGAAGAAAACGTGGCCATCACGCCGCAATCCGTGTTCGATATTGGGTCAACATCGAAGCAATTCACGGCCGCGAGTATTTTATTGCTGGAGAAGCAAGGAAAACTCTCGGTCAATGATGACGTTCGCAAGTTCATTCCCGAATTGCCGAACTACGGGCAAAAGGTCACAATTCTGCACTTATTGAATCACACGAGCGGCCTTCGCGATTACCTCACACTGTTCGAACTCGCCGGAATCAATATTGACAGCGTGACGACCGATACAGACGCCGTTGCGTTGATTACCCGCCAGAAGACGCTTAATTTCGCTCCAGGCACCGATTGGCTCTACAGCAACACGGGATTTTTCCTGCTCTCGGTGATTGCCCAACGCACTAGCGGCAAAACACTGCGCGAATTCGCGGCCGACAATATTTTCGCGCCGCTGGAAATGACACACACGCAATATCGCGATAACCATGCCGCGCTGATCGCCAATCGCGCGCTGGCCTACGATGAACAAGAGGACAAGTCCGGATACAAGCTCAATGTTTCCTACTTCGAACAAACCGGCGACGGCGCTGTGCATACCTCCGTCGAAGATTTGCAGAAGTGGGACGAAAACTTTTACAGCCCGCGCGTCGGTGGAAGGGAATTCCTCGCCGAAATACAGGAACTCGGCAAGCTGAACAATGGCAATGTTCTTGAGTACGCCAAAGGTTTGTTTGTTAAGGATTATCGCGGGCTGCACACCGTAAGCCACGGCGGCTCCTGGGGCGGCCTCATCGAGCAAATTCCCGGTATTCACGGCGAGCTGAAAAAAGACTACGGGATCG
>JAOAPV010000113.1 GCA_025463055.1 Candidatus Acidiferrum typicum
AAGGCTTGGTCGTAGCTGGTGAAGACTTCTTGCGCCATGGGGAAGCGCTGGAGATTGGCGAAGGCTTCGCGGTCGTCCACGACGCCGATGGCGAAGCCTGCGGAGCTTGCGGCTTTGGCCATAGCCATGGAGACGTGGCCGCCGCCGAAGAGATAAACGATGGGCTGCGGGAGAATCGGCTCGACAAAAATTTCGACCGTGCCGCCGCAGATCAATCCGTTGTCGTAGGTGGCTTCGTTGTTGAGATTGAAGACCATTTTCCGCGGCGCTTCTTTTTGCATCACTTCTTTTGCGGCGGCCCAGACGTCGGCTTCGACGCATCCGCCGCCGACAGTGCCGACTAGCGAGCCGTCTTCACGGACGAGCATGCGTGAGCTTTCGTAGCTTGGGATCGAGCCGTTGGTGTGGACGATGGTGGCGAGCGCGCCGCGTTGGCCGGCTCGCCGCATCTTCACTATTTCTTCAAAGAGGTCCATGGGTGTCAGCAATTTACGCTACGCTGCGCCAGCCTGAGTGTCAACGCGCCCGGGGGATGGACGCCGGAAACCCACAAATGCTAATTTGGCGCGGCGAGGTTCTGATGCTTGGTGGTCGAGTGTATAAATTTGTTTGGGTAGACGGAAAGCCTCCGAGATATTGGACGATTTGTGCGATCGCTCTTCTTTTGTTCGCTCTTGGCTGGTTGACGCTCGCACATTTTTTCTTGCGGTTCGGCCTGACGCATCCTGACGCCATGCATTCTTCGTCGCGCGTCTTTGACGACAAGGTCTACTATTTTCCCGCCGCTGTTTTGTGGCTTCATGATTATGGCCTGTTCGTTGTGATGGTATGGATGTTCGTCCTCGCGCTGATCATGGCCTTCCATCGACGGATGGTACCCAGAACCTAGCGGCGACCTCCTCTTATCTGTGGCTTAGTTGGGCGTTTGGGATTTTGTGGTGTCTTCGCTTTGGCTGGTGTTGTCGGTCGTGTCGGTGGCTGTGTCGATTTCGTCTTGGGTTGTGGGTTCGCCGTTGGGGCTGAAGCCGGGTTTGCCGGCGTGTGGGTAGAGGTCGCTGTCGATTGCGGGGAGGGTGCGGAGTAGGAGGCTGCTGATGTAGGCGAGCGCAGTGGCGCGGCGTGGCGAGATGCGTCCTTGGGCCAACAGAGTGTAGAGGGCACCGAGAGAATAGTTGACGCCGGCGGCGTTTTGGAAGCGGCAGGCTCTTTGGGTTAGAGGAGCCAAGAAGTCATCGGATTCGCTGGGTTGCGCGAAGGCGTGCCGTGGGCAGAACGGGGAACCAGGGTCGACAACCGGCGAAAGGCATTGGCGGCCGGTGGCGGTGCGGTACTGGCAACGTTCGGGTGTGAAGTCGGAGCTGAGTGATTTGAGTGTCATTTTCGTATCCTTGGTGTGAGGAGGGGTATACCCACCCCCCTGTTTTTGGCACAAGAGGCTGCAAAGCATTGAAAACAAAGGACGGGAGCGTGAAAAAGAGAGGCAAGAGGCTGCAATCGATTGAAGCGAAGGGAGATAGACGAGCGATGCGGCGCATTGGAAGGTCGCTTGACTATGACAGGACGCGTGAGTAGGCTCGGCGCTCGAATTTTGCGGCACTGAAGAGCCCGTCCGCTGGAGGAGATTGCGAATGCCATTGCGCGCGCGATTGACCCGGATATTCCTATGGATTTCGGTGCTCGCCGGGGGCATCGGCCTGGGCGCCAAAATATTTGACCTACTTGTCTTGGCGGGAGCTTGGGGTGCCGCGCCGCCGGCTTCACTTGCGCTCATGCCTTATGGTTCTCGTTTTCCCGTAACTCCCGGGGATTTTTTTCAGCCGCTAAGCGTGGTGTTGCTGGTGGGGGTGCTCGGAGCACTGATCAGTGGGTGGAAGACCCCGTTTGGGTATCGTGCTTGGCTGTGGCTGCCGGCGGTGATGTTTATCATCGTCTGGATTTTTACGCCCACGGTGTTTTGGCCGATGATCCGCGAACTTTATGGGGCGGCCCGCGGGTCGATCGGAATAAGCGACGCCGATGCGGTACGGCTGGTGCGCCGGTGGATCATTTGCGATTGGTTGCGCGTGGCGGCGATCGCCGTGTCGTTCGTGTCGTCCGTTCGGGCGATCAGCTTTCCTTATCCGGCTCCGCAGGATTTAGCGGCGGGCCAGGCTGCAACGTAAGTGCACCCGGAACTAGAGGCGAGCAATATTCCCCGATCACTCGCGGCGGCGATTGGCGTTGACCTCGTGCTCTCAAAATCAGATGGGATCACCAAACTTGGTGAGCATTTGAAAACGTTGCTGGCACCGATTGAGAGTGTGAATGAAACCCCGAACCTTGAGACCCCACAATCAATTTCGGCGAAGCCCGTTTAGTATTTCATAATGACCCATCGGAATTAAGTGCCCGGCTCTGTTGGATTATCCGTGGGAAAGAATGTCTGCTTACGAAGAACGGCGTCAATAGCACGCGGCAGCATCTCTACAATTTGTTCTTTCAATAGGAAACCGTCTCCCACGAGCCGAGCCTCTTCTAATATTTCTCCCGTGTCGTAGATCGAAAAAAAGAGGATAGGCACGAGAGGTTGGTGCTGCCTGATTATCCTTGCGGCGTCAAACCCTGTGAATATCGGCAAACGAACATCCAGAAGAATTAAGTCCGGCTGCCATTCCAGTGCTTTCTCCACCGCTTCTTTTCCGTTTGTCGCCTCCGCGCACTCCACATCAGCGCGAGCTTGAAGAACCCTGATGACACTACTCCTTATGACGTCGTGATCGTCGACAATCAAAATTCGCATCGAGTTCCCCCGTGATGCCCATTCTCGATGTACCGGTACATGAGTAATGGGTGCCCAGAGGGAACAAAAATATAGGCCGGTTTCGCCGGGACGAGTGCTTGAGTCGTGCTTCTTATTTGCGCCAGCGCCAGAGGACTCTCCAGGTCGTCACCAGCTCTTGTATTACGCGTGGGGTGGGGAGGTCGAGAAATCGACAGCGATCGGCGGCTTGGCGGTATTTTTCTTTTACTATGTAGGGGCTTAGGAGGCCTAGGCTGCGCTCCAATTCCTTCAATTGCTGGCGCGTTAGCGCGTCGTTGGGAATGGAGGTCGGCCGCCTCGCCATAACCTCGCTATCGTATCACTTTCGCCGTATGTTCGCCTATATGGATTCGGAGCCAAACATGGGCGATACGCGAGAGAAAACACCAGACTTACCAGTCGATTTTGTCGGGGAAGAATTCGGCGAATAGGTCGTCGTAGTAGGGCTTTAGCTGCTTTACATCTGGCTTCGTGTGACCCTTTGAATAGAGATCGTACGGGTTGAACTTGCGCACCCACGGGAGCATGGCCGCGTCCTGGTCGTTCATTAAGTGTGTATAGGCGCCGTGACGATGCCAGGCATAGAACGAGTGAAAGCGAAGAATGTACAGCGCTTCGTCAGGCAGGTATGGCTTCAGGACTTCCGCGATGTAGCCATCGTGCCCGAACGACATATGAACATTTTCCAACCCGCAATTCGGCTCATAGATGCCGTATTTGGATTGATATTCCGGAACATTTGCGTCGGGATTTGCATGGAAGTATTCGGGGAAGACAATTTGATCGGACCACGCACAACCGACCGGGAATGTGTCGCCGACAACGCCCCATTGCGGTTCGCCGTAGAGGCAGAGACACTTTCCTAAATCATGTGCAAAGCCTGTTGCCACCATCCAGCGGGGATGACCATCGCGGCGAATGGCTTCCGAGGTCTGCAAGAGGTGCTCGGTCTGGGTCAGGTCGGTGTCGGGATCGCTATCGTCTACGAGAGTGTTGAGGTAGTCCGCCGCTTCCCAGATGCTCTTCTTTCCGCGGTTTAGGCCGAAATATTCTTTCTCTTTGCCAAGGGTATAGGCGACGGTTTGTTTTTCGTGATTGAGGCGGTAGAACTCTGCCACGCCCGGATCGGCTTTCGCGTCGTACTGGCGAAACTCAGACTCGGCTTTGCCTTCTCTGTAGCGGCCTTCTAGAAATTCGTCCCAGTCATCAAGTTTAGGGAGAGGAGATTGCGATTGGTTCGGTGAGGTAGCCACTGTCAGTCCTTCTCAGCTGAAACGGAGACGTCAGCTGCTCGACATCGGTAACTATAAAAGCCCGCATATTTCGGAGGCAAGAGGTATTTGCTTTCTTCAAGAAATGCGAGCATTTCTGCCGCGCGTTATCTAGTGTGTGCTAAGTAAGACACAATTTTGAATCTACAGTGTTCACTGTATCCGGCTAGCGGCGACGCGCTGATAGGCTCCTCGTCGTGCCAGGAATTCTGATTGTTGACGACAATCCGAGCATTCGCTATCTGCTGCGAGTGTGTGTGGAGAGCAAGACGGGCTTCGCGGTTTGTGGGGAGGCGGGGCACGGTGTGGAAGCCATCGAAAAGGCGAGAGAACTCCACCCTGATTTGATCATCCTGGATTTGTCGATGCCGATTATGAACGGCGCGGAAGCGGCTGTGGTTTTGAAACGGTCGATGCCGCGAGTGAAAATAATTTTGTTCACCATGCATGCGGACAACATTGGCAAAGCGTTGGGCGCGGCGGTCGGGATAGACCTGACGTTGTCAAAGTCGGATGGTCTGCTGAAGCTGGACGAACATGTGAAGGCGCTGCTTACGCAAGCGCCGCTCGCCGTGCAAACTGAGGATCTCACCAACATAGGCGCGGTTTCCGTGACGAACACCGAGCGCCCAGCGTAATCACTAAATCCAATTCTGGGAGCGATGCGTGTCTCAGCATCGTGACGTGCCATGCCGCGCACACGTTATGGTTACCTGTGCAAATAAACGAACCGGTCACGAAATTAAGCGTAACCGGTTCGTTGCATCGCGATGCGTGAAACAGATATTTATCTACCTGCCTGGGGAAGGCGATTGACTGGTGCGCGGGGTGATGGTCACGGCAAGATTCTTGCCGTCTGGAGTGGGCTGAAACTCGACCGTGGCGTCGGTGCCGACACTGACTTTACCTTGCACTTGCGTATTGCCGTCGAGAACGAACTGCATGGTGTGTTTCGCGCTGCCGTCATTCACTTCGATGGTGAATGATTTTTTGTCGCTCGCAATATCAGTTACTTTGCCTTGCGCTGTCTTGGTTTGCTCGGTGCGCTGCTTTGGCTGAGGTTGTTGCTGTTGAGCGGGGCGCGCGTGCAGGGCAATCCCTGAGAGCACTAAGCCAGAGAAGGCGGCGGAACAGAGGAACTTACGAAGCATAGCGTACACCTCCTGGGTGTGTTGGACCTGGAAATTGGGCGGGATTCGATGGGATGGGCACGCGGGCTTCCATCTTGAATAAGCAAATGCAGCGCATGAAAATGATTTATGACGGGTAAGCGATGGAAGGGAAGAGAGTTGCCCGGATTGATTTGACGAGGGAAGAAACGTGTCTGGAATTACGACGGGTACGGAAGAATTTTTTGCGCGCGGTGGGCGGTTTCTCCCTCAAGGGAAGGCATGAGTATGCCCTAGATGACGACCTCCGCCTCGTGCCCTCATTCGTGGCACCTTGCGAGGATTAGGGTGATGTCGTCGTGTTGCTCTTGAGGGTTGAAGTGGAGCACTTCGTCGACGATGGAGGCGAGGGCAGCGCGCGGTGAGAGAGCGCGATGGAGGCGGAGTGAGTCAAGGAGGCGCGATTCGCCGAATTCTTCTCCATCGCGATTGAAGGACTCGGTGATCCCGTCGGTGTAGAGGGCGAAGATGTCGCCGGGCGCGAGGTGACACTCGCCGACTTCGCAATCCCACTTTTTGAAAATGCCGAGCACGGTGGCGGTGGCGTCGAGGCGTGCGACGGAGTTGTCGGTGCGGAGGAGAAGCGCGGGGAGGTGGCCGCAATTGGCAAAGCGTAGGACGCGTGTGGCGTCGTCGTATTCGGCGAAGAAGAGCGTGGCGTAGGCGCCGTCCGTGGTGTTTTCGCAGAAGAGCTGATTGACGGAACGGAGCAGGTGATCGGGCTCGTGCCGGGTAATGGCGCAGAGGCTGCGCAAGTTGGCTTGCAGATTAGCCATCAGGAGCGCGGCGGCGATGCCTTTGCCGGAGATATCGGCTATGACGAAACCGAGACGATTCTGGCCGAGATCGAGGAAGTCGTAGTAATCGCCGCCGACTTGGCGGGCTTGGATGCAGACGCCGGCGTAATCGAGAGTGGCGAGTGGCGGCAGAGTTTGCGGGAAGAGGCGGGATTGAACGTTCTTGGCGATTTCGAGTTCGTGAGCGGCGCGGCGCTCGGCTTCTTGCTTTGCGGCGACAGCGCGGCGTTGCGCTTCCATGGCGTGCGTCAGCTCGTCGAAGCTGACGAGCGAGAAGGAATTACCGTCGATATCGCGGAAGCGGGCGACGATTCCGCCCCAGACGGGAGTCTCCTCGCCGAGGAGCATGCCGGCTCTAACGGCAGCGCTCGAAACGGGGCTTTGATTCGCGCCTGCCGCTGCGGCAGTTTGCTCCGGCTGCGACTGGTAGCGGATGCGCTTCAGGCGGGGTGGAGTTTGGAAGCGGACGCCGCGCCTCGACCATTCCTGGAATTTTGTGGTGACATCTTCGGCGACGAAGACAATTTGCGTGGCGCGCCCGATGAGCTTGTACTGCTCGGAATCGGGCTTGGGAGCGATGAGGGAAAGGATGGCGGCACCGTCGGGAGGGGAGACTCCGACCCAGCGCTCGCCAGATTGCACGCGCGTGTCGTAAGCGATGTTGAAGCCGAGCTGGTCAACGAAAAAGTGGAGGCTGCGGTCTTGGTCGCGGACGAAGACATTGACGCAGTGCAGGCGCAAGTGCGGGGACGTCGGACGCGGTGGGAGGGAACTGCTCATGCGCAGGATTATAAATCGAAATCGGGAGCTTGGACGTGCGAGCGGGAACTGCGGAGAGGCGGCCGCTAAAATGGCTGGGTAGGAAAGGCTTGGTTTGTTTCGAGGGTGGGGTGTGCGAAAATGTAGGTGCGAGGAACCATGAGCATATCGTTGGGTAAGCATGTCACGCTGACGAAGCCGGACGATTTCGGCAAGTTGCTGGAAGACGAAGGGATCATTTTCACGACGCTGGACAAGGCTGTGAATTGGGCGCGTAGGAGCTCGATTTGGCCGCTGGGATTCGGGCTGGCGTGCTGCGCGATTGAGATGATGTCGATGGCGGCGGCGCGGTTTGACGTGGCGCGATTTGGGGCGGAGGTATTTCGTCCATCGCCGCGGCAGGCGGATTTGATGATTGTGGCCGGGCGCCTTTCGCAGAAAATGGCGCCGGTGGTGCGGCAGCTTTACGATCAAATGCCGGAGCCGAAATGGGTGATCTCGATGGGCGCTTGTGCGACATCGGGCGGCGTGTTCAATAATTATGCGATCGTTCAGGGATGCAATCAGGTGATTCCGGTGGACGTGTATGTGCCGGGATGCCCGCCGCGGCCAGAGGCGCTGCTGTATTCAATTTTGCAGTTGCAGAAGAAGATCGACAGCGAAAAGGGTTCGTTCAAGCGCGCGTTAAACCTGGCCTGATTAAATCAACGTAACCCGATTAGCTGTTCAACTGTAATTCCTGCCTCATTGAGAATTGTCCTGAGGGTTCCGACGCACAGATTTCGATCATTCGGGACTACCACGCGAGCAAAGGGCGATTCGCGCCGAAGAACCATGTGACTGCCTTGCTGACGTTGAAAAACGAAGCCAATCTTAGAAAGGATCTTAACGAGTTCCTTGCCGGATAAGTCGGTTGGAAAGCTTCGTCATCGATCAAGAGCTACTTCAACGAAAGCTCGCTCATCCTCTACAGGAACGCTTTCACCGGCGGCGCGAACGTCCTCCAGATAAACTTCGATAGCTTCTTCAATATTCTTAAGGGCATCCTCGCGAGTGTCGCCCTGCGAAACGCAGCCAGGGAGAACCGGTACAGTAGCCACGTACCCGCCGTCTTCTTCCTTTTGCAGGATCACCGTATAGCGCATTGATGGCCTCTCATTAAGAAATATACAGTTCAGCACCGGGTTTCGCCATCAGACTTTTAGGACTACTTTGCCGAATTGTTGGCCGGATTCGAGGTAGGCGTGGGCGGCGGCGGCCTCTTGTAGCGGGAAAATACGGTCGACCACCGGCTTCAGGTGGCCGGCGGAAACCAGTTTCATTATGGTGAGGAGCTCGCTTTTCACTCCCATGTACGAGCCGAGGAGCGAGAGTTGGCGGCTGAAGAGGAAGCGTAGATCGATCTTGGCGTCGTAGCCCGTGGTGTTGCCGCAAGTGACCAGGCGGCCAGCAGGCGCGAGGCTGGCGAGGCTGTCGTCCCAAGTCGCGGTGCCGACGTGTTCGAAGACAACGTCGGCGCCACGCTTGTTGGTGATGCGGCGGACTTCGTCGCGGATCTTTTGTGTTTTGTAATTGATCATGTGGTCGGCGCCGAGTTGCCGGGCTTTCTCAAGCTTTGCTTCGGACCCAGCAGTGGTTATGACGCGCCCACCAAAGAATTTTGCGATTTGGATGGCGGCGCTACCGACGCCACTGCCGGCGCCGAGGATCAGGACGGTTTCACCCGGCTGAAGCTGAGCGCGTGCAATGAGCATGTGCCAGGCGGTTTGGAAGACGAGCGGGATGGCAGCGGCTTCTTCAAACGAAAGATTTTCGGGATACGGCAGGCAATTCACCTCTGGGGCGCGAACGAATTCGGCGCAGCCGCCGTCAATCATGTAGCCGAGGTTGGTGGCCAATCGGCACCGGTTGTCGAGGCCAGCGACGCAAGCGGGACATTTGCCGCAACTAACCACAGGTGCAAGCACAACTCTTTGGCCCACGCGAACGCCCGCGACTTCCGCCCCGATTTCGGCGATTTCTCCAGCGACGTCGCTGCCGGGAATGTGGGGAAGCGGGACTTGAACATTTGGCAATCCGCCGCGGACCCATAAATCGAGATGATTCAAGGCGCAGGCGCGCACGCGGACGAGAACTTCATTGGGGCACGGCTCGGGCTCCGGGACATCGACGTATTGCAGAACTTCGGGTCCGCCATGCTGGCGGAAGAGGATAGCCTTCACGACGCCTCCGGATTATTTTAGCGTTGGGAGTTTAGCGAGCGCAGCGTAGTGTGTCCATGTCAGGGGAGGATCAACATGTCCGATTGCGAGTGCAAAGAATGCGTAATTTAGGGTTAGTGTGGGCGAATCTGGAGATTCGCCACTACATTTGTTTGCTTGCTGCGGCCACCTTGGTTTCTCCGGGAGGGAGCGCGCAAAAGCCGAAGGCGCCGGAAGGTTACATGTTGGTTTGGAGTGACGAGTTCAACGGCAAAGATGGATCGCTGCCGGATGCTTCGAAGTGGACTTATGACGTTGGCGGGAGCGGTTGGGGCAATCATGAACTGGAGTACTACACGAATCGTGTGGAGAATGCGCGCATCGAGGACGGGAAGTTGGTGATCACGGCGCGGCAAGAACCATACACCGGGCCGGACGGCGCGAAATTCAAACACACCTCGGCGCGTCTGAAGACAGAGGGTTTGTTCTCGCAGGCGTACGGAAGATTTGAGGCCCGCATCAAGCTCCCTGCGGGGCAGGGAATTTGGCCAGCGTTCTGGATGCTGGGAGACAACATCAGTTCAGCCGGCTGGCCAAAGTGCGGCGAAATCGACATTATGGAAAATGTTGGCAAGGAGCCGGGAATTAATCACGGCTCGCTGCATGGTCCGAGTTCCACGAATGCCACTAGCGATCAGACCGCGACCATAACATTGCCCGCGGGACAGAAATTGTCGGAGGACTTCCACGTATACGCGGTGGAGTGGGAGCCCGACACGGTACGCTTTTATCTTGATTCCAATTTATATGCGACGTTCGCTGCGGCACAGTGGCCTGCCGGAGGGACCTGGGTATTCGATCATCGATTTTTCCTAATCCTAAACGTGGCGGTGGGCGGAGACTGGCCGGGCTCGCCGGATACGGCGACGGTGTTTCCGCAGCGGATGCTGGTGGATTACGTGCGCGTGTACAAGCGCAAAACGTAGCCTGTCCGTCTGTACAGTCTTGGTTTGGAAATCCTGCCTGTTCGACCGTTTCTGTCGTTGCGGCGCTCCCCTATGCTGTAGGTGTTATCTCCAACACATCGCAGACAGTCTATGCGGAGGCGAAATGGATCGTATCAATCGAATCCTGTCTAAGGACGGGATGCGCGCGGCGAGTCGAGGCTTTGCCTTGGCTATCGCACTTTTGTTTTCACTCGGGGCAGCGCAGGAAATCCAAGCACAGAGTCCAAACGCGGCGGCGAGCGGAGCTGCAAAATCCGACGAGGGTTTTTATCCCGGCTGGAGCCTGGGGACCAGATTTGAAGGCAGCACGAGTGGAGACGGATCGGTATACGATCTCGGCTTTGGAGCCGGTTACAATTTTTCGCATCATTTCGGAGTTAGCCTCGGGATTCCTTACTATTTTGTGGGCACACCCACTGTTGTGAAGTCGAAAAACCCGCAGGCCGTTTCGGGCTCGGGCCTGGGAAACGTGGGGGCAGACTTGAAGTGGCTCTTTCCGGGTCCAACCGTGAATTACGCTTCGACGATTCACCTGGGCGCGCCGTCCGGCGACATGAAAAAAGGTTTTAGCACCGGGCATGCGACATGGAACTGGACGAACCACATTGAGCACGGATGGGGAAATTTCACGCCGTTTATCGATGGCGGGGTGGGAAACACGGTGCAGGACACGCGCTACTTTCACCGGCCCTTCATGACGTTTGGTTACACCGCGCAGTTTGAGGCCGGCACGGCCGCGGACGTGGGGCCGTTCAGCATTTCGGCTTCGGCCTATGACGTTGCGCCTTGGGGCACGCAAACCGTGGTCAGCCGCGTGTTTCGGTGCAGCGGAAATGCGAAATGCGGCGCCAACGCAAAATCGACCAACCGCAAGGGCTACCTGGACTCGAGCGTTCAGAGCGGCGATGCGAGCCTCGCGCGAGACAACGGATTCAACGCCAGCGTGGAAGTGAAGCCGGCGAAGACGATTGATCTCGAATTCGACTATAGCCGCAGCGTGCCGTTGCGGCTGAGCACGTTTTCGTTTGGGATTGGCCTGGATCTGGGTGCGGTGTTGCGGCGCGCCTCTGTCGGACACTGAGAAGCTGATACATCCCCTGGCGGCAAAAAGTAAGTTGACGGGAACCTGATTTAGGCAAAGACTTGGCGGCACCAGCATACGTTTTGGGGGGAGTCCGTCGTGGGGGATGTGGAGCTCAGGCGCTATCCGCGCGTTGTGCCGCCGAAAGGCTTGGTCGTGGCGTGGCAATCCGGCACGCGGCGGGCGGTTTCTTATCTTGGGAGTATTGCGCTTGGCGGACTGTTCGTTCTAACACGGCAGCCGGCACCGGTTCGCAGCACGGTGAAAGTGCTGATGGATTTGCAATTTGGGGAAGTGCGGGCGCGTGCGGTGGTGCGACGAGTTTCGGCGTCGCGTGGGATGGGGATTGAGTTTATTGCAATGACACAGGAAGACCGCGCACGCTTGAACAAGGCGCTGCAGCCAATGTTGGCGGCGAGATAAGGAAGACCAGAGTCTCGCCGACGATACGGGCTGCCGGCTTACCTGCCCTGCGGAAATTTCGTGACCTCTGCCTTTCCCCCTTGCCATTCTAATTGTTGTCCAACTTCGTTGTTTTCCTTGCGGACGTAGCCCATGCCGATTGCCGACGAGAGGGCGGGAGAGAATGCCGCGCACGTGACGTAGCCGGCTTCTTTGCCGTCCGAAGTTAGGATTTCGCTTGAGGAAGGGACCGCTTGGCCAGTGAAACGCAATCCGACGCGGCGGCGGTTGACTTGGCCGCGCGAGCGCACGCGCTCGACGATCTCCTGGCCCGTGTAGCAGCCTTTGGTGTAGCTGATGTGGCTTATTTCGAGAGCGGCTTCGTGAGGGATTTGCTTTTCGCCGAAGTCGTAACTGAACCAGGGAATGCCTTGCTCGAGCCGAACCGCGCTGAGCGCGGAGTAGCCGATCGGGCCGCCACCCGCGGCTTCTGATTTTTCCGCAAGAACCTGCCACAAAGCTTCCAAGTGAGGACGTTCCGCAAGAAATTCGGCTCCGATAAACTTTCCAGGCGTGCGTCGGATGATGGTGCAGGGAATTGTTCCGACGCGGGCGTCGTGCCTTTCGAGGTCGGCTAGCGAATTTAGATCGACTCCGGTCAATTCTCTGACAACTTGGGTGGCGGCCGGACCTTCCAGCGCCAGCGTGCCGAAACGTTGCGTGTCATCCGATAGGGCGACGTCGTCCATGATGATGAATTTCTCGATCGTCTCGGCAAGGCGCGCTTGGATCATCGCGTAAGAGACACAGAACAGGCTCTCGGGCAGCGCGTACGTCTCGATCTCCGCGAGGATGCGTCCTTGCGGATTGAGCAGCAGCGAGACGTTACCGTGCGATGGCGGCAGGTCCTTAATGTTGTTGGTGAGGATGGCGTTGAGATATCGGACGCGGTCAGGTCCGGTGAACGAAAGATAGCAGCGGTAGTTTTTGTCGATCAGCGCGACGGATTTCTGCGCGAACCAATATTCGCGCTGCCAATCGCCGAAATCGTCGGGCAGAGCACAACCAAACCAAACGCCCATTTTTGCGCCGCCTTGCTGGTGCAAAGGCGCCAGCGGCGTGTCGATTATTTTTCCGAGTTCGGGGGCTTGCATGATTTGCGGTGATGGCCGCCTCTACAGTGTAGCAAAGGCTTGCTTACAGCCCGGTAGGGGAGGGGGCGGTGCAGCAGTCGCGGGCCACACCGCCTGATTTGGGCTGTTGCCGCGCGCTTTTGCGACTGCGATACGCAGGTTATACTGCGAGGTATGGATGATTTGACTCCAGCAGTAGGCGTGGAGAAGCAGGGATTCCTCCACATCACTATTCCGGTGGGCATGCTGCAGTGCAACTGCTCGATCATCGGCGATCCGGTTACGCGCGAGGCGCTGGTTGTCGATCCCGGCGATGAAGTGAGCCGCATTCTGGATCTGCTCGGACGCCACAAGCTCACCGTGAAGGCCATCGTCAGCACGCACGCGCACATCGATCACGTCGGCGGCCTCAGCAAGCTGTACAAGTACACCGGAGCGCCGGTGATGATGCACCGCGAAGATTTGCCGCTTTATCAAGCCATGGATGTGCAGGCCGCGTTTTTAGGTGTAATGCCGCCAGAGATTACCGACGTGCATCAATTGCTGACCGATGGCGACGCCCTGCAATGGGGCTCGCTCGAGGCCACGGTGATTCATACCCCGGGGCACACCCCGGGAAGCGTCTCGCTATACATGCCACCTGACGCGGGGAAGATCAAGCTGGCCGCGCCGCAGCTTTTTGCGGGTGACACGCTTTTTGCGGGGAGCATCGGAAGAACGGATCTGTGGGGCGGGTCCATGGAAGAGATCCTGGATTCGCTGCGTGGCAAGTTGATGGCGCTGCCAGATGAAACCGTGGTGCATCCCGGGCATGGGCCTACGACCTATATCGGTGAAGAACGGCAGTCGAATCCCTTTCTTGTATCGCGCGATTAAGTTTTTCACGCCTAGCTCGGATTGCCTTTAGGTCTGCGCATCGTCCTTAGTTCGGCGCAATTCTTCCATCACGGACTGCACTAACTCCTTCGCGCTGGTTAGTTCGTTGGCGATGATGCGGACGTCCATCGCGGGAACGGTGGGATTGCGCTGGCTGGTGCAGTAGACGCCGTGCTGTCCAACCAAGACAAGAGCGTTGGTCAGGCGATCCAACGAGACTGCCAGCCGGCCGCGCTCGCGGCCAAACATTTGTTCGTAATGCTCTAATTCCTCTTTGTGTTCTTCAAATGCGGACATGGTCGTTGGTCCTTATTCACGACGTTGTAGGGGTGCGCTTTAGTTTAGCCTGAGCCTCGAAGGGCGCATCCCAGCTGGGCCGCAAGGCCCGCAAAATGAATAACGGAGGTTGCACTTCGGGCACACACAGTACGTTGGTAACTTTACCCCACACGACGCGCGGAACATAATCCGATTGGCCCAGCAGAAGGTGAGTAAGCGTGGGTCTGACCCGAGAAATGGGTGCGGTTTTGGGCACGATTCCTGAGCTGGTACAGGATAGCGCCGGAGTAGCCAACACGATGCGACGTTCCGACCTGGTGCAGCATAAAGAGAAGGAAAAAGGTGCCGCTACGCGCACCTCGCAAATCGTGTTTGGCGAGCGCCAGCACCTCTTGCGCGTACTGGATTCGCTCGAGGGCACGGACCTCCCGATCGCGCGCATGCAGCAAGAGCGGCGCACGCTGGAAGAGTTGATTCACGCGCGCACGCGGGAACTGAACCATATCAATACGGCTTGGGATGAAAAGATCGGGTTGGTGCTAAGCGCCGAGGCCAAGCCAGAGATGCTGGAGAAGCTGGTCAAGCAGGCGCCGGAAGAGGATTTTTATTTGCTGCGGTTGATCAGCGAGCATCCGCGTTCGAACGCTAAGACTCTGAACAAGCTGGCCAAGCATCCGTACGGCGCGATTCGCGAGAATGTGGCGCGGCATCCCAATGCGGATGCTGCGACGCTGGCATGGCTAAGCCGCGATCGCAGCCAGCCGTTGTGGTATCTCGTGGCGTTCAACCCGAATACGCCGACTCCGCTGCAACGCCGTCTGCGCGATCGCCTCAAGCGCCTGGGCGAGAGCCAACCATCGAAGTAGTCGCCCGCTCGTATTAAGCTACGCAGCACTCACTCGTCGTCTTCAACCAGCCGGTCCCTGAGTAATGAAGCAGTTTCCGATTTGCCGTTTATCGGGTCCAAGCAACCTTCCATGTCATCTGCCAGTCTCACTGACCAAACCGGAAGGAATTCCGGCGGTTTCGCCTTCTTGAGGTGATCGAATCGCACCCAGATTGAAGTCTAATTTTCCGAGGGCCTTTTGCGGCGCAACTCTCCTGCTTTGCATTACCACTCTGTGCATCGCGCAACAAAGCGGGACGAGTCAGCCAACGGTGGTAGTGCGTTCCACCTTGGTTATGGTTCCGGTTCTCGCGACGACTAAGGAAGGAAGTGTGATTTTTGACCTCACCGCGGATGATTTCCTCCTCACTGATAACGGTGTGTCACAGGATGTTTCTATTGAGCAGGACACTGATTCACAGCCACTGGCATTAGCAATCGTGGTCGAGACAGGCGGGGCCGACGCACGCCACCTCATCGACTACCAAGGTTTGGATTCGATGCTTGACGCTCTGATCGGTAATGTAGAGCACCAAGCCGCTCTCATAAGCTTCGACAGTGCGCCGCACCTGATCGTGCCCTTCACATCTAGAACAGAAGATGCTTCGTATGGGCTTGCAAACCTTTCCGAGGGCGACCACGGTGCGGCCATTTTAGATGCAGTAGGATTTGCCGTCGGACAGCTCCGGGCACAACCCCCGCGCTACCGGCGCACAATTTTGTTGCTCAGCGAAACGATTGACCAAGGTAGTCGGACGACCCTGAATGACGCTCTGCGACTTGTCAGTGATACGAATACGACCATTTACAGCTTCGGTTTTTCGAGCACGCGCTCGGCAGTCTCGCACGAGGCGTCAAAGGCTAGTAGCAAGAACCCTGGTCCCGAGCACGGGTGCTTAAGCCGCTCAGGCGGTGATTCCGAATACGGCGGGCACTACAGTAAGCAAGTGCTCGACTGCATCAGCCAACTTGCTCCTCCCCTTCGGCTGGTCACCATGACTTTTCTTACTGCACGCAATGCGCTGCGCACGAACACGGCTGAATCTATCGCAGAACTCACCGGAGGCGAGTTCCGTCGCTTTCACGATGCCAGGGATTTAAAGACAGGCCTTTTCGCTGTTTCGAACGATGTGCCTAATTATTACGTGCTCAGTTTTCGGCCGGCCGAGCCCACGCCTGGCCTGCATGCGCTCCATGTGGTCGTGAAGAAGGGATCGCAGTTTGTAGTGAACTCCCGACGGCAGTACTGGATCGACGATACACAGCGCTAACGACCAGACAGTCTTGGCTGCCACATAATGAGAAACGTAGCTTGTCTTTTACCTTCCTGAATGCTCTTTGGTATGTTGTCAGGTCTCGGATAATCCGAAACTGACCCGCAACTCGTTCCTCGGTTGGCACAGGCAAGAGTGCCTGTGCTACCCTGCGCTTCGCTCAACCTTGGAATTTAGACAACGAAAGATGGAAACGGTAAAAGGGGCATCAGCTCTTACAGCCGCCGTGAATTTTCTGCAACGATTTTGGTTGCAGGCCGCGGCAATTTCGGTGGGCCTGCTTATCCCTTGTTTGTGGCACCGGAGAATTGAAGCCGGCGACCTTGGCAGTCATGTTTACAATGCGTGGCTCGCGCAACTGATCGAACGGGGGCAGGCGCCGGGACTTTATCTTGCCAGGCAGTGGAACAATGTCCTGTTTGATTTTCTCCTTTCGAAGCTTGGGAATTTGTTTGGGCTGGCGGCGGCGCAGAAGATCTTAGTGCCGCTTTGCGTGCTCGTCTTCTTTTGGGGCGTGTTTGCGCTGGTTGCTGCCGTTTCGCGGCGTCCACCTTGGTTTTTGCTGCCGTGCCTGGCAATGCTTGCGTACGGCTGGACCTTCAACGTTGGCTTTTTCAATTACTACCTATCGCTCGGATTTGGATTCTTCGCCACCGCAATCGTCTGGAGCGGGCGGGGAAGGGAACTCCTCCTGGTTGCGCCGCTTGCCGCTCTGGCGCTCCTCGCGCATCCGCAGGGATTTATCTGGCTCGTGGGTTGTATCGGGTACTTTGTGTTGTGGCGAATGCTTCCAGGAGCGTGGAAGTTGGCCGTGCCAGGCGCGGCGCTGCTCGCGGTCGTGCTGGTGCGCTACTATTTGATGAGCCATTACGAGGCGTTCGGAATCTGGGGCATGTACGGTCCGGGGATTTACAACGGCAGCGATCAGATCGCGCTATACAGCATGCGGTATTACGTATTGTCGGGCGTGGCGCTTTTGTTCGGGATTGTGTGTTTTGTCGTCGAGGCAATACAGCGCTATTGGGTGCGAGCGTCGTGGAGCGACATGCGCTTGCCGCTGGAGCTTCACTGGTTTGTCGTCTTCGCGGTTTATCGATTGCCCGACGTGATGCGTCTGCCGATTTATTCGGGATGGATAGGGGCGTTGGCTCTGCGGCTTACCACGGTTGCCGCAGTGATGGGGCTTTGCGTTTTAGCGCTGATGAAGCCGCGAAAATCGCACACCGCGGGATTTGCGGTCATCGCAATCGTATTCTTCTCGTTCTTGTACCAGGACACCGGAACGCTCAATCGCATGGAAGCCCAGATTGAGCGGCTCGTCGCGACCTTGCCGAAGGGCGAGCGGGTGACAGCCACGATCTGGGCGCCGTCTGATTCACGGCTGCCGTTCATCGTGCACATGGTCGACCGCGCTTGCGTAGGGAAATGCTTCAGCTTCCAGAACTACGAGCCGCCATCGCAGCAATTTCGTGTGCGCGTGGCGGACGGCGGCAGCCCCCTCAACACCGACGACACCGACAGCTCGCAAGAAATGGAAGCAGGCGAGTACATCGTCCAGCCGGAAGACTTGCCGATGGCGGAGATCTATCAGTGCGATGACCACGACTCGACGCAACTCTGCATACGGCAGTTGGCGGCGGGCGAGGCGAACGGGCGCATCGGCTATCACCCCCCAGGGGAATAGGCTCGCGCCTTCACGTCCGCGTTCGCGGCAGCTAAGGCATCTTCGTGGGAGACAAATTGGCTCTTGTGGCAGGCCAATGTCGTGTACAATTGGCTTTCAGGGGAGAGCCAATGCTTCCTGTCCATCTCCAACCCGAAAGTCACGTTCCTCTATATGTCCAATTGCGCGACCAATTACGCGCGCTGGTGCATGCCGGCGATCTGCGCCCGGGCGACCGCATTCCCGCAAGCCGCGAGCTGGCAATCATGCTCGGCGTGCACCGCACGACGGTCGCGAATGCGTACGCCGAGCTGGAATCAGAAGGACTGATTCAGGGACATGTGGGCCGCGGCACCTTCATTAAAGGCAATGGAAACGGGCTGAAGATTACCCCGCCTGCGCCGCCCGTATTGAACGGCGGCGGCAACGGCATTCGCTGGGAACTGCTGTTTGCTGACGAGCGCGGCGAAGAGGTACTGTCGCGCTTGACCGCGAGCGCTCCCGAAAATGCGCTCTCGTTCGTAATGGCGCGCCCGGCGCAAGAGTTTTTCCCCATCGACGAATTGCAAATTTGCGTGAACGCGGTGCTGCGCCGCGAAGCGACCGACGTGCTCAACCTAGGTCCCTCCGACGGCTATGCGCCATTGAAAGAGGCGCTGCTGGAGCTGTTGGAGCACGAAGGCATCCCGGCCCGCGACGAGAATTTATTGATCACCGATGGCTGCCAGCAATCGCTCGATTTGATTAGCAAAGCATTTGTGCGGCCCGGCGATTCCGTAATTCTGGAGAATCCAACCTACCCCGGCGCCGTGGCTATTTTTGGCGGAACGCGCGCGCGCTGCCTGGGCGTGCCCATTCGGACGCATGCGGAGCCCGGCACGTCTCTGGGATTGGATTTGGAGGCGCTGGAAGCGACCCTGGCAGCGAACCGCGTGAAGCTAATTGTGCTCACGCCGGATTTCCAGAATCCTACGGGGACGTCGATGCCGTTGGCTTCACGCCGAAAGGTTTTGGAGCTGGCTTCGCGCCATCAAGTACCCGTGGTGGAAGATCACATCTATGCGCGGCTGCACGCGCGCGAAGACCGCTTGCCTTCGCTGAAGCAGTTAGACCGTTCCAATATCGTCATCCACATCGATAGCTTTGCGAAAGTGGCGTTCCCAGGATTGCGCGTGGGCTGGATTGTCGCACCCGCAATGGCCATTGAGCGGCTGCGCGTGGTGAAGCAGACCACGGACTTGCACACGGACCAATTGGCTCAGGCCACGCTCGCGGAATTTTTGCGGCGCGGAATGTTCTCCAAGCATGTAGCGAAAATGCGCAAGGTGTACGCTTCGCGGCTCGTAGCGCTGGATGAAGCCCTGCGCAAGTACATGCCCGAAGAGACACGCTGGACGCGCCCGGAAGGCGGTATGTGCTTGTGGTTGGAATTGCCGCCGGGATTTGACGCGAGCGAGCTGCTGATCCATTCGAAAGAGCGCGGAGTGCTGTTCGCACCAGGCCGCTATTTTTACGCGCAGAATCCGCTGCCAAATACGTTGCGCCTGGGGTACGCCGGTTTGGATGAAAAGCAAATTGTGCGCGGCGTGACCATTTTGGCGGAGCTGCTCCGCGTGGAAATGCGCAAAAGGCAGCGCGGCGTGCGGCGAGCGGAACGCAGCCGCGTTGCGCTAGTCTGAGCACAGCAAAATTCAAAAACAAGATTTAATACAGAGGACACGGAGTGAAGAGCACAGAGAGCACCGAGGAAAAAACGGCCACGGTTACGCTGGCGCCGAATCCTGAGAATCGGTGCTTCGGCTGTGGCGGCGCGAATGACGGCGGGATGAAGCTCACGTTCGTGCAAGACAACGAAAAGCGCCGCATTGTCGGGCGATTTGTTTTGGGCGAGCGGTATCAGGGTGGCGGGGGCGTGGGACACGGTGGAATCATCGCTACGCTCTTGGATGAAGCGATGGGAAAAGTTTGCCGGTTTCGCGAAGTTCGCGCCGTAACCGCGGAGCTTTCGGTCCAATATCTGAAGCCGGTCAGCGTGCAGGACGAAATTGTTGTGGAGGGCTGGGAAGAAGGAGAGCAGAAAGGGCGAAATTTGTTTCATGCCGGAGAAATAAGAAATTCAGCCGGCGATGTTTTGGCCCGCGGCAAAGCACGGTTTGTAGTAGTAGGTGGCGCAAAGAAAATTTAGGCACAGACGGCGGCAGAGTTCTCAGATTTAAGAAAAAGGATTGCGGAGAGGAGAAGCGAAATGGACTCGAAGAAAGTGAACGGCAGTGGAAATGGCGGCAACACAGCCAATGAATGGCGCGTGAAGGTTGGCTTGGCGGAAATGCTCAAGGGCGGCGTCATTATGGACGTCACCAACGCTGAACAGGCGCAAATCGCGGAAAAGGCCGGCGCTTGCGCGGTGATGGCGCTAGAGCGCGTGCCTTCGGACATTCGCAAAGAGGGTGGCGTCGCGCGCATGGCGTCCATCAAGATCATCCGCGAGATCATGAAGACCGTGACCATTCCGGTGATGGCCAAGGTGCGCATCGGGCATTTTATCGAAGCGGAAGTTTTGCAGGCGCTGGAAGTGGATTTTATCGACGAGAGCGAAGTGCTCACGCCCGCGGACGAAGAGAATCATGTGTGGAAACACGATTTTCGGGTGCCGTTTGTCTGTGGAGCGCGCAACCTGGGCGAGGCATTGCGGCGCATCGCGGAAGGCGCGGCGATGATTCGTACCAAAGGCGAAGCCGGTTCCGGCAATGTTGTCGAAGCGGTGCGGCACATGCGCACGATTGTGAGCCAGATGAAGCGGCTCACCACCATGCGCGATGACGAATTAATGCATCAGGCGAAAGAATTGGACGCGCCGCTAGATTTGATTCGGCAGGTGGCCAAGACCGGAAAGCTGCCGGTGCCTAATTTTTCTGCGGGCGGGATTGCGACTCCCGCGGACGCCGCGCTCGTGCGGCGGCTTGGCGCTGAGGCTGTTTTCGTCGGCTCCGGAATTTTCAAGTCCAGCGATCCGGAAGCGCGCGCGAAGGCGGTGGTGAAGGCGACAACCCACTTTGAGGATCCAAAGGCCGTGCTGGAAGCGCACGAGGAACTTGGCGAGGCCATGCGTGGTCTGGACGTTCGGCAGCTTGAAGAGAAGGATTTGTTGTCAACGCGGGGTTGGTAGTTGAAATCTTGCCGAGCAGGGGCGCAGCAATGCTGCGCCCCTATAAGGACGATGACTTGAAGATTGGGATCTTGGCAGTGCAAGGAGATTTTGCGGCGCATGCGGCGATGCTGGCCGGCATGGGGATTGAAACCGTCGAAGTGCGCACGCGTGAGGATCTCGCCGGCTGCGACGGCTTGATTTTGCCGGGAGGCGAGAGCACGACGCAGCTACAATTCCTGCAAGAAGAGGGGTTGTACGACGCCATCAAGAAATTCGCGGCCGATAAAAAAGCCATCTTCGGGACTTGCGCGGGCGCGATTCTGCTGGCGAGCGAAGTGAAGAATCCACACCAAGAATCGCTCGGCCTGCTGGACATGACGGTGCTACGCAACGGATACGGCCGGCAGGTTCACAGCGATGTAGTCAGCGGACCTTCCACATTGAAATCTGAGCCGATGGAAATGGTCTTTATTCGGGGGCCAATTTTTGAGCGCGTCGGGCCCGGCATTGAAGTGCTGGCCGAATACGCCGGAAAGCCCGCGCTAGTGCAGAAGGAGCACGTTCTAGCTGCGGCTTTCCATCCCGAGCTCACGAACGATACAACCGTGCACCAGCGCTTTCTTGAGCTGGCTGCACAGAAGTCCCATCACTCCATCGCACGCTAGCTCGACGAGCCAACTCTCCGCACCCAAATCCTCGTAGTCGCCGGCTTTCCCAGATGCATCGTTCGCCCACGCGCCCGCAATGTAATCGTTTCATCGTACTCGCGCTTCTTCACTTCAACCTGCGTCTCCGGCCGCAGCTCCAAGTTTTCCAGAAACTCCAAGAACTGTGCGTCCTTCTCGTACACACAGATAATTTCCGCCTTATCGTTCGCGCGCAGATCGGAGAGCAGCACCGCTCCCTGCTTGCGCAGCTTGGCGATGCCGCCACGCATTGGAACCCCGTGCGGGCAGCTTTTCTTATCGCCAAAGCGCTTCAGCAGCAGCGCTTCCACTTCCGGAGAAATCGCATGCTCCATGCGCTCCGCTTCATCGTGGGCCTTCGACCATGGCAGTCCGATCACGTCGGTGAGCAGCATCTCAGCGAGTTGGTGACGCACTGCCAGGCGCTCGGCGTATTGCCGGCCCTTTCGCGTCAGGTCAATGCGGCCTTCGCGGTCCACGCGGACGTGCCCGTCGCGCGTCATGCGCTTCAACGCCGCAGTAACCGCCGGCGGAGTTACGTTCAGCGCTTCCGCCAGCCGCGCGCTGATAGGCGTCTGGTCCTCTTCGAGCATCTCCCAGACGGCCTTCAGATAATCTTCCTGCGAAACGCTGGTTTTTTCGCGCCGCAAAATAATCTCCCTGCTCAGTTTCGGCTATGGACGCGCGCGGGTAGCAGCATCGTCTTTCCTATCGCCGCGCGTCGCAAATTCCTTCCGAATTCGTTGAGCTAATTCCGTAACGCGCCGCTGAACGGCTTCATACGTTCCTTGATATTTCTCAGCGTTCCCATAGGGATCTTCGATTTCCCAGTCCTCGGCCTTCGCGTGTCCACCGAAATTGCGGAATGCAGATTCCCGCGCTCGGCCGCTCATATTGATGACCATGTCTGCGGATTCCCACGCCTCCGCTGTGATGGGCTTGGAAGCTAATCCATCGACAGCATAGCCGTTTCTCAGAAGCGTTTCCGTCGTCATATCCGCAACGAAGCCTAGGGGAGCTAACCCCGCGCTCGATGCCTCAATTTCCAGCAAGGCATCCTGCCGCGCGATAGCCTCTGCCATCGGGCTCCGGCACGAATTACCGATGCAAACAAAAAGGACCTTGGCGCGACGTGATTCCATGCTCTCTGAAGTTTCTCACAAGCCGAGAGACAGTTCACGTAGAGCTCCGGACTCCACAGAATTACACACGATCATCGAGCAGAGATTTCAGGCGGGCGTAGCCGGCGCGGCTTACGGGCAGGCGCGTGCCGTCGGTCAAAATTGCCAAGCGGCTATCTTTACCGTAGGGCTCGATGCGCGCCACGCGCTCGAAGTTGACGATGTACGAGCGGTGAATGCGAACAAATCGCGCAGGGTCCAGCGCGGCTTCGACGCTCGCGATCGTTTGCTGCTTCAAATGCTTCGTGCCGTGGCTGGCGAGCGCGACGTAATCGTCCTGCGCTTCCACATAGTCCAGCTTCGTAACCGGAATCAGCGTTACGCGCGTGCCGTCGCGGATGACCACGCGCTCGAGAAATTGCTGCGGGGGACGTGCCGCCGCGGCGAGTTCGGCAGGCATGGGCTTTTTCTCTGCAACGCGATCCTTCGCGCGAGTCAGCGCCGCCTCAAAACGCTCACGCCCGACCGGCTTCAACAGATAATCGACGGCATGCACCTCGAAGGCGCGCATGGCGTGTTGATCGTAGGCAGTGACGAAGATGACTGGAATCTCTGTGCCGATAAGCTCCAGAACATCAAAGCCGGTGAGCTTGGGCATCTGCACGTCCAAAAAAATGAGGTCGGGCTTCTGCTCGGCCACCGCTTTCACCGCGTCGAAGCCGTTCGCGCACTCTGCGGCAATTTCCACTTCGGGATGAGACTGCAGCAACTCGCGCAATACGTGTCGGGCCAAGTCTTCGTCATCTACCAGCAGAGCGCGGATTTGTGCTTTGAGCGGCATCGTCAGGCGCGAGCCTCTTTTGCCGGTGCAAGCTCCTCTTCGGTGGCTTGCTTCGGACCCTCGGTCATCTCAGCGGGAAGGGAAATGGTGACGCGAAATAATTCTTCCTCAGCAGTCGCGCGCAGCGTGGCGTCTTTGCCGTAACGTGCCTCCAAACGCAGCCGAACATTTGCGAGCCCGAGCCCGCTTTTTCGAGGAGCCGGAGCATCGGGATCGACGGAATTTTCAACCGAAAGATGAAGCCGCCCACCGCTGCATTCCGCCGCAAGTCGCACGGTGCCTCCGTCCCGCAGCGTGGCAACCCCGTGAATAATGGCGTTTTCTACCAGGGGCTGGAGAAGCAACGGCGGGAGCAGGCACGTTTGCGCCTGCGTTTCGATGTGAGCGTCGACGTGCAAGCGTTCGCCAAAGCGAACTTTTTCGATGGCCAGGAATCGTTGCAATAACTCCATCTCCTCACGCAGCGGAACGAGCGCTTTTTCCCCAAGACCCAGAGTCATGCGGAGGAAATCGGCCAGCAGGATGCACATCTCGCGTGCTCTGGCGGCGTCGATGCTGGTCAGCGCGCTGATAGAGTTGAGACTATTGAATAAGAAATGCGGATTGATCTGCGCCTTCAGCGCCTTTAGTTCCGCGTCTCGCGCCAGAATGCTGGTCTCCAGCACGCGAGCTTGCGCAGCCCGGGATTCCTCTATTTCCAAGATTACATAATGAGAGGCAATCGCCAGCGAATAGAGCAAGAAACCCGCCGCGAACAGGAGCGGCGCTTGCGGCGCAAATTTTTGATCGAGTCCCTGGAACGCATGGATTTGTGACAGCAAATAGGCGATCAACTTTGCCACTTCCACCCACAGCAAGCTGACGATGACTGCGGCCACGGTATGAGTAAGGAACAAACGCGTGGGAAGTGTGGTTTGAATCGGCGCCGCTTTGCAGGAATACCAAGCGGACAGACAAACAAACCCATAGATGAGGCATAGCGGAACAACCAGGAGAGTGGCGTTCAACCAACCGAGGCCCGCGGGTTTCGCCATCACATATATAAGAATTGCGGTAATCGGAGTCCAGGAGAGCAAGTAGAGACCGAGCCGGCTGGTAGTGCGTTCGGGCATGCGGGTCGCGGTCGCGCGCGTGAGAAGAGGATGCATAAGGACGGCTCAGTTCTTGATTTCGATGCCTCCGAATACAACCATGCCGGTGACAATAAGCGTTTTTTGACTTCCAGCGACCGGATTGTTCGGCTGGCGAGTCTTGTCTTCATAACCACCGAAAATGGGAAGGCTGCGAGAGTGGACGTGCCAGGCTTCCGGAACGCGGATTTCTACTCCGCCAAAGACACAATTTACTTCCAGGATTGCTTCAGAAGCGATGTCCGCATCGCGAAAATCAAGTTCAACGCCGCCAAATATGGCTGTGACTCTGCCGCCCTGGAAATTGGGGCCGGAAACCCGCCGTTCACAACCGCCAAAGACAGCGATAGCGTTAAACATGCCCTGAGAACCGCCGGCACCGGTGACCTGCTCGCGGAAGTCTTGCAGGGCCTTTGCCTTGGCACGCAAAAAGCCGCGATTTTCCAATGATCCCCACATCAAGAGCAGGCCTATGGCTATGAGTGCGATGGGCCAGACATCGGCGAAGCTCAAGTGCGTGATCCCCAGTTGATTCAGTTGGAGGAAGGCACCGGCAACGACCAAGAGTAAGCCCTTGAAACGGCCGGACGGGCTCATAAGGTTCATTACCCCTAAAACCACGAAGAGCATGGGCCAGTAGCGCGCGACGGGGTCAAAGGGGATTACCCCCATGTGGTGGAGAAGGAGTGAAGCGCCGACGAGAACGATGATGAGACCCCAAGCGAAGCCCCAGCGGAATTCGCCGACGACCATGGCCTTGGGAGGTTTTATCCCTTCTTCGGACTGCTGCCGAATCTCTTGCTCGAGATTCTCTTTAAACTCCTTACCGTAATCTCGAGGGTCCATCACTGATCTCCTTTGGGCGGCGCGGAAAGGGAACGCCTGCCGGACGCGGTCGCGGCGGCCGTGGCTCGTTTTGGCAGAAGAGCGATTCCGATCAGCGTCACAATCAGTGCGGAGCATAATACCAAGATACGGCGCACCACCGAGAGCAGGACGGCGTGGTCGAGCGCGACCATGCGAAAGGCGTGCAGCGAGGCTAACCCGATGCTGCCCAAAAAGCCGAGTGACTCGACGGCGGTGCTGTTCAGCGCGGCGTGAAATTGCCAAGCCAACCCGGCGGAGTAAGTCACCAGGACTGCCGACCCAATGGCGAGTAACGCGATTCCCATAACTCCACTGAGGTTGCGCTTGGAGGTCTGATTTCGAGTCATGCTGAACTCCCTGGCGGTTAGTGGTTCACCGCCCGGATGCAGCGTACGGGTCTGCCATGAGGGGATCATGCGCTTTTCGGGGGAAGCAACGTATTTGCCGGTGAATAGCGGGATGGGGAGCGCGAATGACGAAGGCGGACCCCCCTCCCCGCGTTTTTCATAAGTGTTCATTCTAAAGGGACTTAAAGTCCCTTGTTTTGATACACTTTTACAAGTGTTGATTTTAAACGACTTGGAAGCGCGCTGGAACGTCTTGCTGTTTAGCGGCTGGGCGATCGCCTAGAGTGAAAAGGTCCCGTACAGTGCGACACGGTGTGAATGTAGACCCTCAGGTCCAAGGCGGACCTGAGCTTGTATCTTGTGCTTCGAGGCAAACTCACGTGGGAGTACCGGTGAGTTGCTGCGGCGGGGAGGCCGCCCTGCGCTGAGGCCCGGATGCGAATCCGTGAGCCTGTCTGTAGATCGGCCCCCGCCCTAGTTTCCTAAAACTGAAGAGAATCACAGGCCACAAGAGCCTGCATTGACAAGCTCAGTTGGAAACAGCGCAGGGTCGGGGAGCCGCAGCCACAGCCTACTGCAAAGGAGCGGCCATGGACAATATCGAAGCCTGTGGAGTGGAAG
>JAOAPV010000012.1 GCA_025463055.1 Candidatus Acidiferrum typicum
GGTCCAGCGCGTACAGACCGGTCGCTTCCAAGACCACTCTCACCCGCTGCCCTCCGCGGGTGAGAGTGCGCAGCAATTGCCGATGCCCAGCGGGTGTGTTGGCAAAACGCTTCAGCCTTACACTCCCGGGGGAGGGGGGTTACCTCGCTCAATGGGCGCTTCTTCACACAAGCGTTGTACGCGGTGGGCCGTATCCTTTCCGCTACCTCAGTACCGCGAGCCTATTGCGCCAACCGCACCTGCATTCCACCATTGCCCAGACGCACCCAATCGATTCTTTCGTGCGCTGCCCGTCTCTCTAGCGGACAGGTGAAACCGTCATGGCGACCATCAACCGTCAAGAACTCGACCAACTCGAACGCCGCGAACTCCAGCTCACCATTTTCGCGTCCGTCTTCGTCTTCGTGCTGGCCAGCGGCCTCGCCGTTTTCATGTACCCGATGGTCTTCGTCCACGCCGATACAGCCAACAAGTGGACTCTTCGCGTCGCCTTCTTCGGATTCTGCGCGCTCACGCTTCTCTTCATCGGCTACCTCCTCGACCGCCAGCGCACCGTCCGCAAGCTCAAGCAGCAAATCCTTGAAGAGCTCGAGCGCAATATCGAACTCCACCTCCAAGCCAGCGCCGACCTGCTCCACACCATGCCGGACATCAACCATTTCTGGGATCGCCTCACCATGGAGTATCGCCGCGCCATGACCATGCAGCGCAATCTCTCGCTGCTGATCGTCAAGGCCAAGCTCGGCGCTTCCCCCACCGGCGACAACACTTCCGCGCTCGGCGACGCCGCCAAAGCCATGTCCCGCAAGCTGCGCCCCACCGACTCGATCTATCGCCTGGCTCCCGAAATTTTTGGACTCGTGCTTCCCGAGACCGACACGCTAAATGCCAAGCGCATCGCCGTCCGCCTGCAAGAAGAGCTGCAAGCCGTCCGCGCCAAACACGGCGGCGTCTTCGAGACTAGCGTCCACAATTACCCCGAAAACGCCCAAAGCTCCCACGAACTGGAAGACATAGTGAAGTCCCTGCTCCCAGTAAAAGAAGATTACGCCGTCCCAGTCGCCACGCCAGTCTCGGCCAAAGCGTAGTGACGTTTTGGGGCTTTTGAATTTGATTTTGTAGCGCCCGCTTTCTGAAGCGGGCGTTTTTGACTTTAGTATTTAAGAAAAGCAGGAGGAAAACTAAGCCAGCGCCTGCTGCAAATCAGCAATGAGATCCTCAGAATCTTCAATACCGATGGACACGCGCACCATGCCCGGACTCACGCCCGCCCGCGTCAGCTCTTCCGCCGTCATGTTGTAGTGCGAGGTATAAATCGGCAAAACCACCAGCGATTCCACGCCGCCCAGGCTAGCCGCCAACAAAAACAATTGCACGCGATCGCAAACGCGCCGCGCGGCCGGCAGGCCGCCCTTCAAATCAAACGCGAGCATCGAGCCGAATCCGCGCATTTGCCGCTTCGCCAGTTTGTAATCCGGATGCGAAGGCAACCCCGGATAAAATACGCGCGCCACTTTCGGATGCTTCTCCAAAAATTTCGCCACCGCCATCGCGTTCTCGCACTGTTTTCGCACGCGCAGTCCCAGCGTCTTGATCCCGCGATTCAACAAATACGCCGCTTCGGGATCCATCGAGCCGCCCAGATAAATCACCATGTGCTGCACGCGCTCCATCCATTTCTTATCCCCCACCGCCACTCCCGCAATCACATCGGAGTGCCCCGCCAGCGCTTTCGTTGCGCTGTGCACCACCATGTCGTATCCGAGTTTGATGGGCTGCTGCAGCACCGGCGTGGCAAACGTGTTGTCGATAATCGAAACCAAATTGTGCTTCTTCGCAAACTGCGCAGCTTTCGCAACATCCACCAAGCGGACAGTCGGATTCGTCGGACTTTCCACATACAAAACACGCGTACGCGAATTCACCAGCTCGTCAATTCCAGCGAGGTCAGTCCCCACATGATGCACTTTGATTCCGAGATCTCCGAACACATCGCGCATCAGCCGGTACGTTCCGCCGTAAAGTTGCGCGGTTGAAATTAATTCGTCGCCGCATTTCAGCGCGCCAAGCAACGCGCTGGAAATCGCCGCCATTCCTGAAGCGGTGACCACCGCGGCTTCCGCACCTTCCAGCGCCGCAATTTTCTGTTCCGCGATCGCCAGCGTAGGGTTTCCGTAGCGCGTATAGATGTAAGCTTTGCTCTTACCCTCTGCCCACAACTTCATCTCCGCCGTCGACGAAAAGGTGAACGTGCTCGTGCGTGCGATCGGCGTGCCCACTCCCACGCCAATGCCGTGCTTGTTCCCTTCTCCCGCATGAACCGCATTCGTCTGCGCGCCGCGCACGGGCGAATTCTTGCCGGCGCGCAATTTCCTCGTTCTGGGCGAACCTGTTTTTGTGGACGAAGACTTTGTTTTCATGGCCCTGCCATTTTGAGTGCGCATTTCTCCGCAGCAAGCACCAATTTGGGCTGACAGGAAACGCAGGGTGCTCTTTAGGAAAAACACGCTTACTTAACCGCTATACGCCCGGCGTTTGAGCGAAAATAAATACTAGGCAGCTAACTCACACTCGGGACCAGCTAAGTTTACGTTTTTGACATTTAAGGCCATGAAACCAGACGTGCTGTTAGCGCCACCGACGAATGGACAGGAGGTAGCTCGTGACAACGAAAAAGTTAGAGTTGGAGCTACCCGTCTCCAAGGGGAAAAACCGGCGAAGCGACCGCTACCCTGTCGTTGTGCCGGTGAGAGTGAAATGGCTCGAGCCTAGCGGCGCAGGCGTCATCGAGTTTGCGGAAGCCAAAGAAGTGAACATGCATGGCGGGCTGCTCGAAATGAAAGGCCGCCCGGCTATCAACAGCGTTGTCGAGCTGACCAATCTCAGCTCAACTCGAACAGCCTCCGCGCAAGTGATCTCCCACCGCCTCTCCAAAAAGGGCGACATTTTGGGAATAGCCATCGAGCTTCTTACTCCCAGCGAAAGCTTTTGGGGCGTGACCTTCCGCCTGAAGGTGGCAATTGACGACCTGCTGAAACTGGAAAAGGACATGAAGGACAGCCGGTCGGGGGGAATGGATCCTCGGGTCCTTCGCGAGTTTCGCGACGCGGTCGATTATGTGCGCAAGACCGCCTGGGCTCTTCAAGAATTGCAGGAACGCCAGGCCCATCAACGCGACATCGCCACAGTGCGCTCTTTGCTCACCGACGAACGCGTCCGCCGCGCCACGCAGCTTAGCAAAGCACTGGCCTCCGATTTGGAGTCCCATGAAGTTGGCGACGCAACGCCCGGGACCGCCGAACTTTTCCGCGCGATTGAAATCCTGCATCAGCGGCTGGCAGATTTGTTCAAGGTCAGAGAATCTCAGTAGCCGCTCCACAGAGGATTCCCTAAAAACCGCGCTCGACTTCTGACGGACTTTTACTTTGATCCTTCCCGCTGGCGTGACCTGTATAGTGTTATGAAAGGCTTATGCCGCGTCTGCTCGCTTCCAACGAACATCTCGATTACATTGCCGCGCTCCTGGATGATATCTTCCGCATCCCTGGAACCAAGATTCGCTTTGGCCTCGACGCGCTGATCGGATGGATACCGGGTATTGGCGATGCGATGACAGGCATCGCCTCCTTTCTCATTGTGTTCGCGTCCTGGCGTCGCGGCGCGAAAGGAGTGACGCTCGCGCGCATGATCGCGAACGTGCTCCTCGAAACAGCCATCGGAGCCATACCCGTAGCAGGCGACGTCTTCCACGTGATTTGGAAGGCCAATCGGCGCAACTACCGGCTGCTGCTTCGAGAAAGGGAACAACCTGGGGCCAGCACCTCCCGGGACTGGACGTTCCTCGCTGTTCTTCTACTAGCTGTGATTGCGGCGGCCGCGATTCCGATTGCCATCTTGATTTGGCTGCTTCGCTCGCAAGTCACAATCCCGCTGCCCAGCTAACCCAGCGTTGGAAGTTGGCCGCCGTTGGCAGCGTCCTCACGTCCGGCACACCGGCATGTTCCTCGCGCGCCTCTCCTGAAGCTCAAAATTCAAAGGCAGGACAATTTTTCGTGCAACGATTTCCGACCTCTGCTACGCTCACGCCCCATGCGACTTTACCAAAGCCTCTTTTTCGTGCTACTCCTGGGCCGCTGCGCGCTTGCCCAGGATCTCAAACCCGTTGCTGAGCGTCTGGCCGCGCAGAACGCCCTGTTCGACGAGCAGTACGAGTCTGACCTGCGAAACTTCCCCACTCGCGCGACTTCGTTCGGCGACTACCGCTACAACGACCAGCTCCCCGACTACTCACTCGCCGCCATCGCCCGGCACAACGAGACCGACCACGCCTTCTTGAGCCGGCTCAATGCCATCGGCACCACCGGCTTTTCCGACCAGGATCAACTCTCCCACGATCTACTTGTTCGCGTGCTTCAGCAGCGCATTGCGGACTTCGATTTGAAGGAATACGAGATGCCGGTCAACCAGTTCAACGGCATCCACACTTTTCTTGCGGATCTGCCGCTGTCCGTTCCTCTCGATTCCGTGAAGCATTATGAAGACTACATAGCTCGCCTTCACCAGATTCCGCGTGCCCTGAACCAGACAATCGAGGCTCTCCGCGCCGGCATGAAGGACAACCTGATGCCCGTGCGTTTTCTTCTGGAGAAAATTCCTGCTCAGTGCCAGGGCATTGTAGATTCGGATCCCTTTCTGCTTCCGACCAAGAAGTACCCCGCCATCATCTCTCTGGAAGATCAGAAGCGTCTGACACAGCAGATCGGCGCCACTACAGAGACCGAAGTGATCCCCGCCTACAAGACCTTCGCTGCCTTCGTTCGCACGGAGTATGCCCCACGCGGCCGCACCACACTTGCTGTTGTCTCTCTGTCAGACGGCGAGAAGCGCTACCAAAACGACATCTACGGCCGCACGACCACACACAAGACGGCGGATGAGATCCATCAGCTCGGTCTCCGCGAAATCGATCGCATTGAGGCCGAGATGACGACCATCGCGAAAAAAGAGGGCTTCTCGGACCTCGCCTCTTTCCGCGCATCGCTCAAAACCAATCCAAAATACAAACCCACTTCATCGGAGCAAATTCTCGATGATTTTCGCCACTACATAGCGCAAATGGAGCCCAAACTGCCCGGGCTCTTTACGCTGCTTCCTAAGTCGCCTGTAACCGTCGAGGCAATTCCTGCCTTCCAGGCCGCGGCGGCAACTCACTATGTCACCGGAACTCCGGATGGTAAGCGGCCCGGCCGCGTCGTAGTCGCCACCTCTAACTTTGCGGAGCGTTCACTAATCGACGACGAAGCGGTCGCTTACCACGAAGGCGTGCCCGGCCACCATATGCAACTATCCGTGCAGCAGCAGCTCACGGGTTTGCCTAAGTTCCGTCTCCACGGTCTCGGATTCAACGCATACAGCGAAGGCTGGGCCTTGTACGCAGAGCAGCTTGGAAAAGAGGTTGGCTTTTATCAGGATCCCGTTTCGGACTACGGCCGCCTTTCCTCCGAACTCTTCCGCGCCGTCCGCTTGGTCGTCGATACGGGCATCCATTCCAAAGGCTGGACTCGCGATCAAGTTGTGGATTTCATGCGCAAGTCGGGCGCGGTCGACGAGCCTACCATTCAATCCGAAACCGACCGCTACATAGCGTGGCCCGCGCAGGCGCTGAGTTACAAGCTTGGCCAGCTCAAGTTCCGCGAGCTCCGTGACCGCGCGCAGAAAGAATTAGGCTCCAAGTTCGACATCCGCACCTTCCACGATGAGATGATTAATGGCGGAACCCTGCCCCTCGACATGCTCGAGGCGCGCACGGACAAATGGATCGCCCAGCAGAAATCAAAATAACCTGTTTGACTGCCGCAATCCCGCAATCCATTCGGCCTCTAGCTCGTCAAGAATGTTTTGCACAGTTTAGGCGGCGATGATTCAACCGAATCTTCAACGAACCCAGCTAAGCGTGCGCAGTTTACACAGGTGATTTTGCCTGCTGCGGCTTGTGTGCTAGTTTTCTTTGTTTATGGCTAAGCGGATTGGCGTGCTGTTGAGTGGGCGCGGGTCGAACTTTGAGGCGCTGGCGGACAGCGTTGCGGCGGGGCGCATCCCGGGTGCGGAGATCGCCGTGGTGATCAGCAATCGTGAGGGCGCGCCGGGAATTGATAAGGCGAAAGAACGGAAAATTGCGGCTCGCGTGATTCCCTCGAAAGGGCTGGAGCGCGAGGCGTACGACCGGCAGGTTGTTGCCGTCTTGAACGAGCACAAAGTGGATTTGGTCTGCCTGGCCGGATATATGCGGCTGCTTTCGCCTTTTTTCGTGGCTTCATTTCCGAATCGCATCCTTAATATTCATCCTTCGCTGCTGCCGTCGTTCCCGGGGCTCGAATCGCAGCGGCAGGCGCTCGAATATGGCGTGAAATTTGCCGGCTGCACCGTGCACTTTGTGGACGAGAATCTGGATGCTGGGCCGATTGTGCTGCAAGCGACCGTTCCCGTTCGTGATGACGACACGGAAGAGTCGCTTTCCACGCGCATTTTGGCCGAAGAGCACCGCATTTACACGGAGGCGGTGCGCATCGTGCTCGAAGGAAAATACAAGATCGTTGGTAGGCAAGTGATCAGGACAAACTGAAAGGCCAAAACTGAAAGACTAAATGAGCGAAGCACAATTCAAACCCGTGGAAGAGCAGCTCGCCTACTTGAAAAAAGGCGTAGCGGAGATTATTCGCGAGAGCGAGCTGAAGGCGAAACTGGAAGAGTCGCTGAAAACAGGCAAGCCGCTGCGCGCAAAACTCGGAGTGGACCCGACCGCCCCCGATTTGCATCTCGGCCATACCGTCGTCATTCGCAAGCTGAAGCATTTTCAGGATATGGGCCATACCGCCGTGTTTCTTATCGGCGATTTCACGGCGCTGGTCGGCGATCCCACCGGGCAATCGGAAACGCGACCGCCGCTTTCACGCGAGCAAGTGCAAGCCAACGCTAAAACGTATCTGGAGCAAGTGTTCAAGATTTTGGACCCGAAAAAAACGGAGGTCCGCTACAACAGCGAATGGCTGGATAAGCTCTCCAGCTACGACATCGTGCACCTGTGCGCGAAATATCGCGTAGCGCGCATGCTGGAGCGCGAAGATTTTCGCACACGCCTGGAAAATGAGCAGCCCATCTCCATGCACGAGCTGCTATACCCGCTCATCGTGGCCTATGACTCGGTGGTGCTGAAAGCCGACGTCGAGCTGGGCGCTACGGAGCAAAAATTCAACTTGCTGATGGGCCGCGAAATCCAGCGCGAGTACGGCCTCGAATCGCAAGTGTGCATGACCATGCCGATCCTGGTGGGGACCGACGGTCAGCGCAAAATGTCCAAGAGCCTCGGAAACTATGTGGGCATCACGGAAGCGCCGGGAGAAATGTTCGGCAAGCTGATGTCTATCTCTGATGAGCTCATGTGGAGCTATTGGGATCTGGTGACCGACCGTACCGAATCGTGGATTGCGGAGATACGCAAAACGATCAAAGAAGGCACAACGCATCCGATGGATGTGAAGATGCGGCTTGCGCAGGAAATCATCGCCCAGTTTCACGGCAGAGATGCGGCGAAGCAGGCGGCAGACAACTTCCAGCGCGTGTTTCGCAATCGTGAAGCCCCAGAGGAAATACCGGAGATTCGATTGAAGCGGGTTCCGGGCGGAGTCTTTGCGACGCTGCCAAAATCGGGAGTGGTTGCGGAGGAAATCACGCTGCCGCTTTCCAGCGGCTCGGAAAAGTGGTCGAGAATTTTGGCGGGATTGGAACAGGTGCCTTCGGCGTCGGAAGCAGAACGCGTGATGAAGCAGGGCGGATTTGAGATCGACGGGCTGCCGACGAGCGACCCGACCGTCAAACTCAATCTAGAGCAGCCCGGCTCGTATCGGGTGCGATTCGGGAAAAAGAAATTTCTGCGAATCGTGGTCGAGTAGCGGTTCAGTCCATCCTCTCTTCAGTTGACCTTCAGCATGACATTGGTCGCATGGCTGAGGTTGGCAGACGTACCGGTCACGGTGATGGTGAAGGCTCCTTGCGGTGTGCCGCCCGATTGCGTGGGAGGCGGGGTAGTTGTAGTTAAACTGGTCGTACTTGAGCTGCTACCTCCACACGAAGTGCACAGCAATGCAATCGGCAGGGCAACCGCCGCGGTCAGGAGAAGACGCTTACGTGGAATACGAGCGAGTCTCCAAAGCAGCGCACAAACGAGAAGATAGGCGAAGAACCTTGCGAGGAGTTTGGCAAGAAGCCGCGGCGGATCAAATCGGCGCTGCGCAATGGGCGGCAAGAAGGAACGCGCGGCCGTCGTAATCATCACGCTCGCAATTACGGGATCGTTGCCGTCAAGATTTACCTGTGAGGGCGAAATCGAGCAGGTGCTCGCAGTGGGCGCGCCGCTGCAGGTCAGTGTCACGATCCCTTTGAATCCGGCGACAGGAGTAACAGAAGCGGTATAGCTGGCGGACTGTCCGGCAGTGATCGAGGCGTCCGGCGGCGCCGCCGAAATAACGAAGTCAGAAGACGTTGCCGGAGTTAGCGAACCAAGCGCAAGAAGCAGGTTCAGCCGACCGTGTCCCAAGTCCGGCCCAACGACGTCCGCATTGGCGATCGCGGTGGCAGCCGCGGAATGGGTAATGCTTGGCTGCCTGTTCACCAACAAAGAGGCTCCGCCGGAAACGAACGGGGCACTAAACGAGGTGCCCCATCCGGCCGCATACGTGGCGAACGGATAAGTGGTGATGATGGCTTCGCCCGGAGCGGCCACAAAAACGATCGCATTCCCATAGTTGGAGAACGAGGAACGCGTGTCCAGGTCTGAGGTGGAGGCAATGCCCATGACCGCGGTGGTGAACCCGGCTGGATACACGGTAGGGTTCAACTGCGCGTCGTTCCCCACCGAGGCCGAGCAAACCACCCCGAGCTGATTGGCATAATCGATTGCGGTTTGCAATTCGGGGTCAGGCGAGCTTACTTTGAACTCAAAGCTCGTATTCACGATTTTCGCGTTGTTCTGGACGGCGTAGTAAATGGCTCGCAGGATATCGGAGAGATAGCCGGTGCCGTCCGAATTGAAAGCCTTCAGTGGAAGCAGTTTCGCTTGCGGAGCCACCAGGTGGATCACACCCATCACCATGGTGCCGTGGCCAAAGGCGGCGTACTTCGTGTTTTGATCCAGGATGGCTGCTGAAGACTGGTCCAAAATCGCGGCACTGGACTGGTTTACGATGGCCGGTTGAGGGCAAGTCGAGCCAGAACATGCGGAAGGCGGAAAAGCGGGAAAATCCGTTGGAGTCAAATCGTTGATCTCGGAAGCACCTTGCTGATTTCGAGTGAAGTCGTAGCCCGGAAGCAGGACGCTCTGCAGCGCCGGGTGGTTAGGATCGACGCCCGTATCGATGTCGGCCACGATCCCGGCGCCAGTCACGCTGAACGTATTTTGTGCCTTTGCGACTTGCACGAGTGCCGCCGCCGGTTGATTGACGTAGCCTTGCTGCACCGACGCGCCGTAATAGATCACAAGGGTAGTGTTCGAGAGTCCGGACGGTACGGCGGTTACCTTGTTTAGTCCGCCGACAATCGAAAGAAGCTGATCAAGCTCCGCGGCGACAATTCCAGGCGTAGCGCGCAAAGTTGTCAAAAAGAGCGTCGGATCCACGATTGACGGAGTTGTGAGGAGGAAGAGTTGATTCAGGCTCCCGTCCAGCCCGCCGACTACCGTACACCCCAACGTCGGCAGCGCGCATAGCTGAGTCAGCGACTGCAGACTAAGAGTCGTGCGGATAATGAAGCGGTTCTGAGTTGCCGCAGGCGTAAGCTGTGGAAGGGCCAATACCAGACTGAGAACAAATATTCGCCACTTCATCGCTCTCCCTCCACATCCTCCATGTCGTCCGGTAACGGGCTCACAACTACCGGAATGACGAATCGAATCGGCAGGGAGGGCTGCCCGCCGATTCGCTACAGCTAATAAGGGAAGAAAGGCCACCGAAAAATAGATACATTGATTTCCCTACGGACTGAATAAGGTAAAGCCCGGATACTGCGGTCAGGCGATTCCCGGATGCAGGAGAGTGTGCTTTTGGGATCGCAGCTTGGCCCTCGTACCCGGGCTTCCGCTGAGAGTTCGCCTAGTTCTGTCACTTTAGCGCAAATGACCTGCCCTCAATGTGTTGGTTCATCGCTCTCCCTTTTTCACCCTCTCTGGAACTGGCCACTCGCCTTCGCAACGACGCGGCCGGTATTTCGGACGAAAACGACATAGTCTCCGGGCCAAGACTCGCTCAGTTTTTCGATACGAGCCTTGGCCGCTCGCAGGCCGCGCGTAGCTCCGATCGTTAACAGCCCGAACTTGGTGACCATTCGACCGATACAGAATTCGTTTGTCCCTGAATTCAACGGGACAACCCGGCTAGATTCCATTGAGCGTTACCTCCCTGAGGGCCAGGTCAGATATGCGCTCCGCGCAATCAACGCAAATGGGCCGGGACGGTACGCGAAAATATATACACTCTTTACTGTATGCGTGAGCTGCCTAACGACCCGCTGTGCTGTTTGGTTTATTCCACTTACTAGTTGGGTTTACGACCGATACTCTGGCCATTTCAGTCCATCATTTCTTCGACCATTTTGGCGACGTGAACGGCCACTGCTGGGGCGGCGGTTAGGCCTGGCGACTCCATGCCAACTAAGTGGATGGCTTGCGGGACGGCGGGATCGCGGGTGATTACGAAATCGGCGTAGCCTTTGCCTCCTGGCGGGACTAGCTTTGGGCGGAGGCCGGAATAGCCTAGCTGCAGGTCGGATTCCTGCACTTCTGGCAAGAGCGGTTTTGCGCCTTGGACAAAGTCCGGAATGCTCAGCCGGTCGCGTTCGTAATTGTCTTTCGCGTCGACGTATCTCGCCGTTGGTCCCAGTAGAACTGTTCCCCACAAGGTCTTTGTGAAATGTACGCCGAGGCTTAACGCGTCCGCGTGCGGTAGGGGATAAACAAGATTGTTGATCAGCGTACGGCGCGGGCCGCGAATCTCGCAGTATTCGCCGCGCACCGGATAAATTTTCCACGACATGTTCCCGAGCAGGGCGGCGACTTCGTCGGCGTATAGCCCGGCGGCGTTGATTATGCAGCGCGCTTCTATTGTTTCGTCTTGCGAGTCCTGTTCATCACCGATCCGGAGGCCGACGCGGATGGCGCCAGGGCTAGGTTCGAGCGAAATTACTTTGGCGCGCTGGACGATATTGGCGCCTTGGTCGGCGGCGAGGCGGCCGTAGGTGCGCACGAGATCTTCGGCGGAGACAATTCCAGTTGAGGGCACGTCGAGGGCAGCCACGCCCGTGATGTGTGGTTCGCGCGCGCGAATTTCGTCAGGCCCGATGAGGCGGAGGCCTTCGACACCGTTGTCTTCGCCATTCTTCTTTAGCGCGAGTAGCGCGGGCTCTTCGTGCGCGTCTGCGGCTACGACGAGCTTGCCCGTGTGGCGGAAGGGCACATTGTGCTTGGCGCAGAATTCGTACATCAAGCGATTGCCTTCGATGCAGAGCCGCGCCTTCAGGGAATTTTTCGGGTAATAGATGCCGGAATGAATCACGCCGCTGTTGCGCGTGCTGGTGGCCATGCCGAGCTTCGGATTTTGCTCGACGAGGAAAACGTCGTCAGAGCGCTGCGAAACCGCGTGGGCGATGGCGCTGCCGATTACGCCGCCGCCGATGATGAGGATGTTGGCCTGGTCCATGGGAACTCGACGGTAGACAGTTTACAGTCGAAGGCCAGAGAAGAAAAAGAGCTAACCTAAGCGCGCGACTAAAGCGTGCGTGGGAAAAGCCGCAGGGCTACGAAGACTTCGCCCTGCGCTACAGGTCTTCGCGCTCGGGGTTAGTCGCTGGTTCCGATTTCGTCGAGGTAGGGAGCGCACTCGACGAGTTTGGATTCGGTGCCGTCGTGCACGGCGTACATGGCGCGCTTGCTCGGCTCATATCCATTGCGCCACAGAGAGGCGGCGCCGTGCTGGCCGTCTTTATTTATCGCATAGAAGTAGATGTGAAAGGTGGCGAGCTTCTTTTTGTCGTTGCTGTAATTGCGCGCGACGCGGGCCATGGCTTCGAGGCAGGCGTCCTTCGGAGACATGCCTTTGCGCATCATTTCCACAATGGTGTGGCCGCCGCAGATCTTGATGTTTTCTTCGCCTTTGCCCGTGGAGCCGGCGGCGCCTACTTCATTATCGACGTAGCAGCCGGCGCCGATGATGGGAGAATCGCCAACGCGGCCAGGAATTTTCCAGGCGAGGCCAGAGGTCGTAGTGGTCGCGGAGATGTCGCCTTTTTCGTTTACGGCCATGCACGGGATCGTGCCGGTCGGCGGATCCGTGATAACTCGCTGCGCGTAAGCGAGCAATGCCTGATCTTCCGGCGTGTCCTCGAAGATACTGGACATTTTGTCTTTCCACTCCGGGCTGTCGATGCCCGGCCGCCAGTTGAACGAAGTGGACGCTTTCCAGGCGAGCCAAATTTTGCGCGAGTGTTCGGTGAGGAGATTCATCTCTTCAAATCCTTCGTCCACCGCGAAGCGCCGCGCGCCATCGCCCACGATCATCACGTGGTTGGTGCGCTCCATCACCGTTTTCGCAAGGCGCGAAACATTTTTGATGCGACGCACGGATGCTACGGAACCGGCGCGGTGCGTGGGCCCGTGCATCACGCTGGCGTCGAGTTCCACTTCGCCCTGCTCGTTGGGCAGACCGCCGTATCCGACGGAGTCGTCGTTGGGATCGTCTTCGACTATGGTGACCGCCGCAACAACGGCGTCCAGCGTGTCGCCGCCCTTCTTGAGAATGTCCATGCCTCGGCCGAGTGCGTTCACTCCGTTGGCACTGGAGATGATGAGCGGCCGTTTACCCTGCGCGGCGGGTGCAGCAGGGCGAACCCCATTGCCGACGCTTGGCGTAAGACCGCTAGCCGCCGCTGCAGGCGTCGTACGTTCGAACAAGTTGGCTATGCCCGCGGCAGCGCTGCCGGCAAGCGAAGTAAGAAAGAATTTACGGCGTGACCACAAACTCATAGCGCCTCCATTTTTACGTGCGCGCCAATATACAACAACCACGCCGGTGTACACATTCGAGCTTGCAGCTTCGCGGCTGGAAATGAAGTTGGAGTTGGAACTTTCGAGTTGGGAGTTTGCAGTTCGAGGTTCGAACGGTGGGAGTTCAAAAAACAGAACGGTCTTGCGCGAGGCTTCTTGAACTAAGCGAAGAGCACGCCTTTGGGCGAGCGGGGTTTCTGGTTCGAATCGTGATGCGCCCACCACTGCTGCCAAGCCTGCGCATTGTTGCCCAGCACCTCGCCGGTGATCAGCCTGAGCGCGCCGTAGACCCAGCCGCGCGTATCCGAATCGAGCGCATCATCATCAAGAAAATTCAGCAGATCAGGCACAGCCGCAAAACGCTGTTGATGCGTGAGCATTCCAGACTCGGCGATGCCGACGGCAGCACGCTGCCGCACTCGCGGAGAAGGATCATGCGCGAAGCGATCCAGCAGCGGATCGACCGCGCCATCCGTACCGAGCATCGCGAGACCTTCGACGGCCCAGAAGCGGGTTTGCTCGTCGCGGTCACGCGCGAAGGCGAGCAGGTAGGTCAGCACAAGTTTCGGCTGCACGCCGCGATTGCCTAACGCGCCGAGCCGCCACAGGCCGAATGGGCGCTCGGCGGGATCTTTGCGAATTAGTTTCACGAGGCGCGCTACCGTTCGCGGCGATTTGCTGAGATTGTTTGCGGCAAGATCGACTTCGATGGCGGCGCCGCGGACGCGCAGGTCTTCGGATTTCAGCGCGGTGAGCACGAGGTCAAATAGGCGATCGGTATTTTGCAGGCGGCCGCGCCAGCTTTCTGCGTTTTGGCCGATCAGATCCAGGGAGCCTTGCTGCCTGCGGATCGCAAGTGCTAGCAATTGCTCGGCTTGCTGCTGCGGCGTCATGCGCGTGAGCTCGGCGAATTCGGCGTTCACGGCGTCGGCGGTGGGCTGGGATACGGCTGCACTTGCCTTTGCGAGGTCGCCGGCTCGGAGTGCGGCCCAGACGGCCTTGAGGTGGCCGAGTTCGAAACCGGCTAAGCCGGAAAGTACGGCCAAGACCAGGAACGCCAGGGCGTACCAGCGCAGGATGCTGAGCGTGAGTGGGCGGGAGTCGCCTTTGTGCAGATTCTGCGGATTGTGCGGAGCTGCCACGAATTGTGCCTTTGGCCCTCAGTACAGCGGCGTGCAGGCACAAGGTAGAGGTGGCGGCGGACCGCAACAATGGTACGGGAAGCCAGCCGTCCGGTACGCGAGGGTAAGTCACGTAAGACTTGCATTTGCTTCGACATAGGGGCACGCGGGAGGGGGTAAGAGAGCGCGGACTAGAGGCCCGTCCCGATGGGCAGGGTCGTGGGTGGCTCGAAGGATCGGGAGGCTCGCGTCGCGCGGTGCTTTCGCTGCTTGGACGTGCTTGGCGAGCTTGGGTCTGGCCCCGCCGGGTCCTGCGCATCGGTAAGTCGTCGCGCCGACCGGCGGCGCTTCTGCGTATACCCCACCCCCCTGTTCTGGCAAAAGAGGCTGTAAGCTGCTGAAAACAAACGGCACGGGTGCGAAAAAGAGAGGCAAGAGAGAATAAGAGGCGGCAGGTTGATGAAAACATAGGGCTTGTGAGTAACGTCGTCCCATCCAGAGACTTGTGACCGGCTCCCTCGGCTGTGATCGGCATGGGGGGTACCACCCCCGTCGCGATAGAAAGAGTGCGGAAGCTACTGAAAATAGGGGAGATAGTGGAGTCCCGTTGCGGAAAAGAGTGCGTAACTGCATGAAACTGCTGGGGTTGCAGGGATGTAATAGGGAGGAAAGGACTTGGGCGGTTTCTTCGAGCTGACATGGAGGAGTGTATCACAGGGCTGGACGTTTAGCAATAGTAAACTTGGGCTTGAGGCCTATGAGTCGTGCCGGTGGCCTTGAAAGATGCAACCGTGCATTGGTCGCGAGCGCCCTTGCTTCCGCCACCGTTGTTTCTTGGCGTCCGGCACGATACGGAATCTGCGGTATCGATTGAGGCGCTGGGCGAGGACATAGACTGCAGGTGCTTTAAAGTGGCGTGCTTGAAGCTTTGGGCGCGCTCAGATCTCCAGGGCGGCTTCTTACGAGGTCGCCCTTTTTATTTGGGGACACCTTCAGAACGTTTTCAGGAGGTGTCGGATATTGAATTGGACCGGCGACAGCCGCATCTTGAAACGCGCAACGAGGCCCATCACCCCTTCTATTCGTTTAGGCTTTTTAGGGTCGCAATAGTCGCCTCCGCGTTCCTCTTGACGGCGGGGTCGATGGTTTTGTCGCGAACACTCGTGACGTAACGCTTGGCTGTTTCCAGGTTGACCCACGACGCATTTTCAGTACAGTCGATCAGCCATTGCGCCGGGCCAGTCGATTCTTTGCCCCTCGCTCCGTCGCTGCCGAGTTCCCAGTGCTTATCTGTAAGCACAAGAGCGAACCTGACTACAGGGCCTTTCAAAAGTAACACTCCGTGCTCGCCACGCTTTAGGGAGGGTCGGAAATGTAGTGACGAATCCAATTGCCCAACCTCGTTCGTGGTCACGGACACCTCTGTCCAGTTCTCGGCGCGGGCCGTCTCTTCGACACTGTCAGCTTCTCTGCTCCGAATGACATGAACCACTTTGTTGAGAGGAGGTGGAGTAGATCGAACGAAAAACTTGCTCGCCTTGTACCAGCCATCGGGAGTCAACCTTCCGCCGTCGGTTTCCATCTTCCAAAACTCCGCAACGACGTCCTTCGGCGATCGAGGTGGTGCCGTGGGAACTTGAGCGAATGAAAGTATCGTCAGAAGTCCAAACAGAACCACAAGCTTAAGAGCTCTCAACATAGAGGGGTGCCTCCCCAAGTAAAGCGGCGTATCTTTATCATTTTACACCGCCGCATTTCTGAGGCTCGGGCTGGTTTGGTGTGAATGTACAAGGTGTAACTCCGGTGCCCCCGAGTGGAATCATGTAAATCGGTTTGTTTTGAGGATCGGGTTTCTTAGGAAAGCGCGCGGACGGGTCTTCGCTAAAGAACATGCCAACTTTCCATGCATAGACAGGCTTGTTTAACTGGTTCGCAAGCAATTGGGCAATGGAGTGGCCTGCGCCTCGGATCGGGCGCAGACCCGCGTTGCACGCGTTCAGGGTAATCGTCGCATTCGATCCCAGGTTTGCACTCGACAATGTCGCGACATTCAATGCTGAAACATTCGTGTCCGTGCCGCCGCTTTGTCCCGGCGCAAGGATTGAGAGAAGGCTTCCATCTAATTGTGGCTGTTGGGCCGCGTGGCCGAAATACATTACTCCGCCATCGATCAGGCCATTCGCTGTGAGACCTGCATTAAAGTCCTGAACAGACGACACACGTTTAGGGATTACAGTGTTTAAACCTGACACAGTTAGAGCGTCAGCTTGGGTTGAGGCGGAAAAATTGAATAGATTTCCAACATTGTGGCAATGACGAGCGTCATTGACACAGTCCGCCGTGTTAATACCAGGGTCACCAACTAACAGAACGTATGTCCGTGAGCTCCCGCCGCCGGATTGAGGCGCTGGCGTCCGCAAGGTTGCTAGGCTGGGTCTCGGAGTAGTCAGCCTGAATTCGTTCATCGAGTAACTTGCGAGGCGGAGCCGAGGGTTTCTGGGGTCTGTTCTCCGCGCCCAGCGGCTCGTGTTCTTAAGGTTCGGAACCCAGTTAGAGGAAGTACTAGGGGCTGACTGCACTAGACAGGGGCACAACGGGATGGAGGTTCCGTTTTGAGATGGATCGCCTTCGAGCGTCGGCCAGAAGTTGGCGTCGCCCAAAGACACTGGTAGTGCGATTCCTAAAGGGCCGGAACCAGAAGCGGCGGAAGTAACCCAATCCCCAGTCCATGAAGGAGTGGGAAGATCCGGAGGCTGGTCAGTTGCGACTGGGGAGGGGTTGCCTGCTTGGTCGAATTGCATGATGGTTCCAACCGCGTTTTGGTCGAAATCCTCGCCAATTAGAGTGCCATTGCCGGAGGCTACGATGTCTGTCCCAAGGACGGCTGGTGAGACGTAGGTCCAGAGGGACTGACCAGAGTTGACGTCGAAGGCTTGGATGGTCTGGCTGTCAGTGGCGTAGGCGGCACCATTGTCTCCGAGAACCATCGAAAAGATGTCTTGATACAATGAGGGGAACGAGAAGTCGGTCTGTCCGGAGCTAGTGATATGAGTGACCTTTACAAGGGCTGGTTTAACTGACCAGTCAGTCCAGGCGGCGAGCCATCCGCCGCTGCCGTCGGGGATCACGCGTTCGGGTTGGGGTCTTCCTTGATTACCATAATTACTAAATGCCGTGTCGTATGAGAACGAATGGATCGCTATCATAGAGCTCGATCCATCGGCCTTTATCTGAAATAGGGACAAAGCGTTGGTTCGTGGAGAACTGGTCGGCGTACCGTTACATACCGGGCCTTGGATAGTAGTTTCAACTTCGACTTCTACGGCGAGCGTCCTGTCGGAGTCGATGGCAACATTGCTGAGAACAGGCGCGTCTGTACCGAAGTCAAACGCATTGCCGTCGCAATCGAGACTGTGTCTAGTGTTACTGGGTAGAGGCCAGCGTGCCTGCGGCGTGCCTACAAGGGGATCCAGTGCGACCAGCATTGAAGTGTCGGAACAGACCCCATGGAATACCGGAGCGTTTGAGCAGGTAAAATTTCCGTTAGGGACTAGGGGTGTCAATTCGACGAAAAACAGCGTGCCGTCTTGCCGTACGGAAGGAAGGCCGTTAATTTGGTTGGGTGAAGCATAGGTCCACACGGCCGACCCGGTAATTCCATCTAGGTCAAGGACCGTGCTGGTCTTGTTGTTGTTCACGTCGGGTAATGAGTCGGAAAGCATCATATTTCCGCCAAAACCATCTGGCACTGCCGGAAAGTATCGAGTTGCCGGGACGCTTGCTTGCCAAAACTGGCGGCCATCGACTGAGAAGCCGCGCACCACGGCGTTGCCGTTAATATCCTCATCAATTGAGTAGAGCCCTGGAGTGTCGCCCGGAGCTGGTACGGCGTGCACGACCTGATGATTGCGTAGACCGGACAGGGGCGGTGCGGACCAACGGACAGTGCCTGGAGACAGGGAGGAGCCACCGAGGATGTTGACTTGGGTTTGCGCACTCCGGGAGCCAACATTCGCCGTTAATGTGAGTTGACCTGAAGCAAGAGCGGTTAGTGTCGACGGGCCGTCCGTTGACATGCTTGCGAGGGAGCTATCGCTGATGGCCCAAGAAGCGTCCGGTCGCGGGCGCCCGAGTTCGTCAATTGCGGCGAATTGACGACTTTCTCCGATAGCCATTTTGACGTCAATGGGCGTGATCTGGAGGGCATTCGGAGCTGGAAGTGTCCCTGTCAAGGTTAGGTGAAAATTGGAACCAGCGACGTTGCCGGCCAAGTCGGTTGCGCGGACCGCGACTAAATTGATACCGACGTTGGGGGAGATGTTGCAGGAAAATTGCGAGCCGCCGAATGTTGCTGCTACGCCATTGCATGTCACGGAGGCCAGGCCGGATAGCGCGTCGCTGACGGTTCCAGTGATCGCAACATTTGGAGATGAAAACGTTGTGCCGTCGAGTGGAGAGGTGACCGACAAAGCAGGAGGAGTTTTGTCGATGTTGAGCGTAACGCTGACAGTTGAGGAGCCAAAACCAAAAACCGTGCCGCTGATGACCTGATTGGCACCTTCGGAGGTGACGGTTTGGGGCGAGGAGCAGTTTCCTGCGACCGCGCAAAAGGTCACAGTGGCATCCGTATTGTTCCAGCCGTATGCGTTAGGGGCAGGAGAAACGGTAGGAGCGCCGCTGGCCGGGGAAAGCACAGTAAATGAGAATTGATTGCTCGCAGCGCCGTTTTGGAATACCTGGGCCACGCCGGACTGTGCCTGGCCATTCACGTCCGCGACGATCCTGGTGTCCGTCCACAGCAAGACTGTCCCATACGCATTACCTAGCAGGACTTGGCCGCTGCCTTGGCTGGCGCCGAAGCTGGTGCCGAAAATGGTTACGGGCGCGCCTGGAACGGCGGATTGCGGCGAGACATTGGTAATTGCAAGAGGAGCCACAACGGTGAAGAAGAAGCTGTTGCTGACGGTGCCGTTTACGGTGATAACGATGTTGCCTGAAGTGGCCCCACTTGGGACGGCGATCACAATTTGCGTGTCGCTCCAACTGATGACAGGGAGCACGATGCCGTTGAAAGTGACGGTACTGCTTCCTTGTGTGGCACCGAAGCCGGAGCCCGTGATGGTGACTGTAGTCCCGGGCGCGCCGGTCGTCGGAGAAATCGAGGAGATCATGGGTGGCGGCGTCGCGACCGTGAACGAGACACCGTTGCTGGGAGTATTGTTTTCGACTACGACGACGTTGCCGGAGGTGGCGTTGTTGGGGACGATGGCGACGATTTGCGTATCGGTCCAACTGGAGACGGCTGCGGCGGCACCGTTGAAGGTGACAAGGCTTGTGGTTTGCGTTGCGCCGAAGCCGGAACCGGTGATGGTCACGGTAGTGCCGGGCGCGCCGGAAGATGGGGAAATGCCGGAGATGTTGAGCGTGCCGATGACGAAGCGGAGGGAGTTGCTGACGCGGCCGTTGACCATGACGCTGACGCGACCGGTAATGGCATCGGTGGGAACGGGAACGGTGATGGAGGTGGCGCTCCAGCTTGTGGGGAAGGATGCCGGCGAGCCGTGAAGTCCGGGGAAGAGGACGCGGCTGCTTCCCTGGGTATCGCCAAAATTTGTGCCTGTAATGGTGACCGAGGTGCCGACGGGGCCGAGGCCGGGAGAGAGGCTGGTGACGGTGGGAGCGGGCGTGGGCACGGTGAAATTGACGCTATTGGTGGCGAGGGTGTTGACGGTGACAACGAGCGGGCCGGTGCTGGCGCCCGCGGGAACGGAAGTGACGATGCTGGTATTGCTCCAAGACGATGCTGGGCTGGCGATGCCGTTGAAGGCGAGGGTGCTGCTGTTTTGCGTGTCGCCGAAGCCGACGCCGGTGATGGTGACTTGCGTTCCGGGCGATGCCGAGTATGTGGAGAGCTGATAGATGACGGGGATTACGGTGAAGGGCGCGGAATTGCTGGGAACGCCGCCAACGGTCACAGTGATATTCAGATTTCCTGCGGCCAGACTATTCGGGACGGGAACGACTAGGCTGGTGTCGCTCCACGAAGAGGGCGGCGCGACAGTCGAACCGAAGGTGACAAAGCTCGCGCCTTGTGTGGCGCCGAAGTTGGCGCCGGAGATAGTTATGGGGGTGGCGCCGGGGCCGAGTGGTTGCGAGAGGCTGCTGATGGAAGGCGCGGATTGAGCTTGCGCGTACGCAACGAATGCGAATAAAGACAAGAATACAAAAGCGAGGGGACGGGCTCGCATCTGATTCCTCCGAGTATCTTTTTGAAAGCGACCCGCCGGTGGATTGGCGTGTTGGCGAGAGTTTTAGGGCTTAGGTCACATTTTGTCAAGACAATATTGCGTTATTACATGGCATTGGAAATACCAAAGATGCTATAGGTGAAGGCTCGGGGGGGAAGCGGCTCGAGTGTTAGGAAAAAAATTAAGGGCGCACCGACCTGTGAAGGTTGATGCGCCCTTTTAAACTGAAACCGCAAAACTTTTTTGCTTTTTGGTTCTAGTCTGGCGGCGCGACTGCCGTTAGGCGGAAGCGCCTTCTAGGCTGAGCCGTAAAGTTTCTAAGCTTTTCGGTTCAATCTGGCGGCACGATAATCCTGATGGTTTGGGGCGTCAATGGAAATCGGCGGGAACGTCTGTGCAAAGGTGTGGATGGGTGTGGGAAAAACGGGCGGGCGCTAAAGCTATGCGACGGCAAGAACAGAGAGGACGACAAGATGCGGCCCTGCGGGCCTGGGTCGCGCTGAAGCGCGGCCCCTACAACGTCAATTCAGGACGGCGTCTACCATGTGAGTTACACGGCGCCAGAGTTGGGCGGGGTGTCCGGTGCGCGCGTCGCGGCCAAAGCGAAAGCTGAGGCTGAGCCCGGCGAGATGAACCGAACGCGGCCCGCCGGGGAAAGTTTGTCCGGAGAGAAGAGAGTTCCGCATACCACCACCGCCGACAAGGCCAAGCTGTCCGTTTTGAATGCGAAGCGTGCTCTGAAAGGCGTCCAGTTGCAGGCGTCCGCCCCAGAATTGGACGAGCGGCAGGCTCGACTGCGAGAGAATTACGGTCCTAACCTCGTTCAGTGGCGAAAGATGCTCCAGGCGATAGTCGCGCGGGTAAGCACCCGCGAACTGGCGACTGAAATGGGGATTAAATTTTTCGGGGTTCTGGAACAGCAGGAAGGAAAAGGCCGGCAAAGCGGCTGATACCGTTGGGAGTACCGAGAGGGCTGGCACAATATGTTGTTGGGCTAGAACGATCTGTGGCGTGGGTGTCTGTGCTACGGCCGGGCGGTGGCTACCCAGAAATATTCCGAGCAGCAAAATAAATGGCTTGTACGTCATTGGTTGTCTCTTTACTGATTCCTGCTTTTCACGAGTGAAGCGAAGGAATGACACCGCCACGTCTGGGTCCCCTTCGTTATCACCTGAGAATGAGCGGCCTAGCTTGGAATGGAGAGGAACTAGATTGCGGATGACGAAATGAGATTACTGCGTGGGGATTCGCAGGTCTGTCCTTTTGCGGACACTTTCGGAGCGTGAATAACTCCAGCGGAATCGCGTGGCGCGGAAGCGGCGGGTTAGGGCTTGGCGTCCAGGACGGCTTTGCCGGTGTCCAGGTCTACCGGCACGGAAATGTGGTCGTGGATGGCTAGCCAGCGGCCGTTCGTTTTGCGGTAGCACTCTGTGAAGCGGACCCAGGTGTCGAACTTCTGGCCATTTTTCAACGTGCCGGTCATGCGCTCGAGCCCGCGGCTGAACGCGACGGTGTCTCCGGCGACGATTTTCAAGTCGCGATATTCGATTTCTACAGGTCCTTGAAACTGGTCGAGAAATTCCTGGTAATCCTTTTTGTAGGCTTCATAGCCAGAGTATTGCAGGGGCGGCACGATGTCGTAGGAGACGAGAGCGTCTCCGGGTTCGTAGATGGACATAATTCCGTTGAGATCCCTGGCGTGAAAGGCCTTGGCCCATCGATCCAAGACTCTGCGAATCTCCGTTTCGTTGTTAGCGGCGGTCTGCGCTTTAGCCATAGCGGGTCGATTGCGCAGAATGATCAGCGCCGGGTAGAAATTGCGGTGGATTATCTGGCGGAAGTTTGGCGGCGTCAAGGGGATGCGACTGAATCGGCTGTGCGGAGCGGAGCTGGCGGAAAATATCAAGGGCGCAACTACCGGTTAAGGTTGTTGCGCCCCTTTTAAACTGAAACCGCAAAACTTTTTTGCTTCTTGGTTCTAGTCTGGCGGCGCAACTGCCGTTAAGCGGAAGCGCCCTCTAGGCTGAGCCGTAAAGTTTCTAAGCTTTTCGGTTCAATCTGGAGGGACGATAATCCTGATGGTTTGAGGCGTCAATGGAATTCGGCGCGGGAAGCTGTGCAAAGGTGTGGATGGGTGTGGGAAACGGTGCCGAGTGTACTGTGCTGTCCGACTGCCACGCGGAACGTGTGTCGCACCTATGGCGCTGAAATGATTTATTCGTGGGTGGCGGCGGTTACTTGATGGGTGGCGGATTTGGATTTGCGACGTAGGGCGGACATGGCGTTATCGTCGGAAGGCAGGAAGTAGCCTACTACTATGCCCATGGCGCCGGCGGGTAGGGGCTTGCCGGTTGTGTTGTCGTAGGTGGCGGTGATGCGGAGCTCGTCGCCGGCGGCGAATTTGTAGCCACCGCGATCGAAGAAGGTGACTACGGGCATGCTGAGGAGCTGACCCTTTTCATCGACATTGGCGTTGAGGGTGGCGACGGTTTCTTTGCGCGTGGTGTCTTCGAGCGTGAGTTGCTTGGCGTAATCGTGCATGTGGCCGCCGACGCCGAGGAGGATGCCGCTGTATCGCACGGTGACGGTGCCGGTGCTTTCGTTTTTGCCGGCGTGGAGATCGTAGCCGGAGTTACCGCAGGACTGGACGTCCATCCAGGTGGGGTAAACGCTTTTCGTGGGGGTGGCCGGGTCGGCGTAGGGAATTTTTACTTCGAGGTAGACGTTGTTGTACGAGGTGGTAGTGGGATTATGGACCATGGTTTCGATGCGGATTTTGTCTCCCTTTTGCACGCGGTAGGCGTAGCCGGGGACTTCCATCCAGTCGGTAAGCTCGCTGCCGGCGCCAAAAATGTGCTCTTCCTTGTTGGGGCAGAGAAAATCGGGGCGATTGGTGTTCCAGAAGGCGGTGTGATGGAGGACGGTTCCGGGGACGGCGTTGCCGTTGGCGTCGACGAGGCGCGGAGTGTAGGCGCGGAGAAAGGCGTCGAGCGGAATGGTCCAGAAGACGTCAGGAGGCTGCGGCATCTTCCTGTGATCGGTGTTGGCGGGTAGGGTGAGCGGGCCTTCGCGAAGGGTGATGGTGTGAGTGGCGGCGTCGACTTGCTGGTCGAGCTTGATGCCTTTGGCGACGGCGTGGTGCATGCCTTGTTGCATGAAGCCGCCGTGATTGTGCTGCATGTGGGCCATGTCGTGAGCGGGCGCGGCCGGCTGCTCTTGTTGCTGTTGCTGCGCGGCGCCGGCGGTGATGAACGGGAATGCCAGGCCGATGCTGAGGAGCGCGATTGTCGACACGCTTGGGAGATGCTTTTGCAGTACGAGAGGATTCATATTGCACCTCGCTGATGCAGCGATGGCAGGGCTAGTGACATGTCTATGATATGCCTCTGACAGCGCGAGTGAGAGAATCCCGCCGCTTGTTGTGCCAAAGAGTGAGCGGAGGATTCGCGGGGACCTGCTGGTTGTTTGATGCGGATGGCGAGCGCGGCGTTTGCGTTTCGCGAGTGTCGCGGCTATGCAGGCGGGCGTGCACCAGCGATTGGCCTCGACCTGTATATCCGTATATAGGAGTGCAGTGACACAGAAGACCAACGCGGCTCGGCTATTGGACCAGATGGGAATCGGCTACGAACTGCGTGAGTATGAAGTGGACCCGGAGGATCTTGCGGCAGAAGCGGTTGCTGCCAAGATCGGGCTGCCAGCGGGGCAACTGTTCAAAACACTGGTCGCGCAGGGTGATCGGCACAGCATTTGTATGGCGGTCATTCCGGGTGATACAGAATTGGACCTGAAGACGCTGGCTGCCGCCTCTGGTGATCGCAAAATTCATCTCGTTCCTGTGAAGGATTTGCAGAAACTCACTGGGTACATTCGTGGCGGAGTAACGGCGCTAGCAGCAAAGAGGGCGTACCCGGTCTATGCCGACTTTAGTATCGAGCGGTTCGATGTGATTTCGATTTCCGCGGGCGTACGGGGATTGCAGATACTCCTTGCACCTGCGGACTATCTCAGGGCGGCGAAGGCGACGCTAGGATCAATTGCCATGAGCAAGGGATAAGCTGACCGCGAGCAGCGAAACCGTCACAGCCAGGGGTTCACTCCATCGTACGAAAATGTCACGGAGTGGATTTTGGAATCGCTGTGTAAATGCTTGTTGCGCTGTTTGGACAGCGGCGTACGCTGCACGGTGTTCGCCGAACTCTTCTCTGCCCCGCACAGCCCGCAATAACTAATGGCTTTTTGATCGAGGAAAAGCGCTTCGCATCCCCGACCTCGAGCGCCCAGGTCAACGCGGTGATCGGACCCACAGCAGGAATGGTCATCAATCTCTCCACACGATCCATCAGCAACGAATCACCCTCCAGCGATAGCACCACGGCACTCTCTGTTTTCTGCAGACGCACTACCGTCTCGCGGCATAGTCGCAGCAGCGAACACAGCCCTTCATCGATACCGGAGTTTGTCGCTAGCAGTTCGCGGAAGTAGCCGGCTCTATGCAGTCGCTGCTTGTTGTAGCTCACTCCCGCTTCCATCAGCAGTCCGCTAATCTTGTTCTTCATCTGCACCATCTGCCGGACCAGCAGGTTGCGGTACCGCAGCGTGCGTCGACGTTCGCGAATCGCGGTCGAGGCCATGTAGCACTCCGGCAGAAAATCGCACCGCAGACAGTCGCAAATCTTGCTCGCGTCAATGCGATCGTTCTTCTTTTTCGCCGCCGCAATGGCCCGCAGCATCAGCGGGTGCGCCACCTTCAGCACGGCGGCATGGGGCTGCAAGTGATCGTAGATCCATCCGGTGACCCAGCGGTCCAGGTCAAATCGTGTGGCGGGAAGAGGACCTTTCTTCGGGAGTGCAGGGAACCATGAAAGTCAGATGAATGGGGCAAACTGGAACTGGCGCGGACTCTGGCATTGCCGATTACGCCGCCGCTGCCTTCCACACGTACGTGCCATTTTCCATTTTGACGAATATATCCAAGGATGCGAGCATGGGCTGACCTTCTTTCAGGGGACTTCGACTCTACATACCACAAATGTGATTTAGCAAAATGTATCAGGTTGAACGGCATCCGTCTGTTCGGTGCCATACCAACGCTCAAGATCGTGCGTGTGTCGGGGCTTCTGGGGCGTGCTGGTGGCCTGTTTGTCGCGGCATTCGCGGAAAATAGTTTTTGATCGATGTGAAAACAGTTCGGGAATTTCGCTCATTTGGCCCGTGATGAACGACTCACCCGGTTGACGTTATATCGTGCGGGCATGTTCTCAGCCGTTTGACAAAGATCGCTCGGTGACGGCTGGATTAGAGTCGGATGCATGTCCGCTCGGATTTATAGCTATACGCTTACGCATTGTTTTGGATAGACAAACAGCGTACGTTGGATGGATAGGGATTCCAGTCCCCTCCCTCGTATTCCTTAGGGGAGGCGGAAATGAAAAGCAAGCCAAAAACAACCAAGCATGGAACCGTCAAAAAGATCATCAAGTCCCCCCATCCGAGCGTGCCCGAGAAGGCAGAGGTCCAAGTTCACGAAGCCGACGAACTCTACAGAGAGATTCGTATCGACAATGAATTAGAGGACGAGCGGGGCGACAAGGTGAAGCTCAAGGAAGATGCCGATGTGGATATAACCTTCGAAGCCGAGACGAACGCGACAACGCCACATGCTGAAAAAGATAAAGACTAATCACTCTTGCAGAGTGCGACGGAACCTACCGAGTCGATGGCCTCAGAGCAGGCCACTATGAAATTGTCGAAGGAGGTCCTCACAATGCTGTCAGGAAGCTCTCCGCTTCGGACGGCCAGGACTCGGTTTCGGGCATGTTGCGAAAATTGTTTTGGAACATCCCTATCTTCGACGAGGATTAGCTAAAAACTGTACAGTTACCCTCAGACCAATAGGCAGTGGCCTCGAGTTGTCGTCTAGGTCGATCACGGCTTCCAGGATATCCCGGTCGCTTTTATCGGAGGGCTCGCCGGTGCTGATGCTTTTCCTACCCATCATTGCAGAAATCCTGGCCACCGAACCGCGGAGCTTCTTTCCCTCCAAGGCATCGGCTTGGATAATCACATTCTGCCCTACCGAGAGCTTGTCTATGTCTCTTTCATCTACTTCCGCCTTAATGTGTCGAGTGGAAGTATCGGCGATACTGAACAATGGGCGGGGAGTAACTGTGCTAAAGGACTCGCCGCGCCTCGCGTAAACCCTCAAAACGGTTCCATTGATTGGTGCCACAATTGAGCACTTCCCGATGCGTTCTTGGACGGTGCGCACACGGCTCTCCGCCGCAAGCACATCGGCATCGGCTCGTGCCGTATCTTCCTGCAAGGGAGGGGCGGCGACTAACTCTTCTGTACGAAGGGCGGCTCGAAGATTAGCATCGGCCACGCCGAGATCGCGGACGGCCTGGTCATACGTGGCCCGAGAGACTTGCTCCTTTTGGTAGAGCGCACGCTGCATGTTCAGGCGTGATTTAGCTTCTTCAAAAGTGGCCCGGGCGGCGGCTGTCTTTTCACTCGCTATTTTCTTCTCCTCATCACGCGCGCCTCGCAAGAGCCGTGCGCGTGCCTGCCGGGCGGAATCCGCTTCCGCCCTTGCAGTTTGCAACGTCGGCTGCAGGTCGTCACAGGCGATCTCGCCAAGCAATGTCCCTCGTTTTACAAACTGACCTTCTTTCACGTAGACGGCTTTTAGAATGCCGTCGGCCGCTGCTCCTACCTGAGTGGTTTCCGAGGCGCCTTCAACCCTACCTGGAGAGGCGAAGACAACGAGCCCGATCGTGTTATTCGCGGTTCCACGCGCCTGCACCGAGTTGCGGCTCCTCGAAGTCCCGAAGAACGCCACAGCGGCGATCACTAGTAGAGCCGCTACCCCACCAAGTATCGATCGGCGCTGGGCGGTCATGAGTTTTTTACCTCTTGATCAACCTGGCCATCGCAGAGGGTGATCGTGCGGTCGGCGAACTCCCGCCAGCGCGGATCGTGGCTCACAACGACAACGGTTCTCCCATGCTCACTAACTTGATTCCGAAGGATTTCACAAATGTTTCTTCCCGCCTTTACGTCCAGAGAGGCAGTTGGCTCGTCGGCGAGAAGGATCGGAGGATTTCCTGCCAAAGCGCGCGCAATGGCGACTCGCTGCTTCTCTCCAGGGCTAAGTTCGTTAGGCTCTTGATGAAGCTTGTCGCCCAAGCCGAATTGAAGGAGCAGATCACGGGCCATTTCCATACGTTGAGGCTTGTCAGGATCGCGAATTTCAAATCCCACGGCCACGTTGTCGAGCGCTGTAAGGGAGTGAAAGAGGCGGAACGCCTGGAATACAAAGCTAATTTTCTTTTGGCGAATTGCCGTCTTTTCCGGCTCAGTCAGCTGGTTTACCGTGACACCGTCCACGAACACCGTTCCTTCATCCGGTGATAAGAGACAACCGAGCATGGATAACAGTGTGGTTTTCCCGCTGCCGGAGGGGCCCATAACCAGCGCGAGCGTTCCGCGCTCGAAGCTTAGTGAAACGGAGCGCAGAGCAGGCACACGCGCCTCTCCCTTGCCGAAAGAAATGCTCGCCTGCTGAACTCCCAAGAAATGATCAGGCACGGAACACTCTCCCCGGCTCGACCGTGAGGGCGCCGCGGACCGACGCAATAGATGCCAATGAGCACATGAATAAGCTGGGTATGACCATGACTGCCGGCAACCACCAGGGTGCGTAGATCCAAGGAATCAAGGATTTTGCGTAACCAATGCTCGGGATGGCGGCCAAGAGTCCGAGAATACTGCCGAGCACTCCGCAAATGAGAGCCTGCGCAAGCACAATACGCGCCACGAAGGTTTGAGACGCTCCAAGAGCCTTCAACGTGGCGTACTCCTCGATGTTTTCCATCGTGTTGGCGTAAATGGTTTGCGAGACAACCACAAGACCTATAAGAAACGCCAAAACGGCAGCGGTCAGAATCGCGCCGCCTGCCCCAGTTTTCATGGTCCAGTACATTCGGGACTTGTGCGCAAACTCGCCTTGAGTGAGTACGTCGACCTCCGGCAGCCGCTGTTTAAGGGTCTGCTGGACATCGGAAACGGCGTGTCCATCGCTGACTCGCAGAAGAATGTACATGGCGTCTTCCGGTCCGAAACCCATGTCCCGGGTGGCATTCCGGTAGGAGGTGAACAGAAAAGGGACGCCCAGGAAAGCCCCGTAGCCTTCGATCTCGCGCTCGATGCTGGCGCGGTGGCGATTTATCTCGACTTCTGCGGGCAGCGAGCTGACTTCCATTTGTTTGCGATCGCTTACGTCGTAGAGAACCGCTTCCGGTGATGTCTCTCCGGCCGACTCTGGGGCGTTGGGCACGGGGAAACGCTTGCCGACATTGGGGTCCGCGCCAACCAAAGCGACCACTTGCTGCGTGCCGTTGGGTGTGCGGTAGACAGCAAATGCCATGCACACTCGACCGGTTTCCACGACACCCGGTACGCCGGCAGCCATTTCCCGCACTCGGCTTTCCAAGATTGTTCCAAACTCGAAAGCTTGCACACCCCGAGAAGTGATCCAGATGTCGGAATCGCTGGCGTCGATAAGCCGGGATGCTGCTCGCAGAAAGCCGGCCAAGAGACTGCCCTGAAAGATCATCAAGAACACGGCAAAACATACGCCCAGTACAGTCACCGAGAAGCGTGCTCGATCGTGAATGATGTTCTGCCAAGCGAGTTTCATAAAAATTCAGCAATCAACAAATTTGAAGAGTGGAACAGCCTATAGAACTCAGCAGGCAAGGCTTTTGCGCTGCGGCCGAGGCGGGCAGCCGGCTTCAGGTCTCCCAAAGCAGACATCAGTTGACCTATCTGGTTGGCTCGCACGCTTGCCACGTCAAGTCTCCTGCCAATAATGCAGCGGTTCCCTCGGCGGATAGTGGTCGTGAAAAATAAAATCCCTGACCATATTTGCAGTGCAATTTTTTCAGCATAGCGACCTGTTGAATTGTCTCTACTCCTTCGGCAACAACGTCTAAGCGAAGATTGTTGGCCATGGGCAGAATAGTTCGGGCAATCTCCATGCCCTCTCCGTCATCTCCCATACTGCTGATGAAAGAGCGGTCGATCTTCAGTGTGTCGAGGGGAAAACGGTGGAGGTAACTCAGTGAAGAATAACCCGTACCGAAATCATCGATAGCCAACTGGATGCCCAGGGATTTGATGTGTTGCAACATCTCCACCGCTGCCGTTGGGTCTACCATCACGGTGCTTTCCGTGATTTCCAACTTCAAAGCTTCCGGTGGAAGAGCAAGGTCACTCAGCAACTTTCCAATGTCTTCAACAAGCTTCGGCTGTAGAAATTGCTTGGCGGACAGGTTGACGCTAATTGTCAGATGACGGTGGGCCCCTGCTCGCCATTCGCTAATTTGCCGGCAAGCTTCGCGTAAGTTCCACCAACCAAGCTCGCGGATCAACCCGGTCTCTTCAGCAACAGGGATAAATTCACTCGGCCCCAGCAGGCCGCGAGTGGGATGCTGCCAACGCAACAGAGCCTCAAAGCCGGCAATTTCTCCAGAAACCAGTGCGACAATCGGTTGATAGAAATTGCGAAATTCCCCGCGTTCGAGTGCGCGACGCAGGTCCGTCTCCAATTGCAATCGAGCCATCACACTGGCTCGCATATCGGCATCGAAGACCTCAAAACGGGCCTTGCCCAGAGATTTTGCCCGATACATGGCGGTGTCGGCGTCTCGCAAAATTTCGTCTGGTTGAGTGTAGGCTGGATTGCTCAAAGCAATTCCGATGCTCACGGAAGTGAACACCTCTTTCCCGCCCAAAATAAACGGCGACGCCAAAGCCTTCATCATGCGGTCCGCCGCGCGCTTGGCATCATCCGGATCTTTAATGTCGTCGAGCAGGACTGTAAATTCGTCTCCGCCCAGGCGCGCGACCGTAAAGGCTTCCGCTTCGCCTAGACGCGCGACGGTATCCGTGGAGCGCAAACACTTCTCCAGCCGATTGGCTACTCCAAGCAGCAACTGGTCGCCAATCAGATGCCCCATGCTGTCGTTGATCATCTTGAACCCGTCGAGGTCCATGAATAGCACGGCGAACAGTTGGTCTTTGCGGCGCTTACCGTGCTTAATTAGGCGACCTACTCGGTCAATAAACAGCAGCCGATTGGGTAAGCCCGTCAGTGGGTCGGAGACCTTTCCTTCGGTAATGTCAGTCTGTGATCCGGCCATACGCGAGGCGTTTCCGGTACTGTCGTGAACCGCGACCCCGCGGCTCAGCATCCAACGAAAACTGCCATCCTTGTGCAGCACGCGGTGTTCACTCTCGAAGTGCGGAGTCAGGCCTTTTTGATGGGCCGCAATTTCTTCTTTGACACGCTCTCGATCTGCATCATGTATCCGGTCAAACCATTCCTCAGGTTTGTTTCCAATTCCCCCTTCCTGATGGCCCAACATGGCCTTCCAACGGGGCGAGAAATGCACGACGTTAGCCGACAAATTCCAGTCCCACAGCCCATCGTTCGAGCCGCGAGCCGCTAGGGCATAGCGCTCTTCACTTTCCTTCAACGCTTCCTGGGCATGTTTGTGCGACAGCTGAGTACCTATGCGAGCCACCGCAACTGGAAAATCAATTGGCTTCGTCAAATAATCGTTAGCCCCCAGGTCCAGTGCTTTGACGATATCGTCGCTCTGGGCTTTTGCCGTGACCATGATGATCGGCAACTCGGCCGCAGAGTAGTGGTTACGCAGCTTTTGCAATGCATCGAGACCGCTGACCTCGGGCATTTCAATGTCCAACAACACCAGGTCCACGGGATCTTCTTTGACACGTTCCAGCAATTCCTTCGCATTCTCCGCCAGTTTGACAACATAGCCCTTGCGCAGCAGTCGGCGAGCGAGCATGTCCCGGTTCATTTCATTGTCGTCTACGATAAGCAACCTGCTCGGCCGGGAATTGGTCACGATTTTTTCACCGTCAGCAAGTTGTCAATCTTCTCGCTCAGACGTCCGAATTCAACGGGTTTTGTGTCGTAGTCATCGCAGCCTGCTTCAAAGGCTTTATCTCGATCCGTTACTAACGCGTGCGCAGTCAGCGCGATAACGGGGATGTGCCGAGTTAACTCATTACTCTTCAGCAGGCGAGTCACTTCCCATCCGTTCATCAATGGAAGACTTATATCCATCAGAATCAGATCGGGTATCTCGGAGCAGGCCAGCAAGTGTCCTTGCTCGCCGTCATGAGCGGAGACTACGGAGTAGCCCTTGCGCTGCAAGCGCCGGGAGAGCATGTCCCGATTCATTTCGTTATCTTCGACTAACAAGATCTTCGGCATGACCGACCTTTCCTGAGGTTCGCCGTTCCGACTCCCTCCGACGTTGCGGAGGGGTTGTTATAAAGGGGGTCGCAGGAACCTCGGTGATAGAGGCCGGACGACCAGTACGGTGCTTCTCAATAAGGACCGCAAGACGGTCGCGGTCGACCGGCTTGATAAGATAATTGGAGGCCCCCAAATCAAGGCCCATGGCTTCATTGTCGACAATGGTGACCATGATGACCGGAATCTCCGCTAACGCGGAATCGCTCTTCAGCTTCTTTAGCACGGTCCAACCATCACACCCGGGCATAACCACGTCGAGTGTGATAACCAGCGGGCGAACTTGCCGCGCAAGTCGCACACCTTCTTCGCCATTCGCCGCGGCAACTACATGAAATCCTAATTTGCTGAGAAAACGCGACATAAGGTCGCGAACCGAAGCGTCATCGTCTATGACTAGGATCGTGTCCCTGCGGCTTTTGGATTCGTCGGATGTGGGCGTGACATCGCTACTTGGCGTTGACCGCGCGGATTCCGATGCTTCCGCAACTTGGGCGGGCAAATGCACCGTGAAGGTCGCACCCTTGCCAGGCTCGCTCTCGACTGAGATACGCCCCTTCATCAACTGCACGAACCGATAGGTAATCGCGAGTCCCAAGCCGGTTCCTCCATACTTTCGTGCGATCGAGGCATCCGCTTGGGAAAATTCATGGAACAGGTTCTCTTTCTGCTTGGCCGTAATTCCAATTCCCGTGTCGCTGACGCGGAATCGAATCCAATCGCGGCCCTCGACTTTGCTTTCATCGACGTCCACGGAGATCGTGCCATGATCGGTAAACTTGCAGGCATTACTCAACAGATTGAACAAGATCTGTCTGACTTTGGTGACATCCGCGTGCATAGCACCGAGACTGTTCGCGACATGCACGTGAATCGTGTTGCCGTTTTTAGCCGCCGCGGGCTGCAATGTGTGGGTCATTTCGTCGATCAACGGCGCCACGTCAAAATTCTCCAGGTGCAAACCCATCTTTCCGGCTTCGATTTTCGACAGGTCCAGAACATCATTGATGAGCGATAACAAATGTTTCCCCGCCGATTGGATCTTGCGGAGATCCTGGACGCTGTCTGACTTTCCGGATTCCCGCGTCTCCTCTTCCAACATTTCGCTGTATCCGATGATGGCGTTGAGCGGGGTGCGCAATTCGTGGCTCATGTTCGCGAGAAACGTGCTCTTTGCGCGGCTGGCTTCCTCCGCTGTGTGCTTGGCCTTCAGCAGTTCTTCCTGCGTCTCCTTTCGATACAGGATCTCTTTCTCCAGTTCGCCTGTCCTGGATTTCAGTTCCTCGTTCGCACCCCGCAGAGCCGTATCCCTTTGCTGGATTTCGGACAACATGGTGTTAAAGCCGTCAATCAACCTTCCAATTTCGTCGCCGTAGGACTTTGTAGCCCGCACTCCGTAGTTGCGGTTGGCCGAAACCATTCTCATGGTGTCTTCCAAGTGCAGAATGGGCCGGGAAATCAACCGTTGAAGTCTCGAAGAAACCAAAAACGCAAACAAACCCGAGATCAACACAAAAATGCCGAGAATACCCGCGTAGCGCTTGGCCCTTAAGCTCCACTGCCGCATGTCCGATTGCAAGAATAGGGTCCCGAGGCGTTCCCCATTTAGGGTCACGTCATGAAAGACCTGCAGATATCCGCTCTCAAACCGATAGCCTTTATCTTGCGAATGGGCTGGAAGCAGCGAGGGTATGACGTTGTTGTTGCGAGAATAGTGCGCAAACATCTTGTTGTCGCGACCGTACAGGCCCGCGGCCACGACGTCTTCCTTGGCCGTCAACGCCGAGAGGGTTGCGGTCGCGGCGGGCACGTCCTTGAATTCCATCGCGCCCGCGCTGTTGTACCCGATAATTTCGGCCTGCGTCATCAGATCCTGAATCAGCAAATGCCGGAAAGAAACAAGATCGTAGATCAGGAAACTCAACGCAGACAGAACCAGCGCAGCGCTGCTGGTTAACATCGTTATCAGCGTCAGTTTGCGCTTAATGGAAAGATTCTGAAAAATCATCCCGGATTCCTTCCGGTGGCGGCGGTTTGCGGGATGATTTTCGCCAGCGTCAGCAGCCGTGAGCTAATATTCAAGTCCGCCTGATGCGCTGCATCGACATTGACTTCAAAGCGCACACGGTTGTCTTCCAAAGTGAATCGGATCACCCCGCCGCGTTCGGCAAAGCCAGGCGTCTCCCCGACCGTGAGGATCGGCAAACCCTTAACGCCCTGCAAGATTTCGTCGATATGTGCTTTTTCCGACGCGCTTACAAACAGGATTTTGCAGTCTTTGAAGTCCTTGAGATCTTTTCCCCACTTATAGCGCCTGACAACAAATCCCCTTGGGCCAATTTTTTTGTCTTCCACGATGCGATCGAGAACGTTTCCGAAAGGATCGGTTCCTAAAACGCCGATCACAATCGGAGAATCTGCCTGGGAAAAGGCGGCGGACGGCCACTCCACGAATTTTGCGAAGTTGTAAATAAAACCCGCCTTGATCAGGTACTCCGAAGAATCGGCGTCCCCGGCTTGTGCATCTGCCGTTGACGCCACATTCAACGTCATACCAAGTATTGCGATCAAGATTCCCAGTCGTCTCAACATTACATTTTCCGCCCGTAGGTGCTCATCGTTGAGAGGTCAGTCGCCAATCTAATTAAAACTTGAACGTCATACTGCCGTAGACCGTGCGTTTGACCACAGTAGGAGCGGTATTGATGAAATCTGGAATAAATTCCAAATGCTGGTTGTCCAACAGGTTCTGTCCGCCAATCGAAAACTCCACTCGGGGAACCGGTCGCCAGCCAAGATGAGCGTCCAGTGAGTAATAGCTGGGGATGCTCAAACTCGGCAGATGGTCGACGAAACGTAGAGTGGTATCGTGCTCGAAGTGCTTAGGCAAATCGATCGAGGATCTCAGATACCACTGATGGCGCGGACTCGACCCGTTGGGATTGTCTGGCGTCGGATCCAGGCTGTCAGAATTCTTTTGTATGTTCATTTGCAGATAGCTATAGGAACCCACCAACCGCCATTTGGGAGCGACTCTCCAATCTGCAAATAGCTCGGCACCGTACGTGCCGCCGCTCATCTTATTGGAGGCCACGAAGGGAATGACGATGTCGGTGGGTGCCGGACTTCCTTCGATAAAGGGTGCTCCCGGCTCGGCCGTTCGGAGGTTGGAGTATCTGTTATAGAACGTAGCGATGTCTGCTGACAACGAGCTGGTTACCTGAACTCGATAGCCCAACTCATAGGCAAGCAAGTCTTCGGACTGAAATTGATGGCTGCCAAAAACCGTTACGACTGCTGGAAAGGGAGTTGGATTTGTGGGTGTCGCCGGAGGTATGACGGCCGAATTCAGCCGCAGGCCCTCCTCGGTTAGAGCCGGCGTGCGCACGGCGCGCGACACCGCTGTCCAGACCGACTGATTTGGCGTCAGTGTCCACAGTAATCTTGCATTTGGCTGCACTTCAAACCCAGTGAAATCGTTATGCTCGAATTTCGAGCCAAACGTAAGGCGCAGGCGGTTATTGACCAGACTGATCTCGTCCTGAACGAATGCGCTGAAATGATTCAGCGTAACCTGATTTGGCTGAAGGGAAACCGAGAAGCTTGAATCGTTCCGGTCACGGATTGACCGGTAACCTAGTCCCCATACAAACTGCTGTGAGTCGCCGACATGAAATCCATGCTGGAAATCCATGTCGAAAATATTCTGGTGGTCTACGAACAGCGAATTGTCGGCGATGGTGGTGTTGTCGTAGTACATCTGCAGCGACATGGACGAACCCTCTGAGCTGTGATTCCACCGGCCCAGAATGTTTCCCCCGCTGTAGTTTCCGTTGTTAGGAAACGTGCTCGAATAGGGTGCATTTAGGGACGGGACTGTGAGCGTTTCCCCATACTTGCTGTGATAGATATCGCCTTGCAAAGTCAAAGAATTGGCACCAGCCGGTGTCCAATCCGCGCGAAACCCGCCGCGCATCGCGTCCCATCCGTCATGGGCCGTCATGCCGGTCGGATACAGCGATGGCCCCCAATTGAAGTATTTCCCGTAAGCCCGGTACGAGGTATCGCCGATCTTACTTCCGTAGCGTACTCCGCCGGAGCCGCGCTCTTCGCTTCCCGCCCCTGCGGTCACCACACCGGACTGTGTGTCTTTGGCCTTCTTGCTAATGATGTTGATTACGCCGTTCACAGCGTTCGCGCCCCACAAGGTCGCGCCCGGACCCCGGATAACTTCAATGCGATCGATGTCCTCGAGCATCACGTCTTGGACATTCCAGTACACACCAGAAAACAAAGGCGTATACACGCTCCGGCCGTCGATGAGGACCAATAGCTTGTTGTCGAACCGGCCATTAAATCCTCGAGAAGCAATCGCCCATTTGTTCTCGTCGATGCGTGCCACTTCCAGACCTGGGACAAGTCGCAACGCTTCCGGAATACTCGTGGCACCCGATCGTCGAATATCTTCTTGAGTAATCACAAAAACAGCGGCCGCCGCGTCCGCCACCTTCTGCGTTCGCTTGGACACCGAGGTGACCTGCATGTTCATCAGGTCTTCCATACTCAGCGTCGTAACGTCCGGCACGCTCTGATGACTTTGCGCCCCCAAGTTAGCAGCCAAAAGCACCGCCGCGAAACTGGCAAGCATGGTTCGTCCGGCAGATCTTGCCGCGCCGCCACTGTGTTTCCCAATCGACCGCATATTTAGCGTCCCTTCTATGAAGAACTCGTCAGCAAAGCTGGCGTACCATTCCCCACTGTGAATTTGGCCCTGACTTCCGATACCTTGTCTTCCCCCACTGTTTCAGCTTGTTCCCGTAGCGATTTGTCCTGATAAATTCGCTTTGGAGCCCGCCCTAGCGCTTTCCTGAGCGGCACAGTTTCAGGCCTTCTCAAACCTTCTCCCCTGCCACGGTAAACACCGTCGAGTAAGTCAGTGTGTCCGGCCGCCGCAGATACTCCAGGAATCTCCGGCTCTGCTCTTGCGCTTCCCTTTCGCTGCCCAACAACCGCGCCAGTTGCGGTTCCGCGATCTCTAACTTGAGCTCCCACTGCTCCCGGATCGCCGGCTCAACTTCCCCAGCAATTAAGTGGTAGCACTCCACCTGCACGTCGATGTTTCTCAGCCCCGCCTGGTGCGCCAGCGAAAAAAGCTTCCGTCCGACGAAGGGATCGAACCCTGTCACAGCCAGCGCGCCCACGACCTTTTCGACCGTGCCCTGCACCACCGGATCTTCCGGGTAATGCCACAGGAGCTGCCCGTCCAGGTCTTGCAGCAGGACCGCGCCACCCCGCTTGCAAACTCTCAACATTTCCTTGACGGCGCCTGCTTTGTCCTTCAGGTATTCCAGCAACATGCGCGAATACACCAAGTCGAAACTGTTTGAAGCGAAGTCCATTGCCTGGGCGTCGCCACGAACGAAGTTTGCTTGCGCATTCTGGCGATTCTTCTGTTTGGCCTCCTGCAGCCGGTCATCGCTTATGTCCAAGCCGGTCGCTCGGATGGAAGGGTCCAATGCGCACAGCTCGCGCAGAATCACTCCTGGACCGCACCCGACCGACAGAACGTGCGCGCCCGCGGGTATTCGGCGCGCCAGATATTTTTGTACCCACGCGTGCGGATCCACTTTCAACTCGAGGCGCATCGCCTCGCGCGGATCTTCCATGATGTAGTCGGCGGTCGCCGTGCCTCTATTCATCACCGTTCCTGACCTATGAGCGCCGCTTGGAGCTCCTGCCTTTCCATGCGCGCTAATAACTTTGCGTAGAAACCATCCACATGACGGTAGAAGCGGGGGTGCCCGGCTTGCAGCCAGATTCCCTGGCAATAGTGGCGGAGAAACTCCACTCCCAACTTGAAAAGGACATGCGTCGCCATTTCCTCAGCAATCACCGGAATCTCTTCCAGTTCGAAATCGCTGTACGCGCTCGAGCACGCGGTCAGCAGCGCGGAAGCTGCCTCGGATACCTCCGCTTCAGGAAGCGTTGGGTGCAACAGCAAGTCGCAACGATTTTCCAGATAGCTGAAATTCACGCCCAGAGGCCCGCGGTAGGCGATCACCGCTCCGATGGGCTCTTCTTTGTTAGCTCGGTAGGCAAGCCAGATTTGCCGCGTTCGTCGCAGCCCCACCCGGCGGTAGAGTTCATCCACGGCGGCGAATTCGGCATCTTGTTCCAATTCTTCCGCCAGTACGTAAATGCTTCCGCGCGCCGCTGCTGCGATCTCCAACAGTGCGTCCTGATGAAAAGGGGTGTAGCGCACAACGCGAATTCGCTTTTGCGTCGGCAGCGAGAGTGCTCTCGGTAGCGCAAAATACGCATGTCTTTGAACCGACGAAAGACGTTCGCCAATGGTCTGCACCATCGAACCGAACACTCGCGCCGGAAAACGGTTTTCCGGCCGAAACCAATTCTGCGCCGAGAGATCGCACCCTTTGCGAATCCGCGCCGCTGCGGCTGCCAACATGACCGCGCGGGATGCGTGTGGGTTGTTTTCTGAGACCAAGTGCTGCGACATCCAGCCATTTCGCGTGCTGCGCCAAACGGCAAGCGATGCGCGCCCACGCTTTTTGTCTCCGGCGGTTAGCACATAAAGGAGAGATTCACCGGCGCTCAACATTCGCCGCCAGTTTTCCCTCACCTGCGGGAGATGCGGGAAAAGACGCGCGGCTTTATCCGGATACAGAAAGCCGGTATGCTCATAGAGGGCAAAAATCTCCTCGACCGACAGCGCATTGACCTCAACGTCGTACGCGTCGTAGACGTCCGCCAAGCGCGGAAGGCTGTCCACGGTCTCCTGATCAAGCCGGCCTATCAACATATCGTCGCCTCCGCGACACACGTAGGACGCATCGGGCTAGTTCTAGAACTATTAGTACTTGCTCATTTGTGCCGGAACATCGCGTGTTTCTAAATGGGACATTCGTACTGTTTTGCAGGAAGGGGCCGACGGATTATTACCCTGTTGGATACAAACCGTCGCTCTCTTGGAGTTCTGTTAGAAAGGGGCAGATCGAGGCAGGAACATATATCCCGTTAACGTACACATTGTGAAGGACTTAACAAAGCGATACCACCGGTCCGGGAACTACAGTCACAGTCCGGCTTGGTCAGGAACACGCCTGAATATCCTGAATGCAAGGAAGGCCGGTTGGCTCTGTGCGATTAGATTCTGCTTTGACAAAAGGAGTCCTTCGCTGAATCTTTGCCAGGACGCCCAGCGAGTCCGCGCAGCCACGCCTCAATTGCAGACTGCTGATCGGCATCCATCTCTTCAAACACTACGCCCATGCCGAAAATTCCAAAGCCGCCGCCAGAATGTAAGTAGAGTACCTTTCCGTGTAGTTCGCAGGTGTTCATCCCATCGCAGATGCGGAGGCGCAATTTCGTGTGACTGGGAATCGGTTCGAGCGTATCGATATAGCAACCACGCGAGCTCAATTCGGCAAGCTGTGCGCGAACCCCCGTTCCATCGCGAAGGGTAACCTCGGCATCTGCGAAAAACGAGAACCGCGGATTGACGCGCCTTACAGCGTAGGGACCATCAGCCATGGCGTTTCTCCAGTCCGTGAACAGTCGCAATTCCCGTCCATTGTATAGAACGGCAGCGCGGTACACCCTGTCGTTTGTGTGCTCCCGTCGCCGAAAGAGGTAACTGGCTGTCCGTACGGGTCCCCGAGCGAAGGCCGGAAATCGCCAGCACCGGCGAAGCGGGGCAGCGAGCGGCACAATCGGGCACCTGTCCTAAATCCCAGGTAATGCGCAGAACACGTATGTGGGTCAGTCTGTCATTTGTTTGGATGGGCGGGATATCCTTGTAGAGAGAGGTTGGACTCATGGCGACGCTTACGACTCCAGACGTAATGTTGAACAAAGTGGTGGTTGCCTATCTGGATGGCCGCTGGTCGCGTGGGTGCGTATATGACTTCTCGCTGCTCAAAGATACTTTTCGCCTAGTGTCCGAGAGCGGTTTGCCGCAGCAGAAAGCTACGGAAGTAGCGCTAAAGGAGTTGAAGGCGGTGTTCTTCGTCAAAGACTTCAGAGGAGACAGCAAGTACAAAGAGTCCAAGAAAATGGAAGACGGGAAGCCGGGGCGAAAGAGGGTTCCTGCCCCATCGGTCCAAGCAGAGGGAATCCGCAAGCTAGGCAGAATGTGATAACCGCCGACCCGCAATCAGGGCAGTTCTCCGGCGTAGGGATACTAATGCCGTTCACACGATCCTGAAGCTGCACCACATAAGAGCAAGCTGTCGATGAACAGATCGCGTGCATTGGCATTGGCCCTCACATTCCCGGAGCAATCATTAAACCGCGAGCGACAATCCCAGGATCAGGCATACAAATGCGCAGATCAGCAGAGACGACCGTTCAGAGTACGAAACGAGCAAATATTCTTTCACGACCTTTACTCCAAGCTAAAAGATGAAGGGCGCGTCACCATGCGTGGGGTCATCCATCCTTGCTTCCCTCTCAGAAGCGGTGGAAAGAGCGCACGCCCTTATTTGTAGGGAGCCCTGCTATTCCTATTACCTACTGTAATAATTTAGATAATAATTATTCCCGGCTCGTTCCGAAGGGCATTCCGGCGAGTCGTGGGGTCCGATAGGTTCACAAACCAAGTTTCAAGGTAATATTGAACCGACGAAGTGACGTGCCAAGTCGAGAATCTGGGAGACCATCATGGTGATTGGGAATCGCTTGAGAGAATTGCGTGAATCAAAAGAACTCTCGCAAGGTGACATTGAAAAACGGACAGGCTTGCTGCGGTGTTACATTTCTCGCGTTGAAAACGGTCATACAGTTCCAGCGGTTTCGACGCTCGAAAAGATGGCACGGGCCTTAGAAGTGCCAATGTACCGCCTCTTTCATGATGGCGAAGCAGCGGCATCATTGCGCAAGCTGAAACCTTCGAAGGATGAGGAATTCGGAAGCACAGACGGGGAAGCCGATTACCTCTCCAAACTGCGCAGGCTACTTGCAAAAATGAAACCTCACGACCAAAACCTCTTGCTGCACATGGCGCAAAAAGCCGCAAGAGGCTAGCCCCGACTTTGCATCGTTCCTGTCTATCCAATGTCGTACGGGCGGGGCCGGGAATCAGTCCCCTTGCCTGGCGAGCGCGTCTTCTTCTTCGAGCAGGGTTTTGATGCGACGGAGTAGTTCTGCCACGCCATCGCTCTTTGAAACCAGTGCGGCTGCGCCGAGGATTTTGGCCAGAGAGCCACGAACGAGGTCCCCATACATCGTATAGATAACGACTGGCGTACGGGGCATCCGACTGTGAAGCAGCGCAGCGACCTCCACACCATTGGCGGTGGGCATGGAAAGGTCGAGCACGATCAGATCGGGATGGAGGGCACCCGGTTGTTGGAGTGCTTCGTTACCGTTAGCGGCCTCGCAAACTTCAAATTGAGAACGATGCTCGATGAACGTCCGGACCGCGTGCCTTACAGAACTGTCGTCATCAGCGATAAGAATTCGCTTGGGCATGGGAAACTGAAAACACGGGTTGCGCTTGCGATTTTAGCGACAGCACAAGTTGCGGCCCATCCGGCAAAGTTCGGCATTTTGAATAGGGTCTTTACCTGCATTAATGATTGAATTTGTAGTAATCTACCGGATGATCTCGATAGTAGTGTGGGTGCCAGTATGATGTGATTTGAGTAGGTGAACTACCCCCACAGCGAGGTTCCACTCTCCCGCGCTGCGTCCGGCTCATCGGAGGCGCAGAAATGTCATCCTTTGTCACAGATTTACGAATCCTGATTGTCGATGATTCCGACACCACTCGGCGTATTCTTGGGACTATCGTGCGTTCCCACGACTGGGTTGTTTGCGGCGAAGCCGAGGACGGATGGTCGGGCGTCAAGAAATTTAAGGAACTAAAACCCGATTTGGTCTTACTGGACTTGTCAATGCCCGACATCAATGGCCTCGAAGCCGCACGAATGATGTCCGGCTCCGATCCAACCGTGCCAATTATTCTCTTCACCGCTGTGGTTGCGGACGGCCTCGAAGATGCCGCTCGAAATGCAGGCATTTGTGCCGTCGTTCCAAAAACGCAGAGTTGGAATCTGGTCAAGACTATCGAGACGGCGGTCACAAAGTCGAGCCAATGAGCGAAGCGGCGGATCGTTAAATCTGATCGCTCGATTGTTGGACCAGCCGGAAAAGAGTCGTGAGGGACCGCAAATACCTAAAGAATAGTCTGCACAACTTCGATATTCGATTGGATGTTCGTATCCGGTCGGAGCCACGCCTCGTATCGAATCACAATGCGGGTGCTTGGGCATCAGCAAATCAAACGAAAACCGTAGCACTCCCAACAAGGGTGCGCTACATACATTTTTTGGCTTGCGCCCTGTCAACGCCCGATTTTGAACCCACTTCCGTTTACCAGACATTAAAAATAATACACGGAGGACGTATGGCGAAAAATGGAAATAGGAACGGGCTCGCTAATCCGTCACGGCTCAAGCCCGTTGATGAAGATGACGATGAAATCATCAAAGTCGTGATCGAAACGCCCAAGGGAAGCCGGAACAAATATGCATTCGATCCAGATGAGAAGGCATTCACTCTGAAAAAGGTGCTTCCCGCAGGTATGGCTTTCCCTTATGACTTTGGGTTTGTGCCCTCAACCGAAGCAGAGGATGGCGATCCACTGGATGTGTTGGTCCTTATGGACGAACCCGCGTTCCCTGGCTGTCTCGTGAAGTGCCGCGTGGTTGGAGTAATCGAGGGCGAACAGGGCAATGGCAAAAAGACGGAACGCAATGATCGAGTTGTTGCCGTGGAGATCGCAAACCATCAGTGGGAACACATCGACCACATTGATAATCTGGGCAAACAGTTTGTGAAGGAACTGTGCGAGTTCTCTGTGAACTACCACGATCTGACGGGCAAAGAATATCGGATTCTCGACATTAAGGGACCGGGTGGTGCGCGGAAGTCCGTCGAGCAGGCGATGAAAGCAGTGAAAAAAGGCTGATTCCGTCTTCGATGAAAGAAATTCTCCTCCGCATGGTGCTAGGGGGCTCGCTCGTTTCGGCTTTCGCGGCTCTTGGTGACATTTTCAAACCCAAACGGTTTGCAGGTCTTTTCGGTGCGGCACCCTCCGTTGCACTGGCAACGTTGGCACTGACAGCCGACACGCAGGGCAAGTTATACGCTTCGATTGAAGCCCGTTCAATGGTCGGCGGTGCGATTGCCTTCTTTGTTTATTCCTCTTGTGTTTGCGGGTTGCTGTTCCGCTACAAATGGCCCGCGCTTCTGGTGACATTGCTTTTGATACCTGTATGGATTGTTACCGCGTTCGGTATTTGGCTCGCATTCCTCCGGTGAGAACATGAAAGTCAAAGCGAGCCTATCGGCGCTGAAGCAAACGAAATGGTATGAGTATGCAACCCGTTTCCTCATTGGAGGAGCGATCACCGTGTTCGCCGGGCTCGTTGCCAAGAAGTTCGGTCCCACGGTCGGCGGATTGTTCTTGGCGTTTCCCGCGATCTTTCCTGCCAGTGCGACGTTAATTGAGAAACATGAGAAACAGAGGAAGGAACGAGCAGGAATGCACGCGGGGCATCGTGGGCAAGACGCGGCTGCGCTCGACGCGGCAGGTGCCGCAATGGGAAGCATCGGTCTGATCGCCTTTGCGATACTTGTTTGGTTTTCTTTGCCCCGTTTCCCAACATGGGCCGTGCTCGCTGGAAGCGCTCTGGCATGGTTGGTTGTTTCCGTATGTGTTTGGATCGTTTGCGAACGTATATGAACATGCGGCGATGTGACAAGTCGGGTCCGTTATCGTCGGCGTGCATCGTTGGGATGTTTGACCTTACGGAATCCTCCGCCTATTCTCCAGTTTCCGACTGTTTCTTAGCCGATTGTTTCAGCGATGGACCGTATCGCCTGTCTTTAATTGTGTTGACGATTTCCAAAACAACTTGGTTTATGTCCGGCAATTGAAATGCCCCTGGCCGAGCACGTTTTTGGTTTTGTGTTTTGATTTTTCTCACAAGTCCAATGGTCGGCGTGCTCCGCGACAATAGACATACCCCATACGGGGTAGGATCGCCTTTCAAACTGACTACCGCGGATGTGTTTGATGGCGCACCGTTTGAGAACTACTGACGCTATGCTATGAAATCGCTCCTTTATTAACCGCAAACGATCAAGCTCCACGGTGCATCTATAAAGCGGGCGCGACAATCTCCAGAATGCGGTTCCGAGCGGGCGGACGCCGAGATGTTTGCGCCCTTATTGCCCGCAAACGATCAAGCTTCCACGGCGCATCTAAGCTTGGGCGCGAGAACTCATTGACGCTCCGCTTCCCCCAAGAGCGACGGATGACGTTGAGATGTCGCGCCCAACTTTCGGATGGTGCCGCCAATGAATGTCATCGCATTAATTACGGTTGCTTTGATCGGTGACGGGTTCATGCTCTACGCCCTGTTTCAGTGGACGCGGGAAACGGTGCGCAACAGCAACCAATAGGGTTTACGCAATCTTGAGCGTTGGTGTGGGATCGAACAGACGGATGCTGTCCAACTTGATACATTTTGTAAATCACATCTGTGGTATATCCGGTCGGAAATCCCCTGAAAGAAGGCCAGCCCATGATTGCACCTCTCGACATTTTCATCAAAACCGAAGATGGAACGTACGTGTGGAAGGCAGCGGCGTAATCGGCAATGCCCACGTCCACGCCTCCAGTTCCGGTTTGTCCCATTCATCTGACTTTCATGGTGCCCTGCACTCCTGAAGAAACAATAAAAACTTTGCCCGGACTCACAAGCTGTTCCCGATGCGCCAATCTCAGTTGCAAACTCTTCTACGTGTACGGTGGCAGGGCAACGGAGGGCTATTACAAGCTCGAACCGACCGGGGAGTTGAAGCGGCGTTAGTACGGCGCACCCAAGCGATTACAGCCACGGTTGAGGTTCGCGGATTCAAGTGTCGGGAGACTGCTTGCCGGATAATTTACAGCGAAGAACTGGGGAGTTTTGCAAGCTGGATAAGTCAGGCAAGCCGATCCCGGTTTAGGTTTAAAAGAAAAGGCCACCGGAAAGTTTCTTCAATGGCCTTGTTGGTTGGCTTGAGCCAGAGCGGGAACTAGCCAGATACGATTGCCAATCGCTTCCCGCTCTTATTAGGCTGGCGAGACCGCTACTCTTCGAACCTCCATTCTCCCGTGCGTACGCGTCCGATGACAAGACGCCACATCCGAGGGTCCGCGATGGTTGCAACACAGCGTATTAAAAAGTAGCGCACGAACACGACGGCTCCAAGTACTCCGAACACATACTGCATTGCGTGAAAGTTCATTCTTTCTCCTTTTGCTTTTTGATTTTTCCTCACTGCCGCTGTAAGTATGCCCACGTCTATACGTAGAACCAATAGTACAGACGTACTACCCTATGGATGGTTATAACCAGCGTGTGAACTCTACGGATGTCTATCTCTGGACATACGCACCCACCCGTGATAGTTTCGGATCATGGCAGGAAAGAAACCCAAAGCGACTAGCACGGGGCAACGGGAGAAAGTTGCCGTCTGGGTGGACCATCACCTGATGGCCGCGTTGCGCGAGTATCAGCAAAAAGTCGGCGTGCCTGTTTCGGAATCGATCAGGCGAGCTATTGCAGAGTACATTCGGAAATTAATCTAGAGAGGGCCGAGATCATGGCGTGCCGGTATCGGAATTTGTGCGGCGGGCGATTGTTCAAGCGTTAAAGGCAGTCAAGGTCAGATGACAGGACGGTTGCGAGTGTCCCGACAAGAGGAACACACAACCTGCTTCTCGTTCAGAATAAATTGCTCTTTTTCTTGTCCATCAATCACTCCAATTCGAAAGTACGAATCTTACTGAGCTTGTCTTTAACTTCTTGCACGGTCTTACCGTCGATGATGTTGCCGTCGTGGTCTCGTACAGCGGTCTCCTGCTCTGCACTCGGCGGATTCATAGGCACCGGATTGTTGTTACTCTCGCGCATTTCATACGTGTACGCGCTATAACGAGTTCGCGACCGCTTGATATAGATGCGGTTCCTATCGATGACCGTTTGAAAACCGGATGGCATCCGCTGCGCGATTTGCTTTTCGATTTTTGCAAGCACACGCCCCACTTGCCCAGGTCGGAACGCATGCACATCAATCAAGTGCGATACGAACTTCGTCTCAGACATCGTAGAAAATCCGCAGTCCTGCTCCTGGCATTCGAATGTGATTTTATCGGCCATGCTGGAGAGTGCCTTTCGACTCGTTAAGCTGTGCCGCATACGCTTCCATCTTCTCGCGGGGTCCAAACGCGCAAGGCGAGCCGGGTTCGCTACCGTCGAGCATTACAGTGGCCCAGATTTCGCTCTTGCCAGCCGTTGTCCACAGCTCTGCTTTGAATTGAGTCGCTGGAATCGCTTGAGCCTTCATGCTCATGATTTTACTTTCCTCGCGGCCACTAGCGCCAGATTTTCTCAGTTGCTCGGGTCCGGATAAAGTGCCGCAAATGTTTCAAGACAGAGCCAGAGAATGTGGAAGGCAATGCTCACTCTCACAATTCCAAGCGCTCCCATTGACTCAAATACATCTAACGAAGAGAGAGCGGCGATTAAAGGGGGAACGTGCGCCAGCGCTCCGACCACATTCCATTTCCTCGAATTCGCTTTAGCCGAGCCAAATACGAGTAATACCGCAATAATCGTCATCAACATGTAAGCCTGGATCAGCCCAACCCAGACCATGGGGTTCTTCCGCATGAAACCAAATAGTCCGGTGCCAGTCATCCAGCCGATGGTCGTAGCGACAGCACTACTCAACGCAACCGATGCCAAAATCGTCCCATGAATCCGCAGTAGCCACCGCCGAAACGTGGCAATCCGCGAAGTAGGTTGCGGAGTCGTCAAAGCGTAGGTGTTCATGAGGTTTAATTTATCAAGAATTCACTTTCAGTCTCAACGAACCAGTAACGTTTCTCCACGTCGTAAAGAAAGCGTGAGACAGCTAACTCCTGGTTAGTCGGCTTATCGGACAATTGAGCCGAAAAGCTTTGTTATTGACCACGCTCCAAAGTTTTAGTTACCTTTGCGTGCAGCAGAATCCCAGGTCCGACCCAATCCCCAAAATGGAGGAGCCACGATGAGCCAGAGAATTTTTGCCATTTGCCTCCTTGTTGTTTTCGCGTTCTTTGCAGGCGTTGCGATGAGTCACGGCAACAAGGACACTCAGCCAGCAGCCCAGGAATCAACCGCCTCGGTGAAAGCATCTCCCGCCGAAGGATACAACGTTCATGTACTCGCACCCCACCTGGTAGACGGCAAACAGATGGGACCGTACCATCACTACTGCAAGGTGATCGCGCCCGACCCGCAAATACAGTGCCTGATTTACGACTCGACCGAAACCAATGCCAACTTGGTGCAGGTGGAATGGATTTATGCCAAAAAGCTAACGCGGAGTCAGGTGCCGCTGCAGGAATGGAACAAAGACTGGCATGACCACAAGATTGAGATCGCTGGCGGAAGAGTCCAAGTGCTTGACTTGCCGCCGGACAAGGCCAAGGACGTCGCCGACCTTGTCGCTACTACCGACGGGATGATCTATCACTTCTACTTTGGCAGCATGTTGCCCACAGGCAAAATGAGTGTCGCCCAGGCCGTCGGGCATAAGCCGATGACCTCGGCGGAGTACAAGAATTACGAATCGAAATAGGTTGCCGTTCGGTCTGCGGTGCCCATCTCGTCCTTGACGGACAAGCGGTCGCACCGCATCCCTGGCGCGATCCGCCGACAGGATACAATTTCACCGATGAGCACTTGGCCCGAACCGAAGCCGTGCAAACGCAAATGGGGAAGAGCGCCTTTTGACCAGATGCTTAGGCACATCCGCGAGGACAAGTGCGAACAATGCAGAGCCGTGGTGCTGTATTTTCGCAGGGAAGCCGAATTGGAATTGTTTCTACGAAACAGCCGGAACTGAACGGGCGGTAGTGCCCTCATCCTTTAGCTCACCGCTTCACGCTTGCTTCCGCAGACCGAGCCTCCCTAACCCACTTTTCTAGCACGGTGAGAAAGGTTGGATCGGTGCTGTGAAACACGAGACCCATATCGGTTGGTGTGGAATGCACAACCATTGCCCACGTTTGGAAGTGATCCGTTGGCGTCCGAATTTTTA
>JAOAPV010000013.1 GCA_025463055.1 Candidatus Acidiferrum typicum
GGGGATCATGCTGCGCGCAAGTACTCGTGGACAAGCTGGATCGCAGTGGCGCCCTCTCCCACTGCCGACGCGACGCGCTTGACGGAGCGGCAGCGCGCGTCGCCGACAGCGAACACTCCCGGCATGCTCGTCTCCAAGAAAAAAGGCTCGCGCTCGAGCCTCCACCCGCTGGGCGGATGGCCTGAGCGGAGCAAGTCGCGGCCGGTCAGGATGTATCCCTTGGCATCCATCTCGATGGTGCCCGCTAGCCACTGAGTATGGGGCGTGCCCCCGACGAGCACGAACAGACCGGCGGCGCACAATTTCTCGCGCCTACCGTCAACGCGTTCCACAGTGACCGCCTCGAGGCGTCTGTCACCATAGCCGTCCACCACCCAAGTCCCGAGCCGCACGTCGATGTTGGAAAGCGCGCCGATCTGGCGAACGAGGTAGTCGGACATGCTTGCAGCAAGAGACTGGCCGCGCACGACCATCGTCACACGCGAAGCGAACCGCGCCAGATGTATTGCCGCCTGTCCCGCCGAGTTGCCAGCGCCCACGATAAGGACTTCTTCGCCTGTGCAGGTTGGTGCCTCGCTCATGGCGGCGCCGTAGAAAACGCCAACTCCGGCGAAACGCTCGAGGCTAGGTACGTCCAAGCGGCGGTACGCCACACCAGTTGCGATAACAATCGTTCGGCCTTCTATCTCCACACCGTCAGCAAGGGTCGTGATGAGCCGCATCCCGTCGGCGCGCAGTCTGGTGGCTACCTTGGTGAAGACGACGGACACACCGAACCGCTGTGCCTGCTCAAAAGCTCTATGCGCAAGCTCCCCTCCGCTTATACCCCGTGGAAAGCCGAGGTAATTCTCAATGCGGGAACTCGTTCCAGCCTGGCCACCAATGGTCTCTCGGTCGAGCAGGACTGTACGCAGACCTTCAGACGCGGCGTAGACCGAGGCCGCGAGCCCAGCTGGGCCGGCTCCCACGATGGCCACGTCGTAGAGCCCAGGTTCCGGCGTGGTCCTGACGCCTAGCGCCGCCGCCATCTGCTCGTTGGTTGGGTCAACGAGCACAGCGCCGTAGTGAAAGCAAAGCACGGGCAAACGTGATCCGTCCACGCCAGCCTGGACAAGGATCCGCCTGCCTTCTTCCGACTCGCTATCGTAAAACCCAAAGGGGACCGTGCTACGCTCCAGGAGGTCGCGCAGCCGATGGGAGCGCGGATTCCACTGCTCGCCGATGATCCGAATCGACTCGAAGCCGCGCTCCTCCCTGGTCCGGCGCAAGCCTCCGAGAAGATCGTCGACAACCGGGTAGAGCCGTGTGACCACAGGTTCGCAGGGCTTGTAGAGGAAGTAGTCGATCCGCCCCGTCCGCATCGCTCCAGTAATAAAATCGAATGCCGAAGGGTCAAGGTATCGCGCGCTCAGAACCCTCCGGGCACTGGGAAAGAGCTCACGAGCACGCTGCAGGAGCAACAGGAGGTCTGCGTCCCCCAGGTCCCGCGAGGCGATGAGCAGGGCGACGGTGATGCCAGTGATGGAGAGTGCCGCGAGGGTCGCGTGTGCCTCACTCGCAGTAGCGGCCGTGCGTATCTCGTATTCGCTTGCGTAGCGAGAGGTCAACGCGCTGGCAAATGTCGCGAGGTCGTCCGCGTCGCTGTCAACAACCAGGAAAACTGAGTCGGTCACTTCGCTGCCCTCACGTTCAGTCCTTTTCACGATTGCGTTCAGACCGTTGATTGTACGCTCGCCGGGCTCCCCGCGAATAGGGTCCGAGTCACGGGGCAACCCGGAAGTTATGAGCTGGTCCGTCGGATTAGTACCGACAAACGCGCTTGTATTAAGTGGTCTGGCCAACTTTCGGGTGCGTGAGATCGGCACCTGACCGGCGAAGTGCCGCGATTCGTTGACACTAAAATTAACCGGGGCCGTATAGTCGAGTTACTCTCCTCGGTGTGCGCTTTCGCCAGAAAGTGAGAGGAGAATGCAAAGAAGGGGAAGGATGGAGAACCCATTACGATTCCCGCTCTCTCGTCCTGCTTTGGTCGCCACACTCAACTCGATACTCCGCCGCCATCTTTCTTATGGTTCCATTAACCTGGAGGCCAGCGAAAGGCACGGCCGCCGAGCAGATGCAAATGCAAATGAAACACAGACTGGCCTGCGCCACTCCCGTTGTTCACCACCGTCCGGTAGCCTTCGAGCAGATTCAGTTTGCGTGCCAGTTCTGCCGCGACAAGCTGCAATTTTCCAAGTACTCTCTGATCCTCAGATGTCGCGTCGTTGAGGGAAGCAAAATGTTTGCGTGGGCAAATCAAAATGTGCGTGGGCGCTTGCGGGCCAATGTCTTCAAACGCGAACACTTCCTCATCTTCGTAAACCAATTCCGACGGGATCTTCTTCGCTGCGATCTTGCAAAACAAGCAGTCAGCGCTCATTGGTGCCTCCTGAGCTCAGTCCATCGTCCAGCCGCACCACCATAGGATTAAACCCTTCCCGGTTGCGAAGCTGTTCGCCGAAGTGTTGCGCAGCGTCCTCTCCGGTAACCTTGCCAACGCGTACGCGATAGAACAACCCTTCAGGCGAGTCGTACGGCTGAACAAAAATCGGCGAGTAGGAAGCATTCAGGCGCTCGCGCAACCGCTCCGCATTGCCGCGCTCGCGAAACGCCCCCACTTGTACCGTGAAAAATCCCGAAGTTGGATCGATGCCGGCCGACAAAATTTCCAGCCGCACTGGAACCACGCCCGGGCCGATCGAATCGATCTCTCGCGCCGCCGCCATCGACAAGTCAATGATGCGATTATCTACAAACGGGCCGCGATCTGTAATGCGCACCACCGTGGATTTGCCGTTGCTCAAGTTGGTTACGCGCACCACCGTGTCAAATGGCAGCGTGCGATGCGCCGCCGTCAGCTTGTGCATGTCGTAGATCTCGCCGTTCGAAGCCCGCCGCCCATCAAAGGGAATGCCATACCACGACGCGTTTCCCTGCTCTGTGTACGCAGCCATGGCCGGATTCGGCGCCGGGATGTCGCGCTTCGCTGCCGTAACGGGAGTAGTTCTTCGCGTTGCATTTGCCCCAGGCCCGCTGCCACGCTCAGTCTTTCGGGGCTGCTCACCGTTGTCCGATGTTTCACTACTTTCAGGTTGTGCAGGCTCAGGGCGGCTCGCGGTGGTGTGGCGCGACCCGCAACCGGAAATAAAACCAATACAAAGAGCACAAAAACCACAGAAGAAACGCAGTTGCTGCCGAGTGATTTGCAAATCATCGGCCGCGCCCGCAGATTGCCCCAAGATCATGATTGCGGATTCGTAGGAGGTGGGTTCGAACTCCGGCGCGAGGCCATGCGTGCTTCCAGCTTGCTGGCCGCTTCACTCAATTTTGCGGAGACTTCGCGCAAAAATTCAGCGCTGCGCCGCTCCGTTTCCGGCGCGACTTCCTGCTCGATGTAGCGGCGCAGCCGTGTCAACTCTTCGTCGATACGCTTGCCAAACTCTTCAAATTTGTCCATAGGTGAGTTCGCCGGACCCTGCGTGGCGATTTCGGTATTATAGGAACGCTCCGCGAGCGCCGCAAGCGTTCCGCGCACGGCGCAAGGAGGAGAGTTGCCGCTTCCCTATCAATGGCAGTATCGGCTGGACCGCTGGAAGTCCACCCTCCAACGCTTTTTCGGCAGCGGCAACCAGCAACCGCGCCCTCAGCTCTGTCCCAATTGCGGTTCACTGGTGGGAATCAACGTCACGCGTTGCCACAATTGTGGCACAAACCTTAAATTTTCCATGGCCGCCGTAAACCGCAGCCTCTCCGGTGTTTTCGCTGGGCCCGCGCCGGTAACTACCGCTTTGCTGGTTGTAAACCTCATGATGTTTGGCGTCGAGTGGATGGCGCTCGCTGCGGAAGGCGGCGGCGGTGGCCTGAGCATTCTGTGGGGTATGGGCGGCGCCGCAACGTACCGCTTGGGACTAAGCGCGCCCTACGGAATTTACGTTCAGCATCAATGGTATCGCGTGATCACCGCAATGTTTCTGCATGGCGGGCTGATTCATATCGGGTTCAACATGATGTCGCTGATGCAGCTTGGTCCGGCGCTCGAGGAACTTTACGGATCCGCCCGCTATTTCTTCCTCTACATTTTCACCGGTGCGTTCGGCTTTCTCGTGAGCTCCTTTATAGGGCATTATTCGCTCGGGGCAAGCGGCGGTCTGCTCGGCCTCGTCGGCGCGATGCTGGCCATCACTACCAAGCGTGGCGGCTCGTACATGCGTGAGCTGCGTTCGCGCCTGATCAGTTCCATCGTGATTCTTTTTGTGCTGGGATGGATGGGCATGGGAATCGACAATTGGGCGCACGGGGCCGGCTTGGCGGCTGGATTTGTGCTCGGCAAAATATTTCCGGATCGCCAGCCGATGTCCGTACGCGAGCGGCAGATCGCCAATGCGCTGGGCTGGCTAGCGGGAATCGCTGTGATAGCGAGCTTCGCGCTGATGATCCTCCACTATCGCGATCCGTTGCCGGGTCAAGCCTAGCCCGTTGGTTGCGCGGGCGAACTTAAGCGGCGCGCGATGGAAATCGAATAGTGGAAACCGGAAACAATCGCAAGCACAGGGACAAGGTACACCAGCACTTGGGTGATGCCCGCCAGCGGCAAATTTGGATACGCGGCCGAAAGCACTACCGTAAACACGAGAACGATTTGAAACATGGTGGTGCCCTTGCCAAGAATGCTTGGCGGAAACGGGCGATAGCCGAAAATCAGAATGATGACAACGGCGACCACGAGAATGAGAATGTCGCGGCTCAGCACAATAATGGTGAGCCACCACGCAATTTTGTTCTTGAAGGCAAGAATCACAAAAGACGAGGAGAGCAGCAATTTGTCCGCTATCGGATCGAGATACGCGCCTAGAGATGATTGCTGATTCAGTTTGCGGGCGAGCAGGCCATCGATTCCGTCACTTAATCCTGCCACAACCAGAACTGCCAACGCCCAGCGGTATTCTTCGTAGGAAATCAGAATCAGAAAAAACGGCAGGAAGCCGAGGCGCAACAGCGTGATTTGGTTGGGAACCGTCCAGATGCGGCCTTTCATTGCGCCTCAGCATAACGCAGTTCAGGCGAACAGCGCGAGGTAGTCGATCAGACGGCGGCCGATTTTGCGCGCGAAAAGTTCGTCCATCGAGGGAATGGAGCCGGTGGGCTCGTCGAGGGTGATGCGCTCGACGCGAGTCATCGGAAAGAAAAGCGTAGGGACACCGACGCGTTCACCGTCAGGTTCATTGAGTTGACGAATGAAGTGATCGAACGAATTGAGATCGATGCCGCGCATCGTAACTCCGGCGGTGCTGACGGTCAGAAGCTCGCCCCAAATTTTTTCCTTGGGGGTGTGCAAGCTGACTACGACTATAGAGTGTGGATCCATTTAATGCGCGCTGCCTCATTTCCAGCTTACCGCAAGCTGTTGAAGGCGATTAGGCCGGCATGGAGCGCGGACCTCCTTCTGGTAACAGAAGTTTGGGTTCGGTCAGGGATTGCACTTGGTCGAGAGTGGCATCGGGCGCCAGTTCGCGGAGGAGCAGGCCTTCGGGCGTGACATCGATTAGGGCTAGTTCGGTGACGATGTGGTCGACTACTTCCAGACCCGTTAGCGGGAGGGAGCATCTTTTCAGTATTTTCGGTTGGTTGTCGCGTGTGGCGTGTTCCATGGCGATGTAGACGCGCTTGGCGCCGGCGACCAGGTCCATTGCGCCGCCCATGCCTTTCAGCATTTTGCCGGGAATGGCCCAGTTGGCGAGATTGCCTTTTTCGTCGACTTGCAGCGCGCCGAGAACGGTGAGGTCCACGTGGCCGCCGCGAATCATTCCGAAAGAATCGGCGGAAGAAAAATAACTTGTGCCGGGGATTTCGCTGACGGTTTCCTTTCCAGCGTTGATGAGGTCGGGATCGATTTCGGATTCGAGCGGGTAAGGGCCGACGCCGAGCATGCCGTTTTCGGACTGCAGGACGACTTCAATTCCTGTAGGAATGTAATTCGCAACCAGCGTAGGCATGCCGATGCCGAGATTGACGTAGAAGCCGTCGCGGAGTTCCTGCGCGATGCGGCGAGCGATGCGTTCGCGTTTTTGTTCGTCGGTCAGTTGCATTGCTTCACGCCTCGATAGCTGGGGCGCAGCAGTGCTGCGCCCCTACAAGCGATCACGATTTTCGCACGGTGCGGCGCTCGATTTTCTTTTCGTAGTGCGGGCCTTGGAAAATGGCGTTTACGAAGATGCCCGGAGTGTGAATCTGGTCTGGCGGGAGCTGGCCGAGCTCTACTAGTTGCTCGACTTCGGCGATTACGTAGTCGGCGGCGGTGGCCATCATGGGATTGAAGTTACGCGAGGTTTTGCGGTAGATCAGATTGCCCCAGCGATCGCCTTTCCAGGCTTTGATGAAAGCGAAATCGCCGCGGAGTGCGCGTTCAAGAACGTAGTGGCGGCCGTCGAACTCGCGGGTTTCTTTTCCTTCGGCGACCATGGTGCCGTAGCCGGTGGGTGTGTAGAAGGCGGGAATGCCCGCGCCGCCTGCGCGGATGCGTTCGGAGAAAGTCCCTTGCGGATTCAATTCGACTTGCAATTCGCCGCTTAAGACTAACTGCTCGAAAAGTTTGTTCTCGCCGACATAGGTGGAGATCATTTTTTTGATCTGGCGATTTTGCAGGAGCAAGCCGAGGCCGGCGCCGTCCGTGCCGGCGTTGTTGCTGGCAATGGTCAGATTTTTGGAGCCTTTGCGGCGGACAGCGTCAATGAGGTGTTCGGGTACGCCGCAAAGGCCGAAGCCACCGACCAAGATCGTGGCGCCGTCGGTGAGTGTTGCGATGGCGGCATCGGCAGACGCTATGCGTTTATCCATGGCGTTCTCTTGAATGCGCGCAGACGTGAATTGCCCGGACGAAGAGTGTACTGCAAGCCGGACACGCGGCGAATGGTCTGACCGCAACTCCCAGGGAGTTGTGGCCGAGGTTGAAGTAGACGATGAGGTATTTGCCCATGCAGGGGGGTACCACCCCCGTGGCGATAGAAAGAGTGTGGAAGCTGTTGAGAATAGGGGAGATAGCCGTGTGCCGTTGCGCAAAAGAGTGTGTAACTGCATGAAACTGCGAGGGTTGCAGGGATGTGATAGGAAGCAAGGGAGTTGCGGGAGTGCACGAATGAGCCCTCGAGGGGTGAGACCCACACCCCGGGCGATTCAGATGGATGTGAAAAGAAAGGAGTTGCGGGAAGAGGAATTTGTAACGACATGAAAGCAAAAGGGCGCGAAAGAGACTGGGTGGTGGACGCTGAATAGTGAGCGGTGGGTAGTGGCAGCGAACGGCGGCGCGTTGCAGTCTGCGGATGGCGATGGAGCTTTGGTGTTTGTGCGAGGACTGGGGCGAGCATGTGGAACGGTAGCTGAGTTTACCCAAGAAGTAAATGCGAAAGCATTAAATGGTCGAAAATTGGGAGTGAATGGCTATTAGCAGCAGCGAACTGTGACGAGCGGGAAAGAGTTCGGAAAAGTCAAAATCCGCACCCTGCAAAACCGCAGGGTGCGCCTAGTTGTTGAAAGCTTCGTAAACGCTGTGGCCACCCGCCACGAAAAGGGCTTCGTAACAATATGAAAACAATTGGCGTGAAAAACCGAGCTAGAAAGGTTGCTTAGGCGGAAACGTGACACGACCGAGCGGAAGGGCTGAAGAGCGATTTCACAAAGCCTTATAACATTAAGTTTTATTATGATTTGTGCGCACTTCTTCGCGCCTACTGCAGCGTAATCGTCACAGATACAGTTTGGGACAATGAGCCAGTCCGACCGATAACCAGCACACTTGTGCTTCCGGTGACCCCTTCCTTCACGGGCGCCGATGTCGAAGGACTGTGAGAGGCGTCGCCGTTGTAGGTTGCCATGACTTGGTACAAGCCAGGAAAAGGTGCGTTGGACGTGACTGTAGCCGTGTCACCAACGAGGTTGGCCTGGCCGAACCAAAAGCCCCCCACCTGGAAGGTAACCATACCCGTGGGATTGCCTTGACCCGTGACTTTTGCGGTGACAGTGAGTGAACTGCCCGAAGCAACAGTCGGCGCGCTGATGGATAGGCTCGTTGAGGTGGTGAAAGGTCCGGGCGTGCCGCCGCCTCCTCCGCCTCCCCCACCACCGCTTCCAATGCCCGCACCGCCTCCGCCGCAGCCCAGGAGGCCTATCACGCAGGCGACGCCGCAAGCCAGCGCCGGACGTAACCGGATCCTACGCGAAGACCAAAGCAGAAGATAGCCGGTCAGGAGACCCATAGCCACGGTAAGCGACCCATATCGGTTAGAGCCAACACTCCCGAAAGGCCAGAACATTACATGGTTTCGCGCGAGGGCCGCACGTGGAATGGCCTGAGCCGCAGGAGCGGGAGATAGAGTCAGGGTAGCCGCAGAGGTGGCGCCATTGGCAAGGTTCACGGGGTTCGGCTGAACACTACACGCGTAGCCGTTGGGCAAGCCGCCATAACAAGAAAGCGTGACCGGGCTCGGAATATTTGAGGCAGGCACCACGTTGATCTGCACGCTGCCGGATTGGCCGACAGTCGCCACCAAGGGTCCCGGAACCGTGAGACTGAAATCTGGGATATTGACAGTGATAAAGCTGTTAGAAGAAGAACCGCCATAGTTACTGTCGCCGTAATAATTGAGGCTAATCAATTCGCTGGATTGCGGCGTAATGGTTGCCGTCACCTGAATTTCCCAATTACCGTTGCCATCAGCCACCTGGGTTATCGAAGGATTGGCAATTGCGCCGTCATAGCTGGCGTATAGGTTGACGTTCCCCGTTGGCTTCAGGGCGGCGTTGGAAGCCGAAACTGTAGTAGCAATGACCGCCGTGATGGTGACGGGGCTGCCGTACGTCACTGTCGTCGGGTTGACGCTGATACTGGCGGAGGTGGGATTGAGCAAAGTGATCGAAATCGAGGTACTTGAGGCGGCGTAGTTCACATCGCCGCCGTACTGAGCAGTGATCGTGTGAGGTCCGGCGGTGGCGATAGTCAACATCGCATTGGCATTAAAGAAGGGCGGAAACCCACCACCTACGCCGCTGATGTTGACCGGTGCCCCGAGCTGAGTTGACCCTTCGAGAAAAGTCACTGTGCCCGTGGGCGCCACCCCGTGCAGGGCCTGCGTAGATCCCTGGATGTCCATCTGAAACGGCTGATTGGCTACTTGAAACACCATCAATGTTTGCTCGGTGAGACTAGTGGGGGCGGGTGCGACCGTGAAGGTTCCGGTGGTCGAGCTTGCGCTGTAACTGTTGTCGCCGGAGTACTTGGCTACGAGCGAGTAGGTGCCGGCCGTGAGGTTTGGTGCGAGGTCGCGGGTGTAGGCGGCGCTGTTCAGCGGGAATGTTCCGGCGTCCAGCACGGTGCCATTGCCGGTGAGCGTTACGGTTCCAGAGGGACAAGTCAGCTGATTGATTTGCGCACAAAGAGGTGCAGGGGGCCCACTGGGAGTGGCCGCAGCAGTGGAGTTCGTTGCGTACATGCGAATGATGTAGTTGGAGCCGTAGGTCACGGAATTGGCGTTGCCGCTTACGAGGTTTCCCGTGGAATCGAACGTTGGGACGACGACGAAGGTCTGGCTGTTTTCTGTGGCGACGGTGACCTGAACCGCGGAGGAGTCGCTGGGAGCGTTGGTGCCGTCGCCGGCGTAGTGAGCTGTTACGTTATAGGTGCCGCCCGGGAGGCTTTGCGTGGTGGCGTTGGTTACGGCGCCAGTGCTGCTGAGCGTGAAGTGGTCGAGTCCCTGAGTGGTCGGGGGCGGGCCAGCGAAGGACGCGATCAGGGAAACATCGCCAGTGGGAGTGCCGGTTCCAGTGTTGGCTGCAACCGTGACGTTTACGCCTACATTTTCTGAGGAGCCGTGCTTGATTCCAGTTGTCGGAGACAGCGTGAGCGTCGTGGTGGTCCCGATGGTGGACGCGGTGCCCCAAGCGGTTGCGAGATTATTCACATTGACGGACCCGAGGCCGGTGGTCATGTCGTAACCGGCTATCGCGGTCCAAGCCTCGAGCGTTGTGTGGGCCGGGTCGACGAGCACGCCGTTGCCGCCGCCAATGGCGGTGCTGCAGTCCAGTGAACCTGCCTGGCAGGGCACGCTGTTGGTACCGACTCCGGGCTTGCGGGTAGGCAAGAAGCTATTTCCTTTGGTGACATCGTTAAACACACAGTTTGCGGCCTCGGCCGGACTCCAAGTGCAGCTTGCGCCGGACTTTTTGGCCAAGGCGTACAGGACGTTATTGGCGTTGCCCTGGCGAGGGGCAGGATTGCTGGTGTTCGACTGCTTCTGGTTGACGAGCGCCATGACTCCTGCAAAGGCAGGCGCCGAAGCGGAAGTGCCGCCGACCAGCTCGACGCTGACGGAACCAGAGTTGACGTAGCAGGGGCCTATGCGGTCGCCCTGGCACAGGACATAGGCGGTTCCGTTGAAACCCACGCTAGCGAATAGAGACACATCGGGCTGATCACGGTGACTATCGTTGGGCATGCCCGCAACCCCCAACTGCCATTTTGGTTTTGGATAGATCGCGCTGGGACCACCGCTGCCGGCGACGATGTTCACGGAACCCTGAGGAGCGGATGAGCCGCAACCGGTCAATCCAATCTGGGCACAACTTTGGCTCCACGGAATCTCCGGGATGTAGCTTTTGGCGGACGTTCCCGTCGCATTATTGGTGGCATTCCAGTAGGCCGCCCAGTTGTTGACCTGATCAAAATCTGTGCCGCCCACGGAGACGTTGTAGGGAGTGGAGGCTAGTCCACTAACCGCTAGCCCTTGAGTTGCGGGCTGCGGCTTATTGAAATCGTCGCAACCGGCGGAGCCGCCATCCCCAGAGGACACAACAACCGTGATGCCTTGCGCCGCCGCCTGCTCCCACAGATTGTTATAAAAAGCGCTGCCGGCAGTGCCGAGTACTTTTTCGCAAGCGCCATAACTCTCGCTCATAACCGCAGCGAAGTTGTGTTCGACTATATAAAGCGCGGACAAATCGATGCCCGCCGAAGCAGGAGTCGAGGCGGACACCACAAATTTTATGGTGGCTCCAGGCGCGACAGCTCCCGACCACTGAACATCGAGATCGGCCTCTGTTTCTTCGTCGGTTGAAGTGATTCCCGGATCCGTGCCGTTCACAACGATGTTGGAGGCATCAAAGTTGGCCAAGAGCCCGAACATGCTGCGGAACTGTTGCACGTCCTGAACATTGAGATTGGTTTCGCCGACGATGGCAATGGTTTGACCGGTGCCGTCGTTTCCCGCCGTCAACAGGGGCTTTGTATTGTAGATGGTGGCAAAATCGCCGGGGGCCAAGCCGTAGAAATTCCCGGAACGGAAAGGATTGGGGAAGGTCAAGAGCGGCTGTAAGCCCGGCTCCCCGAGCTTGCGGCGGAATTCTCCAAGGACGTTGGCGTGCGATCTTTTCGGGAAATTGTGCAGCGACACGACCCCCGCGACAACTGGAGCGAGCGCTGCCGGAATTTGCGGATCAGCGGCGTTGGCGGTGTGCTCTTCTCCGTTCACTACGAAATGGTGGATTTCTGTATGAAACGCGCTTCGCACTTGGCCGGCAGTCCCGGAAAACTCGATTACCATGCGGCCTGGCCCCGCATTGATCTGCGAGAATCCTTGCGAAGCGAGCCACTGCGTGATGACTTGAATGTCGGCATCGGCGGCGCCAAACTGCTGGCCGAATTGCTCTGGGGTCAGCCACGCGTGATAGTTGGGAGAAGATTTGCTCTGTTGTTGCTCGAGCATCTGCTGCAACGCCAGCTCCTGGTCCTGGCTGCGCTGCAGGAGCAGCAAGACGCGGCCCATGGGCATGGCATCGCTGACCGCACCATGATCGAACTCTGGGCGGGCAAGGGGGTGAGTGCTGCCGCGCAGCGTGACGGTCTGCTGGTGATCAACGGATTGCGTGATGCGAGCGGGGACGATGCTGGTTTGGGCTCGGCCAGGACTGTTGCAGAAAACGAATAGGGAGACGCAAGGTACCAGGACGCGAATCAAGCTGGGAAAGGTTCGCATATTCCGCCGTTTTTTTTAAGACTTCTGGCCCGGTTGACGGGTAGCTCGCACAGTTCGACAGATTATGAGCATTACAGCAGATTAGGAATAGCGGTCGAGGACTTGACCGCAGTGCCAGCGGGCAGAGAATAGCATACCGGCAGAGGCTTTTACAATTGGGGGAGGCACGTGTCAAGAGCAACAACGGCGAACTGTATTAGTCGCGTGTTATTTCTAAGGCGTCGAGGTGGTGCGGCGCCCTTGTTGGGAGTGGCGATAGCGTACGGCGGCGGTGGCGATGATTATTATTACGCAGGCTTCTGCGAAGATTTTGCGGCCGTCCAACCGGAGCTGTGGACGGCTATCAAACCAGTCGTACTGAATGCCGGGGCCAGCCACAATGAGTTAAGGTGCGTGTCTCGTCGTTGACTCGATTATTATGTGGTCGTAGCTGTAGCGGAACTATTCATTTCGAGATTCCTTGTACACGGTTCGCCATTCCCACCAATTCTTTACGCCGAACCACGAACTGACCAATCCGAGGGAGAGAAAAATCGCACCACTAATGACCTTCGCGGTTTGGCTCAGATCTGATGTCGAAAGGCCGTCGTATAACAGCACTGCACCCGTAATGAGAAAGACGAATCCAAAGAAAAGTACAATCGTGCCTAGCATTGTGATCCCGCCCAAGGCCAAGACTCGCCCGATGTCTTCAATTGTCTTCGGATCTGTGACCGACAAGAACGTTAGCAGGCAGTTCTCGCAGAACCGGCGCCGTGTACGGTTTTTTCATTTCTGCGCCGCAGCAGCACCGGGGATTTGAGCTTCCCTGAATTCCGTCCTTTATTACTCTTATCTCGGACCCGCAGCTACGGTTTTGACACCTGAAAATTTGGTGTTCATTCATGACCATGAGAGCCCACAAGTTGGACGCAATACCGGCAGATCGACCGTTGCCTGGGGAAATCTTAGGAAGCAAGGCGGATCATGTGGATTTCTTTTTAATTTTGCTTCCTATAGCAAGCAGGTAGGGGCGTTCAATGGAATGGCAGAACAAGGATTGAAGTGCGACGGTGGCCATCAGGTTGCTACAAAAGGCCAAGGTTCATTGCAGGCGAACACCGCACCCTGTAACCTGAGTCCCTAGCACGAGGAAAGAAGATATGGACGACCGCAAGTTTGAGGTTCGCTGCAATGCCATGCCCAACGGCCATCTCCAGGTTAAAGCGCAAGCACTGTCTGTAGGCGTCGGTCAGCTGATTAGAAAAGACGGGACCGAGGAGATGTGGCAATCGGTTCTTGTTATCTGTGAAGACGACGAAGATGGCCAACTAACCACGAAGGTAATAGTCTGCCATCCAGATTGGGAACAAAACTTACAGATCGCCTGCATCCGCTCTGGCAAGCCTGAGAGCGGCAAGCCCGCCCCTGCTTTAGAAATTGACCTGAAATCGGCTCACGTCTGATCAGTCTTCATTTCTGCTTGCTATAGCAACCGAC
>JAOAPV010000016.1 GCA_025463055.1 Candidatus Acidiferrum typicum
GGGGATCATGCTGCGCGCAAGTACTCGTGGACAAGCTGGATCGCAGTGGCGCCCTCTCCCACTGCCGACGCGACGCGCTTGACGGAGCGGCAGCGCGCGTCGCCGACAGCGAACACTCCCGGCATGCCTCCTGCCACTGAACTTCCAGTTTCATCTCGGGTGGGGGCTCACCGCAGACCTTAATTAAGCGCTTGATCGCGAGCTGGCATTCCGCATCGATCCATTCACGGCTTGCGCCTGCTGTACCTGCCTCCCCAATGATTTCCACTGGCATCTTCACACCTCCTGACTAGGATTCTAACGGCCGTGACGTTTTCCGTGACAACTGGCACAGAGCGTAATCAAATTCTGCGCTACGTCACCGCCCAGTTGGCTCCTGCTCTTAATGTGGTGAACCTGCAAGTCCTTCATCGCGCCGCAGTCTTGACACCGCCAACCATCTCGTTTCAGAACGTGGTTTCGTAATGCGCCATAGTCTTCCGGCTTCAGCCTGACTCTTGGTTGCTTTTGATGTAGGCCCATCAAATTCCTCGGCGAGCTACGATGAACCCGACGGACAAGGGTCTTCTAATTTGGCGCCTGCGAGAAAATCCGCGCAGATCATCTCCAGGCAGTAACCCCTAGACTTGTCGGTTCCGAGCATCAGACCGGCAGTTTCAAGGGCCTTCTCGACCACGGGCAGTTGGCTCTTATAGAGCTTGAAATAGATGATCTCCCAAGGCTCTGTTTCTTTGCCCGTGAGATGGCGTTCGACCTCTCCCTTAAACCCCTCCTTCGGTAATTCCTTGGCTTTGTGCAACCAGGTTGCACAATCGAATCGTTCCCCATCTTTCCTCGCCACCTTGACCAGCTCGGTCGCTTTGCTCCAACCCACCTCGCGAAGTTGCGGCTTTGGAATTTTCGTGAGGTTCTCGTGAATCGCCATCAGGTAGTAGGCCTTCCGGCGCGAGTCAGGGAAACGCTTTGCGAGGAATTCATCAAACGACTTCAGGCTCTCTAACCTCCAGTACTGCTTCGACCTTACCTCACACAGGTATTCCCCAAGCTCAACAAAGCGCGCGTCCTTCTCCTGTTCCTTGGTCTTCTCCCAGCTCAAGATCTCGTCGATCTTGCCTAGTATGAACACCGCGCGTCGGCGATTTAATTCGGGTGCCACGGCCGCCCGCCCGTCAGTCCACAAGCTCGTCAAGCCAATCAAGGTCGCTCGCTCCCGGCTTACGGATGAGTTTCGCCTCCACTAACTGCTCGTTGTTGAGGCACAGCCCCAGATGGGAACAACTTACGCATCCATTTTGTGGAAACCGAATGCCGCTATGGGAATGGAAATGGCCGGCCTCGATCTGGTTAGTGGTGGTTTCTACCAGTCGGCCGAATTCTTGCCGCTGCTCCTCGGAAATCGTTGCTCTTAAATATTGAATTTCCGGAGCATGCTTCCGCACAAAAACGACCAGGGCCACCTCGGGAATGCCAGTGATCCACGAATAGCAAATGAGTTGAGGATCGAGTGAAAGTAAACCTTCCGGGCCGTCCGGGTAACGACTTGTCGTGGTCTTCCAGTCAATCAGGCAACGCACGCCGTCGATCTCGCCAATCGCATCGAGATAGGCAACAAATTCGTTGCCGCCCGTCAACCTTTGGAGAAATTTGACCTGGAGATCCTTCCGTGGATTGTGAATGCGAACCCGACCATCCTGCGCGAACCTCTGCAGCAGATGGACCCCCTGATGCACGAACCGATCCCAAGTCTCCCCCTTTTTGAACTCAAAGGGAGTATCGCGGTAGGCCTCCCATTCGTTGAACAGCGCCGCGCTACAATCCTCTTCGCGGAAGTAAGCTCCCAGAGCATTCTCAAAACAGCGGCCAAAGGCCATAGCTGCGCGAGTTTCTTTTTCCCGCCAGCCATCGAGGTAGCGGTAACGGTAGCTGCGCGGGCAGCGGAGATATTGACTGATTTGAGTGTGGCTATAAACCATCGGAACCTCCGCGCCCATCCGGCGCCTCGCCGTTATTAGGGGAAATGTGTGAGAGTGCCTCCCAGTCGCTGGCCGGGGCGAACGAATCCAGATTCTGGTAAGAGTGCCCATGCACGATTTTGTGCGAGGTACCAACAACGCCGTGAAGGTTTGCGAGAGCTTTTTCATCCACTTGATCGCGGTTGAGCAGGTCGCCATCGTAGCCAAAGTTTCGGAGAAACCAATGGAGCTTCCAAAGGGCTCTCTCGGTGCAATACAGCCGGCCGAAAAATGATCGGCCTTGATACGACGCGGGCTCCAAGATGACGAATCGGAGCTCCACGAATGGTTTTTGTGGATGCCGCCGGAACCATCCTTTGTCCACACGAACCAGAAACAATCCATGCAAGCCGGCTTCGGAATCTTGGTGCCTTGAATCCAGGCCGGGAATCTGATGTCTCATTGCGTAACCCCCGCTACGGGCTGCGCATAGGAATTAAGTCGGCAGACCAACATGTCCCTGCTTTCTTTTGCGCATGCGGTGAGGTGCGAAATAAAGGACTGCACCAGATCGCGATTCGCTTCTTTCAGGGATGGCGTGCCGCAGAAATCGGCGGCGTATGCTTTAACGAGAGTGGGATCGAGATTGTGCTGGCGGATCAGCAGACAGAGTTGATCCCGCAAACGAGGTTGGCCATTGCTCGAACCGCTGGTGGAGTGATTCGTCGACTGAGCATGGTCCGAGGCCTGACCGCGATTGGTGGAGAGCGAGCCCAGTTCCTCGACGGAGCAGACACCAATCCCGTACGCCTTGCGCAGGGCTCGGTTGACGGCTCGCGTTTCGGCGATGCGCATCTCTGCCCCATGGACAAGAGTGGAAACATTGGACGGATCGGCGTCCCCATAGCCGACGAACCCTTTTGAGCGAGGACACTTGTATACAGTCGCCTTAAAAACCCAGCGGTTAGCAACCGGATCGGAGAGGCGCTCTTCTACTGTTGTCTTGATTCCGCCGCAACGGCGTCGGAAAGCTAAGTAGAGAAGCCCGGAGTGAGTTATGTACCATCGCCCATCGAGAAGTTGAAGGTGGCCTGCTGTGACTGAGACTCGATACGTGTCAGTTAGCTGGGCTAAATTGTGCAAAGAATCCTTCGAAAGCCCTCCCCAATTCCGTCGTGCACATGTCACGTTCATGCGCCACAATTCGGATTTGTTTCCTATTATTTTAGTTCTAAGAGAAGAACGCATCGCTTGTCAACACCTCCATTTGGTAAGCTACTGCCCGGCTGGCCCTTAACAGAATGGACTCAGCCACGAGCATACTCGTAAAAAGAATACTCGTAAAATGAATAAAGTCAAGCAGAAAGCGGCAGGGCGTCCGCGTCGATCTGACGGCGATATGGACTTGCGAGCCCTCGGTAGCCGGCTAAGGCAGCTACGGGCTCAAACAACTCAGGAAGAATTTGCCACGTTTCTTGGCATAAGCCAGGCCCAGCTATCTAAGTACGAACTGGGCCAATCAGCTCCTCCGCTCGGTGTCTTGGTCAAGCTAGCTGAAAAGTATGGCAAAAGTACCGACTGGATACTGACTGGAAGGAACTAGGGTCTCATGGCTGTGGAAAGACAGACCGATCTCCCGTCGGCAGTTGAGAGCAAACGTCAACCGCGTCATTCTGCGGAAATCATTGTTGGATTGTTCCCCACCCATCCGAGCCGGGCGAACTAGTACTCCAGACGTCGCAAATCCCACGTACTTCGAAATGACGAACTGGCGTGATATATTTGCATGTATCCCAATCTACATTTCTGGCCGACTAAGGAGTGTGCCGTGGCCGTAGTGCGTCAAGAGCAAGTACGACATCACAGGCAGGTCTCGCTCACGCAAAAACCCAGGGTGATTTCGGCTCCGATCTTGGAGACTGGGTTCGCGGAGCTGGAGGATGGTTCGCTCGTTGAAATGATCGAGGATCCCGAGAATTCGGCCAGAACTCTGTTCGCCATCTTCAAAAATGGCGAAATGCGCACGGCTCGCCACATTAAGACTGAGGGACGAGTCTTAAGGCCAATTTCACGCGAAGAGGAAATCGTAAGGGATATTCGTCTACCTCGGGGGGTTAAGCACTACGAATCAGTTGCAGCGCTATTGTGGCGGATTAACGACGAAATCTTGTCACGTTGTTTAGATCTCGAGGACAACGACAGGCTCCTTCTTGCATGTTTCGTTCTAAGCACGTGGTTCATCGACTGTGACCGCTTGCCTGTGGCGCCCTATGTCTCACTTGTTGGGCTACCCGCTTCGGGAAAGTCAACGGTGCTTAAAATATTGAGACTGCTATGTCGTCGCAGTTTGCTTACAGCTGATATCTCCCCTGCCGCTTTCTATCGAGCCTGCGACAGACTCATCCCTACCCTGCTGATTGACGAGACGGCAACTGCGGGTACTAGCAGGAACCTGTTCCACCAGCTACGTATAGGAAACTCCCGGGAGGTCGTCGCCCTTCGCAAGGGACAATCCTTCAGAGCCTATGGTGCGAAAGCCGTAGCTTGGAACGAACTCCCAATGATTCCGCCTTGAACAGTCGATGCATCGTGATTCCAATGAGCGCCACCAGTCGTACCGACCTGGCAAGGCCGACGGATCCGGCCATTGTTACGGCAGCGGACGATATTCAAAAGCAGCTCTTGCAGTATAGGCTAGAAAAATTCAAGTCCATCGCCCTTTCAAATGATCTGGCAGGTGGACACCTGCATGGGCGCTTCCGGGATTTATATCAGGCTCTTGCGCTCCCCATTAGTGAAGTTACGTACTACTGCCAGTGGTTGATGCATTGCTTTAAACTCCAGCAACAGTCCAACCGCGAACCACTATCGGCAGATCACGCGGCGATTGTGGGCGTGCTCTATAAGGCGATTCATCTGGGTAAGCGAGAGACTTACAAAATCCGTGACCTAACTGCCGAGGTAAATGGCAGTCTTCGGGAAGCAGGCGAGCCACGCCGTCTCACTCCGCGAGGCGTTGGCGCGGCTCTGACGTCTCTAGGAATTACCACGCGAACGCGAACAAACCAAGGCTGGTTGGTCTGGATGAATCGAGACTTGCAGAAGCGCATTCATGATTTGGTTGTCCGTCATGGGTTGGACAATGAATACTTCCTGCCGCACCGGCTACTCTGTCAGGGTTGTGACTTGTGTGACGCTGACAAGGACCTAAGAAACTACCGGTTTTGTTGATTAATTTCGGACTCGGTCCCGAGGATGTGGCAAAGGGTCCGCTTTGCCGGGCGAGTTGTGCACCGTGCACGTCGTGAACGTTGTGCACATTGTAAAGAATGGTGAAAAATCGGAATTCCGTCTTGCGAAGGATGTGCTGCAGATTGAGCGACTCCTCAAGCCCGAAGTCCGCCTGTTGCTCCCCGCCAGGCTTCCTGTCCGTCCGCGTCGACGATCGGAAGGAAACCGCCGCCGTACTAAGCTCGCCGTCCTGACCTTCGCGTCCGAAGCAATAAGCTCTAGCCAGCAACAGTCCTCCTCCGGTACACAATGTCTCGCGCCCTCCAAATCCAAAATTGGTCGCGCCGAGGTGATTGAGCAGAGCGGCGGTTTTTTCGCGTCTAAACCGCGGTGCCTCGGCGTTGACGGCGGAGACAGTAATTTCGTCGGCTTTAGCCACGGTCGCAGTTCCCATTTGAAAACATTTAAAGATTTCAGTAACACTCGTAGCCGAACCCGCGTCTTCTCTCATTGCCATCCTGGCCTGCTCGATTCTGCAATGTGCTGTACAGCAGCGAGCGTCTTTTACAACTTTTTACAATCATTTGCGGTGCCTTGACAACTCGTCTGGAGGTGTCTTTATAGTGCCAATGTAAGGGCGAGTGACGAAGCACCGTGAGATAAAAGTCAAAACCCGCAGCCTGCTGCGGCACCCGGGAATCCAAGGCCCCAAATTTCAGAGCGTGTGCCTCCCGCCCACAAATTATTCGGAGGGAGTAACGCGTTCAGTTCTCATCGTCCTGATGAGGAAATCTCGAAGGCCATCCATCGCCAGTCGATGAATGGCCCCCTTTATCCCACGCCGCTGCTCGGGAAGTTTTTGTGCGATTACTTTTTCTGCTGTGCTGCCGGGGCCTGTTCAACCCGCCCTTCAGAGTGACGAATGGACGAAATCTACCCTTCGCGGGCTGCAGCGTAGGCCCGAACAGGCCATGAGTGACGCCAATCGACGTGCGTTCAATCGCGTTTATATCGCCGTTCGCAATGTTGCGGTAAGCCTCGTGGAAGTTGATCCTATAGTCGTAAGCAAGTTCCCCTTCTATCATCACTTTGCGATGAATGCGGTAGCCGAACCTTCCGCCCACTCCGAAGTTGTTGGTGTTGGTCTGGGAAATGCTGAGGTAATCGAGAAATATGCCAGCCTCGACGCGCTCTTGTGCGAACAACCGGGGAGAACTCCCGTATAGCAGAAGACCTATAACGATCGGAAAGAACTTACGCCACACCGCGTGCACTTCCTAACCATTACTATATAGCCTGACATGGAGCACGGGCCAGAATCGCCCTAGGTCTTGGCAAATCGGGTTACCGGACATCTCTAACAATGTCGGCTCTGTCAAACCCTTTTTGACAAGTTCTGTGACTCTCATCATGAAAGCCATATCCTCGGGCAAGCCGAATGGATGGGCCGCTATGGCCGATAATTACCTGTGACAACGATCTGAGTTCACCTTCCAGCCGGTACTGACAGGGTGCGAAAAATACCGTTAACCACCGATAGACTTCACGATTCAAGGAGCCGCAAATTCGACTTCACCGCCCTAAGGCCATCGACTGTTTGTGCGCTCGAGAGTCAGTAATCGACGGCCATGCACATCACAAGCCGCCGGCGCTTTCCCGAGCGAATTTCCTGAACAACAAGGAAGGAGAACCGTGATGAAAATCACTGTAGAGAAGTTCGTTTTACTCGCTGGCTGTTTGATGTTGGCTGATGTGACGCACGCGCTTGCGCAAGAAAAAGAAAATGAAAATCCACCAAGTGTGGCCCAGATCGTGGCCTTGGACGAATGCGATCCGGCCACCTTCAATGCTGTGCTTGGGCCTGACTTCTGCAAGAACGTCGCGCTTGGAGCAGCCACGAAGTTTGCGGACTTATTTAAAAAGGCGGCTGCGGGAGCTCCGGACCCGGGCTGGGACTTCGAACCTGACACAGTTCACCTAAAGAAAGGAACCACTCTTATCGTAGTCGACCAGGGCGGCGAGCCCCACACCTTCACGGAGGTGGCGCATTACGGTGGCGGCTTCATACCGGACCTCAATGGAGGAGAGGCTACGGTTCCCGAATGTGCCGGCGGCTTTTCGAACGTCGCGGTGGCCAAGACCCGAATCCTGCAAGGCAGCCAGCTCCTGGTCCCAGGTCTGTCAAAAGGTGAACATCTTATTGAGTGCTGCATCCATCCTTGGATGCGTGTGAAAGTCGAGGTGAAATGACGCTAAGAGAACTAGATGACTCTTACGTAGGCGAAGCAATTAGGCTTGAAGCCGGTATCCGGTACCTGGCCCTGTCGTACTTAGCAATTGAAGGCAGTGTGGGGCTTCTTGTCGTGGGAACGCTGCAAGGGGGAAGGCTTCGTCATGGTCGAGCTGCTCTTTCTCCCGAGCGTGTATGCACCGTGTCCCACGTGTCACGGAGCGCGCTTCAACGCGAAAACGCTCGAAGTGAAATACCGCGACAAAACCATCGCCGACGTACTGGGCATGACCGTCGATGTAGCTTGGGCATTCTTTGCAGACGAACCGCACGCCCGGCGCTCTCTGACGATCCTCCGCGAAGTCGGGTTAGGCTACGTCCGGCTTGGACAACCGGCGATCTGACTTTCCGGCGGTGAAGCACAGCGCATCAAACTGGCGACGGAGTTGCAGCGCATCCAGAAAGGCGACACGCTTTACGTTCCCGACGAACCCACCACCGGTTTGCATCCAGCAGATGTGGAGAAGCTCATGTCGCAGCTCCACGGCTTGGTTGACGCCGGCAATACCGTTATCGTGATCGAGCACGATATGCGCGTCGTCGCCGCCAGCGACTGGGTTATCGATATTGGCCCCGGCGCGGGAGAGGACGGCGGCCGTATTGTGGCTTCCGGCACTCCCGCGGATGTGGTTCTGGCAACTGGGAGCCGCACCGCACCTTATTTAGAACATTTATGAATTAACAAGCCGCCCGCAGCTCCGCTGGGAAAGTGGCGAAGGAATCCCGAGGTGGACCGCTGCCATCAAGTCGTGCCTTTTGTCTGCCCAATGTGTTTGTAGTCCCCAACCCAGGCGATTGGGACACATTTTCTAGTGCGGCGAAAATGCTTACCCGTTATCTGCGAAAGAACTCTAGCGCGACAATTTTGTCCATGTCCCTGATCTGGGTGGAGTGTGCGTATGCAGAGCCGTCTCATCCACATGGATCATTTCCGTTCGGTCAATTGCGCCCGTTCTCAGTTGTGACGAGCGCTATTCTGCGATTCATGTCAAAAGAACTACAACAATGGCAATGTGAGAATGGCGAAGGAGGCGGTGCGCCTTTCACGGTGGAGCGAATGTTATAGGGGCGATAGATTTTATGGAACCCGTGCCCCGGAGGAAATTGCAAAACGAACTCAGCGAAAGTCCGTGTTATCAACAACTTGACTTTTTCGCTGAATGCGGAGGAGTCAAGATCGGCTGTTTGACCCCGCAAGGTGCTGTCTGCAATGCGCGTGTTTTACAACTTTTTACAATCATTTGCGGTGGCTTGACAACTCGGTCGGACGTGTCTTTATAGTCTTGCTCATGTAAGGGCGAGTGACGAGGTTGAGAATGTCCAAGAAGTGGCGATTGACCGAACGCACGAAGACACTCCTTACGCTGGAGCTGGCTATCGTGCTCCCTGCGGCGGCGTTGATGGGCTTCAGTATTTGGAACCTGAAACATATCCAGCGCGACAAGTCCGTGGAAGCAGCCATCCAGCGCGACTTTCAGCACGTGCTGAAAATCGCGGAAAGGACAAGCTGGCATCAGGCGAAGGACTTGATCGCGCCTGTCCGAAAGGAATTCCCAAACCCTGACGATGGCCCTCAAATCAAGGCCAAGCTCGAGCGCGTCTTGCTGGCGCATCCCGAGTACGCGTATGCAGCTTTGTACGACAAGAAGAACAACTTGCTGGTCACTCGCATGCAGCCGGGCCGCGATCACGACCAGGCCTTCTGCGGATTCACGCAAGAGGATATCAACATGCTCGCCAGTTGGCTGCCTTCGGAAGCATCCAGCACCGTGAAGCATCTCCGAAAGATGAAGGAAGAAGAGTCGTGGGGCTTATATGGCGGGTGGACGCTTCACGGAAATCAGCACGCGTATTGGAATGTCGCTTATTTTATTCCCGAAGGTGTTTCACCGGATCGTGTTGCCCTGGGGATGGTCGCTTTTGATGAAGACTATCTACGCAAAACCTTTTTCCCTACCGTAGTGAAGGACGTCTTGAGCAGCAAGAGCACCGTGCTGAGGGCGGATGCCAATCTGCCGGTCATGATGATCCATGCGCCGAGGGATTCCACGCCGTGGGTAGCTTCGACAGATTGGGATGGAGGTGAGCCAGAGGAGGAGCGCCGCTTTGCAGATGTTTTTCCGGACCTGATCCTGGCCATCAAATACCAAGGCACGACGATCGCGGATATCGGGAATCGATTTCTCCGATATAACTACATCGTGTTGGGGGCACTGTCTGTCCTCATGGTAGGCGGAATTTGGCTTACCTATCGCAACGTTTCCAGGGAAATGAATCTAGCCAGACTGAAAGCTGATTTCGTCGCCAACGTTTCGCACGAATTACGGACGCCTCTGGCTTTGATCCGGCTCTACGCTGAGACGCTGGAGCTTGGGCGGCTAACGGCAAAGGAAAAATACCAGGAGTATTTCCGCATCATTCGCGAGGAGAGCGAACGCCTGACGGCGCTCATTAACAATATCCTGGACTTCTCCCGAATCGAAGCAGGACGCAAGGAATACGAGTTCAAGGAAACGAACATGGCCGATCTGGTTCGGTCAACACTGGATTCCTATCGGTTCCAGATCGAGCAAAATGGTTTCGCTTTCGAGGAGAATATTTGCAGCGATATTCCACCCGTGAGCGTGGACCGCGAAGCGATCGCTCGCTCATTGCTCAACCTGGTGAATAACGCACTGAAGTACTCCAAGGACCAGAAATATATCGGTGTGAGCTTGTACCAGGCGAACAGCCGCGTAAATCTGGAAGTCCGGGACCGAGGAATCGGCATCCCACCGAACGAGCAGGAGAAAATCTTCGAGAAGTTCTACCGCTGTGGAGATCCCCTTGTACACAACATCAAGGGGTCGGGATTGGGCCTCTCCCTCGTGCGGCACATTGCGCGGGCGCACGGCGGGGAGGTGCTGGTCGAAAGCACCCCAGAGAAGGGAAGCAAATTCACGATCGCATTGCCGTTGGATCCTTCTTTACGAACTGCGCAGGCAGCCGCGTGAAAGGCCACACAGAGCGGAGTGGTGCCATGCTCCGGAGAGAGCTCAAGGGAGAGGTCATGGGAACAACGAAAATTTTGATCGTCGAGGATGAGCCGAATATGGTCGCCGGGCTGCGCGATAATTTCGAGTACGAAGGATTTCAGGTCATCACGGCACTCGACGGCGTGGAAGGGCTCGATCGCGCTCTGAAGGATTCCCCAGACCTGATCGTGCTCGACGTGATGATGCCACGCATGAGCGGTCTGGATGTGTGCAAGCAGCTAAAGGCGAAGCGCCCCTCGATTCCCATCATCATGCTTACGGCGCGCGGCCAGGAAGTGGATAAGGTTGTGGGTCTCGAACTCGGCGCCGACGACTATGTCACCAAGCCGTTCTCGATCCGAGAACTGCTCGCTCGCGTGAAGGCCGTTCTGCGGCGGGCAAAGACGCTCCCGAAAGAGCAGGACAGCTATACCTTCGGCGATGTCGACGTGAACTTGCGCAGCTACCAAGTCCTGCGGGGCGGTAAGCCTGTGGAGTTTTCTAGCAAGGAGTTTGAGTTACTGAAACATTTTCTGTGTCATTCCGGGGAGACGATGAGCCGCGACCGCCTTCTCGACGAAGTTTGGGGCTATGAGAATTTTCCGACCACGCGCACGGTGGACGCGCATATTGTGCGGATTCGCCAGAAGCTTGAACCAGTTCCGGAGCAGCCCCGCTTTTTTCTGACCGTGCATGGAGTCGGCTACAAATTCGTGGGGTGAGGCGAACATGATGCCACTAACCGAGAGAGCATTGGACGTTAGGCGAAACGCCTCAGAGGACCATCGGCTCCAGAAGCTTAGAGACGCGACCGCGGAGAAAGAGAGTCAGAAGTTGCCCTCCACGCGAGGAGAGTCGGCGGAGACTATCCAGTCCGTGAAAGAGGAACTGATTGCGGTGCGCCGTGAGTATGCAAAGCTGCAACAAGCCATCTATGAGGCAGCTCAAGTGCAACGCAAGCTTTGCGCTCCGCGCGAACTCGTCTGCGGTGACTTCGAGATCGCCGGAGAAATTTTCCCCGTGCGCCATCTCTCGGGAGACTTTTTCAAAGTCATGCAACTCGACTCCGTCCTTGGATTGGCCGTAGGCGACATCGCCGGCAAAGGATTATCCGCCGGAATTTGGCAGGCCCACTTGATGGGCTTGATCCAACGCGCTGCACGAAGACATTCAGACGCGGCGGATGCCATTGCCGAGGTCAACCGCGAGCTATGCCAGGATCAGGATGAGCGCCCGCTAACCGCCCTATTTTTCGCGCGGCTCGATCCACATTCGAATGACTTGGTCTACTGCAACGCCGGTCTGCCAGCCCCGCTACTTCTGAGGCAGAACAAGACCGTGGAACGGCTGGAAGAAGGTGGCCCGATGCTGGGCGCAATGCCAGCAGCTGTCTTCCGGTCCGGAAGGGTCCGGCTGAACCCGGGTGACATGTTGATCGCTTACTCCGACGGCGTGACTGAGTGCCGGAATTCCCAGGAAGAGGAGTTTGAGATCGCGCGCTTGTCCGCTGCAGCGGGAGCGGTCACTGGCGCGGGCGCAAACCAAGCTTTGTTCTCCACACTTGCCGCGGTACTCGATTTCGCGGACGCGTGCCCGCCGGGCGATGACTTGACGCTTCTGGTTGTCCGACGTCGCGGGGCGGCTATGAAGGAACCGACCAATTCACGCAGCAAATATTTTTCAGCCTCTCGCGGTAGGCCGACCTCGCTTTGCGATCGAGGAGAGCCGACCGGAAGGAAACGATTCCCTATAACTGAACTGAAGTAAGCCGAGTTCCAAGAATTGCATTGCGCGCATCCGTCGCTAGTGGTGTGCCCAAATTCAATGGAGTAGAACAACCGATGGCAACGATACCCACTTCAGTCTCGATGGAAGAAACAAGCCTCTGCACGACCTTGAGCCAAGGTCCAGAAACCTGCCCCGAGGTCTTAGACACAATCTATGTGGCCCACTATCGCCACGTTTTGCGGGTCTGCCGGCGCTTCTTTCGGCAGCGGGAAGATGCCGAGGACGCAGCAGCAGAAGTCTTTTTGAAGCTGCATAATATCCTGGCGAAAAGAGATAAAGCAGTGCCCTTTAGGCCTTGGGTGTCGCGCGTGGCGGGACGACATTGTATTGATAAGCTGCGGCACTGCAAGCTCGAAAGAAATTCATGCGTGGTTGGCACCGAACTTAGCGGAATCCGGGACGATTCGACTCCTTCGCCACTTTTCCGAGTTTTGCGGAGCGAAGAACAGCGGCAGGTAAGAGAACAGTTGAGTCGCTTGCCAGAGCGCTACAAGGTTCCGCTAGTGTTGCGCTATTACAAACGAATGAGCTATTCAGAGATCGCTCGTACACTCAACAGGGGCCTTCCGGCCGTCAAGATGATGATCTTCCGAGCGAAACATCAGTTGCGCCGCAACTTAGGAAGCTTCGAGGGAGGCCGCACCCCTCAACACGAATTCGACAACGATACCCGGGGGAAAAAGTTCGCTCCACGACGATTTCAAGCATACGCATTCGACCAAGGTCATTGTTAATCGAGCTTTCGCGGCGGTGCTCGGCATCCTGACGATACTCACGCGGCCAAGCCTCTAAGCTCTGTCTCGCTGCTCATTTCAGTTGTATTATGTCGCTCGCAAGGTTTCTGTACCGAGGGAGCAGACATGAATTATCGTTCCGATCGTCGTAAGTTTCTCCGCAATCTGAGCACCGCCGCGTTCAGCGCCGCAATCGCTGACTTGTCTTTCTCGGGAGGACTGCCCGCTGCGCCAAAAAAATCTCTCCTCGTCTTTACCAAGTCCTCCGGTTTCGAGCATGCCGTAGTAAAACGCCGGGGCGAAAACCTCAGCATCGCTGAAACCGCGATCACCGAAATCGGCAAAAAGCACGGCTTCGAAGTCACCTGCTCCAAAGACGGCCGCATCTTCGACTCCAAAGATTTTCACGCTCACCAAGCCGTCTTCTTCTTCACCACTGGCGATCTCACCACAACCGGCACAGACAAAAATCCCCCGATGTCCGCGGCCGGCAAGCAAGCTCTTCTCACTTCCATCGAGCAAGGTCTCGGATTCGTCGGATGCCACGCCGCCAGCGACACGTTCCACACGCCGCCCGATCCCGAGGATCTTTCCAATCGCTACATCGCTCACGGCGCCCAGTCCGATCCCTACCTCAAAATGCTAGGCGGTGAATTCATCGTCCACGGCCGCGATCCGCGCTTGCAAACCGCCAACATCATCATCAACGATCCTTCCTTCCCCGGCCTCGAAGGCGTCCAGTCGCCTGTCTCGTTCAACGAAGAATGGTATTCGCTAAAAGATTTCGCCACTGATATGCACGTGATCGGCACTGTAGATACCAGCATGCTCAAGAATGAGTGCTACCAACGTCGACCGTATCCCGTCATCTGGGCCCGCATGAATGGCAAAGGTCGCGTCTTCTTCACTGCGCTAGGTGATCGCCCTGAAAATTGGGAGAATCCCTTCCACCTCAACCTCCTCGCAGGAGGGATCCGCTGGTCGCTCGGTGAAATCAAAGCCGATTTGTCGCAAAATCTGACCGCAGCCGCGCCCGGCTATGCGGACATTCCTCCTAAATTTCCGCCAGCACCAGCAAAGTAATTCTTCCCGCTGAAGACGTTCCATCGCCCCCTTGCTGTGCGGACTCATACCGCCTCGCCGGGGCGATTTCCGTCGCTCGCGTATCGCCTACTAGCAGGGACACCGACCTCATTCTGATGAGGAAGTAAAACTGATCGGTGAATTATCGAAACAATATGTCATAGCTTGCGCGAGCTAATGTCTTTTTTGAATTCTCATCACTTAGATTTTGTGTTTGCCTTTTTGACGAAGGGTGCGCAAGCTCCGTCGCACTAATAGAAGGTCGTGCGAGGATCACCACCTGATCACTCGGGAGAGACTCGATTGAATCCGCGAAAACTCACGAAGATTTTGGTTCCACTGGCACTAATAGTCCTTAACCTGTTCCTCTCCGTTTCGATTTATTCACAGGTCACGGGAGGAACTCTTTCCGGCACTACCTCGGATTCGTCTGGCGGCGTAATACCCGAAGCACAGATCTCCATCAAAAATACTGCTACCGGCATCACTAAAAATGTCCTAGCCGATTCCGCTGGTTACTATACGGCCCCCAACTTGGCACCGGGGACATATAGTGTGATGGTCACGGCTAAGGGCTTTAGCACAGTAGTCTCCACCGTCATCCTCGCCGTGGGCGCCCAACAGCAGCTCAATATTGCAATGAAGGTCGGGGAAATATCGCAGACCGTCCAAGTCACGCAAGCTGCGCCTCAAATTGATCTCACCTCGTCGACGCTCATCGGACAGGTCGGGTCTCACACCATACTTGACCTGCCCTTGAACGGGCGCGACTGGACTTCGCTTGCTACTTTGGATCCCGGCGTCAATTTGATTGAAACGCAGATGGACTATGCCGGATCGGCGCGCGGTAATCGTGGCTTCGGTGCGGAACTCACCATCTCCGGCCAGCGAACTACAAACAACAACTACCGTCTGGACGGAATTAGCATCAATGACTACGCCAACAGCGGCCCTGGCAACGTTATCGGCGCCGCTCTCGGTGTAGACGCCATTCAGGAGTTCTCGGTTCTGACCGGCGGCTTCACGGCCGAGTATGGAAAAGCCTCCGGAGGCGTTGTAAACGCCATCACCAAGTCGGGCACGAACTCCTTCCATGGCGACGTGTACGAATTCATACGAAACAGTGCCTTGGACTCAAGAGATTACTTCTCCAGGAGCGGCAATACCCCCCTGGCGCAATTCAGGCGCAATCAGTTCGGCGGCGCGGCGGGTGGCCCAATTATCAAGGACAAGACTTTCATCTTCGGGGACTACGAAGGATTTCGACAAGCGAAGGGGATTACGACGACAATTACCGTCCCTTCTGACGGCGCGCGAGCCGGGACCCTACATTACGACCCCACAGGCACTCCCCCAGGTGGCTGCACCGTGACTGTCCCGGGCACTTGTACGGTGACAGTGGACCCTGCGGCAGCCGCGGAATTGGCAATGTTCCCTCATGCTACGCCCGGAACCTCCGTTAAAGACAAAGGGAAATTCATCAACTCTGGCTTGCAAATTGTGCCGGAAAATTTCTATACCGCCCGCGTGGATCACAAGCTCTCCAGGAAGGACAGCCTGTTTGGAACCTATCTCTTTGACGACACGGACTTCCAGCAACCTGACAGTGCCAACAACGTTTTCCTCAAGTCGCATACCACACGGCAGACCGTTGTGCTTGAAGAGACCCACACGTTTGGTGCCGCCGTTGGCAATTCAGCACGCGTTGGTTTCAGCCGCAGTCACGCCCTCAACGTTGTACCTTTCGGGGCAATTAATCCTGCGGCGAAGGATTTGTCGCTCGGCAGTACTTCCGGACAAAATGCGCCTATGGTGGCTATAAGTGGATTTACGAGGAACCAGGGCGGTGTCGGGTCGGCCCCCAACTTTGAACACACTTTTAATAATTATCAATTCGGCGACGACGTGTTCTGGGTGCGGGGAGCCCATACCCTGAAGTTCGGTACGGACATCGAGCGCATGCAATACAATTTTATCGCCAGGGAAAATCCCGGCGGAAGGTGGAACTTCTCCAACCTGGCCGCGTTTCTCACCAACAATTCCAAGCATTTCGAGGCCGGTATACCCACGACAATTACGCCGCGAGAACTTCGACAAACACTGATCGCGGGATATGTTCAGGACGATTGGCGATTCCGTCCCAATCTGACGTTGAACCTCGGCGTGCGCTATGAAATGACCACCGTACTGAACGATGCTCAGGGCAAGATTACCGACCTCTTGAATATTACCGACACGGTCCCACAATGCGGGGTTCTGTTTACGTCCCCGTTCGCTCCGGGGGGCAAAAATCCTCCGGGCTCGGCCTGCGGCACCGCTGGACCTTATTACCACAACCCTACGCTTCGTAACTTTGCGCCTCGCATTGGATTTGCCTGGGACCCGTTCCGCGACGGAAAGACCTCAGTCCGTGGGGCCTTTGGTATCTACGACGTGTTGCCACTGCCCAGCTACTTCCTTGTGCTGCAAAACCAATCCGCACCCTTCATTATATTTGACAGCGTGGATAAACCTGGCTCCGGTCCCAATCCCTTGCGCGGACAGTTTTCCTCGGGAGGCCAGAATCTGCTCACAAACCCACCCCCGGGGGCCAAAATGGGGCAGCTAGCCACCTCCACGATGGAAACAAATCCTCACCGAAATTACGTTCTCCAATGGAACCTCAACGCGCAGCGTCAGATTGCTTCGGACCTGTCCCTATCGCTGGGCTATATAGGCTCACACGGCGTACATATGCTGATTCGCGGGGATGACGGCAACATGACCATTCCTACTCTCACCTCTGCGGGCTACCTTTTTCCCTGTGGTCCTCCAGTCCCAGATTACGGCGGTCCTTGCACGCCCGGCAACACCGTGACCGGGGCCTCGGCGAAATTGAACCAAACTTTAGGGATTATTCGGTATCTCTATTGGGGAAGCGACTCCTCCTACAACGCTATGAACCTAACCGTGGACAAGAGAATGAGCCACGGCCTCCAATTCCAAGTCGCCTACACCTGGTCGAAGTCAATTGACGACAACTCGTCAACCATCGCGGGAGATACTTTCCTCAATAGCCTGAATTCTCTGTTCTGGTTCGCTCCTAAATCGCTTCGTGGGCTTTCTGACTTCAACGTTGCCCATAGCGCATCTATCAATGCGCTCTGGGCTGTCCCCACGCCGTCGTCATTCAATGGTTTAGCAAAGGCCACGATGGGCGGGTGGCAAGTGGGCGGAATCTTCAAAATCAATAGCGGAGTCCCGACCACTGTCATCTTTAATGGAGACCCAATGGGTTTGGGCAACGGCGGGGCAGACCAATTCGGTATTCCTAACCGCATTCCCGCCTGCGATTCCGTTAATCGCAATTATATAGGTGGTACAAGCCCTTCATACATTAATATAAGCTGCTACACTCTCCCGACCGTAGCGGCTTCCTCACCGCTTGCCGCTCAATGCGGCACCTTCTCAGGAGCCGCAACCCCGCCGCCTGCTGGACAGGTGTATTGCGCGAATCTCCTGGGGAATGCGGGCCGCAATACCGTCATCGGGCCCAAACTTGTAAACGTGGATTTCTCCGCGACCAAGAACATCCCGATCCATCGCATTTCAGAGACTTTCAACGTTCAGTTCCGCACGGAGATCTTCAACATCTTCAATCACTCCAACTTTGTGCCTCCCGAACCAACCAATGGTGCTGGCATATTTGACGACACAGGAGCCGTGGTAGCCAACGGATTCATGGACACCTTGGCGACACAACCCCGAGACGTTCAGTTCGCATTGAAGATCATTTGGTAATTGCGAACAACAAATGGGGTAATGCACGGAGGTGCGGAGTCATTCGCGTCAGCGATGTCTGCTGGCCGTTATAGGCAAGTCTTAACGATTTGCTTCCACGCTGCACCTTCCCAAATTCTTGACGATCTTTGTCGGCTCGAACATCTCCGCGCCCGCCGCTCCACTCGACTTCTTCCCCTTGAGCTGCACGTGGTCACCCGCCTTCACGTCCACGCTCCCCGGCTCAAGCACATACGACTTGTTCTTCTTCTCGTCCACCAGGCGCAGCCCATCATCCGTCTGCTGCACACAGCCCGAGACCGCCCCATGGTGATGCAGCGCTAGGAAAAGCACGCCGACACCTGCCGCTGCTCCAACGCCGATCCCTATTGCCTTGCCCGAACCATATCCGTTCTTCGGTGGAACATATCCAGGCGTGCCAGGTGTGCCCGTCCCCATTCCCGTTCCTCCACCGCCGTATTGCGCAAATGCGGAACCCGAGAGAAATGTTGCAAGGAAAAACCCAAGCGCCATCTTCGGAAAATGGCGCAATACTCCAGCCCGCATAGCGAGCCCGCTGCTGACAGCATTTTGACCTGCGTTCATGGATGCTCCTCTTGAATGGACGAAGCGCCTTGCTGCGCGCCTCGCGTCCCGCTGCAAGCTAGATTCGCTCCCTAAGGAGATTTTTTTGTCCGCCAAATGTGAACTCCCCGTCATTTTCCTGTTGTCATTTCCTGTCCGTTGCCGTTCGAATTGAATCAGGACGTTAGTTATTCTTATTGACAACGTGCCAGGACCTGTGGTAAGCTCATTCGTGCACTCACCTTCCAGACGCGTTTGTGACTCACATCAGCCTGCCACGCGCGTATCCCCTTTGTTTCTTATCACATCCTTGTATCCCCTTTGGTTTGTTGCACTTCCGCACTCTTTTGCGCAACGGAGGACACGCAAGTCCCTTACTTTCAATCGGTTGCACACTCTTTCTATTGCGACAGGGGTGGGTGGGGGTATGCCTCTGTTAAGATTAGCCAACCACTATGACCGCACAGCGTGAACAACTTGAGGCCGATGTCCTCATCGTCGGCGCTGGCCCCGCCGGCCTAGCCTGCGCCCTCCATCTAGCCAATCTCATCAAGAAACACGACGAATCCGCCACTGGGGGCGGCCACCCGCTCTCCGCCGAAAATATCTACGTCCTCGAAAAGGGCCGCGAAGTCGGCGCTCACCAGCTCTCCGGCGCCATCATGAATCCGAAAGCCCTCGCCGAATTGGTCCCCGATTTCGAGAAGACCGCGCCGCTGGATACTCCGGTAACCGATGACGCCGCTCTGTTCTTCACCAAGGGTTCCTCGTTTCGGTTTCCGGTAACGCCACCTCCGTTCAAGAACAAAGGCAACTACGTCATCTCGCTGAATCGGCTGGTGAAATGGTTGGGCGGCTTGGTCGAAAAATCCGGCGTGAATCTTTTTACACAATTTGGCGGCGCACAACTCATTTACGAGCGTGAAGGTATCGCCGGCGTAATCACGGAAGACAAAGGCCTCGATAAAAACGGCAAGCCCAAGGACAACTACACGCCGGGATACGAATTGCGCGCCAAGGTCACCGTGCTCGCTGAAGGACCGCGTGGCTCCCTCACTAAGCAACTTGTCCAGAAAAAGAAACTGGACAATATCAATCCGCAGATTTACAGCATCGGCGTCAAGGAATTGTGGGACGTGCAGCCCGGGCGCATCCAGCCTGGATACGTCGCGCACACGCTCGGCTGGCCCGTGCCGACGAACATGTACGGCGGCGGCTGGATTTATGGTCTGAACAACAATCGCGTTTCGATCGGACTGGTGATTGGCCTGGAATACTCCGATCCGCAATTTGATCCGCATGAAGCATTTCAGATCTGGAAGACGCATCCATTCCTCAAAAATATTCTCGAAGGCGGCAAACTCGTCCGTTATGGCGCAAAAACCATCCCCGCGGGTGGATGGTATTCCATGCCGCGACCCTATGTGGACGGCGGTTTGATCATCGGCGACTCCGCCAGCTTTCTCGATTCCCAGCGGCTCAAAGGAATCCACATGGCCATCAAGAGTGGCATGCTAGCCGCCGAAACAATTTTTGAGGCGTTGAAAACGGGCGACACTTCGGCGGCCAAACTAAGCGTGTTCCAGAAAAAAGTCGAAGACAGTTACATCAGAAAAGAACTCTGGCAGGTTCGCAATTTTCACCAATCGTTTCAGTACGGTCTACTCGGCGGCCTTTTTCATACCGGGTTGCAGTTTGTCACCGGAGGCCGCGGTTTAGTTGATCCGATGCGCGTCCGCCCCGGCCACGAGCACTACCACAAAGATGGGCATCCGCCGCGCGAGCGCTTCAAAGGCGACGGCAAGCTCACCTTTGATCGCCTGACCGACGTCTATCACTCCGGCACGCGGCACGAAGAAGATCAGCCGTGCCATCTGATCGTTCACGACTTAAATATTTGCGCGAATCGCTGCACCGTCGAGTACGGCAATCCCTGTCAATATTTTTGCCCCGCTGCCGTCTACGAACCGGTGCAAGAAAAAGACGGATTCAAGCTCAAGATCAACGCCGCCAACTGCGTGCACTGCAAAACCTGCGACATCGCCGACCCCTACCAAATCATCGACTGGGTAGTCCCCGAAGGCGGCGGAGGCCCCAACTACGAAGGCATGTAGCGCCGTGAAAAAAGAGGGCGAAAATCCTGCGAGGAGGTTATTAAAACGAATCTCTAGTGCGGGCGAAAACAAATATTGTGACCTACGGCAAGATGCGAAAAAGAATCAGTCGGGCAGCAGGCCGTACACATCAATCTCCGAGCTGCTGCCAATGTAAACCTTGCCATTCGCAATCGTCGGCACCGTGAACTTCACGGCGTTTCCCGCTTGATCGCGATTCGCGGCCGCTTGCGCGCTGTTCCAAAGCTCGCGGCCAAGGTTGGTCGCATCGTACGCGTGCAAAACCGCAGGACCCGTTCCGAGCTTGCTGGGGCCGCCATACTGGCTGGCATCAACGGCCCAAACAATGCCGTGCGAATTTCCGTTCGAGGAGACCGATGGAGTCGTTCCTCTTTCCGGAAAAAGTCCGCTCGAGTGCGAAACGGGTATGGGATTGAAGAGACCTGTCGCCGGATTCAGCGCGTAGGCGTTCACCGGGCCGTTTGCTCCGGCAATGAATAGCGTGTAGTTCCAAAATGCCGGCGTCGCGTACAGGCTACGCGTCACTGGGAATTTTTGGACTAAAGCCGGTCCACCACTGCCTTCCAAATGTCCCATCGCATCGCGATTGATCACGTAAAGTTCGCCCGCCTGACCGCTGCCAATTTTTCCTCCACCAATCAGAAGATGCTTTATTGGCGCGGAGGGCAAATCCGCAAGTACAGCGGCGCCGCCTGAGCCGAGATCACCGTTCCCAGAATCCATGATGGTATGGTCCGAGGGAGTAAACCAATCCTGCAAAGCAAGGCTCGGATTCAGTTTCAAGAAGCTGTCACCAAACTCGGTGATGCCGTCGTAATTGCCGTTTGAGGTGATCACATAAATGTTGTTGTTGCTGTCAATCGAGGGTGCGCCGCCGGCCATCCAGATTCCAGCACCTTCACCGTTTGGAGTGGCGTTGAAGAGGACGCGCGCGGCGTGCAGATCCGATTTATTGAAACCGATAATCCAGCCGTGCCAGGGTTTTTGGTCGTTGTGCGATCCCCAAGAGACGTAGACGGTGTTGTTCACGAGCGCGAGACCGGGGCGCTGATTTTCGTGAAAGGGATCAAACGGAAGGCGCGTGCCATTACTGCCGTCGCCGGCGCCCGGCACGGTAATCGCGGAGGTTAGTTCGAACGGGCCGTTCGCGGTCTCGCTGCCGTCGATGAGACTGAGCGCGTGGAGACGCTGGTGACAGGTGCCGGCTAGTCTCGCGTTTGTGCCCGCCGTTTTCGTTTTGGTGACGACGTACAGAATTTTCGAAACCGGATCGATTACCGGGGTTCCGACAATACCGACATCCGGCTGAATGTCTTCGCTGGCCATGTTCAAGGCTGTGGGCCAGGTTTCTCCGGAAGGAATGAGGGTCTTGGACCAGTAGGTCACGCAGGGATTCGCGTCGGCGTCGAATGCGTACACAGTATTGTGAGAAGTGGCGGTGAAAATTACGTTGTGCGTGCCGCCAGCGATGGGGAGATTGGCGACCCAAAGAGTTTGCGGGTAAACAGCGGCATCTACGGAACAGGAGAATAGTTTTGCGAATGTGGAAGTATGGACGTTCGAAGAGGTTAGCGCGAATTCCTGGGAGTTGACGCCGGCGCGCGTGGGGTCGTTGTGATACTCGGTGACTCCGGAAAGGGAAGTGACCCCAATGGTGGTAGCGGCGCTTTTAGTTACATCGAGCGCGCTGGTGGCAGTAACGATGTAAACGCCGGGACTGCTCGGAGGATGATATACGGCTGAAGAGGGTGTGACGTTGGTGAACGAGCCGCTTGATGCAGTCCAGGTGACGCCCTGACTGGTGGGATCGTTCTGCACGACTGCTGAGAACTTCAAGCTTTGAGAAGTCGTGATGCCGCCACGTTTGGGAGAGATGGTAACGCCAAGGTCGGCTGGGACAGCGAAGACAGTGATACTTGCGCTAGCGGATGACTTGCGATCCGCGACCGACGCGGCGGTGAGCGTGACGGTTGGCGGATTGGGAGCATTTGCGGGCGCGGTGTATGTAATGGACGCACCGGACGCGCTCGACGTAGTCGAGAGCGTGCCGCAGAGGGCGTTCGCGCAGCCTGCGCCGGAGAGCGTCCATGTCACGCCTTTACTTTGGGGATCGTTTTGAACGGTTGCCGTGAAATCTCCGGCGTGGTTGACAGGGACGGTTTGGCTTGCGGGAGAGACCCTGACTGTCACTGCAGGAGCGGGAGCGGCAATGGTGATCGCAGCACTTGCGGAAACACTCGAATCGGCCGCGGACGTGGCAACCAACGAGAAGGTGGGAGGATTGGGCACGTGACCTGGCGCCGTGTAGGTCATGGCAGCGCCGGACGCGGTAGTGGTGGCGGAAAGGGTGCCGCAGGCGTTCTTGCTGCAATTCGCGCCAGAAAGGCTCCAGGTGACACCTTTGTTCTGGGAATCGTTCTGAATAACGGCTGAAAAATTTTGGATTTGATTAACTGTGAGCGTTTGCGTTTGAGGTGAAACGCTGACCGTGATCGGCGCTGCTGGAGCCACTATGGAGACGGCTGCCGAGGCGGACTTCTCAGGACCGGCGACGGAGGTCGCCGTGAGAACGATCGAAGCTTGACTCGGCATTTGCGAGGGCGCGGTGTATGTGATCGCGGTGCCAGAAGCGCTCGATGCAGCGGAAAGCGTGCCGCACGCACCTGGATTGCAATTGGAAAGAGACCAAGATACACCTTTGCCCTGCGGGTCATTCGCGACGGTAGCGGTGAAGGTATTTGTTTGCCCGGGTTGGAGTGTTACGGACGCCGGCGTAACGGTCACGGAAGTTGCCGCCTGGGGCGGGGGGGTAGTGGAGGGCGGGGGATCTCCCGAAGGAGAGTGCGCGCTAGAAATCGAAGGTACAGAAGCACAGCCGCCGACCAGGAAGGCGGCAAATAGGCAGAGCACAGCTACAGCAATGGGTGCAAGAGCAGCAGCACGCACCCCGGGGTCTGAATTCAAGGTGCAGGTTCTCCAATTTTTTCCCTGAGCGAAACTCAGTTAGTAAGCCGTCCCCATTGTAGGGTTCCGTACGTCAGGGGCAATATGGCCGACCATTGAGAGGGAGCAAGGGCTTTCCTGTAGCAGTTTCAAAGTGAGACGTATCGAGACCAGGAAGTTAGGCATCGACGGGAACGCAATACCACTTCACTTTCAGTGCATGGGTCCGCGGGCTCGCTCCTATTACTTGCGAGTCGTCGGTAAGAGTAACGGCTTGGAGTGTAGGGACAGCGTGCGCGCGCCTAACCTATACGCCGGACCCTCGTCGGGCTAAAACTTCCGCGGTATGATATTTCTTTCTTCGGAAAAGCCGGCTGAGGCGGAGTTCAATGAAGATTGTCGGCCTATTGGGGATTTTGCTGGTCGCTTTAGGTCTGGGTTGTTCCAGGCAGTCTTCGCGTGAGCCCGTAACTGTAACGTTTCTGGATATTGAGTACGACACCCCAGATCGCCTGCCTGGATTGGCTCAAGACTTGCTTGCCTTCACACAGGAAACAGGGATCCGAGTTAAGCGCCTTCCTCGCCCGGAAGGTTCTTTAAATCAACTTGCGATGTGGAGAGAGTTACTCCAAAAAGGCGGCGCCACGCCCGATGTCTACGGAATTGACGTGATCTGGTCCGGAATATTTAACCAGTATCTTCTGGATCTAAAGCCATACTTCGCCACCGAGCTCTCCTCACAGCGTCCAGTAGTGGCCGCGAGCTACACCGTGGGTGACAAGCTGGTGGCAATACCCCGCCACGCCTATGTTGGTGTTTTGTTGTATCGCGCTGATCTTCTGCGACGCTACGGGTATCGTGAGCCACCTAAAACATGGGATGAACTCGAGAGGATGGCCACGCGGATTCAGGCCGGTGAACGCGCCAAAGGTCAGAAAGACTTTTGGGGCTATGTTTGGCAAGGCGGCGTCAGCGAAGATTTGACCTGCGCCGGCTTGGAATGGCAAATGAGCGAACGTGGCGGACGAATCATCGAAGATGACCGGACAATCAGCGTCAACAATCCTCAAACCATCCGGACATGGCAGCGCGCAGCGCGTTGGGTGGGATCTATTTCACCACCCGGCGTGGTGGCGTACGAAAAATGGGACGCAGAGAACGTCTGGAAATCGGGGAAGGCAGCCTTCCATCGGGCTTGGGTGTCGGATTATAGTCTGATCACCTTGCATACGCCTCCCGGCAACGCCACCCAGTATGGCGTAACCAGCCTGCCAGGCGGCATCGCAGGCCGGGCAAACACATTGGGAGGAAACGGTTTGGCGGTTTCCCGAACTTCGGCACACCCCCGGGAAGCGCTCGAGCTGATAGGATTTCTTGTGCGCAGAGACCACCTCATGCGTGCAAGCGCAAATTCCGTCCCGCCGAAGGAGCAAGAGCTATATGATCTGCCTGAAATCCTGGAACCATATCCTCAGTTTGCCGCTTCAAGGCAACACCCAGGCCGCGTGGTGGCGCGTCCTTCCATAGTTTCGGGCGAGAAATACGAAGATGTGAGCCGAGCGTACATCCGGGCACTGCATTCCGTGCTGACCGGCGAACAGATTCCGGCCGTGGCAGCAGCAGCTTTGGAAAAGGAACTGATTCAAATCACCGGTTTCAGGCCGGGAGCGCCTTCTAACTGAGCTGGCCTCCTAAAAGGGCCTCTGATCAGTTTTGCCAACGCATCTTTCGACGCGGTTCAGCTTCGAGTTCGTGCATTGACTATAGGGCGTAATTTGACGAACGCAATAGGGAGTCACAGGTGCTCGGGAAGCTTGCCGGATGGGCGACAAAAGTTAGCGAGAGCACTTTTCACCTGCATCGCTTCAATATCGGCCCCCGCCTGACGCTTGGCTTTCTTTTCATTGTCTTGGCGCTATTGATGGGAAACGCGGTTTCGCTTTGGCAATTCCACTTGGCCCGGACCCAAGCAGATCGTCTCAACGGCGTCGACCAGGAGTTAATTACCGTATTGCAGGCGCACACCAGTCTCATGTCCTTTTATGAAAGGCTGGATGCGTTCACTCATTCCGAAAACACCGGCCAATTAGTTAGGGAAGTGGAAGCTCTTCGTAATGCCATCCTTCAGGAGAGTCGGCGAAGTAGAGACGCCCTCAGTCGTTTGCCAGCCGGCGTCCAACTGGATCCGGCGCTGCTGCCAACTCTCTTGTCAATTGAAGACACTTTGCCCGCGGAGCTTGAGGCTATTACCGCCTTGGCTCAATCGAACGAGTGGGACGCTGTTCGTTTGCGGCTGGCGAACCAAGTCCGTCCACTAGAGTCCAGGAGTTCGGAGCTCGTCGAAAACATTGACCGCGAGGTGGGCGAACAGCGTGCGCAAGCAGTCTTAAATATTGAGCAGGCGCAACGGCGAATTCTTCTGATTTTATCGGTAACAGCCGCATTGACGCTCCTTTTCGCCGCCTTCCTCGGCTCGGCCATCACCCGCAGTATCACTCAGCCGCTCGGGCGATTGATGGAAGGCTCCACAGCTTGGGCGAGAGGCGATTTCAGTCATCGCGTGCCCGGCGCCGGAAAGGACGAAATCGCCCGCCTCGGCAGCGTCTTCAACGACATGATTGTCAGGCTGCAAGAGCTTTATCGCGAGCTGCAGCGTAGAGAGGCCTACTTAACGGAAGCGCAGCGCCTTAGCCATACAGGAAGTTGGGCTTGGAACCTCCTGACCCAGCGGGTTTTCTGGTCCGCCGAAACTTTTCAGATTTTTGGCGTCGATCCAAATACGACAACGCCAACCATGGAAAGCTTCCTGGAGAGCGTGCATCCGGACGATCGAACCACTATCGCACTTGTCGATACTGAGGTTCGCCACGGGAACGACGCCAAATATGACTTCCGCATCGTTCTTCCAGACCATTCTATAAAATATATTACCAGTGTCGCTCACCCCATCCGCAACGACTCGGGCCAGGTGATTGAGTTCGTTGGTACAGTGATGGACGTCACCGAGCGCAAGCGAGCCGAGGAAGAGCGCGAGAGGCTGCGTCAGGTACAAGCGGATCTTGCGCACTTGAGTCGCATCACCACGATGGGCGAATTGACCGCTTCTCTGGCGCACGAGATCCGGCAGCCGATTACCGCGGCACTCACCAACGCAAAAACTTCTTTACGCTGGCTTGATCGCGATACTCCCGAATTGGAAGAGGCGCGCGCAGCCACTTCAAGAATGATTCGCGACGTAACCCGCGCGGCCGACATCATTAGCAGAATCAGCCTGCTGTTCAAGAAGGGCGGTTCGCAGGGAGAGTTGGTCGACGTAAATGAGTTGATTCGAGAAATGATTGTGCTGCTCCGCAGCGAGGCAAACCGCTATTCGATCTCAATCCGCACGGAGCTTGCTCAACATCTTCCCAACGCCAGGGCAGACCGTGTGCAACTGCAGCAGGTTTTCATGAACCTCATGCTCAACGGCATCGATGCCATGAAGGGAACCACTAACGGAGGTGAGCTTACCATCAAGTCGGAAGCCTGCGACGCACAACTGCTGATCTCGGTCAGCGATACCGGTGTGGGATTCCCCCCGGAGCAGGCCGACCAGATCTTCAGTGCGTTCTTTACGACCAAGGATAGCGGGACCGGCATGGGGCTCCCCATTAGTCGCTCCATCATCGAGTCCCATGGCGGCCGCTTGTGGGCCGTCGGCGCCTCCGGCCGCGGCGCGACTTTTCAGTTCACCCTGCCTGCGACGGTCGCGGCGCACGCATAACCTCCCCGACTCCTCTGCGTGTTAGCCAACCTTCGTTTCTCAAGTCCTCATGCGGACATCCTTGCTGGCGGCGTTTACTAGGCGATGCGAGTAGCGTTAGCGGCGCGGGCGCAGGGCTTGGGGACCAGCGCTGAGGTCCGGAACTTCTTCGCCTAGGGCGGTGGCTAAATCGATTTGATGGTCCTGCTCCTGCATGAGGATCTGGCGAATCTGTTCCGCCATGGCGAATTCTCCGAGGGCTTCACATTGCCGGATGCGATCGCGGTAATTGCGAACGGTTTCGTTTTCATTATCGAGATCGAACCGGAGCATCTCTTTGGCATCTTTCGATGTGCGTACGGGCTTGGGAGTGACCGCCGGCATTTTGCCGAGATAGTCTATCTGCCGCGAGATGGTGAGAGCGTGATCGAGCTCCTGCTTGGCGTGGATTTCGAGCTGGTCGGCGATGCCCATGTATTGCGCGCCGCTGAGGACCTGGGAATAGACGACGTACGCGATGATGGCTTGATATTCGCGGGCGAGGTCTTCGTTCAACAGTTCCCCGAGGCGGTCGCGGGAAATTTCGGTTTCAGTTTCGTTTGTAGCGGATTTGGGATCAGCCATTTGATTTCTCCTTCGAATTGGAAGACGGACGTTATTAGGACGCTTCGGGCGTGCGAATAGTTTTGAGTCAGCATTTATTAGGCGAATGCTCATCCCCCAGACCGCGTTGAGGGGCGAATAGCTCTTGCCATGTAGCCGAATGTTGCAGGAAGTTCTCAGTTGTCGCGACGCTTGAGGGCTTCTAGTTCTTCGAGGGTTCGCGGCCAGTCTGATCCTAATAGACGGGACAAACTGCGATCTGCGAGAACTTTACCGCCAGTTTGACAGCGGGCACAGTAGTTCGTTTCGTTGTCGGCGTAGCGAATCCGCTGAATCTTTTCGCCACATCTTGGGCATGGCTGGCCGTAGCGGCCGTGAACGGCCATGTCTTTGCGAAATGCGGTCACGTTTTCGGGAAAGGCGACTTCTGCTTCTGCGCGCAGGCGGTCTACCCAGAGGCGGACGGTATCGCGCGTCGCAGCGAACAGCTTTTCCCATTCGGGTGGCTTCAGCTTGTGCGTAACCGTGATCGGCGAGAGTTGCGCTGCATGTAAGATCTCATCGGAATAGGCGTTGCCGATGCCGCTGAGGATGCGCGGATCGGTGAGAGCCCTTTTGAGCGTGCGGTTTTCGGCCGTGAGTGCGCTTCGGAACGAGGCGAGATCGCTTGTGAAGATTTCGATTCCTCCTGGATCGATGGAACGTAAACCCTGTTCGCCAGAGACGACATGCAACGACGCGCGGTGCTTTGTGCCGGCTTCGGTAAGCACGAGAGAGCCGCCGGGAAAATCGAAAGCTGCGAGGCTGTGGCGGCCGGCAAGCTTTGCGCCTGGGGCTTTCCAGTGCAGCCGACCGGCAATCATCAGGTGCAGTACGAGCCAGAGATCGCCTTCAACGCCAATCGCGATACGCTTGCCAACCCGCCTGAGTTCGCGTACTACGCGGCCCTCAACATTTGAAAGTGGCGGTTGTGCGGTTCGGAGAAGAAAAGGGCTTCCCAGTCGGACGCGCTTTACGGGATGCGAGACGATTCGTGGCTCGAGTGCAGTGATGTAGGCGGCGATATCCGGCAGTTCCGGCATGGTTATGAGCTTGCATGCCGCACCGGCGTTTTTGCAAGATTGCAATTTATGACGAGAGTGCTGCGGCTTAAGAGAAAAGGCTGCGGAAAAAGGCGCGGATGCGGCTGATGAAGGAGTCGCTGGCGGGAGGATTTTTCTGCTGTGGTTGTTGGGCTTGAGGAGGGGGCACTGCAGGCGGCGGTGGCGGAGTGGCAGACGGAGTGTTTTGCGCAACAGAAGGCGCGTCTTTCACGGTGCCCTGAAAAATGAGAGTGGGACGAACGCGTACACGACGAACCAGCACGATTAATTGCGGATCGAAATTGTCTGGCTGCACTTTTGCGGTTGCATCGTAGGAGAGGGGCGGCATGAAGACCTGATAGACGGGTCCTTCTTTTGCCGCGGGTTTTGGCTGGGCAGGGGGACTTTTGGCGGCGGCTTCCTTGTTGGCTTTTTGCATTTCTTCGGGAGTTGGAAGGCGACTGACTTCGGTTTGCGTTGGAGGCGAGGTCATCCTTTTTGCAAGCTGGAGTTCGCAGGAACAGTGGGTGACGCCGCTGCGCAGGTTCTCGAGTTGGCCGTTGGTGATGAGAACCTCACCATTTTGAGGAATGACTATACTTTGCGCGGTCAGCTGTTGCTCCACGCGCACGGCGCCGCTGTCCGCGCGAATGCACATCGCTCCGGTCTGGTCGAAACCGACGAGCGTATCTTGCGGCGCTTCGCTTATCGCAAAGGGCTTGGCCTGAATTTGCGCAGTGTAAATGGTGAGAGCCGGCTGCTGGCCTTCTATGCGCGCGTGAATGATGCCAGTGTCGAGCGCAAGCGTGAGTAAGTTGACGGATTTCAGAACGGAGAAGTGCGCGGGACCGCAGACGGCGATTTGGCCGCCTTCAACGAGATCGATGCGTGCCTGACCAGCGTTCACGTGGATGTCGCTGCCGCTGCGTAGGATAGTTTTGGTGCGGCCTTGCACGACTTCGATATTCATGGGGCCCTGTACGGAGATGGCTTCACCCTCAATAGCGCCGACTGTGTCGTAGGAAGGTTGATCGGTGAGGGCGAGCGTGGGAATTAGCAGGCCGGCGGCCACGGACAAAAACACGGTAGCCGCGACCGCGGGGATCGCTTGCCGGAGGCTGCGATTTATCTTCAGAGCTGGACGCACCGTGATCGTTTATCGAAAAACGGGTTTAGATTTCACACCAAGCGCGACTCAACGGGGCCCATATACTATACGCTGATGGGTATGCCCGACGCAGCCACGGACACCGCAAAAAAAGAGGTGCAGGAATCTGTCAGTGTTCATTACGATACACGGCTGCCTGAATTGCCGTGGTCGCGGCGGATGCAGATTCCGCTGATTGCGGCGGCAGTGTATAGCGTGATTCGCGTGTTGGGACCCACGCTGCAGTATGAAGTACTCGGGTGGCAGCATGCGGAGGGCGTATACGCCTCGGGGAGGCGGTGCATCTGGGCGTTCTGGCATCGCGTGATCATTCCGATTGTGTGGTGGCATCGCAATCACGGCACGGTGGTGATGAACACCACGGCGTTCGACGGGCAATGGACGCGCAAGGTGATCGAATGGCTGGGATTTGGCACGGCGCAGGGAAGTTCGTCGCGCGGCGGGCTGCGGGGATTGGCGGTGATGGCGCGGCGGCTGGATGAGGGCGTTGACTGCGCGTTCACGATTGATGGACCGCGCGGGCCGCGGTATGTGGCGAAGCCTGGGCCTGTGATGCTGGCGCGGAAGACCGGATGTCCGGTGATGGTATTTCACATTGGAGTCGATCGAGGCAAGACGTTCGCGAATACTTGGGATCATTTTCTGCTACCGATGCCGTTTGCGCGCACGGTGATTTTGTTTGCGCCGCCGATTTATGTGCCGCCCGATGCGGATCAACACCTGCTCGAAGCCAAGCACGCGGAGATGCAGAGAGAACTGGAGCGCGTCCGCGATATTGCCGAGGCATGGTTTTCTCTGCCGCAGGAAGCGCGCGAGAAATACCGGGCAGAATTTGGCATAGCGTCATCGTAGATTTCCATCACGACCCGGGACGTTCGGCAAGTTTTACGGGCAGGTCGATTTTTTTTGCGCCGCGATAGACGGTCAGCGTGACCGTGTCTCCGGGGCGCTTGCGATTGAGGATGATGTTGAGGTCGAAGGGGCTGGCGACCTTGTTGCCGTCGACGGCAACGATGAGGTCGCCGCCTATTGCGATGCGCTGCATGCCGGCGCGCACGACGCGGTCGCCTCCGTGAATGCCGGCTACGGCAGCTGGTCCACCCTTCGTTGCAGATTCGACTAATAGACCTTCTTGCGCGGGGAGATCGAGCGCTTCGGCTAGCTGGCCGGCGACGGAAATCGTCTGCACACCTAAGAAAGCTTGATGAACGCGGCCGTCGGTCATCAGGTCGTGAGCGATGCGCTTGGCGCTGTTGATGGGAATGGCGAAGCCGATGCCCGCGGTGGTGCCCGTGGGCGTGTAGATTGCGGAGTTGATGCCGATGACTTCGCCGCGTGAATTGATGAGCGGGCCGCCGGAATTGCCGCGGTTGATGGCGGCGTCGGTCTGAATGGCTTCGTCGATGAAGGTAGTCTGGCTAGTTTGCACGGTGCGGCCGATGGCGCTGACCACGCCGGTGGTTAGCGTACTTTGGAAGCCGAAGGGATTGCCAATGGCGAGAACCTTTTGGCCGACCTGCAATCCGGCAGAATCGCCTAAGGCGAGAGCAACGAGGTGCTTCCCCTTGGGCTCAATTTTGACTAGTGCGACGTCATTGCGCTGATCGGCGCCGATGAATTTTGCGGGATAGCGCGACTGATCGCCGAGGACGACTTCGATGGATTGCGCTTCCTGCACGACGTGAAAATTTGTGAGGATGTAGCCTTTGTCGTCGATCACGAAGCCGGAGCCGGCGCCTTCGACTGGAACGGGATCCATGAAGAAATCGTATTCGGTGGCTTTGGTGAGAATGTTGGCGACGGCGGGTGAAACCTGGCGATACACGCGGACGTTGATGGCTTCTTCGTCGGTGAGGGCGGCATCGCGCGCCGCGACGTTGGCGGCGGAAACGTCTTTAGCGCTGCGCTGCACCGCTGCGACGCCGATGGGCTGACGCTGGCCCCAGCGTGCTCCGGCCCAGTAGGCGCCGGAAATGATTACGACGCAGGCGAGGAGCATGCGTGTGATGCTGGCGTTGCGCTGTACGGTCATGGTCGAATCCCTTCCCCGATCTGAGTGCCCACATTATAAGACGAAGCAGCCCCGCTGACATCGTCCGGTGGCGCGGGTTGCGATCATGAGTGAAGGGCCGGCTCAGGAGAGTGCGCTCCGGCGTTTCCGTCATGCTCGGATCGATCACGGTCGGGTCTGTTGCGGTCGGGACCGGGCATGTCACAGATGATGGATGTGTGGCCATCTTCCTTGGCCATGGCCGGGAGGGTGCGGAGGATGAGGCTATCGACGTAGGCGATGACGGCGGCGCGACGCGGGGAGATGCGGCCTTCGGCGAGCAGATTGTGGAGATTGCCGAGCGTTTCGTTGAGGGCTTCGGCGGACTGAAAATCTTCGCTCTTGCGCACGAGCGGGGCGAGCAGGGTGAAGTCGTTCTTGGCTTGCTGCTCGGCGCGGGCGTGATCGAAGCAGAGAGTTGCGCCAGGGCCGGTGGCGAGCTGGCGGCAGCGGCCTTTAAGACTGCGATGCTGGCAGCGGGGAGATGACGTGGTTGCAGGTTCATTGATGATGCTTGGTTTCGTGGCGTTCATTTTTCATTCCTTAAGGGGGCCTTGAGGGGTACACCCCGGTTGATTTGCGTAAATGCGGTAGATAAAGGAGATAGACGGAGATTTGGCGTAAAAGCGGTAGATAAAGGAGTTAGGGACGAAACACAAAAATCGAAGAGCGAAAAGCGAAACTCGAAAAGCGAAAATCGAAATGCGTCGACGAGATCGGAGAGCGGGTCGGTGCAGAAAGGAAAGGAGTTAGGGGGTGTTGCTGGGGCGGGAAGCGCGGCGAGAGGCGATTTCACGGGACATGATAGGGCTGGATAGCTATCTTGTACAGTACCAATCTGAGAATCAGTATTAACTATATGGGAACAAAGCTGGCAATGCCGATCGAGCGGGTTCGCCAACTCTTTTGATCGCAGCTGGTCAAAATGCCGCCCGCTTGAAGGCACAACGCGTGCGGCATAGGGCTAAACCCAAGACCCACTCAAGCGTGAACCAAACCCGCGAGGATGGCGCACCTGGCTAATTGACCTCTCAAGCTCGCGGTTGAAGAACTACGACAAGTTCGAGGCGCTCTACAGAAACGTGGAGAGCGGCGAGGCGACACCGGAAACGGTCTAGTCGAGCGAGTCCGAACGCCCCAAAATTTACCTGTGTGGCTGCGTGCTCTTGTATTATTCGGTTGCCGAGAGGAAGTTGAGATGACCTTTTCTGAGCGTCAAGGCTTCAAACCAATTAGGCAGGTGTTGCAGGCTGATTCGATGGATGAGGCGCTTAGGAGTCGGTTGTGGAATGTCCTGGTAAATTCGTTTCCAAGTTCCAAGGAAGGGTACAAATTCTCACATCCTGACAGTCGTAATCTTCTGCGTTTTTGCGAGAGGGCGTGGCATGAACATTTCAAGCGTCCTATCGACACGATTCCTGAGTGGCCGAATGAAGCAATCAAGCTGATCCGTTCCCACTTCTTTCAGTGCAATTGGTATGAAGTTTATGACTTAATGGAGTTCGTCGAGGGAATACGTTCCTCCTTTTACTCAGGTTCAAGAGCGAAGGAGTTTAACGGTGTTCTCGCTGCTGAACTTTCCGCTTACAGGTTCGTTGACGGCAAGCTCGCGCCCATTTCATCCGAACAGGCCAATTGGGCCATTGAGCAGGCGATAGCGCAGACTTCAGACTCATACTCGGGTACATCCGAACACTTGAAACAAGCGGTAGCTCTGCTGGCCCAGAAGCCGAATCCTGATTACAGGAACTCCATAAAGGAGTCTGTTAGCGCAGTCGAAGCGATTTGTGGTGTTATTACGGGGAACCCTAAAGCAACTCTGGGTCAGGCCCTTAAAGTCATTGACAGTCAAGCACCACTACATAGTGCACTGCGCTCTGCCTTCGAGAAGTTATACGGCTACACTAGCGATGCCGAAGGAATACGGCACGCTTTATTCGAAGAAAACAAACTCGAGCAAGAAGATGCTGTATTCATGCTCGTGACTTGTTCTGCGTTCGTCAGCTACGTGATCGCAAAACGGGCTCGCAACATCCCGGGTTCAGCCTGACGGGCCTGGGCAAAATCCACGGACCTCACGCGACGAACAAAAGTAAAAATGCCTCGCCCCTATTCCGTGCAAGCGCTACCGACCTCTCCGTGCTGGATAAACCCAAGACCCACCCTTGCATGAACCAAATGCGCAAGGATGGGGCACCCGCCGATGATCAGGCGATGACGCATCGATCCTACTGGAGGTGCTAATGAGCGCAGAAATCGCCGTGCTCGGAGCAAAGTACGCTGTGCTACTTGAAGGGCTGTATGCGATTCGAAGTTAAACTCGGGAATGAAATTATCGGCTTCTCTGAACTTGAGGGAGGCGACGCACCAATGGGCGTCGCGGGCGGGCGGTTCTTGCCGACTCCCGCCTACACTTCCATCCAGCCTTATTGCATTGAGCATCGAGACTGCTGGGTATCACTTCCCGGACTCGCAGTCAGTTTAGTGGGCGGTGCGCCAATCGAGTGCAGTGGAGGCGTTCAAATCACGGACTTCAGCCGCGAACTCGGCGAAGCGGGACTCGAAGTCCATATCCAAGGGGTCCCCTACCCGCGCTACGGAGAACTCTTTCCACATCACGTGGAAGCCTACAAGAAACAATTTGGACAGAAAGCATAGGTATTTTGGCCCGTGGCTGGCGAGTCGGCTTACCGGATAAATGACTAGGCCGTCCTCGTCGGAACTGCCCCGGAGGACGCAACCTGAGCCTCCGCCGCCAGTCGTCGGACATTCTTTAGCAGATACCACAGGATGAGCAGACTCAAAACGAGAGTGAATACTGAAACTGGCGCGAGACCCGCCAGAAGTCCGAGTAAGAACACGAACACAACCCAACCCGTACTTACATAAAGAAGCGTCACGATTCGGCCCACAGAACTTGTCAAGAGCCTAGGTAGAGAAAACCCCACATAAAGAAACGCCAGGCTGAAACCGATACCAATAATGCCAACTACTGTCGCAAACAGGAATCGAGCCTCGAAATTGACCCAAAGAGCGCGGCCATAGGAAAACAGCGTCAAAAGCGCGCTCAAGATGAAGTAAGCGCGCAGGCTCCGAACCGTTTCTCTCATCGCCATGGGTTTAGTCCTTTCGATTACGACTGCAAAGTACACCCCTTACTGAGAGAGGGCAAGAATTGCAGGTCAACTCCTGCCTCCCTGCGCCGCCCGGCGCCTATAAACCGGCGCAAGAGAAAGCCGGGTGGCTGCGGTCGGAATGACACGATTTGTGCGGTGCGTTCAAACCGGTGAAAGATTCGGACTTGCGTTCGAGGCTTATCGACCGCTCCAGAATGTGAAGCTTCGAAGTCCAAAGCAAGACCCACCCTTGCAAGGATGGGGCACCCGCGCTAGCCGGAGAAGTGGTGGCTAGTACCCACATGGACGGTTTGCGCGTCGATTGGTTTTGTTCGGCCCGATCAGAATAAGTAACCCGTTCGTCGCGTCCGTGGAACTTTTGTCCGGCGTCCTGCGTACCTTTTTTGCACGCAATGGAGCAGTATTCGTCAGACCATAGGAGCGCAATCCAATGCCCGCAGTGCAACCAACAGAGTTCCGCTATACGCGGGCAATCATCACCTTCTTCGCGGCCTATGTAATTGTCACCCTCCTCGCCGTCGCTCTGTCCATGGCTGCCGAAGCCGCCATGCACAATCCTCCCACACGCGACATGGTCCACAGTCCTTCCTATGTCTTTGCGGAAAAGTTCTTCCCGATCATCAATCTATTGGTTTGGACTGCCTTCAGCTGGGTTTACTTCAAGCTTCGCCGCAGCGCTCCGGTTCGTTCCAGGGAAGCTCTCACCTTGGGCGCCTTCTGGCTCCTTTTCGCAATTCTTGTGGACTACGTCGGCTTCGTCCTCATCAAAAATCCGATTTCTTTAAGCGCCCACGACTTCTACATCGGCCAGTTCCCGTGGATTTACCTCATCTATCTCGCCATCCTCGTCAGTCCGATTCTCTACGCCACCTTGTGCTCAAAACGCGCGATCGCAGTCCCGATATCGGCGGCTGCCGGTAACCGATAGATCGCCGGAGCGCAGACTCTTTCCCAACTCCGACAGGGGTCGCTCGTAGACCTTGTTAACACGCTGCAGGAATTGACGGCGCTCGACGTGGGCTTCGTTTCGCTGAGCGAAGCGCTCGATCTCACCACCCCGAGCGGCCGTGCTCTCGCAGGCATGCTGGCCGTGTTTGCGGAATTCGAACGTGATATTTTGCGGGACCGGGTGAAGGCGGGAATCGATCAAGTGCGAAAGGACGGGAAACCGCATGGGCGGCCAATGACCGCAGGTAAACTCGTGCCGGAAATGAAACAGCTTCGCAAGGACGGGATCAGTAAGCGGGCCATCGCCAAGCAACTCGGGGTTAGCCGCACCTCGGTTATCCCGTTGCTGCGTTCCCGGAAGCGCTCCTAAAGCGCCCGCGTGCGGTTTGCTCTACACTGCGCGACCAGGGAGGACTGAAAGTACCTGCGTCGAACATCACGGCATCATCAGCGGGCGCAATCCGTCACCGAACATCCTAAAGATATCGGGCGCCTTCAAGACTGCCTCAGAAAGTCTGTGGTGAGCCGGATACATAGTTCCGGCTGGTCAAGCCATGGCAGATGGCCTGCTTGGTTCACCACTTCACAGCGGGCGTGGGGGATCATCGACGCCATTTCGCGCCCAAGGGTCGCCGGTCCCAGCTTGTCCTGATCACCCCAGATGAACAGTGTCTCCGGTTTCAGATTCTTCAGTTCGGGCCGGAGTGCATACGTCAGCGGGATCCCTTCGTGCGTGATTTGCTCCATCATAGTCGCGGTGGATTGCGCATAGCCAGGTAAGATCTCGGCAGCGTACACGGCCCTCGAGTACTTCGGGGGGGACACGCTCTAAATGGGCGACAAGGCGCGCCGCGTAGCGGGCGCGCAGCCCTTCCATAGAAGGGGGTGACGCCGGCGATGTGGAAGGCAATGCCGCGACTGGTGGCTGCGGGGGCGAACTACCTGCCACTTCGCCTAGGAAGACCAATTTCGAGACGCGTTCAGGTCTCGCCAAGGCGAACGCTAGTGCCCAAAAACCTCCCATCGAGTTTCCCACCAGCGCTACCCTACGGAGTTTCAGGGTATCTAGCAGACTGCCGATGCAGGTCACGGCCTGTTCCCGACTCGGTGTGCCCCGGTAGTCCAGTCGGTCGCTCAGCCCGCAGCCAGGGCGATCCATGGCGAAGGTGTGAAACTCCCTGCTGATTGGACCGGCCAGAGGGGCGGCGAATTGGACAACGGTCGATCCTCCACTGAGCAGAACAACGGGATGGCCGTGGCCGGCCTCAAGCACATGTAGAGTAAGCGGAGGCTGAGCGATCTTAATAAAGCGGGAGCGTGCCCGGTAGCCGAACTTCGCGGAGCAGCGGGCCTGAGCCGTCTTGAAAGCATCGACCTCAGGGCCTGCGACCAACGGTGTGACCGCGTCGGCAGAGGCACCCTGTAAATGAGACGAGATCACTGTCAGGGCAGAGACGCCCCACAAGAACTTCCGCCGCGTTAAGCGTACCAAGTCACGTGAGGGCATCCAACCTCCCGCGTCAGAACCTGAGTCCTGCGCATTTCCGGGCAGTCTTATTATAGGGGAAGACCCAACCCTTGTTAGTCGCGTATGACGCCGCAGTGTAGAGTTTCCGCTGACAGCATTTTGAGGCTTTGAGGCCCTCCTTAGCGCTTAGCGTGCAATATTTGACCATTGGAGGAGTGACCCCATCTACGCCACACAGGGACGAACCGGAGGAGTTTGGTGTTCGCATGAGACGCACAGCTACGGGCTAACATGCGAAAAGAGACAGCCCAATTCATCGAGGAGCATAAAATCAGCTGTTTCCACTGAAGGCAGTGGAAAGAAATGTGCGTTTGGATAGTTCCTGTGTGCCAAAACCAAATCTTTCTGGTGGAAAAAATCCACTTAAAAGCGCGACCTGAGAAGATGGAACCCTAACATCAGGCCAGGGAAATTCATCAAAATTCACTATAAGTCCCGATTAGTCGTGCCAGCTCAACCGGTCGATGCAACACCGTAGAATCAGTTGATCCCACAGCACTTCCCGATGGAGAAGCGCTTTGCCCGTCTGTAACCAATGAGACCCTAGCCAGGATGGGGTTCCGCCTCAATCAACGCTCGCGAGCGACTCTTAGCTATTGAGGCCCTTGTAAGGGGATTTCGGTTTGGTGTTGCGTCGACCCATTGAATCCACCCGGCTTACCGGACAGCAACGTTTCCGGGAGTAGGCTTCACGATTGCAATTTCGATCATCGCCCGCAGCGTGTTACCACGATCGCCCGGAATCACGGTGCTGTGTTTTTGCCGGAACTCCCTAGCTCGCGCGGACTCTCCACGGCGCCATACGGCTGAACATCCCGTCTCGCACGATTAGCGTGTGAAACAAAATCGCTCCAAAATGGGCGATGAACGTCAGGAACAAGAGGTAGGCGAGAACCGTGTGCGTTCTCCGCAGCACCGCGTACAACATGACGCTGTGCGGAAGGATGGGGGGAAGATGCACCGACCCAAACAGTACGATCGGATAGCGAGCCGCCGACAACATTCCCCACCCGACGAGCGGCTGCACAAATAGCAACGCATACAACAAAATTTCGGACGCGGATGCAACGAACCGCTCCTGGGACGACATGCTGGCAGGAAAAGGAGGCAGCGAGGAGAAGCGGCGGTTCACGAAACGAATCACGACCAGAATCAGGATGAGGATACCCAACGGGCGATGGATTGAAACCAGGCGATGGTAGTCGGAGATCGATGCGACCATAGCAACACCAATACCCAGCATGGTCAGGACCATCGCGGCCATAAGCCAGTGCAGGAACCTCATACTCGCGTTGAACTGCCGCTGCTCGGTGGTCATCCTAATGCTCACTTTCGCACGTCGGAAGGGGTGATCGCGCTCGGCTCTTTCTTCTCGCCCGCCCTTCTTGTAAACGACTGTGAATAAACCGCCGATCGAGCGCTCAGCAGAGGATCGTCGGACGGCGTAATGCCAGCTGGCAAAACCAATGGATCGAAATTTATGTCTCGGGCGGGACTGGTTTCCTCACTTTCAACAGAATCGAGGGTTAAGGTTCCGACATCCATCTGGTCCCTCCCTTCGGGCCACGGGACGCTCGCGTCGTCGGTCGGATCACCGGGTTGCCCGAGAGTGATGATCAAGTGCCATTGCAACGGATGCTGAAGAATGCTCACGATCAGCCCATAAAAAAGGTAATTCTTGTCTCCTTGGGCCGTCCCGGTCGTACTCGCAGCTTCAAACGGCTGGACCGGCACCAGCGCCCAGCGCACGGGGATCGACTTGCCGCCCGCGTCGATGAAACGGAAGGCATTGAGACCGTTGTACCCGCTGTTATCGAAACCGGACGAGACTGCATGACTCTTGATGATTTTTACCGCCTCCACAGTTTCTGGGTGACTCGCGAGAAACGCCGCCATTTTTTCTGGATCGGGTTTGTGTGTCTTGGCGTCGGGTTGGGTCGCAACCAATCTGTCGAAAAAGCCCTGCGGGGTGTTGACCGGAAATACCGGAAGATTGATCATCGCCGTCCGCCATTCTTCGCCATCGGGTAGCCAAAACAGAAGTCCCAAGCCACGGACCGTGTCGGGAGCGTCGGCAACATAGGGATCGCCGCCGGACAGCGAGAAGCGGCCGATGACACGCACACGGCCAGTTCTGAAGACAGCGGCCTTCGAGAGGCGCTCTCCCTGGCCGTTGCTCTCGAAAAAACCGCTGACGCACACGCCCTTGGCATGATTGCGGCGGAAACCGGAATAGATTCCGTCGACCCTCTCAAATTCGTCAGCGAACCGCGCAGGCGTCAGTGCGTTTGGAGTGAACCAACCGCCCAAATAGAGAAATGCTCCCGCAACGCTCAGAAGAACAATGCCAATGCCGCCCAACCTTACCAATGCGCTGCCGCCGGTCAGGGGCGCTGGTTGCGTTTTCGTCGGCGAGGTCGAGTCAGTTGGCAAGTGCCTGCTCCAACTGCCGCTGGAAACCAACTTATCTGGGGCTTCCCTTTGATTTCCCGGCTAACTGAAAATCTATACTCGGATGCGTCAATCCGCAATGGTTAATCGGTATTTGGAGGCATGTTGTATGCCAGCTATCTGTGCTAAGAAGGGCAAGTCGCAGGATTTTGGGGGCGCAGATGAAGACCTAGCGGCACTGTAGTCCCTTGGCGATATGACGGGCAATCCGGAAATTATTTCGGACTCGAAGTCCACTTTTGTTTTCCTTGCGGCTTGTTTCGGATAGAATTCGCTGCGCTGTTAAGGAGACCTGATGGAACGCCGCGCATTTATTTCTGCTTCGCTTGGTGTCGCCGGACTTTCGCTCGCCGGTTCGGCAACGGGGATCGGCCAGACTGCTTCCGCAGCGGCAGAGTATTACGATTTGCGTAGATACCAGCTTGCGAGCGGGCCGGGGACGAAGCTTACCGATAGCTACTTTGCGGATGCTCTGATTCCTGCGTTGAACCGGCTGGGAATCGGGCCTGTTGGGGCGTTCTCGATTTACTTTGGGCCGGAGACGCCCGCGTACTACTTACTGATGCCGAGCACGAAATTGGAGACGCTGGTGACCGCCGAGCTGGCGCTGGCGCAGGATCCGCTGTTTGTGAAGGCGGGGGCGCCGTTCTGGGATGCGCCTGCCGGGTCACCGCCTTTTACCGGGATTGAAAGTTCGCTACTGCGGGCGTTTACGGGATATCCGAAGGTGACGCCTCCGGCTTCGGCTGCGACCAAGGGGAAGAGGATTTACCAACTGCGGCAGTACCAGTCGCCGACCAACGCGTACCACGTGCGCAAAGTGGAGATGTTCCATGCGGGCGAATTCGCAATTTTCGAGAAGGCGGGAGCGCATGGGGTGTTCTATGCGGATGCGCTGATTGGGCCGCGGCTGCCGAACCTGACGTATATGCTCAGCTTCCCGGATATGGCTGCGCTCGAGTCCAGTTGGGAGAAGTTTGGCGCCGATCCGGACTGGAAGAAGCTGTCAAACGATCCGAAGTACAAGTTCGATCCGCCGACGGTCTCGAACATCACGAGCCTGGTACTTCGGCCGCTGGCATACTCGCAGATCTAGTCCCCATTCCGGCGCCTGACTTGGTCCTTATCGACATCGCGACATACGTCAACAGGAAATGGTCTCAACGAATGGGCTGTGCAATTTATGCGCTTACCAACCCATTTGGCGCATCCGCGCCAGGATGAGTCCGCTATAGCGATTCATGCGATCGGGCCGTCGCTTCAGGGGCAAGGGCAGAATTGCGGCGAGTTGGGCCGCTTGTTGCCGGTCGATGCTCCGGGCTGAGGCTCGGTAGTAGTAACGGCTCGCCGACACCGCACCATAAACACCAGGGCCCCATTCGACCACGTTGAGGTAGAGCTCCAGAATGCGGTGCTTGCCGAGGACCAATTCGGCCACCGGGACAAGTGTGAACTCCGCGCCCTTGCGGAGGATGGAGCGGCCGGTTCCGAAGAACAGGTTTTTTACCAGTTGCTGCGTAAGGGTGGACCCGCCGCGAATGCGGCCGCCTTCCATATCTTCATCCGCCGCGATTTCCATCGCGTGCCAGTCGAATCCATGGTGCTGGTAGAAGCGCGCGTCTTCCGCGGCGATGACAGCATGCGGTAAATCGGGCGAGATTTGGCTCAGCGGAACGAATTCATATCGGTCGTGATACGGCGTGTGGTGAATCCATGCCTGGAAGCGGCGCTCCATGTGCACCGCGGTGGTTGGTGGGTCGATCCACCGGGCAACCACAAGGATCAACACAGCAAGCGACCAAAGAAGCGCCACTCCGATGAGAAACCATCGAACGTAGGATCGGAGAGTGCCGTTCCGATGCGGGGTCGGCGGGGGTGCGTCTGGATTTTCAATCACACTTCAGAATAATCGTTTGGGCTGGATTGAGATAGCGCCTGATTAGTCGTTACCGGACAAGTCGAATTGTGGATCGGCACTTGTCCAGGGCTAAGGAGGAGGCGCTCCGGGGCGCGGGGGGATGCAGGGTCCGGCGGCGAATTTAAGAACAGAGATGGCGGTCGCCGGAGCACAGACACGAGCGGTTGTGCTACTGCTGGGGGGCGGCGGTTTTGTTGCGGAGCTTGGCGGCCAGGGCTTGGACTTGGCGACGGGTTTCTTCGAGGGAGCCGGAGCAGTCGATTTTCTCTCTGGCATAGCTGAGCTTTTCGGCGACGGGGAGCTGCGCTGCGATGCGGCAGTGGGCGTCTTCATCGCTGAAGCCGCGGGCGCGGAGGCGCTCGAGTTGTTGCTCAGGGCGGCACCAGGTGACCACGAGGCCGTCGAGATTTTTCTGGTAGCCGGCTTCGACGAGCAGGGCGGCTTCGACGAAGGCGGCGTCGCGACTGCCGTTGCCAGCCCACTCGGCAAATTGCTGGTGGATGACAGCCTCGACGCGGGGGTGAAGGATCGCGTTGAGGTTAGCGAGTTTGGCGGGATCGGCGAAAACTATGGCCGCCAGTTTTGCACGATTTACACGAGCGTCGTTGTCGAGAACCGAGGGGCCGAATTCGCGAACGACTTCATTGTAAGCGGGCTGGCAGGGCTCGATCAGTTTGTGGTAGAGGGAATCGGCGTCGAGTACGTCGAAGCGCAACTCGCGAAGCATGGTGGCGACGGCGGTTTTGCCTGTGGCGATGCCACCGGTTAGGCCGAGGCGGAGCATTTTTCCGGTCACCGTGCGCCGGCGGTGGACTGCACGTTTTCGGCTTTGGATGAGACATTGTTGCGGCGGAGGCGCGCGGCCTTAACTGTGTTGTTCATGAGCATGGTGATGGTCATGGGGCCGACGCCACCTGGAACGGGAGTGAGCGCACCGGCAGTGTTGACGGCATCGGGATGCACGTCGCCAATGAGCACGGAGCCCTTCTCACGAAACTTTTGCAGGCGCATCGGAAAATTGCGCAGCAGGGGCTCGGCTTCTTTTGCGTCAGTAATTTTGTTTGTGCCCACATCGATCACTGCGGCGCCGGGACGGATCCAGTCGGCTTGCACGTAGCCGGCTTTGCCCATGGCGGCGACGACGATGTCGGCGCGGCGGACGACGCCGGGGAGATCGCGCGTTTTCGAGTGGCAGATGGTGACAGTCGCGTTGGCGTGCATGAGGAGCAGCGCCATGGGCTTCCCGACAATGTCGCTGCGGCCAAGGACGACGGCGTTCGCGCCTTCGATGGGAATATTGTTGCGACGCAAGATTTCCATACAGCCCGCCGGCGTGCAGGCGACGAGTCCGGGGCGGCCGCTGACTAAACGGCCAAGGCTGACGGGATGAAACCCGTCGACGTCTTTTGCGGGATCAACCGCTTCGAGCACGCGCTTGCTATCGACCTGGGAAGGGAGGGGAAGTTGGATAAGGATGCCGTCCACCGCGTCGTCTTTGTTCAAAGTGTCGACGAGCCGAAGCATCTGGTCGGTGGTTACGGATGCGTGAGGCGTATGCATCCAGCTCGCGATCCCAAGCTGCTCAGACGCGGCAATTTTTGATTTGACGTAAAGCTGCGAAGCAGGATTTTCGCCAACGAGAACGGCAGCCAAGCCCGGGCGAATGCCCTCGCCGGCGAGGCGGGAAATGTCGCTTTTCAATTCCGCAAAAATTTCGTCGCGGATTTTCGTTCCGTCAAGAACGCGTGCGGTCATTGCTGCTCACTTTCGTTTTCAGGTAAACCAAAAATCAAGAATAGCACACGGAAGTATCAGATATTTTGACCTCATCATTTGTGCATATCAACGCGACGCATTCTTTGCGTTGGACCTGGATTAGCGGCTATGCGAGATTCCCGATGTAGAGTTCGCGCGCTTTCTACGCAGCAACGTGTCATGAGAACCCGGGACTCTTTGGCACGCGGTATCCGGTCAAATAACGCGCTGTTTGCCGCCTGACCATTCGGTCTGAAACGGATTCAGCATAACGCGAGGCGCAGGAGTTGCGCGCCTACTCCAATGATAGCGAGGAATCTGAAATGGCAAACCTGGGTGGTAAAGCGGTTTATCAAAAGGCCTTAACGCGGATTCTAGCCTGGGGAGCTCTTGTTGTTTGCGCGACTTCCAGCCCTGCTTTGGCGCAAAACAGTATCGCCGGGCACTTCACACTCAAGGAAAACGCGCGGTTCGGGAGCTCCGTTCTGGCAGCCGGGCCGTACAAATTTTCCATTGAACCGATCGGCACCATACAGTCGGTACGGTCCATTCAAGGCGGCGCGAGCCATCTGGTGCTGGTGGTGATGACACCAGAGAAATCCGGGCCGGCGGCGAGCACTTTTGCAATGGCGTCGCCGAGCAACCATACAAGCGATGCAAGCGAACTGACTCTCGATCCCGAAAGAGCAGGAACATTGGTGCACACTATGTACCTCGAGAAGGAAGGCCTGCTCGTGGACTTTCTTTGGTCGAGTCCAAAGGCCACTGAAAAAGTGATTGCTCAGCAAGCGGTGCCAGTGCAGACCGCTGACGCTATGCTCCGGAGAAACTAGCAGCCTGAACGGTCAAAAAAATAAAGGGCGGACCATCTTCTTGGTCCGCCCTTTTTCATTGAAGATCGAGAAGTTGTCTAGCAGATATCGTACTGCTCCCAATGCAATGTCGCGTCGGACTGAATGATGACGTGTTTGTGCGTCGTCTGTTCGAGTTCATCGATCAGCATGGATTCGCGTGTTTTCAGCGCCTTAGCGATTTCCGGATGGACACGCAACGTCAGATTTGGTGTCTCATTGTCGGCAGTAGCAGCGGCCATCTTTCGCGCTTCCGCTTGAATTTCGTAGCAGAGCGTGGGGATGGACTTCACCATGCCGGAGCCGGTGCAATACGGGCAAGGCTGGCAGAGGACGCGCTCGAGCGCCTGCTTGGTGCGCTTGCGGGTGATGCAGACGAGGCCGAACTCGTTGAAGGAAAGCGCTTTTGTCGGAGCCTTGTCTTCCTCGAGAGCCTGCTGCAACGCGGACAAACCTTTTTCGCGGTTGCGGCGCTCTTCCATGTCGATGAAGTCGACCACGATGATGCCGCCAAGATCGCGCAGGCGAATTTGCCGCACGAT
>JAOAPV010000026.1 GCA_025463055.1 Candidatus Acidiferrum typicum
GGGCTTGGCACAGTGGATGGAGGGTTACTGCGCCTCATGCGTATCGGCTGCTGTGGGCTGTCGTCTTCATGAATCTCTGCCTGCTCATTTTTAACCTACTGCCAATTTATCCCTTGGACGGCGGGCAGATTCTCAGGTCTTTGCTGTGGTTCGTGCTGGGGCAATCTCGGAGCCTGAAAGCTGTTGCGATGCTCGGCTTGGTGGGAGCGGTAGGGCTCATCGCCGCCACCGTTTGGCTGCACTCTTTTTGGATTGTCATCATCGCTGTCTACATGGTGATGAATTGCTGGTCGGGGCTGGAGGTAGCGCGAAGCATATCAGCTACGGCGAAACCGATGACTGCATCAGGTAACAGGATGGGCGAGGAATATACGGAGATTACTGACCCGAGCATTCAGTCGCGGGTTCGAGCCCGGCATAGTTCCAAAATCACATCATTGCAAGCACTTGGTTTCCAGCATTTTGCCTACCCGCTGGAAGCCCTCCCACCATACTCCGCAATATCTAAGTTTCCCATCATCCTCATGATGTGGAGCAAAGAAGTGCTAGTCTTTCCCAGTCCCGCTCGTCTTGGACTTGCTACCATTCTGCTGTCCCACTCTAGCCCAAGTGCACTCGCGGCGGCCTTAGGGCTGGGAATCAAATTCTATTCCGTGTTCTCAGACGGCACACTGTTGATTTCTTCGACCTATCGAAGTCCTCTTGGCCCTGGTTCTAACTCGCACATCATCAAGAACCCCCATTGCCAAACTGTTGAGGAGGCTTGGCTGGCGCACAAGCAAAAAGCGGCGGGATTGGTAGCGCGGGGGTTAAACGTCTGCAATTTATCCTCGTTCTCCGATTATCTCGAAATCGAGAAGCTGAAGCTGGGAATGGTAGCCGAGGTGTAAGGCGCAGATTGGCTGCACCTGTATGGATATTAGTGACTGGCGCATGTTTTTCTTCGCACGTTTGTGCCTATTCGCCTTTTTCCATGTCAATGAGTGATATGGCGGTTTTTCGCCAACGATCTCTTATTTGTCGTCGGTTCAATCACATCCCGAAATAAATGTCCACAATGCATGCACGCGTTACTGTGATCATCGATCACAATATCCTCCGTGCGGTCAGATTTCACCCGGCTTAGTGGGGGTTTTCCTGCTCCGCCTAACCTCCCCTTGAGACTGTTATCCGGTGCAACTAGAATGCTGACCTATCTTCTCTGCGGAGGCGTCTATGAAGATTGGTTTTTCCCTCCCTAACATCGGACCGATCGGCACCGCCGAAGCGGTCACGAAAGTTGCGCAACGCGCCGAGGCCCTGGGGTACCACAGCCTGTGGACAATCGAACGGTTGCTGTACCCGCTGAACCTTCAGAGGCCCTATCCCGGCACGCCAGATGGATCGCTTCCTGAGATTTACAAGCACTCGCTTGATCCGCTTGAGGCCCTGACATTCGTAGCCGGCCAGACCAAAAAGATCAAGCTGGGGACAAGCGTCCTCGACATGCCTTACTACAACCCGGTCACGCTGGCACGCCGCCTGAGCACGCTCGACTTCCTTTCGAACGGACGACTGCTCGTAGGCTTGGGCCTGGGCTGGTCAAAAGACGAAATGGATGCAACCGGAGCCGACATGACGAAACGCGGCGCCCTCGCAGATGAATTTCTGCAAGTGCTCAAGACTATTTGGACCACGAATCCCGTGGAATTTCGGGGAAAGTTCTACAACATCCCTAAGTCGTACATTAATCCGAAGCCAGTTCAGAAGCCGCATCCTCCTATTTACTTGGGGGCATTCGTTCCAGCGGCGTTAAAGCGGCTGGCGAACGTAGCTGACGGATGGAATCCGGTTTTTCTTCCCATACCCGTCATGACGCAGATGTTCGACAGCATCAAGCAGATGGCGAAAGAAGCTGGGCGCGACCCCTCAGCCCTGGTGATGGTGGTACACGCTATCCTGGAGCGTACTGACAAGCCGTTGGGCAAGGATCGGCCGATATTCTCTGGCTCGTTTGACCAGATCACCGACGACGTGCGCGGCTGCGCGAAAATCGGTGTCAGTGAAATATTCTTTGATCCGGCGTTCTCTCCTGGAGGGCAGTCGCTCGACCGCTGGCTGTCGCTGCTGGACCAACTGAAAGGGTTGATGAACGTGAACTAAATCGCGACCTCGCTGCGGCTCACGTATTTTGCCGATCGATCCTGCCCCAACTGGTGATGCGCTGAGGAGTGATGCGCACAATCGGAGCATCATCCGGGAGCATGCCAGTACGATACTGCGGATACTTCGCCCTCAACTGCGCAAGAGCGCGCTTGCGTTCCGCAGCGGCAGAGACCAGCTTTGCTTCTCCGCGGACCAGTACGTACCAGAGACGTGTCCAGTCTTCATCGTATTCATCGATGAGCAACGCCACTTGAGGGGTAATGCGGATGTTCTTCAGCCGCGCCAGCTGCGTAGGAGCCACTCTCTTGGGCTTGCGATCGATGGCGATATAGAAAAACGAGCCGTCATAAGTGAAGCAGATCGGAACCATGTGGGGCTCCCGACTGGAGTCCAGCGTGGCCAACCGCGCAACCCGTGCAGCCTTCGCCTTCGCGCGGGCTTGGTCCGAGATCAGTGGCGATTTGCGAGCCATAGCATATATGGGGATACAAAACTTCCATCCATTTTAGGCTCATTCAGCAGATTGCTTGATGCAATCAGGCGATAGCGCTCATTGACCACGGGTTCTGAGTGATATGGCGATTTATCGCCAAACAAACAGCCCTATTGCATACCTCTGCTCTAACGTAAGTCTTTAACGAACTCGCGCATTCCTTGCAGAACCTCAGCTGCGTTTGAGAGGAACACAACGTGACTGGCATCCCACAGTTCGATTACACGCGCTCCGCCTTGCGCTGCTCTGATTCTCTGAATACGGCTCTTCGCCATCGCTATGTATGTACCGTAGATTGCTTCTGCAACCTCGCGCTGATCGGCAGACGTAGAGTGACTCTCCCACATGAACGTACCAGCGTCGTCTTTCGGAGGCCCGGGATAGGCAACAATAGCAAGTACCGGAACACGAATGTCGGCGTAGTTGTGGCGGTGATCGCCGTCCATGATCGCTTTAGCAACCCATCCCGGGTTCTTGTCGCCTCCGACGCTTCCGTCGGGGTTCTCGACGAATTCGGTACGAAGTTCCGCCTCCGGAATTGCAAGTCCACCGACACGTAGTTTCGACTCGCGATAAGCGGCAAATGATTCACCGGGTCGTTGCCGGCAAAGCCGCTTGAAACAACCCTGACCGCATAGGGGGGCGAGTCGAGTACTCGCCCTGGAACTTCGTTTTTCAAAAAAGGAGGTACCCACATGAGTATGAAGAACGTTGAAAGCCTAAGCGCGGCGCACGAGAGCTGGTGGGCTCCGCATTTACGCGGAAACTCTTTCCCCGAATCACCAGAACATCGGAGTCGCCCACGTTCGGTTGGGACACACTTTGGTACTCCAACATCTTTATTCTGATGCTGAGAAGGAGAGCCTTCCTGGCTACGAAATTCTGGCCAAGCAGCCCAGTCCGCCGGCACGATGGCGACAAACTGCCATCA
>JAOAPV010000137.1 GCA_025463055.1 Candidatus Acidiferrum typicum
CGTCAGCAAAAACGATCTATTGAAGGAACTGACCGCAACCCAGGGCGTCGTGGAACGCAAGACCACGATCCCAATTCTCTCCAACTTCCTATTTGAAGCTACGGGAGACAAGCTGGCAATTACGGCAACGGACCTTGATCTAAGCCTACGCACATCGTGTCCGGCAAAGGTAAAAAAAGAAGGCTCGTGCACCATTCCGGCGCGCAAGCTCTATGACTACGTGAAACTGCTGGCGGATGGGGAGATCAGCATCAAGCTGCTGGAAAACCATTGGGTGCAGATCCGCAGCGGCCGGTCGAATACCAAGATGGTTGGCATGGCTCGGGCAAACTTTCCCGCGTTGCCGCTGTTTCCGGCGGAATCGGCTCTTCAACTTCCTGCTCAGGTGCTGCGGCAGTTAATTGCCAGGACCATCTTCTCGATTTCCAACGAGGAGTCGCGCTACACGTTGAATGGCGCACTCCTGGTGCTTAAGCCGGAATCGCTGACCATGGTCGCCACGGATGGACACCGGCTGGCACACATTGAGCATGGCGGCACCAAGCTGCCCGTCAGCGGAGAACTGAAAGTCCTGGTTCCCAAAAAGGCCATGGCGGAGCTGAGCACGCTACTAAACAGCAGTGACGCGCAAACGGTTGAATTCGCCAAGGACGAGTCGACTCTGTTTTTCCGCATCGGCGGCCGCTTGCTGACTTCACGCCAGCTTACAGGTCAATTTCCGAATTATGAGGCCGTTCTGCCGCGCGAGAATAACAAGTTCGTCTCAGTACACTGCGATGAGCTTTCCGCGGCAATCCAGCGGGTGGCGCAATTTGCTGACGAGCGCTCGAACGCTATCCGCATGCGCGTGGAGAAAAATGAGTTGAAGGTTTCCTCGTCTAACACGGAGACCGGTGAATCCGAGGATTCGATCGAGACCGCTTATGCAGGAGATCCCATGGTGATTGGGTTCAACTCGCAGTACCTGCTGGAATTCCTTAAAGTGGTCGGATCGGGCGATGTTCGCTTTGAATTCAAGGACGCCCAGACCGCAGGACAGCTGCGTCCCGATGAGGCGGCGGACAGCGAATATCGTTACCGCTATATCGTGATGCCGATGCGAATCTGAGGTTCGAGCAATCGACTAGAAACAAAACAGGCCGGACATGGTGTCCGGCCTGAGCTTTTTGATTCGAATAGCTTACTGGACAATCTTGCGAGCCAGGACCCGATCCACCGTCTGCTCCACGCCCGGGAGGAATGAGTTCATAGCTGAGGACAGGGCCAGGTCGCCTTGTCTGTAACTGATGAGCGCATCGTTCCAGCGTTGGATAATGAGGCGGGATGGCGCATCGGCTGCCTTGGAGGGTCCCCTCTCTGGAGCACCCAGGCGCAGGGCCCAGAAAAGAGTGACTCCGGTAAATGCGAGGCTGTTCAACATTGCCAGCTCATTGTCGTGTCCGGGGAAGCGTCCTTGAGCATACGAAACAGTCAAGTCCATAACAGCGATGAAGCCGAGCCCGAGGGCGACGCCCATGCCGGAACTGCGCCAGGAAAGGTTGAGGCGCTTTTCAAATACCACCATCAGCAGCATCAGCCCGCATTGCATCAGGTGCACGCAACGGTCGCATAAATCCACGGCGACCACGATCTTGCTGGTATGGTTACCGCTCGTTACCAGCGCGGTCAAGAGACCCGCGAAAAGCAGGAAGCCGGCCGCCCAGAAAAACAGCATTTTCCCCAAGTCGATCACAGCCGAATACGGCTTCAAAATATCCACGAAAACTTCATACTGGACCGCGAAACCGACCATCATCACCAGCGTGCTGGCGCTCCAATACACGTAAAAGTACTGGCCAATGGCATAGAGATAGAGCAGATTGGCAATCGGAACCGAGATGGCAATAATTCCCAGATAAGAAAAAAACAGTGGGTAGGTTTTGCGCAAATTGCGCTTTGCCATCACAACCATTACTGCGGTAGTCATGCCGAAGGTGAGTAGGGCCACGGCGATTTGGGGAAAAGACATTTGCATACAGAACCTGCCTCCAGAGGAGCTGAAGCATACTATCCCCTCAACGCCATGGGCAAGCGCCTGAAAGGTACCAAAGTGCAATTTACCAGTTGGTAACTATGCCTGCCCGCAAAGAACCAACCCGCGAATTGGACTCTAAACCTCTCTGTATTCAGCTTTTTCCAGTGAATCCACTACCGATTGCCTATCTCGGAGGCATCGGCGAACCCGGGAGGTGAGTGCTGGTGGCATTCGCAGTTGTTGTAAAACCGGCATATCCGCCGAGCAACATCAGGGCGACGAGGAATGAACGAAATAGCGCTTTCATGGGGGATCTCTCCTGTTTTTCTTTTTGGAATCTGTGTTCTTGGTGGTGCATTTTAGAGCTTCTTAAATGCGGGATGAGTATACATTTCATACCTGATTTTTCAACGATTTATTAGTACTATCTGAATAGCGAAATGAGCCTGTTCTCCTCCCCGCCAACGGCCACTGGCTTGGCCCGCCTGAGATTACCAATGGGAGTGACCCAAAGTACCCTGTAACGTATTGACTTTAGGTAACTTGGTTTCCGGTAGATCCCGGAAGTCCAACTATGGGCCGATTCAGTCGTATATCGATCCACCTCAACATTGGGAATCAAAAAGGTTAACAGCAAACCGGCAAATATTAGAATTCTTAAAAGTTTTCTGCGCAGACGGCAGCACGCCAGATCGACAAATGCCGCATGTTGGGACTTTCAAAACCACCTCTAAATTGAGCGTTTGTTCCAGTAATCTCAGGATTCCCACCGGTCCTGCAGATCGACTCTGGATATGG
>JAOAPV010000051.1 GCA_025463055.1 Candidatus Acidiferrum typicum
TACCACGCCCACGAGCAGGCGGACGGAGTGAAGTCAGGAAACTGACTCTTCACAACCGTACCCCTTTTAATTTGTCATTACCCCTTAAAATCTGTCATTTCGAGCGAAGCGGATCGTGAAACGATCCGCGCAGTCGAGAAACTTGAGGCGTTAAGCGGGCGTCTGAGCCCGCTGCCGAAATCCCGAGCGTAGCCGAGAGCCTGTCCTGAGCCTGCCGGAGGAGACCTTGCTCTGCTGGGCGGGGGAGATGTAGTCACGGCGGCGCAAGCCTTCGTTAGTTTTGCCCTAAATTTCGACGACTTGCCAACCGCGATTCAGTAGTTTCTTTACTCGATCTTGGTCGAGATTACCGTTTTCACCAATAAAATTCCGCCGGTGCATTGCCAGGCAGAGGAGGTGTGTTGGCCGAGTCATCGCAACATAGTGGACCTTTAGGCGCGTCTTTTGGCGTTTGTTAGCGGTGGCTCCGCCAATCTTCTCTCCGCAAAGCCATGGCAGCAGGTCTGCCAAGTTGTGCGCGTACCAATAGGTTTCGAGCACCAACATTGCGGCATGCGTCTCGCCTTTAGCGGAATGTATCGAACCTACCCTGATCGCCACCGTCCTTTCACCCTGAGAATAGGTGTACTCGTTATCGACACTCTTCTTTTCGACAGTGAGCGAGGCGGGGTGATTGCTTGAAGGCTCTTTCCATTCCAAATAATTTTCCGTCTCGATGTTAGGCACTTCGGTTTTCGAGATCGCCTTAGCGATTTCCAATGCGACGGATTTCCACTTCGTATGCCAGGATTCCCGAGTAAGCACCTGGTCGCCGGTTGTGAAACTTGCTGTCAGATCGATGTATGGTTCGTGAGCATCAGTCCCTGCCACAAGCTTCAGAACATAGCGATGATGGTTGGCGTTACAGCGCAATACCTTGTTGCTCTGATCAAGAAGCCTCGACAACTGCAGAATCGCGTCAGCAATCTTATTGACGCACGAATGAGCCTCCCCGGAAGTTCTTAGCGCCGATGCACCGGCTCCTACGCACTCAACAAAGCTTTTCGGGCGCGGTTCCTTGCTGGCCAGCTCAGGCCGATATTGGGGCCAATAGTTTCCGACATGGTGGGGAAACTGCTGAGGACTGCTTGATACTGGCGTCGTGTGTACTTGCCCGGCTGCAACGAAAGTGCCTTGCTTAGTACCATAAGTTGAAAACGTGCTAAGCAGCAATTGGCCATACGCATCGAGGACCTCGGTGGCCGAGTCCTCGTTGAAGATAAATATCGTGTGTTTAGCCTCTCCTAACCCGTCCACCAGTAGGTTGTCTTTTGGACCCCGACCGTTCAGGTTTTGCGTAACCAAGCCAAGAGGATTTGCTAAGTCCGCGATTTTCTGCCCAAAGCGGTGGCTATCGGGAAGATCCTTCCTCACCGTCTCGCTAGGAAACTTATTCGTCGTCGCTTCGGAGGAACCAAATGAAGTATCAAATATCGCTTGATTTTCGTCGCCAAAACGTTGGCAAACCACCGGCCCGCACCCGTGTTGAAAAATGCGGTGCAGGATCTCTGACTGCTGCTCACTATTGTCCTGTGCCTCATCAATAAGCAAAACCGGAAAACGGTCGCGGATGACCTCACCCAGGCTTGGCATTTTCTCCAACGCGGCGGTCGCCCAGACAAACATGTCATCGAAGCAGTGGTACCCCGCTAGGGCTCCTTTTTGGCACGCGCTGCGCAGATGCTCATAGGTTTCTGCTTGGGTTCCGAATGGGAGCTCTCCAGTTTTCTTCTGCAGGTTAAAATCTGGATCGATTATTCGAAAGGCCGATTTGTCTAAATTCTTGTTCTCAAGATATTTTCTTGTTCCGTAAGGAAGATTGGTCCAACGTTTCCTTTCGCAAATGTCGGAATCGATAAATTTTATTGGGTAGCCTTGAGAACGCAACCAGGGTATTGCCAAAAATTGATTTACAAATCCGTGGATGGTGCCAACGTAGTGAGGGAATGCGACTAGACGACGCCCAACCATCGTGCTGCATAGTCGAGTTTCGATTTCCCTCCGGGCCACGTTCGTATGGGACAGAGCGCAGATACCCCGAGTTCGATAAGGCCACTTTTCCGCCAATGCTGCAAGCTTCGTAACTAGGACGGTGGTTTTTCCGCTGCCCGGGCATGCAGCGACGTCAAGTCGTTGCATCGATTTGAGAACCTCGCGCCGCGCACTACCCCCGTCGTAGGGCCCGAAAGAATCTTGTGGCAGCTTGAGCAGAAGCACTGCCCGATCAATGTCGCGGTCAGTTACGATCAGCGAATCAACCGGCCCATCCGTCTGGTTCGGCGCATTAGGCACTTGGGGCAGTGACATAATCGATTGCCTCTACTAAGTACCTCGGAAGCGATGACCGGAGATCCGCGGGGCTCAGTTCACCCCTGAGGTGCTTTGTCACCAGTCGTTGTGCGAGATACTGGGCGGCAACGGCTTTAGACACGTTGTCACGGCCAAACTTCGCATAGACATTCGCGGCCACGACTTCCTCGAATGTACATAACTGCGTTGATCTTGCGTCTTGCATAATGAGAGCAAATTCTTGACGGGCTTCGCTTTCTACTTCCGCAAGTCCGTTGCTCAACTCGTTCATCGCATCGTGCTCTGCAAGGCAGGCTGAAACGTAAACGTCCTCAGCGAGTCGAAGACCGAACTTACCGTTTTCATCCTTAGATCCGAGCGCAAGATCGTACTCTAATGTCCATTCTTCAGACACGAACGTTTGTACGTGCTGACCTGAGGCTTTGGCTATCTTTTCATTGCGGTAGCTAATCATCGTTTGACCGTTTGTTCCGAAGTCCCCCTTAGTTCTCCATCGCCGCCTGGGGGGCCATGGTTCGCCGGGTTTCACCTTTTCCAGAATCTCGGGTGCACAGTCCGGCATGACGTCAGCGTCGGTAATGCAGGCAACGGGAATTTTAAGCTCACCTCGTGAGGTATCTTTGCGTTGGAAAATCCTTGCATATCGCCGGAGCCCTACACCGCCGACATTCACAATTGAAACGCCCTGTTCTGTAAAATCGCGACCAAGGATACGCGCCAACGATGGCAAAAGGATGTTCTCGGCATCTCCTTCGACGATCACTACACCTCTTGCGAAAAACAAATTCGCTTTGGTCACATCCAAAAACCGCTTGAGAAACCCGTAATCGTTCACCTCCAACATGGTTTGGCCTTTGGCCAGAGGAAACGCACAATTTTTCTTAATAATGACCATGTTGTCGAGGTCGATGGCCGAGGCAAGGTTGGGACTGTGCGTAGTCACGATTATCTGGAGGTTGTGCTCCGCCGCTTCTTCCTGTAGGGATTTCATGACCCGTAGCTGGCGCTGAGGGTGGAGATGGGCTTCCGGCTCCTCGATCAGCAACAACCTGGCTCCTTCGTCTTGGTGTGAAAGCAAAAGCAACTCGCATGCCATGAAAAGCAAATTATTGGACCCTAGACCGAACCGGCCTAGGCCCTGAAGTGCCAACTCAAACTTGTCGAGCAGCAGCTTAAGACGCTGTTCATCGGAAGTAGGGCTGCTAATTCGGATTCGGCTGGAAATGGTGTCTCCGCTCAGCGTCAGTTTCTTCAGGCGTTCGTCAATTTTTTCTCGGGCGTCCACGACTCCTTGTTGCCGCTCGAGCAATGCGTTGGCGAAGTCTCCAATCCCCAGTACATTGAGGTTGTTCGGATCATTCTCCCCATCCGGATTGAAAGGTATGCCACTTTCCGTGATGGTCTTGATGTAATACAGAACCTGCGAAAGGCGCGAAGTTCGTCCTGACGATAAAGCCTGCTCGGCATCGCGGAGCGGGCGCAGATATGTTGCCGTCAACAGCTCCCGTACTTCAGGAACGATGCTCGGACCAGCACCGTCCTTTCCAGACGTGGTCTCAACGCGCCTATATGGCTTTCGTTTCGGAGCGTCGCCCCCGCCCTTCGCTATCCAATTCACATAAAGCAGGGGGACCATCCCTCCGTCCTCGTACGTGAGGTACTCAAGGAACGCCCTCTTGTCTGTCGGAGTGAGTCCTTCAAACCTGCAGACTATTTTGATTTCACGAGAAGGGTCCTGGCCGTGGAAATCGCTGTTTTCGAGTCGGTACCATTCTTGGTCAGTGGTGCCGAGGGCAAACCGCAGCGCGTCAATTACAGCCGTTTTGCCGGCCTCGTTTTCCCCGACGAGTGCGGTTAATCCGGGTTTGAAGGGCAACTCTAACGAGTCGCTCCCCTCACCAAAGCACCGAAAATTAGAAATCGTCACCCTACTTAGGTGCATACGCCTCCGACGTCTAAGTGTTTAGTACGTTTCAGGCAGAACATTATTTAGGGATCGTAGATAGACCACGGCTGGGAAAGGTAAATATTGTAAGCCAACTGGCAAGCGGACTTGATGTTGACGAGCCTGTGTTGCAAAAATGGAACAAGGCGATACGCGCTCGCAGTAGCGTTGTGTCGCTTCCCTGTGGAAAATCTTGTCAAGCCCCCTAACACCCTTGATTTCCCCTAACCCGCTCATCCTATGGCGCAAATAAAGTTCAAAAGTGTGGCACAATTGCTAATTGAATATGAAATAATATAACTAGTAGATAAATACAAACGCGGCCCTCTTGTGGGCCGCGTTTTTTTGTTTGCGAGAGCTTCTGCTCTAGCTCTCAGCTTAAGACGTTGGGGACCCTATGAATGAATTGGCTATGAGCATCAAGGCGCCGAAACTGCGCGGGGAGTGGGTTGAGCTGCGGTTTATGGCCGCGGCTGCCGAAAATGACCTGCATGTCACTAAACCCTGGGGAGACTCGGCGCAATACAACTTTATCGTGGAGCACCAGTCCCGATTCTTGCGCCTCCAGGTCAAGTCCACAAAATACAAGTGCAAAGGCTGTTACCCATGCGCGGTCCACGGAAGCCAGGGACCGTACCTGGAGAATGCCTTTGAGTTTTTGGCGGTTTACGTCATACCGGAAGATCTTTGGTACATCATTCCCGCGCACGTATTTCGCGGTCAGGCCAGCGTTTGTCTGAGTCCGACGCGGGAAGACTCGAAATATGCCAAATATCTGGGCGCCTGGGAATTACTGAAGCTGACCCTGCTGAAGCCCGATCAAATGAAGCCAGATCAACTAAAAAAAGAAACGGAGGACGTTTCCGATCACGCGCCTGAGGCAACTAGTGTTATTGCTGAGCACTAGCCACTGACCACTAGCCACTTTGCGACCTTCGCGCGGCCGTGGCGAACTCTGCGGTTAAAAGCTTCAGCTGTAGCTAACTTTGCGCTCGCCCTTCACAATCCGGCCGATGGTGTAGTACTTCTCGCCGGCCCGGTCGAGCACTGTCTGCGCTTTCTTAAATTTCTTGGAGGGCACCACCAGCAGCATACCGATCCCCATGTTGAACGTCCGCATCATGTCGTCTTGCGGGACATTGCCCAGCGTTTGCAGGTGAGTAAAAATTGGCAGCACCGGCCAGGAGCCGTACTCAATCACCGCTGAAACTCCCCGCGGCAGGACGCGGGGTAAATTCTCCGTAATCCCGCCGCC
>JAOAPV010000106.1 GCA_025463055.1 Candidatus Acidiferrum typicum
GGTATTTCTTGGCCTTGGATGGGTTAGACACCGTGAGGTCTATCGTCGCCTCTACCAAGACTGCCAACGACTTCGAGATAAGTTCCACCGGGAGATCATTCCGAAAAACACGTCCCTCAATCGCGTCGCGAATCATGGCCTGGAACTCGACGAACGGTGCGCTGCCGGCGTCTTTAGACTCTTTGGTGAGTACTTCTGACACTTGTAGTTGCGCCAGCACCTTGCGCTGTTTGGGGTTCGCAATGCCCCAATTCACATAGCGATCCCAAACATGCCGTAGCCTGGTACGAACATTCTTCTTCCGAGGGAAATCCGACATCATGGCGTCCGCGAGCCCCAACTTGATCTCCCGGTAGAGCGCGTTGATCAAGTCATCCTTGGTCTTGAAGTATGTGAAGAGAGTTCCTTCGGCAACGCCGGCCCGTTCGGATATTTCGGAAGTGGGGGCGGCCGCGAGACCGCGCTCCGCAAAAAGGCGAGTCGCGCCGTCCAAGATGGCATTTCGCTTGTCTTCGCTTTTAGGGCGCGCCACAGTAATTCCTTATTGGTGAGTGCTCACTCAACTATATACCCGTAGGCGCTCCACGGGAAGACGAGTGCACAAGGGAAAAGCTGCAGCCTGGAGATTGTGCCGGAAGCCAGCTCGTCCTTATAACTTTCTTATGCCGCTTATGGTACCAATCGCATTGGAGTGCTTATGCCGCGATGGATTGTTCGTTGCCCGGAATGTGAGAAGGAATTCACTCACACGCCAATCGACAAAGCCCTTGGAATAACGCGAGATGTGTTCGCCTCGCCTCCTAAACCGGAAATTCCGCAAAGCGGCACAGAGTCGACTTGCCCAGATTGCAATAAGGCCTCGACATTGAGAGCCTTTGACTTACGGTATCGCGCAGAGCGAAACCGGGAAGCGCTGCCTCATACGTCTTCTCCCAGCTTGAGTGCTTGGACTTTGGTCTATTGAGCTTCCTATATGTTCCCAAAGACCTCGGCCCTGTGCGCTTGCATTGCCGAGGTCGGACTGCTTTGTAGAACAGGAAGGACGCGCTTACTCACTGCTAGGTGCGTTGCAGAAACGGTAGGTCTTTCAGCCTCAGCCAGTGCTTTTCGAACAGATGCCAACTCGCCAAGGCGAAAGCGATTGCGATCAGAAAAGCGACGCCATTGACTGTAATAATCGCCACAAATTTATTGCCCAGTACTTTCGTCAATCTATCGCTGTGAAGTCCAACTTTTGCAGCGATAACAATCAGCGGCAGATGACAAATATAAAGGCAATAGCTATATTTTCCGAAGAACCGCAAAAATGGCCAACTCACAAATCGCTGCGTAAGACTTTTTTCGCAAGCACACATGGCCGTAACCAAACATCCGCCAAAGAATATTCCGAAAAGACTGTAATTTAAGGATGACAGGACGAATTGTTCAGATACAAATTGCGTCCCGAGATCCTGTAGTGCCATCAGCGGAACTATTAGAGATAGTGCAGGAAGCGTCAGGCGACCTGCCCAGTTCACAACCACCTGCCAATCCCGCGGATTTCGTGCCGCGAGTGCCACGATGGCCCCAATAGCAAGAGAGTCCATTCGACACAAGGTCCAAGTGTACGCTGCGTCCGGAAGATGGAGCCGCAAACAGATAATCCGCACTAAGAACGCCAGCACCATCAGAAACCCGCAGAGAGCCATCAGGCGACGTCGCGTCAAAGTCAACACCAGGAACGGCCATGCCAGATAGAATTGCTCCTCAACGGAAAGGGACCAAAAGTGCCGTAGCGAGGCGGAAACTACGGAGAACCCCTTAAACCCTTCGTACCAATTTACCGTGTAGCTCCAGGCGAATAGTTTTGCGGTGGTGCTGTCATGAATAGGCACAAGCTCCGGATGATGAAGAAGTCCCAGGGCCATTGGAACAATCCCGCAGAACAGCGTCAGAAAAGCATAATAAAGTGGGAAGATACGCACCGTTCGACGGGCATAGAAAACTCGATAATAGTGCGGGTCACTGCGAGAATCGTACAAAATCCCGGTAATGAGGAATCCAGAAAGAACAAAAAATAAATCGACTCCTACCCATCCCACTCCCGCTGCATGTGAGTACACTCGCTCCCATAACGTGGGGCCGAGTGCGACTCCATACAACCAGAAATGGTAAACCATCACGAAAAGGATCGCGATGCCTCTAAGCCCATCCAGCACGGGAATCCGAACGCGGGCCACTTCGGCTTTCGGCACAGCCTGGGAGGCATCTGTGGACGAGCAAGGCGAAAGCGACACTGAAGCCCGAGGCGTTACACCGCTAACCATATAGCTTTAGTGGTCATATAATCGCGTCCTTTAACGCTTCGAGGTTTACGGTCAGGTTCGATTTGCAAATCCCGACTCCAAGCAATTAGCAACAATCATTTATTATCTGTTTTTTTCATCCCAAACGCTTATCAGGAAAACCCTGAGACGGTCGCACTCCATAGTAGGGTGACTGCGCGAACGGCCATTACTATCGTCAGACTTGGCTCTTCTGTACGGGCAAGGAACGTTTGTGTGTCCACTTTTTGTTCAGGCGGCGGATTCGGAGCGGAAGACTCGTTGGAAGCGGGGGCCGGTGAACTGGACGCCGATCAAGCGCTCGCCGGGTTGCTGGGCGTCGGCTACATGGACTACGCGGCCGCTGGTGGCGAAATCCTTGTCCATTTGCTCCATGCGGGCGGTGCGGCGCGAGGTGTAGCGCGCGAAGGGTATGCGGATCTCGAGGTCGGAGCCAATAGCCACATCGAAGCGGGTGACGAAGGCGGCTCCGTTGCGGCAAAGATTCTCGCTGGAAGTTTCTTCCTCGAAGGCGACGCCGCGGGAATCGCGGCCGCGGACTTTGAGCGGCAGGCGAACCGAAATTCTACGTTCCGAGCGCTGCTTCGACACGGACAGGCTGGCTGGGACCATGGCCTTCGTCCTCGTTTCCGGCGACCGCTGAACGGTCGACATTGCTGGCAATCCCGATCGACCCGGGATCGTTCCCCTGCACGCTGGCACGCGGTTCAAAAAAGCGCTCGACGCTTTCGAGCACTTCACTGGGTGTACGCGCCGCGTGTACGTTTCTGCGAAGCTCGCCGCCGTTCCCAACGCCATGCGAAAACCAGCAAGCGAACTGCTTCATTTTTCCCACAGCATCGGGGAGGTTGGCAGCATTAATTTCCCGATAGTAGCCAGAAAGTAACTCATGGCGATCGGCGTCGGTGGGCGTGTCGTAGCGGCCCGTGGCGGCGTATTGCTGCATTTGCGGGAAAATCCAGGGGTTGGTGGCGGCGGCGCGGCCGATCATGACGGCGTCACAGCCGGTCTGCTGGACCATGCGCTCGGCGTCTTCGGGAGTATTGATGTCGCCATTGCCGATTACGGGAATGCGCACGGCTTGCTTAACGGCGGCGATGATGTTCCAGTCCGCCTGGCCGGCATAGCCTTGCATACGCGTGCGCGGGTGCACCGCGATACCTTCCACGCCGACGGATTCGGCGAGCTTGGCAACGTCGACTGCGACAATGGAGTTTTCGTCCCACCCGGCGCGGAGCTTGATGGTGAGCGGAATCTTTACGGCGGCGCGGACGGCGCGGAAGATTTGCTCGAGTAGCGGCATGTCGCGCAGGAGGCCGGAGCCGCCGCACTTGACGACTTTCTTGGCGGGGCAGCCGAGATTGATGTCGACCGCGTCGTAGCCGAGATCCTCAACCATGCGCGCGGCTTCGCCCATGACTTCCGGGCTGGCACCGAAGAGTTGCGCTGTAATCGGGTGCTCGTCTTCCTGGAAATAGAGGTAGCGCAGAGTTTTCTTGGCGCTACGGGTGATGCCTTCGGAGCTGGTGAACTCCGTCATCAGCAGCCCGCAGCCACCTAGGCCGCGGATTACGCGGCGGAAAAGCGTATCCGTGACGCCGGCCATCGGTGCCAGCACCGTGGCAGGACGGATCGTTAGGTCGCGGACGTTGTAAGACGTAGGAATCATTGCGTTGGTGCGCTTAAATCAGTGTAAACAGGAGAAACGAGATGGGCAAGCTGTGGCTGAAGTCAGCGTGCGGAAGAGCTCGGGACTCAATCGTCAGCACATTTATTCGGTCATCGTAATTTTCTGCAGCGTCGCGTAAAAATCGGACGCGTCGCCGCGCCACCCGAAAAAATGTGCGTAGAAATCATTACTATCGGAAGAGCAACCTATCTCGGCGATTCCCGGCTCCGTTATGGTGGGTCCCACGTACTTATTGAAACGCAGCAGGTCCCAGCAAGTTAGCCGCTCATTGCCAAAGGGAAACGAGCGCTTTTCAAACACAATAGCACCTGACAACGGAACGTTGTCGTCTAATAGGCCTTCCGGATGATCAATGCGGTAGAAGGCGCTCTGCGTAAGTGGGACGCGATTGCTCCAATATCTCCGGAGCCCGATACGCGCGATTCCCGGAGCAGTAAACGTCCAGAGATAGCTGTTATGGTCGCCGGCGAAGACGGCCCACGTCATTGGCGGCCTTATTTGATAATGGTGCAATATCACCCTCGGACGTCGGAACCCATTGGAAAACATCGCGGCGAGCTCGGAGTGGAACATGGAAGCGAGAAATACAAGAACAATCGGCATCCAAAGCATCCAGCGAACCGTTTTTAGCGCTTGCCTGTTTATCAAGCCGCACACGATTGCTTTGACACCTAGTTTGGAAATCTTGTTCCCGCAGTCACAAATTGCCGGAGCTTTGCGATCGCACTCGGCTTCCTACCAGCCTGCAGCCTAACTGTAGTTCCGGGAATCATCGGGCAACTGCACCTCAACCGTCCTTCCGAACAGTTGTCCCCGCGTACTACTCCTGCTAGCCTGAGCCGCGAACGTCGTCAGCAGTCCGGCGAAATCCACTTTCGTTTGCCCCACGGGGGCCAGAGGGACCGCATGGCTAGCGTCGACAAGAGAAGACGCCGCCCGTTCGCGCGAACACGGCCGCAGGGCTCATCGAAGCCTCGCCACTGTGCTAAGTAGCTTTAAAATGAACACTTGCAAAAGTGTAACAAAGCAAAGGACTTTAAGTACCTGCAGAATCAACACTTATGCAAAAACGGGGGGGAGGGGTCCCGACTCCTGGGAACTTTTCGCGGTATCTACGAGAAGAGTTTGCGAAGTAGGCTGGGGGCTTCTGGTTTGGGGGCGGCGGTGCCGGCCGCTGTTTTCACGGATTCTGTAGGAGCGGGCGTGTCCGGCTGCCTCGGGGATTGGGACGGTTCCTCGGAGGCTGGCTTCTCCGGTTTCAGGAAAGCGTCCAGGCGCAGGAATTTGCGGCCGAGGGCGGCGCTGTAGGCGGACCATTCTTCGTCGCCGGAGGCGGTGGCTAAGGCTACGCGGACGGCTGCTAGCTTGGAGTCGAGGTCGTCGAGGTAATGGAAGACCATGGCTTCGCGAATCATGGGGAGCTTTGGGGAGCCGAATTCGTATTGGCCGTGGTGGCTTATGAGCAGATGCTGGACGACCGTTTTTAGCGGCGCGGGGAAGCCTGGGATTTTGTCGAGCGCGCGCGTGACCGTTTCGAGCTCCATCACGATGTGGCCGAGCAGCTGGCCGGGCGTGGTGTAACCGATGGCACGCTCGTAGCAGAGCTCTTCGAGCTTGCCGACGTCGTGGAGGATGGCAGCGGTGAGCAGGAGGTCGACGTCAAGCTCCGGATAATGCGCGGCGACGCGGCGGGCCATGCCGCAGAGGGAGATAACGTGTTCGAGCAGGCCGCCCAGGTAGGCGTGGTGCATTACTTTGGCGGCGGGGGCGCGCTTGTAGCAGCGGGCGATTTCGGGGTCGGCAATCATGCCGAGAGTTAATTGCTTGAGCCAGGGATTGGAGATGGATTCGGCATAGCCGCGGAGCTCCGCGAACATTTTTTCAACGTCGGCGGTGGTGTGCGGAAGATAGTCGGCGAGGTCGATTTCTTCGGGCTTGGCCAGGCGTACCTGCTGCACGGCGAGCTGCGGGCGATTGCGATAGAGCTCGACACGAGCTTGGACTTTGACGAAATCGTCGCGGTTGATATCTTTGGCAACGTTTTCGAATTGGTCCCACATGCGGGCTTCGATCGTGCCGCTACGATCGCCGAGCTCGAGGCGGAGATAGGCGCGGCCCTCACGCGTGTTGCGCAGCTCTTTTTCGTGAACGAGGAAGAAACTAGTGATGTTCTGTTCGGAGAGCAGATCTGTGACGTAGGCCGTCTTCATTGGCCGGAGGACGGCTTCTTTCCAAACAAGAGATACTTCTTGCGGTTCTTTTTGTTTTTACTGGCTTCGGGGGTCGCGCTGACTTCCTGGATTTCGGAGTTGCCGCCGCCGGCAATCTCCTGGTAGCCCGGCTTGATGACCACGTAACTTTGCTCGCGCAGCGTTTTCAAATATTGGCGCATGGCAGGCTCCATACGCTGGGAATAGAGGTGGTCCATAATTTCGTTTTCGACTTTGTTGAGCGGCTGCTCACCGGCTTCATAGCGTTCGAGGACTTGCAGGACGAGGTAGCCCTGCTTGGTCTCCATCACGTCGGTCAGCTCGTTTTTCTTCATCTTGAAGACGAGTTCTTCGAGCTCTTTAGAAAGCTCGCCGCGTTTGTAGACGCCCAGGAAGCCGCCTTGCTTCGCGGTGGTGCTATCTGAAAAACGCTTGGCAATTTCGCCGAAGTCTTCGCCATCCTTGACGCGCTTTAGCGCGGTTTCGGCCTTCTTTTTCAGCTCGGGCAATTGCTCGTCCTTCTTGCCTTCCGTGCTGACTTCAATTTCGCGCAGAGCTACTTGCTCGGGGCGGACGAATTCTTTCTTGTGATCGTCGTAATACTTGCTGATTTCCTCTTTGCCGATACTGATATGCGAGCCGACCTCGCTGCTGATGACACGCTGGGTGAGGAGGCCGTTGCGAATATTATTCTTAAAATCTTCCCAGTTGCTGCCCTGCGCAGTAACAGCCTTTTCCAGATCTTCCATGCTGTCGATCTTGTTTTGCTGGCGGAGCTGGTCGAGGCGCTTGATCACTTCGGGCTCGACGTTGACGCCCATGTCCTTACCGCGTTGCACAAGCAGGGATTGGTCGATCAGGTCGCGCAAAGTATTTTTCTCGCGGTCTTCAATGTCGTTGCGCAGTTGTTCGGGCGTGCATTTGCCCTGGCACTCCTGCTTCGCATCTTCTTGGGCAGCGGCCCGGGCTTTATCGAGTTCAGAACGGGTGATGATCTCGTTGTTGACGCGAGCGATGATTTCTTCGACGGTCTTGGCGGCAGTAATGTCAGACTGCTTCGCTTCGGCCGATTTCTTGGGGTCAGTCTTCTTGGCGTCGGCGGGCTTCTTCTCCGGTTCTGGGGCGGCCATACCGGGTTTTTCCAGCGCGGGAGCCGGCTGCTGGGATGACGGGGCCGGCTGATCCTGAGCGGCTAATGGCAGCGCGGCACAGAACGCCGCGAGTAAAATCACGTTTTGCATTACTTGCCTCATAAACACAAGTTTAGCCCTGCCCGCGAAGGCTGAGCAATACGTTTCTCACCGCGGCGGAAATCTGCTCTCCTCGCGTGACTTCCATCCACAGAACGCCGCTGGGATCGAGCTTGATGCCTTTGCGCGAGCGGACCACGGAAACGAGGGCGGCCGGATCGATGGGAGTCTCGGGATGAAAGCGAATAGCGATCTTGCTTCCTTGCCGTTCGATGGAAGATATACGCAGGCGCTCACTTATTGATTTGAGGATGGCGTACTCCAAAAGGTTATCCACGCTGGCTGGCGGCGGGCCGAAGCGGTCTGCGAGCTCTTTTCGAACGTCGAGCTTTTCTTCGTCCGTTGAGATGGAGGAAATGCGCTTGTAGGTGCGCAGGCGGAGATTCTCGCTGGGGATGTAGTCGTGCGGGATTCGAACGTCGAAGCCGAGGCTGAGCGTGGTGCGAAGCTCGGGCGCGGCTTCTTCGCCCTTGAGCTTGGAAACGGCGCGCTCGAGCATCTGGCAATAGAGGTCGAAGCCGATGGCTTCGATATGGCCGTGCTGCTGGCGGCCGAGCATGTTGCCCGCGCCGCGAAGTTCGAGGTCAAGCGCGGCGATGCGGAACCCCGCGCCGAGCTCACTGAACTCTTTCATTGCCGCGAGGCGTTTGCGCGCGATGTCGGAAAGCGTAGTGTCCGGCGGGACGAGCAGATAAGCGTAGGCTCGCTGGTGGGAGCGGCCGACGCGACCGCGAAGCTGGTAGAGCTCGGCAAGACCGAGGCGGTCGGCGCGATTGATCAGCATGGTGTTGGCGCGAGGGATGTCGAGGCCATTTTCGACGATGGTGGTGGCGACGAGAACGTCGGCTTCGTCACGAATAAATTTGAGCATGACGCTTTCGAGTTCTTTTTCGCCCATCTGGCCGTGCGCAACGACTACACGGGCTTTCGGAACGAGCTTGGTTACGAGGGTGGCCAGCGAGTAGATGGATTCGACGCGGTTGTGAATGAAGTAGACCTGGCCTTCGCGGGCTAGTTCATTTTCGATCGCGCTGCGAATTAATTCTTCATTGAATGGCGCGACTACGGTTTGGATGGCGAGGCGGTCGCGGGGCGGCGTTTCGATTAGCGACATATCACGCAGCCCAACCAGAGACATGTGCAGGGTGCGCGGGATTGGCGTGGCGGAAAGGGCCAGGGCGTCGACATTTTTGCGGATTTCTTTCAGCCGCTCCTTATTGGCAACGCCGAAACGCTGCTCTTCGTCGACGATCATCAAGCCGAGATCTTGGAAGCGCACATCTTTTGAAAGCAGACGATGCGTGCCGATTACAACGTCGACCTTTCCGGCTTCGAGAGCGGCCAGGATTTGCTTCTGTTCGGCGGCGGTGCGAAAGCGGCTGAGCATCTCGATGCGCACGGGAAAGGCGGAGAAGCGGCGCTTGAACGTTTCGAAGTGCTGGAAGGCGAGGACGGTTGTAGGCGCCAGAACGGCCACTTGCTTGGAGTCGGCGACGGCTTTGAACGTGGCGCGCATGGCTACTTCGGTTTTGCCATAGCCGACATCTCCGCAGAGGAGGCGGTCCATGGGAGTGGCGCTTTCCATGTCGCGCTTAATATCGGCAATCGCGGCGTTCTGGTCGGTAGTTTCCTCAAATTCAAACGCGTCTTCAAATTCACGCTGGAAATTTCCATCGGGGGAAAACGCAAGACCGGGAGCGGTTTTCCTGGCCGCGTAGAGCGCGAGGAGCTGGTCGGCCATATCTTCCAGGGATTTACGGACGCGAGTCTTGCGCGTGTTCCAGCCGGTGCCGCCGAGTTTGTCGAGCGACGGATGCGCGCCTTCGACGACGCGATAGCTCTGCACGAGGTCCATGCGCTCTAGCGGGACGTACAGACGGGAGTCCTCTGCATAGCGCAGGAGCATAAATTCGCCGCGGCGGCCGTCGGATTCGATCTGGCGCAAGCCCTCAAACTGGCCGATTCCATGGTCGAGGTGAACGACAAAATCGCCGGGCTTGAGTTCAGCAAAGTCGCTGAAAAACCCGGACGTGCGAATTTTTCTGCCCGGGCGCTCGAGGGCAGGCATCACTTCAAACAGATCGGCATTGCCGTATAGCGTGACCTTGGCTTCGGGAAAGGCGACGCCATCCGCGAAAGGAGAGCGCATCAGCAGCAACCCCGCGGTTTCCTGCGCCGCCTCGGCTGTGAATCCGGCGGCGGCATCCTCGGATTCGCCGAGCACGTAGGGCACTTCGTACTCGCGGCAAATGTCGGCGAGTCGCTCGAGTTCACCGGTGCTTGCAGCGGTCAGAATGACTCTGCCGCCGTCGGCTACTTGCGATTTGACTTCGCTCATGCACGCGACTACATCGCCGTGAAAACGGGCGCTTGGCCTTGAGGACAATTCGAATTGCGGATGCGAGCCGATGCCGAGCGCCAAGTGCTCGAGGTTGACCTGCGAAGTTTTCTCCAGGGCAGCGGCAAATTGTTCCTGATTCCAAAAATAATGATCGGCGGCGGGAGCATTGGCTTGGCCGTGCCGCTCGTAATTCTCTACGGCTGCGCCGAGATGCTTGGTTGCTGCTTCGCGAATTGCTGCCGGCTCGTCAAGGAATACAATGGGGCGCAGGGAGCTTTCTGACAGCTCGAATAACGAGGATGGACCGGGCTGGCGTGCTGGCCCAAAAAAGGAAGGAGCTTCCCACGTCGCTGTATCATCGGCGGAATAATTTGCGGCAGGCACCGACCATTCCGTGAGCGGCAATAGTGTTGTGCGCACAACGGGCGCGATGGAGCGCTGCGTACGCGGATCAAATTCGCGCACGGACTCCACGGTGTCACCGAGGAGCTCGATGCGGACCGGGCGCGGCGACTCCGGGGAGAAAACGTCGACGATGCCGCCGCGCACCGCAAACTGGCCGGGCATCTCGACCATCTCGGTGCGCGTGTAGCCGACCGAAGCGATGTGGGTGATCAAATCTTCGAGCGGAATTTCCGCATCGGTGGCCAGGGTACGCGCGAGCGAAAGATAAACGTAGGGATCCTGATATCGCCAGAGAGCCGCGCTTACCGGCGCGACTAAAAGGGAGATCTGGCCGTCGGTCAGGCGGAACAGTGTGGCGGCGCGGCGTTCGAGAATGTCCGCGTGCGGACTCTGTGATTGCCAGGGCAAGGTGTCGAATGCGGGCAAGGTGGCGACTCCACCGAGGGTGCTTGGAAAAATCGTGGAGAAGAAACGAAGCGTCTCGGCCAGCGACTCGGCGCGGCGGTTCGAATCGGTTACGAAGAACGCGGGACGGCGGAGTTCGTGCGCGATGTAGGCGGCGATGAGCGCTTTCGCGACGTCATGCAGGCCACCTAAGGAGACATGCTGGCCGCCGGCGCGCAAGGCGCCGATTGCGCCGTCCATTGAGGGATGGCGCAGCACAGTTTCGAGTCGTTCGCGGACTGCAGGAAGGATCATTCGCGGATTTTCAGGATTTTGCGCGCGACGCCGGGGCGCCGTCGCGGATTTTCTTCAATATTTCTGTCGTGGAATAGCCCGCCACAACGGGCGCTGACACGACGCGGCCGCCGGCTGCTTCCACGTCCTCTCGGCCGACAATTTTGTCTCCGGGCCAGTCGCCACCTTTGACGAGCACGTCTGGCAGCAGAGCGGCGATTACGCGCTGCGGTGTCAGATCGTCGAATATCAGCACACCATCGACGCACTCGAACGCGGCGAGAATTTCCGCACGCTCGCGCTCCGGGATTACGGGGCGTCCCTCGCCTTTGAGCTGTCTCACACTGGAGTCGCTGTTCAGTCCGACGATCAGTGCGTCACCGAGGCTGCGGGCGTGCTCCAGGCTGCGGATGTGGCCGGGATGCAGCAGGTCGAAGCAGCCATTGGTAAACACGACGCGGCGGCCGTTGCGTTTCTCGCGGCCAAACCGCAGAATCGCTTGCTCCAGAGTGAAAATGGAATTCAAAGGTCTCCGTGAGAGCGCGGCCAGAACAAAACGCTAAGCCGGAACTGCTAGTTTATCACGCACGCGAGTTGCGGCGGGCAGCGCGGGACGCCACGCGATGAAATGGCGAAAGAGTACGCGGGCCGCGCTTGGCCTTGTGCTTTGCGTAGTGGGCTTTGTGCTCGCGCGCGCCGTGTCTTATCGCGAAACTGCGGTGATGATCGGCGCTGGGGGTTGCCTGCTGGTTACAGATGTGATCGACCAGGGCAATGATGACGTACGTGGTTACGTGGTGCTGTTTCACGGTCTGGCGGCTAACAAGAAAATTATGGCGTACCTGGCGCGCGGCTTTGCCGGTCAGAATCTGCGCGTTTTCGTGCCGGACTTGCCGGGGCATGGGCGCACACCAGGGCCGTTTTCGTTTGAACGCGCGGAGTCTTGCGCGGACGCTTTGGTGGGGGAGCTGAGCGCGCGCAGAGCGATTGATCCGCAACGCACGATGCTTGCGGGGCATTCAATGGGCGGCGCGATTGCGATTCGCGTGGCGGCACGCGTCAGGGTCAGCGGGGTGATTGCGATTTCGCCAGCGCCGATGCGCGCGGCGCATGGCGTTCCAGGGGATATGCTTCCTTACACTAATCCGCCGCCGCTGCCCCCGCATACGCTGGCTATCAGCGCTGCGCTTGAGCCGCTCGGCATTCGGGAGTTGACGCGCGACTTGATTACGGGAGATGCGGGCGGAACGGGCAAGTATCTCTTGATGCCGGGCGCGACACACGTCAGTGTGCTTTTCGACAAGCGTGTGGTGAATGCTTCGCAGGAATGGACCGCGGAAACGCTGCACTTTCCGGCCGAGTTGAATGCGCCTTCGTATGCGCCTCTTGTTGGCTCGCTTGCGGGGCTGGCTGGCATTCTGCTGCTCGCAGGACCGTTCGTGCGCGAAACGGTGACCATGCAGGGCACGGCAACTGCCTCGGCACGTGTGGCAGCAGACGATGTAAAAGCCGAGAGCTCTGCATCAATAGTGATACCGCTCTACCGCGCGTTGCTCGAAGTGGCGGCTGTTTCTCTCCTCGCGGTGGTGATCCTGCGATTCTGGAACCCGCTTTCTTTTCTCCGACTGTATAACGGGTCGTATTTCGCAAGCTTTCTGCTGATTCTTGGCGTCGGTCTATTGCTGATCCATCACAAGTCGGTTCGCTCGCAGTTCCCGACGAAGATCAATATTTTGTTGCTGGCTTTCGTTGCTGGATGGCTGCTGCATTTGCTGGTTACAGGTTGGCTCGATCTTACGTTCACGGAGGCGTGGCTTATTTGGGCGAGATGGGCTCGCGTTCCGTTCGTGTTTGTGGCGGCGCTTGCCTATTTGCTCGCCGAAGAATTATTGCTCGGACCGATTACTGCTCGCCGCAAGCGCGCACGGCTCCTGCTGGCGTTCGCGTTGCGGCTGATCGCTTTTCTTGTTCTGGTGTTTGGGATTTTTGCGCTGCATAGCGGAGCGATCCTGCTAATTCTTCTCGCCGTCTACCTGGCACTGTTTTTCGTGTTCCAGCGGATGGGGATGGACATTGTGCGACAGCAAACGGACTCTCCAATTGCCGCCGCGGTCTTCGGTGCTATACTTCTGGCTGGATTCTGCCTGGTGATTTTCCCCGTCACCTGAAGCGGCTCTTTGGACGGAAAGGGCCTTTTGCCTGCAAATTCGCGAGCAGGTAGCGAGTGCGGGACCTCAGCGAGCTACCTAAACATGACAGAGATTGCGATTGTCGGTGGCGGGCCATCGGGAGCGATGTGTGGCGAGCAGTTGGCGCGCGCCGGGCACACCGTGAACATTTTTGACGAGCATCTCGCGTGGGAAAAACCGTGCGGAGGCGGACTGACGCACAAAGCGGTCGAGTGCTTCCCTTTCCTTCTGGATAATCCTTATCCCAAAAAACTGGTGAGTTCGATTGAGCTGATCAGCAGCAACGAGCAGAGCGTGATGCTCGATATGAGCCATCCTATTGTGATTTATTCGCGCACGGTGCTGAATGGCATGCTGCTCAACCGCGCTGCGGAGGCGGGCTGCAAGGTGCAGCGTTCTCATGTGGTGAGCGTGGACACGTCGGCAGCGAAGCCGCGCTATTGCGTGGAAGGGGAATGGCGGAGCGCCGATTTTCTGGTCTTGGCGGCGGGAGCGCGCAATCGCTTGCTGCCGGAAACACGGCCGCTGGAGCGCGATGAGTTAGAGATAACGCAAGGGTACTTCGTTCCGGAGACCTGCGACGCGATCACCGTGAAATTTCTTCCGCACTTTGAGGGGTACATCTGGTCGTTTCCGCGCTGCGATCATTTATCGGTGGGAATTTGCGGCAGCATGGCCGCGCACACGAGCGCGGAGCTGCGCTCCCACTTGCAGAACTTCGTGAAGAAAAAGAAGATCGCGACCGACGGCGCGCAATTCTACAGTCACGTTTTGCCGTCGCCCCGGGAGCGAACGTTTTCTGAGCGCACGGTAGTCGGGAAAAATTGGGCGATGATTGGTGACGCAGCGGCATGGGTGGACCCGCTCACGGGCGAAGGGCTTTTCTACGCAATGCGCTCGGGGGAATTGCTTGGGCAGGCGCTTGGGGAAGGCTGTCCGGAAAAATATCCGGCGCGAGTGAAAGCTGCGTTCTCGGCGGAACTGGAGTTTGCCGCGCGCATTGTGCGGCGGTTTTACCGCGGGTCGTTCCTAGGGACGGCGGTTACTACGCGCATGGTGCAGTTTTTGCGGCGTAGTCCCGTGTTTCGGCAACTCATGGGCGACATTTTTAGCGGCACGCAGGATTACACGAGCCTGAAGCGGCGCCTGTGGGGTCATCTTGGCATTACGTTGAGTGAATTTGTTTCTAGCGTGCTGGACTGCCCGGCCCCTGCGCCTCTGCCTCGCGGCGGAGCGGCTGCGGACTAGCGCGAGTTCCCCTCCCAGTACATTCGTTGCACATGCTGTTTACCTAGCCGATTGGCTAGGCCCTTTGCGTATAGTTTTTGCGATGCTACTTGCATCCAAACGGCTAAGATACTCGACGAATCCAAATGAGCACGGAAAACGAACAGAAAAAGCAAAAGCGCAAGAACGCCTGGAAAAATCTTCCGGACGTTTGGGCGCTGATCAAGCCTCGGCGCGGCCTGCTTGCGCTCGGGTTCTTGCTGATGGCGGTGAACCGGGTTGCCGGTTTGGTTCTGCCGGCCTCGACCAAATATTTCATCGACAACGTGATTGGCAAGAAGCAGGTCCAGCTCTTGACGCCAATCGTTCTAGCCGTGCTTGCCGCGACGGTTTTGCAAGGGCTCACTTCCTTTACGCTGACGCAGCTTCTTTCCAAGTCCGCGCAGAAAATGATTACCGAGCTGCGCCGCCAGGTGCAGGCGCACATTGGGCGGCTGTCCGTTTCGTTTTACGACGCAAACAAGACTGGCGTACTGGTCTCTCGCATCATGAGCGATGTAGAAGGCGTGCGGAATCTGATCGGCACCGGCCTGGTGGAATTCGTCGGCGGCCTGATGACGGCGATCTTTGCGCTCGTCTACCTGATTCACACCAGCGTGATGATGACGGCGCTCGCGTTTGGCATCCTGCTGGTTTTTGCCGTGGGGATCAACAAGGCGTTCAAGACGATTCGCCCCATTTTCCGGGCGCGCCCGAAAATCAATGCTGAGGTGACCGGGCGTTTGACCGAATCGCTTGGCGGCGTGCGCGTGGTCAAGGGTTATCATGCCGAAGAGCGCGAGGAAAAAGTGTTTTCCGCCGGAGTGCAGCGGCTGCTGGAGAACGTTCTCAAAACGCTGACAGCGACTTCGCTGATGAGTCTTTCGGGCGCGGGGCTGATGGGTCTGGTGAGCGCTCTCATCATGGAGTTTGGCGGGCACAAGGTGCTTTCCGGCGGCATGACGCTGGGGCAGTTTTTTTCGTTTAACATTTTTTTGGGTCTGCTGGTAGCGCCGGTTTTCCAGATCGTGGCTATCGGCACTCAGATTACGGAAGCGATTACTGGGCTGGAGCGAACGCGGGAGATTCTGAACGAGAAACAGGAAGACGCCGATCCGCGCAGAAATGTGACACTGGATCGGATTACCGGCTACGTTGCAATGGAAGACGTGAGTTTCGCTTACGATTCCCGCAAGGAAGTGCTGCACGAGGTGTGCTTTCAGTCTGAGCCGGGTACGGTGACGGCGCTGGTGGGACCGTCGGGTGCCGGGAAGTCGACGATTATCGGGCTGATTGCGGCGTTTTATGTGCCGGCGAGCGGGCGAGTGCTTGTGGACGGCGTCGACCTTGCGAGTGTGAAGCTGGATTCTTATCGCACGCAGCTTGGCGTGGTGCTGCAGGAGACCTTCTTGTTTGACGGCACGATTCGCGAGAATGTGGCGTTTGCGCGGCCCGATGCTACGGACGAAGAGATCATGGCGGCTTGCCGCATCGCGCGGGTGGATGAATTCGCGGAATCGTTCGAGCAGAAGTACGACACTGTGGTTGGGGAACGCGGCGTTAAGCTATCGGGCGGACAGAAGCAGCGCGTTTCCATTGCTCGGGCGATTCTTGCCGATCCACGCATTCTGATTCTCGATGAAGCTACGTCGAGCCTCGATTCTGAATCGGAGGCGCTGATTCAGGAAGGGTTGCGCTATTTGATGCGCGGGCGCACTACCTTTGTTATTGCGCACCGGCTTTCAACCATTCGGCGTGCGGAGCAGATCCTGGTGATCGAAGCGGGACGCATCATTGAGCGCGGCACGCACGAGTCGCTATATGCGCAGGGCGGCCGGTACTTTGACCTTTACACTAAGCAGCATGCCGTGGAGACAAATCTGTTTCTTGCTCCAGGGGAAGGCGACGCACTCGCCGAAGCGGACCGCGCCGAAACCAGCGCGAATAGCCGGGGCGAAGCTGGTGTGCCGGATGCGATGCGCATTATTCGCGGGCAAAGCTCTTAAGAGGGCGAATCTTGCACAATTTGAGACTGGAGTCACCAAAACCCGCGCTGCATTTAAGGCCAATACAATCAGTAGTATACGAGAACGGCGCTGCATCTTAGCGGTGCGAGAAGGTCCGAAGGTCGGCAAATCATCGTTCGAGACGACCCCTAAAACGCGAAAATCCCGAGCGTTATATTTTTAGACACAGTAGTACTTTGGTTTCCCTTTTCCTTCGGGCGCGATTTGTACACTGACCAAAGAAAGTTGTGCTTCGTCCTCACTGTCCCGAGGGCAAGCGTACCCAAAGTAGCTTCGCCGTAGCCAGACTGAAGTCCCCCAACGACTGGCCAGAGGCAGTTCACCTCATTTGATATCGAACTGCCGATGAGAAATCCGGTTTCCTAGACCGTTAGTGACCCAAGGAGGTCGCCGTGGTTTATCCCAGCCGCTTCGGTCAAGTCTTCGCAGTTGTGGCTCTGGGCCTATTTGGATTGTGCGCCAGCGCCCAGGCGCAAGTGTTCTCAACCGCAAAGAACGTGTCGAACAACTCGGATTATTCGCTAACTCCGCAAGTCGCCGTGGATGCTGTTGGCAACATCTATGCTGTATGGGAAGACGATACTGTTAACAACTCGAATATCCTGTTCAGCCGCTCGACCGATGGGGGCGCCACGTTTTCGGTTCCCCGAAATCTGTCGAACAGTTCTGGCTGGTCTTTCGGTCCACGCCTCTTAGTCGATAGTCACGGCGGTATCAATGTAGTCTGGGTAGACCCCACACCAGGAAATCAGGATATCTTTTTCAGTCACTCGACGGATGGCGGCGCGACCTTCTCAATTCCTCAGAACCTCTCGAATGACGCTCCCAACTCCGGAAGCCCGCAAATGGCCGTAGACGCCAGCGGAAACATCTGTGTGGTTTGGGAGAGCGACGATATTACGTTCGGGGTTCCTTTCAGCCATTCCACGGACGGCGGCGCCACATTCTCGAAGCCAATAAACCTGGCTACCATTTCGACCGGCTCGTATGGGCCGCAGATCGCCGTCGGCGTGGACGGCAGCATCAACGTGGCTTGGGAGGATGATTTCAACTTCCAGTCGGACATATCTTTCAGCCGCTCGACCGATAAGGGAGCGACCTTTTCGACGCCAAAAAATCTGTCCAGCAACGCTGGCAACTCTTTCGCCGCGCAAATTACCGGGGACCCTAACGGGAACATCGATGTCGTATGGATGGACGATACTCCAGGTAACTACGTCGTTTTGCTTAGCCGCTCGACAGATCAAGGCGCAACCTTCTCGAGCGCAAAGCTCTCGAATAGCCCCGGGAACTCCGGCAATCCGCAGATCGGTGTGGATACAAATGGCGGTACGTATGTAACTTGGCAGGGGAATGTTCCTCCCGCCTCGAACAACGATATATTTTTCGCTCGCTCCAGCGATGGGGTCAACTTCTCCACGCCAGTGAATCTATCGAATAATGCAGGAAACTCGTTCAATCCGTGGATGGTTGTGGACGCGGCGGGTGGAATTAACCTGGGTTGGACCGACCGCACGCCCGGCCGGCCGAACATCTTCTTTGCTCGTTCGGTAGATTCCGGGGCGACGTTTGCTTCGCAGAACCTCTCAAGCGACTCGGGCTCGTCATCGGACAGCCAGCTCGCGGCTGATAAGAACGGTAACCTCAACGTGGCGTGGTCCGACGATACGCCCGGGGTCAACCAAGTGCTATTCAGCCGATTCACCAATCCGCAAGTAACGAAACATCCGCCAGTCGCGAACGCTGGTCCGGACCAGACCCTTGAGTGCGCGGGACACGGCGGTTCGCCCATAACGTTAAATGGGTCCGCATCCACCGATCCCGACGGAACCCCGCTCAGCTATGTCTGGGCGGACGAGGCCAACAATGTGGTAGGCAGCGCGGCCATTGTGCGACTTACCGTAACCATGGGCGTGCATACGTTCACGCTGACCGTGACCGATGCGGCGGGCCTGACTTCGACGGCCGCGACCCACGTTACGGTTCGAGATACGGTGGCGCCGACATTGAGCCTTAGCCTGTCCCCAAATGACTTGTGGCCGCCGAACCACAAACTCGTTCAGATTACTGCGACGGTGGTAGCGGGCGACACTTGCGATGCAAATCCCACGGTTCAGCTCGTGTCGATCACCAGCAGTGATCCTCTTGACGCCGATGATGTCCAGGCCGTTGGCGGCGGACAAGTGCCGTTCGGAACGGACGTGCGCTCGTTCATGCTGAGCGCGGAACGCTCCAGCTCGCAGACCGACCGGGTGTACACAGTAACTTACGCGGCCAAGGACGCGTCTGGTCACACGACCACGGCTACGGCACAGGTCCAGGTTGGGAATCCCGCACAGTATGCGGCGGGCAGCCGCACACCGAAAAAACACAAGGAGAGGGACGAACGGCACGACCACAACGAACGGCACGATCACGACGAACGGTAGCTTTCACATAACGGTCGAACCAACGTTGGATGGGTACGCTATGGTTAGGCAGCCGAGCAAACAGGCGAGCCCGTCCAAGGGTAGCGATAAGTAGCCAAGGAACGCTTCTGCGGTTTTGTGCTGGGCCGGGAATTCATCCCGGCTCAGTTTTTTTTCATTGCGACGCGCGAGGATGGCCGTCAACTCGACCGAATTCGTGAGCAACAGCGACAAACACAAGGGTGGACATTTGTTACGGAGTGATGGAGCGGCCTATCGGAATCGAACCGACACCTGAACCTTGGCAAGGTTCGAGAAGTTAAATCCAACGCGCTGGAACGGCGGCACTTAACATTTGGGGCAAAGCCTTAATTGGAAAATGATGGAAAATGAAATGAGAGGAGAAAAGTATTCGCGCAGCACTAAAGTTACAGACAAGTGTGGCTGCGGTATTTCAATGAAACAACATTAACCTCCCGGAAAACATGGAAAACGATGCCGGACTTAACTCTTAGCGGTGCACTTTCTCGAGGGATCAAGCGTCTGCCTTCTAATACCCAACCCAATGGAGCTATCTCTCTGATCTACGTCGGAGCCGTGATCCTTGCCATATCGGTACTCACTTTAGCCATTGGCTTGATTAGAGCTACCTGAACAGATTCGTCATCAGGACCGCGAAAGGTGAACGCCCAACACTGACGAGGCGAAAGCGGCCCGAATTGCGGTCGCTCCGCCGTCATGCATACGCGACGGCAACGCCGGCGACATAGCAGGCTAGCGCGAGTGCTACACCAGCCAATGGCCGATGGAACCAGTAGAGCTTCGCCAGGACGACATAGCCGAGCAGAACGAGGGCGCCCAGCACGACTAAGAAGGGCGACCGAATGAGGAATTCGCGCTCTGCCAGGGCCAAGTAGCCGTAAACCAGGGCGAAGAAAATAACGCCCAGAGCATGGCTCGCGTGGAAACCGACCCCGGCTCGCCATATTCTCGTTTGGCCACTGATGCGAGGTGACACGGACTTAAGCTTTTCCTCGAGATCTGCGTCGCGCCCGGCAAACGCCCGTGTGAAAATGTAAGATAGATATGAGCCAGCCCGAGGAAGAGTGCGATCGTGGCGCTGGTGGCTATGAGTATCCCGGCAAATTCTCCCTCGTCGAGATTTGTTCGACGGTTATGCAGTCGTCCCGAGAGCCAGGCGCAAGAACGCGCTGGCGATCGTCAAAAGACGTTCTTTGGTCATAATGGTCTCATCGTTTCCTTCCTCGCGCGGTGACCTGCATAAGGCCCCGTCCATTTCAGGTCACGCTTGGCACTCTGACGCTCCCGTTATGCTCTCTGAATCCGCGGCGAAACCCGTCTCGCCACGTCGCATAGTCGAGCTGCCAAGGCAACGCGCTTTTCGCCTTTGCATTCGACGAGCCACGCACCTTAGTCATCATGGATATTCCTGCTTCGCCGATGACGAGCCGTCCCAGCCAAGCTGGCAAATGATAGGGCGGCCTCGCGCCGATCGCTTCCGCCAAGTCTGGCAGCCACACATATACTTCAGCCGGTTCATCGTCGACAATGTTGTAGATTCCTGGTGCTCCACCTTCGAGGGCGAGCACTGTCGCAGCGGCCGCGTCGTCTATGTGAATGAAGGACCAGACTCCGGCACCATTTCCGAAAATCGGAAACTTGCGCTGTCGCACTAATTCCACGATATTGCCGGCTGGCGTAATCGACGTGCCGGGCCCATAGAAGCTGCCGTAACGAAGGACGATTCCCGTTATGTCGGACAGCCGGGAAACCGAGGCCTCGAGTCGGCGAATGGCATCCAGCGTCCTGCTCATCGTTTTTGGTGGATTTGGATCTAACAGCTCCTCTTCGGTCTTCACGCGATTTCCCTCGCGAACGTTCGGCCAGCCTGTATAGCTCTGAGCGATAAGTTTGCGCGCACCGGCCGCTCGCGCCGCTTCGATGAGGTATGCAGTTCCTTCGGTGCGAAGGCGGTTCGTGAGTGCGAACTCGTCGTCGAATTTCTTGAGACTACGGATGGTGGCCAAGCCCGTCATCTGGTGAACGATTGCATCCGGCTGTGCCGAGACAACCGCCTTCATCACCGAGTCCCGATCCAAGCCGTTGACAACGACCGGCTGGGCCCCGGCTCTGCGCAACCCGTCCATCTTGCTGGTCGTTCGCGTCGCCGCAATCACGTGATGGTCACGCCTCACAAGTTGAGGAATGATTCGCCGCCCTATGGCTCCCGAGGCGCCTGCTAGGAATACCTTCACTCTCGCTCATGTTTCGTCCTTCTGGATTTCGCTCCAGCCTTTCGTTGCGTTTCGAATCTGTCTGAGCGTTCGAGGAGAATCTCCCGGATCAAGAGGAATCAGTGCAGACAGCCGTCTGTACCGCGGGCTCGAAGAGCGCATCACAGTTCGGGCAGCGCAGAACATCATCGGGCGCCTGCGGATCGGGTTATGAGCGCAAGCGAAGTCTCGAGGTGGGGACGATACCAGCTCCGTTGGTTGGGCGCCTTGGTGTTGTAAACTTTGTCCCAGTACGTTTTCGGGTCCATGTGGACTCTCAAATATCCGCGTCGGCAGATTCGGGGAGGCCGAAGGAGCTTTTCCTAACGCAGAGTGGCGTTCGCCGATTCGGGAGGCACCTCCAAATGGATTGTATTCTAGGGCTATGGCCCCAGGGTGTTCCCCATGTAACCGGTAGTATGTAACGCATGTGTCCGAGTTGGATCCAATCACCGACCTTTCCCGATCTTATCGGGACGCGTGCTATCAATTCTGGGCCGCGCGGATGCGCGGACCGACGAACCCTATACATCTCTTGGGCCTTGGAACACACCCCCACGCGCATGCGAGCTGCTCATTTTGACGTGAGTCTTTAGACCGCTTTGGTTCGCAGCATGTCCATGAACCCGGGGCGCAACGAACTGCTCCATATCCCCCCGACGCAGCTTGAAACTGCACAACAAGCGACACTATCCGCTCATCCAGCCTTTTTGTAGCGAGGTCTAGCGCGCTGCGCGTTTGCGCTTTAGCCAACGCATTGACGTCCCGCCGAACTCCCTGTGCTTTGATGCGCATAGTTCTGAACATCTGAACCCCGAAGCTCTGATGACGCCCTTTGTACAAACGCTCCAACCCGCCCGCTATGCGTGCGATTCCAGCGGCCGTGAAGTTCATACTTCTGCAAGCCTTCGTCCGATCCCCTGATGGGTCAGCTGTGCTTTCAGAACCCGACTCCACCGGATTTAAAGCCGCCTTCAAAGCGTTCTGCTGATTCGTAAGGAGAGTCAGCTTATCGTCCAGAACGCGAAAACTGCGGAATGGCTCCTCGCTAGAGGCTTTCTCTGGCGTCTGTTTCGATGCAGCAACTAAAGCCGTTGATAAAGCTATTACCGCAAGCCACGATATGAGACGCTCTGTATGCATCATCCGCGCCCCGGCTTCGCGCCATCTGGTTCTCGTTGGAGTTGATCCAGAATCGACCTGAAGGGAAATCGGTCGCCGGGACATTTGGTGCTGGAAATATCGCTGTGTCGAACGATGTGTTGCAACGGAATGTTGTAACGGTCTTTCAGCCGCCGACACAGTTGAATGAGCGATGCGATCTGCTTGGGGCTTGGTGTAATCGGCCCGTTTGCCCCGGTTGGGTTATCTTCGCTGCTGAAATCACCTACGACTGAAATTCCTAAGTATGAGTTGTACCCTGCCGCATGCGCTCCCTCGCACCTTTCAGGTCTGCCAGCTTTTACTCTGCCATTGGGCATAATGAGGTAGTGGTAAGCAATGTGGTAAAGCCGATTGAAACATAAGATCTCGAAGCCACGCTCTCGATGATAGTTGTCGACCTCGCGCTCGCTGCGGGGCACTCTATTTTTGCCCGGAATTACCGCCGTGTGGTGAATCACGATCCCGGTCGGTGTAATTGTGTTAAAGAACGAAACGACAGACGATAGATATTTGTCTTTTGTTTTTGTCGGTACTGGGTAGGGGATCGGATCCGCGGTGTCCGCGTCGCCCCGGATGAACCCCCGGGCTTCACTGTTAGAGATCACGCCCGCTGAGACTTCGTAGGTAAGCGACTCAGCGGCCAGTTCGAGTTGGGTGGTCACGGGATTTCTATTCACAAGAGGTGCGGGCGCCCGTTTCTGTCCTCTGATCTGCAATTCGCCAGACCGCAATGCCCGCACTCCCGTGTCACTCAAAACAAACACCAGCAGATCAGTACGGTGAGCTCGAATACCATGCCCGTCGAATTTGACGAATGCAGGAGCGCTCCAGCGATCCGGTGCTTCACGGCAACTGGCTATCCCGTCAGCGCTGACACTTACCGTTGCCCCCGTGATCGATGGAATCACCACAATGCACTTCGTGCTGTTCAAGACCCCATCGGGGACTGCCTGAGAATTTTTGGAAATTTCGTTCAGCACACGGGCTGCTCTGCCTATACTTAACAATGCTTCGGATTTTACATGTTCGGCAGCGTAGGCGCTCCCGATTGAGCTGGTGACCAGAAAAAAAAGCACTGCTTTCTTCGGCAGCGTTATAAGTGCGCTAGGACGTCCTTTGCAGCTTCGATTCATGTGAGATCAACGGCTTACAGAACCGACTTGCGAGAGTAGTGATCGGCATATTTGGCAGAGACGAAAACATTGTCGGCTGCTAGTGTTGGCATCCGATTTGCGCTGCAGCTACGAACCCGAGCGTGAGACATTTAAGAACAATCATTTGTTCGCAACCGTCGCCCAGCCACTTGGGAGTTCAATCTGAATGTGGTCGACCTCATCAAACAGCACAAACCCCGCAATGTTCCGCAGTCGTTCTCTGACAAAATTCTTTAACTTATCGTCAGAGCCGGGATCGCTTTCGCGGGGCCAAGCGAAGCTGCGTGCGTCCTCGATTGCAATGCGCACGCGTTGCTTAGCGGGCAAGAATGTCGGGTAGCTCAGCCGCAAGGCTTCTTCTTGACTTAGGCTCCCATCCGTCCCTCTGGCCACAATGAAGACATCAGGTATATCCGCCAGGCGATAATCAATGTCGGTATTGTTCTCAAGGTCGTAAGAGAAAAATAGGGTGGCGTGTGCCTTGTCAATTTCCTTCACCTCGATTCCAACGTATGTTGCGGTGATGGCTTCACTCTCCGAAGGCCGGACTGACTTCGTCGCGTCACTCTCTGAAGATTGGACTGCCTTCGCCGCGCCACTCTCCGAAGGCCGGACTGAGTTCGCCGCGCCACTCTCCGAAGATTGGACTGACTTCGTCGCTTCACTTTCCGAAGGTTGGCCTGATTTCGCAGCCCTCCGCCTCTCGTGCTCCCACCAAATGGATGTGCGCCGGTCGGCATCCTCGATCTGGATTGCTGCCATTCGCGCTCTTATAGCCTTCAATCGATCATTGTCATTTTCTCCCAATCCCGCAGCGATATTGGCCCACGTATATGCACGTACGTAGTCTCTTGGAACGCCTCGACCGCTCAAGTAAACGTCACTGAGAGCGCTCTGGGCTCGGATATCGCCGCGGTTTGCAGCTCGTTTGAACCACATCACTGCCTCGCGCTCGTCGTGTGGCACCCCGATTCCTTTGATATAGCCTAGCCCGAGCTTCCACTGCGCTTTCTCATTACCATTTGCCGCCGCTTTCGCGAACCATGCCATTGCGTCCTGATAGTTCTGCGGCACGCCTTCACCATCAGCATATCGCACGGCCATTTCGTACTGAGCAATGGGATCACCCGCGTTGGCTCGGTTGAGTACGCGATTCACATCCGTGCCCTGAACTGGTTCCTGGATTGCTTGAATAACCTCCTCCCCGGTGGCTGTTAGTACACTGTCCGGCGCTTTCGATTGCCCGTTGGCGTTGTAGTCTTGTTCGGGTGACATACGTTCCTGCGGGATAACCGGCTCGCGTCTCGCGGCCGCAATCGGAGGTATTGCGCCATGTGTTGTCACCCTCGGACGATTAAGGTGATATCCGTATCTGATTACTGCCAGGACCAGAGCAGCGGCGGCCACCCCCATTGTTAACCAGTGAACCTTATTCCAATGCTTCTTGGGAGGAACAACCCTGGCAACTACGCCAGCGATCCTCTCCAGTGCCGCCACGTCTGTCGCAATGTCAGAGGGCCTAGAAGAGAACACCTCTATAACACCGACAGTGGACCCGTGTGCCTGGATAGGCACAGCCACCGCTGAACGTAAATTCAAGCGCCGAGCAGTAGACGGCTTTATTCGCGAATCCTTCTCGGCATCTTGGCAAACGACGACCCTGCCAGTTTTAAGGCACTCCCTTGCAAATGAATCGGGCTGCAGCCTCGAGCCCACGGGAGGAGCCTCGCCCGTACTAGCGGCGCAGCGGAGCCCATCACGGCGACGGAGCGCAACAGTAGCTCCAGTAGCGGACATCGAACACATGTGCTCGACCGCACTCACGAGCAAGCTAGATAGCGACTGAACCGCATCGCGGGTGAAGTCGTTTTCGCGCTCGCATGTATTCCGTTTTACACTTCGGTCGGGCATTGGCATCCACGCCAGAAGATCTTGGAATTCGGAGATTGTTGGAAATTGATAGAAAAACGCCCGGTTGCGCCTCCAGTCGTCGCCGACCAAGGGATGACAATACGCAAGTCTAAGCACGCGTTCATGGTTCAACCCGCAAGTTGTCCGGAGGCTTGAGACCTTACGGAACCGCTTAGGAGGGCTGATGCCTATGGCCGAGTTGCCGCCTCGGTTGCCGAGCAATCAATCGCGCTGCTCGATTGCCTCGCAGCGCGTGTCCTATGCGGATGAGCGCGAGCCGCCCCGCAAACACTTCCGCATCGTATTTGGAACCACCGTTCGTTCTGACCGGACAGAACCAAACCGTATAGAACGAACACATGGTTGTCAATACACGGAAAAACCTAAGTAACTGTGGGGTATCTCACATCCGGAACAGCTCCGCCGTCCCTCGTTCACGGAAATGTCGCTGTTCCTCCACCACTTTGTCACCGTCTGTGACAATCCAGATCATCCCGTAGGCTGTGCTTCGCCAAAATTCTATGCGCACCGAAAATAGCGCGATTCCCTTCCCCGACGGCTGCCCTATCCAGGTTATCCCTTCGTCCTCGAGCGCCAAGAATCAATCTGTCGCTGAGGAGGGCCCGCGCGGTATACCCGTATACAAAAGGATGGAGGAATCTGGACGTTTTCACGACGCTACGTTGGTTTGGATTAGGCAGCCCGATCGTAGCGGTGGTGCAGCCCTCCCAGTCGCATATGAGAAAGGACGTGACCTGAGGCTATAGTGCGCGTTCTTCCGTCTGGCGTTCCCTTCCCCAGTCCGAGATGCGTGCGGTCCTCGTGGTAGTAGCGAATATACTCAGAGAGCAGGCGTTTCAAGTGGCGTTCGTCAACTGCGATGATGTGATCCAGGAGATCACGGCGGCAATTCCCTACCCAACGCTCTGCGACTCCATTCTGCCAAGGACTTTCGAACGAAGTGCGGACAGGATTCACGCTCAGGGATCGAATCGCCGCGGGGACTTCCAGTCCATACTTGGCATCACGATCAAACACGATGAATCTCGGAGCCGATCCAAATGGAAATGCTTCCCGCAACTGCTGGACGATCCACAAGCTTGTCGGATGCTTTGTGACATTAAAGTGCAGGATGCGCCGACGATCGTGACTGATGACGAA
>JAOAPV010000055.1 GCA_025463055.1 Candidatus Acidiferrum typicum
TCCATTCAGGATCAGCAGGCTAGAGGGCGCCAGGACCAGCAACAGCGGGAGCGTCAGCAACAGGATCAACAGGGCCAGCAGCAGCAGCGGGACAACGCTACAAGACAGGATCAGCAGGCTAGAGGGCGCCAGGACCAGCAACAGCGGGAGCGTCAGCAGCAGGATCAACAGCGTCAGCAGCAGCAGCGGGACAACGCTACAAGACAGAATCAGCAGCAGGCTAGAGGGCGCCAGGACCAGCAACAGCGGGAGCGTCCGCAGCAGGATAGTTCCGCAAGACAACAACAGCAGCAAACGCAGCAGCAAGATCAGCAACGCCAGCAGCGGGACCAGCGAGGCAACTCCGCGAGACAGCAGTCACAAGCCAGGGACCAGCAGGACCAGCAACGTCAGCAGCAGGACTATAGGTCCGCACAAGAGCGCAGTCCGGATCAAGAGCGCCGGCAGCAAGTTGCTTGGCAAGGCGATCGTGCGCATAGCTGGCAGTCTGAACACCGTACCTGGCAACAGCGTGGCGGCTACAGCGGCTATCGCGTTCCGGAAGAGCGCTTCCGTGGCTATTACGGACAGGAACATGGGTTCCGCATTTACAGTCTCCCAGTAATGTATGTCGGCGGGCATCGTCGCTTCCAGTACGGAGGCTATTGGTTCGGTCTAGTGGATCCGTGGCCCGAATACTGGTCCAGTGATTGGTACGACAGCGATGACGTGTATGTGGACTATTACGGTGATGGCTATTATTTGTACAACCGCAGATATCCTCGGGATCGGATCGCCATCAGTTTCTACGTGAACTAGGGCTCATACAAAGGAGGCAGCACAGCAATGCTTGGAACAATCCTGGTGGTCTTCTTGATTTTGGCGCTCTTGGGCGCCTTGCCCCGGTGGTCGCACAGCCGCAGTTGGGGTTATACCCCGACGGGTGGCGTGGGCCTCGTTCTGCTAATTGTGATCATTCTCGTGCTTCTGGGCCGTATTTAGACCTTTCGCGGAGGTTGGCAATGGACGAGTCAAAACGGCGTGCAGTCAAGTTTCTCGAGAAAGAAATCAAGACCTACAAAGCCCTCTCCCTATTCCTGTCGAAGAAGGGCGTCAAGGAACATCTGAGCGCGGGAGATAAAAAGGTCCTTATTAGCCCCTCGTTTTACAAAGAGAGAGTGAAGGAAGCGAAAAAGCTTGTCTATGAACTCAGAAAATAAGGCTGGGACGCAACTTTTTCAACGTGCTGCTTCCGGTAAGCGGCGCGCGTCGGGCCTTCGGGTTGCGGCGCTGCTTGTGCTCGTCCTCATGTGTGGTAGTGGCTCGCTGGCCTACTCCGTTCTCACCCACGAGGAAATCGTCGATCTTCTTTGGGCCGATCAGATCAGCCCACTTCTCCTCAAGCGATTTCCGACGCTTACGGAAGACCAGCTCAAGGTGGCGCACGGTTACGCCTACGGGGGCGCCGTCATCCAGGACCTCGGCTACTATCCCTTTGGCAGCGTGGAATTCAGCAATTTGGTCCACTACGTTCGCAGCGGCGACTTCGTTCGCGAACTGCTGTTGCAGAGCCAGGACGCCAACGAGTACGCCTTTGCCCTGGGCGCGCTCTCGCACTATGCTGCCGATATCGCCGGCCATCCGGCCGTCAACCAAGCCGTTTCCATCCAGTATCCCAAGCTACGCGCCAAGTACGGCAATTCCGTCCGATACGCGGAGGATCACACCGCGCATTTGAAGACGGAGTTCGGATTCGACATGGTGCAAGTGGCGAAGAATCGCTACGCCTCGCAGCAGTATCACGATTTCATAGGATTCCAGGTCGCCAAGCCCCTGTTGGAGCGCACCTTCCCTATCATCTACGGTGTGGAGTTAAAAGACGCGCTGACCCATGAGGATCTCGCGGTCGGTTCCTATCGCTTCGCCGTCAGCCGCATGATTCCAGAGATGACGAAAATCGCTTTGCGGACGCATAAAAAAGACATGATGCGCGAGACGCCCAACTTCGCAAAACGCAAATTCCTGTACCGTCTTTCGCGCTCCGATTACGAGAAGGAGTGGGGAAAGGACTACAAGAAAGACGGGTTCAAGACCCGCCTGTTCGCCATACTCTTGCGATATATGCCGAAGATTGGCCCCTTCAAAGCGCTCGCGTTTAACAACCCGACACCGCAGACCGAGGACCTTTATTTCAAGAGCATCAACACGACGGTCGACCAGTATCGCATCTACCTTATCCAACTTCGTACCGACTCGCTGAAACTTGCCAACTCTGACTTTGACACTGGCAAAGAAACCAAAGCCGCTGAGTACTCTTTGACCGACGAAACGTATGCAAAGTTACTAGGGCAGCTAACCGAGCGGAAGTTTGATCTGACATCGCCTGCCCTTCGCGACAATATTTTGAACTTCTATTCCGATCTCTCTCTGCCTCTTGAAACCAAAAAGGACTCAGCTCGCTGGCAAAGCGTATTGACCGACCTCGATCAACTGAAATTGTTTGCTCCAGCTCCGATTCTCGCGGTTAACCCCGTAAAACAGCCCTGATCGACAGTCACGCAGGTTAACACGTTTAAGGCGTGATCCCGAATTGCCCTAATAAACTGTAAAAGTGTGCTCAAGTGAACAGACTTGAAGTTTGTAGTCGGCTAGACTAAATCATTCGTCGGAAACTGCGAAAACACAATGAAACCGATCATGTGGATTGGAATCCTGCTAGTGGTTTTGGGCGCACTGGGCCTCGCCTATCAAGGATTCAATTACACCCACGAGGAAAAAATACTGGACGTCGGTCCAATCCACGCCACCGCTGAAAAACACGACCGGGTTTCTATTCCTCCGGCACTCGGCGGCCTCGCGTTGGCGGGCGGCATTGTGTTGCTCTTGGTCGGAGCGAAAAAGAATTCTTAGTTCGAAACTACAAAGGTATCCCGCCTGAGAGTCGGGTAACGCATAACCCTCTCCTAACTTACATCGTGTTGAAGGTTCTTCAGCCAGAAACGTCAGAAGTAAAAGTCAGCAAAACGAATTTGTGACCACGGAGGTCAGCAATGAAACGATACTTAGTAGGTGCAGCATGTCTTACCGTCGTAGCAGGCGCAGTGTTTGCCGGAAAATTGAATAACGAACAGAAACGCCTGGAAAACTGTGGCGTCGTGATGCAGGAAGTGCTGAATATTCCTGACAACATTCCTAAGGACCTCTTGGACAAGGCCGAGTGCGTCATCGTCATTCCATCTGTCCGCAAGCTTGCATTTGGTGTAGGCGCAAGCTACGGTCGTGGCGCAATGGTGTGTCGCAAAGGCGAGAAATTTAATGGCTCTTGGGGAGCTCCCGCGATGTACGCCCTGGAAGGCGGCAGCATCGGTTTTCAAATCGGCGGCGAAGCTACTGACTTGATACTGCTGGTCATGAATGACAAAGGCATGGAATCCATTCTCAGCAGCAAGGTTAAGTTAGGAGCGGATGCTTCTATTGCCGGAGGACCCAAAGGACGCGATGCTTCAGCGGACACGGACGCTTGGATGCGAGCGGAAATTCTCAGCTACTCTCGTTCCCGCGGTGTGTTTGCCGGCGTCTCCCTGGAAGGCTCCACGCTTCGCCCCGACGACGAAGCTAGCGAGCAGGTTTATGGTCATGCCATCAAGGCCAAGGAAATCGTGAGAAGTCAGACGATGGGCGTGCCCGCAACCGGCCGTCACCTTGTTAACACATTGCAAAAGAGCGCACCCCACAACGAATCTGAGCGCGCTTCGACGAGATAGTTCGTTACAGCTTGCCGGGATACGTCTAATCTCGGCAAGCTGCTATTTTCTGTAAAGCCGCTCCGCGCGCAGCACGCCACCAAGTACGATCCTGCTTTACTCGTGTAAGACCACCGTGAGCAGCGACTTGTTAACCTTGATTTTTCCGTTGTATTCGATGAATCCAAGTTTTCTGAATTTATTCATGAAGAAGTTCACTCGGGAACGGGTGGTCCCGATCATCTTCGCCAGCGTCTCCTGAGAGACCTTCGCGAGAATGCGCTCCGGCTGTTCCTGCTCTCCGTAACGCGCGAGTAAGAGAAGCGTGCGCGCCAGGCGTTTTTCGCTGGAGTTGAAGAGTTGATCGATCAGATCCTCTTCTACTCGGATGTTGTGCGCCAGCATGTAGGTAATGAAGTAGTTCGATAGTTCATGCTCCGCGTTCAGCACGCGCAACAATTCGTTCTTGTCGATAATCAGAATCTTCGTCGGCGTCACTGCGGTCGCCGTGCCCATCCGCACCGCCTGGCCCGCCATGCATCCCTCGCCGAAGAAATCATTCGGACCAAACATCGCAACGACAGCTTCCTTTCCAGATCCGTTAACGACAGAAAATTTCACGCCGCCCTTCTGCACGTACATTACGCTCTCGGCTGGCTCACCCTGCGAGTAGATCGATTCGCCTCTCGAATATTCGCCTATTTTTCGCGCAACTCCGCTCGTATCCAGAAATACTTGTGGATCGAAGGCATCGACCTTCTTAGATTTTCCTGATTTAATCGTTTTCATCTTCAGGTGGGACGCGGTTCTTTCGAGGTCGCGGCGCGCCCCATTGGCAAGTCTAGCAAGACGGTTCCCGGCTGGACTGTCTAGAACACGACACTAATTTAGCTAGTTTCTGTCAAAAGACCATTTAAGAAACGAGATTTAGCTGGTCCCTGGTTAAAAGTGGCAGGACGCTGCGCCGCGCTTTTCGAGATAGCGCTGGTGGTATTCCTCGGCTCGGTAGAAAGGCCCGGCCGCCGTGATTTCCGTGGCGATGGCCTTGCGGAATTTGCCGGCCTGTGCCGCGGCCTTCGATTTCTCCGCCACTGCCCTTTGCTCGGGCGAATGAAAGAAGATCGCGGTCCGGTATTGCGACCCGAAGTCGGGACCCTGGCGGTTCACTTGCGTGGGATCATGCATCTGCCAGAAGGCGTCGAGCAATTGCTCGTAACTCAGCTTTGACGGGTCGAAAGTGACTTGCACAACTTCAGCGTGCCCCGTTTCGTCGGTACACACGTCTTTGTAGGTAGGGTTTTCGGTGTGACCGCCGCTATAACCTACTACGGCGTCGAGGACCCCTGGGATCCTGCGAAACGCGGCTTCGATCCCCCAAAAGCATCCCGCTCCAAATGTAGCAGTCTCAGTCATAACGATCTCCTATCGTCAGATCCATTCTACCCGGATTTGCGCACGCTATTCGATGCCCCGGGTGGCCGCCGCGATTCTTTCACTCCGCCGGTTTGACCTCACCAGCCTTTTCGCGAGAGCATGGCAAGTTTGGAGAGACCCGAAAATGGACCTGGGATTACAGGGCCGCGTGGCCATCGTGGCAGCGGCAAGCAAGGGGCTGGGACGCGCCGTCGCCGAGGAGTTCGCGCGTGAGGGCGCACACCTCGCGATCTGTTCGCGCGAGGCAAGAAATATCGAGCGGACCGCCACCGAGATTCAGGCATCGACGAAGCAGCGCTTATTTTGGCGCGCCGTGGACGTCCGGCAAGAGAAAGCCGTTGCCGCGTTCGTCGCAGATACGGAAAAGGAATTCGGCCGCATCGATATTTGCGTAACAAATTCCGGCGGACCGCCATCTCATTCATTTGAGGAGACCAAGCCGGAGGAGTGGCGTGCCGCGGTGGACCAGCTTCTAATGAGCACGGTTTTCTTCGCGCGCGAAACGCTGCCGAGGATGAAGAAAAATAACTGGGGAAGATTCATCACCATAACCTCGTCGGCGGTGAAGCAACCTGTTGACGGCCTGCTGCTCTCCAACTCTGTACGCGCCGCAGTCACTGGACTGGCGCGCACGCTAGCTAATGAATACGCGGCGTACGGCATCACCGTAAACAACGTTTGCCCAGGATACACGCGTACGGCACGCCTCGACACTCTCGCCACAACTATTTCCACGCGCGCGAACGTCAAACCAGAAGAGGTATTCGCAGGCTGGGCTCGCGAGATTCCCGCGGGGCGCATCGGAACGCCTGAGGAGTTTGCCGCCGTGGTTGCTTTTCTGGCTTCAGAGCGCGCCAGCTACGTAAACGGGACGTCCATCGCCGTCGATGGCGGACTCGTGCGGAGCCTTCTCTAGCGCATGAGCGAATCCAACCGGCAATTTGAGTTAACTGTATTGAAAGGATCTTTCGCGATCGTGCGTTTGGCGCCAGATTCACCTCTTCCTCTATGGGCAACAGAGGGAGATTTTGTCTCGATCACCCGCACGAGCGATGAGCTCTCGGTCGTTTGCCCTGCGGATCGAGTCCCTAACGGTACCGTCGCGGAAACAGGATGGCGCGTGCTGAAGGTAAACGGTGTGTTTGCATTGTCAGAGGTCGGTGTGCTGGCAACGCTATCCGCGTCTTTGGCCGGTGCAGAGGTAAGTCTGTTCGTAATCTCCACTTTCGAAACGGACTATTTGTTAGTTAACGAAAAGCAGCTAGATGACGCAATCGCGGCTCTCCGAGCAACGGGGCACCGCATCGACCAAAGCAGCGCCCTTCCGTAACGGGATCTCATGGAGAAACGAAGAATGGTGATTGCACTCACGCGAAACGCGAATCGAATTCGTTCGACAATTCTCATCTTGGCTGCAATTGCCGCAGTGGCCGCTGCATCCGTGCACCTGCGCGCGGACGAGGCCTACGCACGTAACCGCGACTATGACTTGCAGCACTCGAAAATTGCGTTGCGGTTCGATGTCGAGCAGAAGAAAGTCATCGGTGACGTGACGCACACGCTGGCGATTTTGCGCGACGGCACGCCGAAGGTCGCGTTCGATTCGGTCGGATTGACTATTCAGAGCGTAACGGTAAACAAAGCGCCCGCAAAATTCGAATCCACCGCCTCGAAACTCATCGTTCCCCTCCCTGCCGCCGCGCACACCGGTGACAAGTTCGATGTCGACATTCGCTACGAAGGAAAGCCCGCGAAGGGCCTCTATTTCATCCTGCCAGACAAGGATTATCCCAATCGCCCCAAGCAGGTATGGACGCAAGGAGAATCCGAAGACACGCGCTACTACCTCCCCACCTACGATTATCCCAACGACCGGCTAACCACGGAAACAATCCTGACCGTTCCCGCTTCGTGGATCACAGTAGCGAACGGCAAACTCATCAGCGTCAGCAAAGCCCAAGACAACATGAAGACGTGGACCTGGCGCGAGTCCCTGCCAAGTTCGACGTATCTCATCACGGTGGTTGCGGGAGAGTTTGACGAGGTGAAGCAGACTTGGCGCGGCGAGCCCGTGACGTACTACGCGCCAAAGGGACGCGGCGACCGTCTGCTGCCAAATTACGAGCGCACGCCAGCCATGATGGAGCTGTTCAGCAAAAAACTCGGCGTGGACTACGCGTGGGAGAAATATTCGCAGTCGATGGTGGACGATTTCGTGGCTGGCGGAATGGAAAATTCCAGCGCCACAACAAACACCAGCAGTTCGCTGCGCAGTCCGAAATTAATACCGGAATTCCCTGGCGACGAAGACCCGTTGATTTCGCACGAGCTGGCGCATCAATGGTTCGGCGACCTCGTCACCTGCAACGACTGGGGAGACATCTGGTTGAACGAAGGCTTCGCGACTTTTTTTGAAATGGTGTGGACGGAATCGCACTATCCCAAAGAGCAGGCCGACTATGAACGATGGACCGCAGTTCAGGAGTGGCTCGGGCAGCCGAGTTTGTACAGCAAGCCCATTGTGCGGCACGATTTCGACGACTCCAGCGAGTTTGACGACAACTCTTACGGCAAGGGCGCCCTCGTGTTGTACATGCTTCGCCAGCAAATTGGCGAAGATGCTTTCTATCGCGGCTTGCATCATTACCTCGAAACCAATCGCGGCAAAAACGTAGTCACCGCGGATCTGATCAGGGCCATCGACGAAGCGAATCATATTGATGTGCAACAGTTTTTCGATCAGTGGATTTATGGCGCCGGTGCGCCGAAGTTGGACGTCAGCTACACGTATGACGACGCAAAACACCAGATTGCCCTGACGGTGAAACAAACGCAGAAAGTGGAAGGCCGAGTCGGCATCTTCCACGTACCCGTCGAAGTCGAGATTACGACCGCGTCCGGGGCGAAGTTGCATCGGCTTGCCGTTTCGAAAGACGCGGAAACTTTCCTGCTGCCTTCTGACAGCGCTCCGCTGATGGTGCTCTTCGATAAAGGCGAGCAAATCCTGAAATTCACTGAATTCCACAAGGAAAAGAAAGAGTGGCTGTATCAATTGAAGAACGCCACCGAGCTTATCGACCGAGGGGAAGCAATTCAGGCGCTGGCGAAAATCAAAAATGATGATGAGGTTGTGACCGCTCTAGGCGCCGCCCTGAAGACGGACAAAGCGTGGGGCCTTCGCGATATTGCCGCCGATGCCCTCGGACGCATTGGTACTGCCGCGGCGGGCAAACAGTTGCTCGATGCGTGGAGCGCGAATGACCTGCCATACGTGCGCAATCACATCGCCGCCGCGCTGGGAAGCATCAAGGATGAACCGAAAGCCGTGGAGAAATTGGCGCTCATCGCTCGCGACGATCCTTCCTATCGTGCGCGCGCCAACGCACTGCAATCACTCGGCAAGCTGAAAGCAGCGAGCGCCTTTCCCGTGCTGACGCTAGCGGTCAACACGGATTCGCCCGACGATTTCGTGCGCAACGCCGCGCTGCGCTCCCTCGGCTATCTTGGAGACGACAAAGGCGTGCCGCTGTTGCGCGAATGGTCCGTGCCGGGAAAGGCCATCGAAACGCGCCAAGCCGCGATTGCGAGCCTCGGCCGCTTGGAAAAGGGCAACAAGGAAATTACCGCGCAAATCGCCAGCTATCTCACGGAATCCCACTACCCCATTCGCTACGCAGCCATCCGCGCGCTAGGCAGCCGTGGGGATGCGTCTGCAATTCCGGCGCTCGAATCCCTGCTGAAGAGAGATGATCTCAGCATCGAAATGGCGCCAACCGTTAAGGAAGAAATCGCCCGCCTGAAGAAAGAAGAAAATCACAAAGCCACTGGCGGCAGCGGAGAGGGTGACGCGGAGAAAGCAGACGGTGACGCCACTGAGCAAGCGGTAGTCCTGCGGCTGGACAGGCTGGAACATCTCATTCAGGAAATGAACAACCGGCTGAAATCGATCGAGAGCCACCTCATCAAACAATAGGACCGCAAAAAGCTGTCCGGCGTAATGCCGTGTCTGCCTGCAGTTGCATTGTCATCCCGAACCCGCTCGCGCCTTTTGCGAGTGGTGTGAGGGATCTGCTTTTGGCTTACGGTTGCTGCCAAGGCTCCGAGAGCAAGATTCGTAAGTCCCGCAGGTTGTTTCCCGTCGGTCCGGTAACGACAGCGTCGTCCAGCGCAGCGAAAAACGTAAACGCGTCGCTCCGTCGAAACGCATCTGCCGGATCCAATCCCGCCGCCGCAGCGCGAGCCAGCGTTTCCCCATCCGCCACCGCACCTGCCGCAGGGCTGTTGCCGTCAATCCCATCCGTGCCTGCACTCAGCACCGCGACTCGCCGGCCGACAATATTCTCCACACACGCAAGCACGAACGCGGCATTCCTTCCCCCGATTCCATCGCCGCTCACGGGCGAACTGACTTCGCCGTCCGCGATTACAGCAACAGGGCGGCTGGGATTGGCAGCTTGCAGGACGCTGAGTTGGTCGAGGAGATACGCCGCAGCTTTTTCGACCGTCCAATCATCCGTACAGTTATCGCAACAAGTGAAAAATCCTTTGGCCTCCGAACAGAAATGCGCGGGATGAAACAAATCGTCGGTCCCCATGAGCATCACAAAATAGGCATTGGTAAATGCGGGATCGTCTTTCTTCGGCGTTTCCCGCCTCGCACTTTCTTCCACGCACGAGCGCAGGAAAGCAGGTAAGTGTTCGAGCATTTTGAATTCGGACAGGACGCGTTCGACGTCCGCACTTGTAGTAGGGTCCGGCAACGAAGGGCCGGATGCCAATGCTGATTCGTGGCCTGCAGGGACGTCCGTCACCGCCAGCGTAATCTTTGTAGCGAGTCCCGCCGCCACCGTAAGCCGCCCCCCTTTCACCGCCGAAACATGTTTTCGAACCGCGTTCATGGCCGCGATAGGAGCGCCGCACGTGACCAGCGTGCGATAGAACTGCTGCACATCCTGCAGCGTCAGCCGGGAATCCAGTGGCAATTCTGTAAGGGCCGAGCCGCCACCGGACAGCAAGAAAAGTACGAGCGTCGTTTCGTCACTTGTCGCCAATAGTTGAAGGATGGCCTCGGCAGCCTTCCAACTTTCCTCATTAGGGATCGGGTGCCCACCGACAAAATATTTTATGCCGGGCAGCGGCCGTTTTGGCGGTGTCGGAGCGGAAGCGACACCTTCAAATTTCAAATCGGAAGGAAGCGTCGACCGCAAGCCCTCGACCATAGCGTGCGCCGCTTTGCCGATCGCCACTACGCGAATTTTCGAGAAAGCGCGCAGCTCGACCACGATGTCGCCACAATGCAGCAGCGACCCTTCCACCCGCACCTTGCGCTGCATCACCGCAGGGATATTAATGGCCGCCAGCGTTTCGTGGAAAATCAAGCGAGCGAGATGTTTCAGGTCGGCCATGGAACGATCCCGGGCAGGTGATTAGCTTGCTTTCAAGACTTCAGGATTCAGTATATTAGGCGGCCGCCGCCCCTTGAACAGCGCCACAACGTTCTCCGCAGCCATGCAGGACATCTTTGTGCGCGTCTCCAGTGACCCGGAAGCGATGTGCGGCGCCAAAACAACATTCGGACGCTTCAGGCCGGGGTTAATGAGCGGTTCCTTCTCGTAAACGTCCAGCGCGGCGCCCGCGATCTTTTTGCTCTCGAGCGCCTCCACCAGCGCCGCTTCGTCCACCACCTGGCCGCGCGCGGTGTTGATCAAAAAGGAAGTGGGCTTCATCTGCGAAAACGTCTTCGCGTTCAACAGCCCGCGCGTTTCCGGCAGCAACGGCACGTGCAAGCTCACGAAATCGGCCTCGCTGAGCAACGCGTTCAAATCCCGATACTCCGCGTGATAGCCTCTCTCAATATCAAGTGGCGCGCGCACTGCGTCGTAATAGACCACTTTCATCTGAAAGCCGGCGGCACGCCGCGCCATCGCGCGCCCGATACGGCCCAAACCGACCAGCCCGAGCGTCTTTCCCCAAACATCCGCGCCTACAAGCTGGTCCAGGTCCCAGCCTTTCCACTCACCGGAGCGCGCTAGCGCTTCGCCTTCGCTCAGGCGCCGGGCAACCGCCATCAGCAGCGTCCAGGCAAAATCGGCGGTAGTTTCATCAAGCACGCCCGGCGTATTCGTGGCCGCGACGGCGCGCTTTGTGCAATCGGCTACGGTAATGTTGTCGTAGCCCACCGCGACATTGGCCGCAATGCGCAACTTCGGCGCTGCAGCAAGCAGCTCTTCATTCACCTTCTCGGTCAGCAGACAGACCAGCCCCTCCTTGTCTGCAATACGACGAAACAATTCTTCTTTGGAAATACGCTCGGGCTGCGTCCAGTAATCAACTTCGCAGCTCGCGTTTAAGATCTGCTGCGCCGCCGGAAACAACGGCCGTGTCGCCAACACCTTCGGTCTCGCCATTTAGGCCCTCTTCGCAAATGCAGAGGGAAGTACACTAACACGAAGAGTTGATGCAATGAACCAAGGCAACGACGGGGTTCTGTTCTAGTAGAAGACCACAGAAAGACCCACCTAAGATCTGCCAGCGGTAGTGGGTCAGTTTCCGATTACCCAACTAACCAGGAGTTGGCAACTTATCGAGGCGAATCGGCTCCAAGGATTACTTCCGGGTAGCTGACCACTCGCCCAGAACGCATCTTTTCTCGCTTTCCACACCGCGAATCTGGATAGCTGGCTCTTAGCGCAGAACCTCGTATCGGTACTCCGTAGGACTGGTTCCGCAGATTCGGCGGAACACTCGCGCAGCTCCTGTGCGGAAAGGCCCGGCTGCTCGAAGGCGGCGAAGTGGTCGCCCTTCTTTAGCTCGCTTTCGCCCCTGCGTCGCGCTTTTGGAAGGCGGCTTCTCCAGCGTCGGACACCTTGACCCACTTCGGGTCAGGCGAGGCCTCGGCCTCGTAGTTGTCGTGCCAGTTCCACCACTTGTACGTCGGGGTCTGGGGGTAACCTTCTGGCGAGTCCTCCCAGGTCTCCTGACGACCGAGCGCCGTCATATCGAGGTAGCTCCAGGTGGTTCCCATCGCCTCGTCGCCGCGGCCGTTGACGAAGTATGTGCGGAACACCCGCTCGCCGTCGCGGATGAATGCATTGTGGCCGTGCCACTGGTCGACGCCGAAGTCCACATCGAAGCTGTCGGTGATGGTGTACCAGGGCATCTCCCAGCCCATCCGCGCCTTCAGGCGCGCGATGTCCGCCTGCTGCGCGCGTGAGGCGTAGGCGAGAGTGGTGTCGCGGGCGTTCAGATGGGCCAGGTGCGCGACCTGATCGGCGCCCAGGGAGCAGCCGCGGCAGGCGTGCTCGGGCCAGCCGAACACTCCGGGTTCGAAGAAGGCGCGATAGACGATCAACTGACGGCGGCCCTCGAACAAATCGAGCAGGCTTACCTTGCCCTTGGGTCCGTCGAACTCGTACTTCTTCTCCACCGCCATCCACGGCATCCGTCGACGCTCGGCGGCCAGCGCGTCACGGGAGCGGGTCAAGGCCTTCTCCTTCACGAGGAGCTGCTGGCACGCAACCTGCCACTCCTGCGGCGACACGACCGGCGGTGTTTTCATTCCGCCTTTCCGGTTCTCCATTTTCTGCTTGCTTGTTGCCATATCATTTCTCCTTTGTTTTCCTGTCGCTAATTAAGACGTTCCTTAAGCGCTGGCAGACCGCTGCGGCACGAAAGCGGCGAATTGGCGCTCAAGCGCCTTGGATACCCCAGCGCGCCAGCCCTCCGCGATGGACCGGGACGTGGGATCGGGGAAGATCTCCTCTTCGCCTTTTTCCAAGCCGTCGAAGATGCCTACGGCTGCGGACTCAGTCGAGACTTTCGGTATGTTGAAGCCGCGGTTCATATCGGTGTCCACGGGGCCGAGGACGACTGCATGGACCGTCACGCCTTGGCCGGCCAAGAGCGCTCTCAGTGACTGCGTCAAGTTGAGCGCGGCGGCCTTTGATGCTGAGTAGGAAGGTATGATCGGTAGGGGAGCGAGCCCGGCCAGGGACAAGTCGTTGACGATGGCCCCTTTGGAGCGTTTCAGCAGTGGCAAGAACGCGTTGGTCACTTTGAGCAAACCGAGGAAATTGACCGCGAAGGTCTGTTCGAGCACGTCGAGATTGCTCAGATCGTCGTAGATGGCGATGCCCGCATTGTTAATGAGGACATCGAGTGTGTCGACCTCATCGACTGCCCGCTGGATCTGCGAACCGTTGGTCACGTCGAGCGTCAGGGGTGTCACGCGTTCATCAGGATGTTGTAGAGCGCCGCGCGTTCCCGCATATACTTTTTTTGCTCCGCGTCGAAGCGCCTCATCGAGAAGGGCCCGGCCGATACCACGGTTGGCGCCCGTGATCAAGACTGACTTATTTGAAATATTCATGACATTCTCCTTTGTTGACTCACCTTTTGAATTCAGAACCTCAAAAACTCAAGCTGAAAATCCATTTCCCTTACTGCACCTCGTAGGCCTCCGGAAAGCGCACATCAGCACTTACCTTTTTGTGGTATCGCTTGCGATTCCTGCCAGGCCGACTCGGCGGTCTTGGCCTGTCGGGCTACTTTTACTTGAGTTGGGAGTGACTTCGTGTCCCGGCTTTTTCTTTTGAGACAGCTTCACGGCCAATGCCGTCAACCCTCCGGCGGAAGTCGCGCTGGCGACGATCAGCCCCATGCTTGCTAAACAGAATGGGCACATCGCATCACCTCTCATTCGGGCGGCGAAGCGTGACCGCTAAGCCGCCTCTGTATGGATGACGGGCAAAGTGGGGCGATTTCTACATCAGACGGCGGAAGGAATCCGAAGCTTGGGAGGCTGCTGATAATACAGGGTTTATGTTCAGATTTGGGTTTCAGACTGCGGCGAGAAAGCCGGAAAACTCAGCCGCGTTTCTGGAGCAGGAACTCTCTCACTGCGGGATCTTTCGCCAGACCGATCGCTCGGTCGTAGGCGTCTGCGGCCTCACGCTTTTTCCCAAGACGCTGCAGGAGGTGAGCGCGAACAGCCCAGTACGGTTGATAGTGCGACCCAGCGTCCGGGGCAATCGGGTCCAAAACGGCGAGTCCTGCTTCTGGTCCCTCCGCTTCCGCAACTGCGGCGGCGTATCCGACTCGTGTGCCGAGCGCGGGCGATATGCGGACCTGCTGTTCGTAAAACAATGCTATCGCCGCCCAGTCGGTCCGGTCAGTGTGTGCACGCTCAGAATGTACCGACTGAATTGCAGCTTCGAGCTGAAACCTGCCGGAGCGCCCGCGCTTGAAAGCATCGGCGAGATGACGTTCCGCCTCTTCGATTAAGGGAAGTGACCATTGCTTCGGGTCCTGCTCGGAAAGAGGAACGTACCGGCCATCAAGTGCCCTGCGTGCCGAGCGCCGTGCTTCACTGTGCAGCATAAGAGCCAGCAGGCCCTGAACCTCAGCCTCGCTGGGCATGAGCTGCAGAAGAACCCGCGCAAGCCAGATGGCTTCCTCTGCCAGATCGCGGCCACGCGGGTCAATGCCAAACATGTCGTCCCAGCTGATTCCGAAGGCAGCGTAGATAGCTTCCAGCACGGCATCGAGCCGCTCCGCCAAATCGCGCTCTTGCGGAATTTCAAACTGGATACCACCATCGCGGATTTTTGTCTTCGCGCGAAAGAGCCGCTGGCCCATAGTCTTCGGTGGGACAAGGAAGGCATGAGCAATACGACCCGCATCCAAACCCAGAACCGTCTGCAGCATAAGCGGCGTGTGCATGGCGGGATCGATCGCCGGGTGAGCGCACACGAAGAGCAATTTCAGCCGTTCATCTGGAAATTCGGTGGACAAATTCGCCTCCGGGGAGTTTTCCTTCAGGAGTGCGAGCGTCGGCTCGCTCGCTAAGACCACGCGCTGGTGACGAATAACATCAATGAGTGAATGGCGTGCTGCTGTGAGCAGCCAGGCCTCGGGGTTTTGCGGGAGGCCGTCTCGTGGCCAGGCCTTGAGCGCGGAAACGAGCGCTTCGCTGAGGGCATCCTCAGCGCTCGCCAAGTCGTGCGTGTGGACGGAAAGATACGCCACCAGACGGCCGTAGGATTCTCGGGCCACGCGCTCTATGGTCCGCCCTACGGCGCTCTGGATGTCCTCCTGACTGCCTTTATTCATCCTGTGAACCCCCGGCGCATGGCTTCAGGCGCCAGCGGCCGGACTTCCACTGCGCCGATCGATGCACCCGGGCATCGCGCAGCCCATTCGAGCGCGGCGTCAATGGAAGGGAGTTCCAGGATGATGAATCCTGCCAGTTGCTCCTTCGTCTCCGCGTAGGGCCCATCCTGCACGCGGCGCTTTCCCTCCTTAAGACGTACGGTCGTTCCCGTCTCCGGCGCTTCAAGAGCATTGGCGCCGACGTAGACGCCGGCCTCGACGAGCGCCTTGTAGTACGCCCGCCAAGCGCCGAGATGAGAATCGCTATAGTCGTTCTTCCGCATCGCAAACTCTTCCGGTGTATGGTGGATCATCAGAGCAAACTGCATCGGTTTTCTCCTTTGGCGCAACTCTCGGTGGCTTTACCGGCACCTATCCGTATGACGGGCGAGAAGCGGTCCATTCTACAGCCCTCACAAAATCTGCTGCGGATTTCAACTGGAGTAGAAGACCTTCGCCGTTCTTAGTGGATGACGGGCAAACCGGAAGTAATCCACCTGGACGATTAAACGCCGTAATCGGAAACTGACCCACTACGCTTCGGAGTTTTCATTGACAAATGGTTACTACTCGCGTATCATCAGTCCGGGTAATATTGTGCCCGCGCCCCATAGCGATAGGCCTTGCCGCGCAATCTTCGTAACGCCAGCATCCTGCTGGCGTTTTTTGCTTGCTCTTGCAGCTTCCAGCCAACTGAAACGCACGTTGCTCGGCTCAGACAGCCCTCATTCCAGCACCCGCGCCGATCGGGTGCCCTTGGCTGGGGACGGCTCAGCACTCTGTAAGTATCTTTAGAATGAACACTTGCAAAAGTGTGTGAAAACAAAGGACTTTAAGTCCCTTTAGAATGAACACTTGTGAAAAAAGGGGGGAGGGGGTCCTGCTCGTTTTAGCGTTCCCCGATTAAATAGCAGCAGCCGGTTGGACCCATGCGCGCGGAGTGCACGGCGCCTGCTGGAACATCGCAGCGTTCACCTGCGCCATATGTGTGGCTCTGGCCGTCCCTCGTCAGCGTCATCTCGCCGCTTAAAATGATGTGCGCGGTCTCGGTAGCGTGAGTGTGATCCGGGTACGACGCATTCGGCCCATCTTGCCAAACATAGGTGTGTCCGAAGCCTTCCTGCTGGAGAGTTCGCGCGAGTTGCTTCTCGTCCATTCGATTATTCTAGCCAACATGCAGCGATTTCGGCGCCTGAAACGGCTACGCCCTCCCTGCGGCATTGGGGGACACCGCAGAAAGGGCGCATCCGTCTTCAGGAGAGAAGACCGTTAGAAATTACAAGCTCAAACGCTGGGCCCCGAAGGCGGCGGCGCATCGGCGGACGCACCTGCTGGCGGAGCACCGTGAAATCCGTGCCGATGGCCGCCGGGTCCGCCCGGCCCACCTTCCTTCACGGTGTAATCCGACGGCACAGTGAACAGCGCCGCCGCCGGCTCCGTGCGCTGCACATTGCTCAACGCGTAGGTGGTGGTCCCAAACCGCGGATCGCTGCGCGTGCTCTTCACCATGATCTGCAGGTCCGGCGAATACCACTGCTCGAACACGATCGAAATTGGCTTGTCGTTTCCAATCTGCCCCGCCGGAATCGTGCGAGTGATGCGCGTACCCTCGGCATTTACGCCGTTGATTGCTTGCGTGCCAAGCGATTCCTTTTTCACCTCGCCTGAAGCTTCTTCTTTGGCGATGTGCTTCTGCATTTTTTGCTCGAACCCACCGGGCTTGCCGCCATTGGGTAGAGTCATCTTGTGCGCCACTTTTTGATCCGGGTTCAGCATGTAATGCACACCGGCAACAGGGTCGCCAATCATGATCATCGTGTGAGGCTTTCCGGAGGCCTGCAGAGGCCCCAAGCCGGAAAGCGTAACTTCTCTGCGGAACCGCCCCGCGCTGTCTCGGTACAGTGCGGTCGAAGTTGTGCGATGGATCGTGGTCCCGTCCTGCAGAGATTGCGTGGTCACCGAATTTCCGATCGCTGAAAAGGGCGCTCCCTTCACGGTTTTCCCGGGATGCAGCCCTTCAAAGCCCAGCAATTCAATGCGTTCGCCGAACAGCCCCGGACCTCCACCCATTTCAGGTCCCGCTCCGTGACCAAAGGCTGGTGGAGGCGGCGGGTCTTGCGCCCTCATCATTCCAGCCGCAAGCGACACAGCTCCGGCCAACAGCGAACAGGCCCAAACGTTACGATTCATCGTTTCTTCTCCTCTTCTCTCCCTCTGTTCCTAAACTCATTTGTTCCGCATCAACTGAACAAAAAGCTCAAACCCTCTATTGCGGCAGCCGCACCGCCTTCGGCAATCCATCCGGTCCAACAAGCAAATCCACTTGGATCCAATCGCTCACGCGCTCTTCATTTACCTGCAAACCCAGCGCGCTCAGCGCGCCGCGCTGCATTCCCACGCGCACGATGGCGGAGTCGTCCACCTCTTGCGGCAAGTTGCCGGGGAGCAGCGTAAAGTCGCCTGCATCATTGTCGGCTATAAGAGTCGGCTCCGCAGACGTGTCGGCCGGCGTCACTGACGGAGCGGGCACGTTCGGTTTCACGACATTTCCGGCGGAAACGTTGCCGTGCGTTTGCGTCAGCCTCCAATTCCACCAGCTCACGCCGGCGAACAGCAACGCCGCCGTCGCAAGCGCCCAAGTCGCAAAAATAGCCGCGGAGCGCACCTTCCTCGTGCGGTGCCGCATCCCAAACTCGTGCAGCAGCCGCATTTCGACGCGCTGCGGCGTCTCCGCATCGCGTGTGGTCTCCCGCAACGCCTGCAACGCGATGCGCGCCTCTTGCCAGGATTCCTGCAGCGCCGCGCAGCTTAGGCAGCGCGCGGCGTGCTCCGCAGCGGACTGCCGCAAAGCCGCGTCGAGTTCGCTCATCCGAACACCGTTTCGCTCAAGGCCAATCGATTCAAATTCCTCGCACTTCATGGTGCACTTCCCTCTTCTTTCTTCTACCTAGCCGCGCTGACGCGCCGCGGCGCATCCCGCAGAATTTCCAGCTTGGCCAACAGCAGCGCTCGTCCGCGATGCAGCCGCGAGCGGATCGTGCCAATCGGACATCCGCTGAGCTGCGCGGCCTCTTCGTAACTCAACTCTTCCAGTTCGCACAGAACTACCGCTTCACGAAATTCCGCGGGCAGCTCCGATACCGCCGCGCGGACACGCTCGCTTCGTTCCTGCTGCTCGGCCCAATGCACCGGCGTAAAACGGTTGACTGCCGCTTCATTCGCGCGGGCACCATTTCCATTCGGTTCTTCCAGAGACAGCTCCCGCGGCAGCCGCTCCAGGTGCTTCATCACCCGATTCCTCGTTATGCCAAAAAGGAATGCGCCCACAGGGCCCCGCGAAACGTCATACTTTTTCGGTTCGCGCATCAAGGTCATGAATACGTCCTGCACTACCTCTTCGGCAGCCCAGGAATTGCCGGTCATGCGCAACGCAAAGCGATACAGCGCTGCCTGATGCCGGCGATAGAGCAAGGTGAAAGACTCCTGGTCACCCTTGGCGGCGCGGCGCAGCAGAACGTCGTCCCTGTCTTGCTCAGGAATACTCATCTCTCCTGGTACGGCGTTCGCGGCAGGCAACCCGTTCCCCGCGCTCTCATATATTTCCCGGCAGCATGGAAAAAGGTTCCCGCATGCCGTGTGCTTTGCGGCGTGTAAATCATAGGTATGTACCGTTGGACGTTTGCCGTTGCAGGCGCGTGTCAGCGGAGGTTATTGAGCGGCGTCTTCAAACCGGCTTGTCTGCAGGCGACCGACGCATTAAGCGGGTTTGTTTGCGGGTGGGCGAAACATTTTCGCCGCGATGCGCGTGACCAACCCGCGAGGCACAAGCCGCTGCGCGTGAGCGCCGAAGTAGTTCCCCGTCCCGGAAATCACATAGCTCTTCCCTGCTGCCAAGGCCTGCAAACCCACGTACGCGACCTTCTCCGCCGTTTCCCGATTCTTCATCGCGCTGACCACGCCCGACTGCCCGGCTACTTCCTGAAACTCCGTTTCTGTCGACCCGGGGCACAAAGCGCAGACGCGAACGCCGTAAGGTTTCACCTCTTCCGCCAGTCCTTCCGCAAATAGCAAATCGAATGCCTTGGTGGCGGCGTACGTGGAAATAAACGGCACGGCCTGAAAGGAAGCGGTCGAAGCGACGATCAGCACGTCGCCGCGGCGCCGCTGCAGCATTTCCGGCAGGTACAGTCGGGTCAGGTGAACCACGGCGCTGCAATTCACCTGAACCATGTCGAGCAGCTTCTGCGTCTCGACACTCGCAAATGTTCCATACGCTCCGAATCCCGCATTATTGATGAGCAGATCTATTGGAATCTGTTTCGCCTGCGTGAACGCGAAAATTTCCTGCGGCGCGGCGGGTTGCGCCAAGTCGGCAGCAACGAGCTCGACGCGAATCTTATGGATTGCCGCGAGTTCCTGCGCCAACTTTTCCAATCGGTCCTTGCGCCTCGCGGTCAGCACCAAGTTCGTGCCGCCGGCCGCCAACTCGCGCGCCAGTGCCACGCCGATTCCCGCGCTCGCTCCGGTAACTAGCGCCCATTTCCCTGCCCACGGTCCGCTCATTGTGCCTCTCCAAAATAAGTTCCGAGCCTATCACGGACCGATGGTGAAGATTCTGCGTCGCATTCTCTAAACCGTCGCCGTTCCGAGCATTTCGTGGTGCGAGAGCGAGCACGATGCCAACCTTGTCAGATGGCGCTAGAAAATCGATTCTCTAGATTCAAAAATTGGAGTATGCTCATCGGCATTGAACCGCTTCACCCGTATTAAAGGCGCGCGAGGCCGAGACACTCGGGCGAAAACTCAATTCTCACGGGGGAATTATGCAGCGTCGTGACATATTGAAAATGCTGGCGACCGGAGCAGTGCTCCCGGTTTTCTCTTCGCCGATGGCAGCGTTTTTTCGAGAAGCGCAGAAGCAAACCGGGCCAACGTACAAGCTGCGGACGCTGAATCCGCACCAGAACGCCACCGTCGTAGTGATGACGGATTTGATTATTCCGGAAACGGATACGCCCGGAGCAAAAGGCGCGCGCGTAAACGAATTTATCGATGTGATTTTGACCGAGTGGGCCACGCCGGAGGAACGGCAAAATTTCCTTCAAGGTCTTGAGGGTGTGGATAAACAGAGCCAGGAACTTTTTGGAAAAACTTTCGTAGACGCGACGCCCGTGCAGCAAGTCACTCTACTCCGGGCCATGGATGATTTCGCGGCATCAGAGCGCGGCAATACTCCCCAGAAGCACGGCAATACCGTCCCGGAGTTTGACACGCAGCTAAAAGGAAATTTCTACGACATCTTTCGCAACATCACGTTGCATGGCTACTACACTTCGGAAATTGGATTCACGCAGGAATTAAAGCTACAAATTATTCCCGGTGCGCAACATGGCTGCGAAAAGATTGGCCCCGGTCTCGGGGACGCGTAGGAGAAGGACGAACATGGCGGCTACAAACACCTATGATGCAGTGATTGTCGGCTCGGGGATTACCGGCGGCTGGGCGGCGAAAGAGCTCACGGAAAAAGGGTTGAGTGTGCTGGTGCTCGAAGCGGGTCGCACTATTTTGCCGGAGCGCGATTACGTCGAGCATATCCCGGCGTGGGAACTGAAATTTCGTGGCTGGGACAATCGCGCCGAGCGGATGGGCACACAGCCGATTCAGCGCGAGTGCTACTACGCATGCGACGAGTACTCCAACAAGTTTTTTGTGAGCGACAAAGAGAATCCCTATTCCACCGATCCCAACAAAAAGTTTTCGTGGATTCGCGGCCGCCAGGTCGGTGGAAAATCCCTCACCTGGGGACGCCAGAGTTACCGCTGGAGCGATCTGGATTTTGAAGCCAACCTGAAAGACGGCGTTGCCGTGGACTGGCCGATTCGCTACGCGGATATCGCCCCTTGGTACGACTACGTGGAACAATTTGCCGGCATCAGCGGCCAGGCCGAAGGGTTGCCGCAATTGCCGGACGGAAAATTTCTGCCGCCGATGGACATGACCTGCGTCGAGCGCGACATGCGCGACGCGCTCGCGAAAAAATTTGACGATCGCATCATGACCATCGGACGGACCGCTGTCTTGACACAGGTACACGGCGGGCGCGCGGCTTGCCACTATTGTGGTGTGTGTCACCGCGGATGCATCACCGGATCGTATTTCAGCAGCATCAGCGCGACGCTTCCGGCGGCGCAAAAAACCGGCAAGCTCACCCTTCGCCCCTACAGCGTAGTGCACAGCCTGATCTTCGATCCCAAGACGCGGAAGGTCAGCGGCGTACGCGTAATTGATGCGCAAACGCGCAACACGATGGAGTTCAAAGGCCGCATCTTTTTCATTAACGCGTCGGCCCTGGAATCCACGCGCATCCTGCTGAATTCCACGAGCCCCGAATTCCCCAACGGTTTGGCAAACACCAGCGGCGAACTCGGCCACAACTTGATGGACCATCACATGGGCGCCGGCGCAAGCGGAACGATGCCTGGGCACGAAGACAAAATGCCCTTCGGGAATCGGCCGAACGGGATTTATATTCCGCGCTTCCGCAACGTGAAGACGAAACAGAAAGAATTCTTGCGCGGCTACGGTTACCAGGGCGGAGGAAGCCGCGAAGGCTGGGGCCGCGGCGTACGCATGACCGGCTTCGGCGCCGATTTCAAGAACGCGCTGAAGAAGCCCGGACAATGGCGCATGAGTGTCGGTGGTTTTGGGGAATGCCTGGCGAACCACGTCAATTACATAGAAATTCAGAAAGACAAGGTGGACGCCTGGGGCATTCCCACGCTTAAGATCAATTGCGCGTGGGGCGCGAACGAGCACGCGATGTCGCGCGATATCGCGGTGCAGGCCGCAGAGATGTTGGCCGCGGCGGGCGCAAAGGATATTTACGTTTTCCAGGAGATCTCACCCCCGGGGCTGGCTATTCACGAGATGGGGACAGCGCGTATGGGACGCGACCCGAAAACGTCCGTGCTGAACGAACACAATCAGGCGCACGACGTGAAAAACCTGTTCATGACCGATGGCGCCTGCATGGCTTCCAATTCCTGCGTAAATCCTTCACTCACCTACATGGCGTTGACCGCGCGTGCATGCGATTATGCGGTCTCGCAGATACATCGGAACGAGCTCTAACGAGCCGAACAGTAGAGAAGAGCAGCGATTGACGGCTATCCGTCAATCGTCAACATACCGTCACGGCGCGAATCGCATTTTAGTGGGCTAATTGCAAATGCGACGGTGAGTTCGCGTTTTGTCGAGACGAACAGAACAAAAATTCAAAATCTCAGGCCCGCCCCCTGCATTCACTGTATTGCACACAAATGCGAACGGTACTTCTCTAGAAGTGGTTGGCGAGAATATTTTTCGTCACGAAAAAATTTTACCAAAGCTCAAGAGAAGAGCTTTGAGGAGGCAAGCCATGGCTGAAGTTGGAACGAAAAGGCAACGTGAACAAGAACAGTCGCAGTCACCGTCACAATCCACGAGTTTGACGCCCTCGGAACGGACCGAAGGGCGCACGAGACAGTCGCAAAGACCGCAGGGAATGGAACGCTATCAGCAGGGGCGTTATACCCCGTCGGTGTTTTCCGTAAGCCCAGGTGAGTTCTTTACGTTGAGCCCAATCACATTGATGCGCCGATTCACCGAGGACATCGACCGGGCATTCGGACTTGCCAGCGGCCGAAGCACCGGGGATTTCGATATTTCGGATGAGGACATCGCCTGGACTCCCACAGTCGAGGTTCGCCAGCAGGGCGACAACTTGCTGATTCGCGCGGATCTGCCGGGATTGTCGGAAAATGACATCAGCGTAGAAGTGACAGACGACGGTCTGGTGATCCAGGGCGAGCGCAGGCGGGAGCAGACCGTGGAGGATGGCGGAATTATACGCAGCGAACGCGTGTACGGCCGTTTCTACCGGCTGATTCCGCTGCCGGATGACGCTAAGGTCGAGGACGCCAAGGCTAACTTCCAGAACGGCGTACTGGAGATTACCGTTCCGGTGCCGCAATCTGAAAGGCAGAATCGGCAAATACCCGTAGGTGCCTCGAGCCAATCGGGGCAAGCTGGTCAGTCCAGTCAATCAAGTCAGTCTTCGACGTCAGATCAGGGAAGTGCCGCAGACCGCAGTCGAGCGGCAACGTCAGGTCGTTAAGCGGCAAGAACAGCGACGGAGACGGCGGCGGGGGCCGGGCGGGAAACGCCCGGCCCTCTTTTTTTCTCCCAGCCCGTCTTAGCTGCAGGCGGCGGAAGCAGTAGTGCTAGACAGTTACAACTCGCGGAGGGCCGTCGCCACGGGGAGCCGCGCGGCGCGGATGGCGGGCAGCAGGCCACCGATGAGCCCCATGGTGAGCGCGAAGACAATGCCCTTTACGAGCAATTCGGGTGTGATCTTGAAGGCAAAGGCCAGGTTGGAAAAAGTCTGAAAGTTCATGGTGCTGGTGGTCAAGCCGTTGAGGGGAAGAACGGCGAGACAGCCGATCCCGCCTCCGACGAAGGAAATGAGCAGCGCCTCGATCGAGAAGGAGATTATGACCGCGGCAGCGCCGAATCCGAGAGCGCGCATGGTGGCGATTTCGCGGCCGCGTTCCGCCACGGCGGAATACATCGTATTCAGCGCGCCGAAAACCGCACCGATGGCCATGATCGCGGCGACAAAGCCGCCCAACGTCGTGATGAGCGTAGTCATGCGGGTGGACTGTTTAGAGTAATAGTCGATTTCGCGGGTTACATCGACGTTCAAACGCGGATCGCTGGTGAGCGAGTCCTTCAATTGTTGAAGGGCGGCAGGCGAAGCGAGGTGCACGGTAACAGACTGAGAAAGAGTGTCCGGACGTTTATAGGCGCCATTGAGCAGGTGGGCGTCGCCCCAAACTTCGGAATCAAAGGCGCTGCCACCCGCATCGAAAATGCCCACGACTTGCCAGCGTCCGCTACCAAGCGCAATTGTGTTTCCCACGGTCAAGCCGGAATACGTCACGCTGGCGTTTTTACCCACGATGACTTCGGACAGGCCAGGCTGGAACATGCGGCCCTCTTTGATCTTAATGTTGCTGCGGATGGCAAGAACGTTAGGCGAGACACCGCGAAGCTCAACGTTGGCGTCGGTCCCGGTGGAAAGCAACGGAATCGGTGCCATGAGAACGGCCTCCGACGTTACAAGCGGGCCAGCGGGGCCGCGAGCGATGCCGGGAGCATCCTGGATGATTTTGACGGAGTCGATAGCGACTCCACTGGTCATTTCGGATGTGGCGCCGGCGCGGGTAATCAGCGCGTTGTCCGCGGAGCCGGAAGAAACAAGGGTGGCCCTGAATCCGCGCGCGAGCGACAACATAGCAATGAAGACACCCACGGTGCCGGCAATTCCCGCTACAGCAACGATCGTGGAGGTCCAGCGAGCTGCGACGCTCCGAATGTTGTAAACGATGGGAATCGTCATTTCAGACTCTCCTCAACGCGTTAACAACGCGCATGCGCATGGCGCCAATCCCCGGCAGCAGACCGCTAATTACGCCAACAACGAGCGCAAAGCCGACGCCCAATGTCAGAAGCGACTTGGAAAGCATAAGGGGTGGCAGCAGGCCGGTGAGAGCAATCCCGATAACAGGGATCAGCAAGTAGGCGAGAGTCAAACCGAGGATGCCACCAACGAGAGCGATCACGACGGACTCCGCCAGCACGAAGAAAAGAACGGCACGACCGGAGAAGCCAATGGCTTTAAGAACGGCAAGCTCGCCAACGCGCTCCCGAACGGAAATGGCCATGGTGTTGCCGGTGACCAACAAAAGGGTGAAGAAAACAACACCGCCAATGGTGAGGATTAAGAGCTCGATATTTCCGAACTGCTTGGCGAAACCCGCGGCGAAGGCGGATTCCGTCTCGCTTTTGGTTTCAAATGAGGAGTTGGCAAACTTCTCGTCAATAGCCTTAGCGACGCTCACGGCGTCATCGGGACTGTTGAGTTTGACCACATACCACCCGGCCGTGCTTTTGACGGGGGCGGGCGCATTCTCATCAAAGTATTTCCACTGCAGCCAAAACTGGCTCTCGTCGCCACCGGGACGTTCGCTGTGATAAATGCCGTCGAGATTGAACTCCGAAGAGCCGCCTCCGTAGAGGGTCGTTTTGATCGGGATGCGATCGCCAATTTTCCAATGGAAGCGAGCGGCGGTGCGGGCGCCGGCGATGGCGCCCATGCGGTCTTTCAAAAAATTGTTCCACTGGTCGTCCGGTACGACAAGCTCTGTCATAACCTTGCGTTGATTTTCCGGATCGATTACAAACTGCGGAAAGAAGTTTTTTTCATCCTGATAAACACCGCCGAACCAGTGATTGTGGGTGACCGCCTTGACGCCGGGAATCGTAAGAATTTTGTCGCGATGGGAAATCGGCATCAGTTGTGTTAGACCGATGCGGCTGACTACCACCAGCCGGTCCGCGCCGGCGATTTCGGTGCCACGGCTGAAGGCGCTCTTCACGACGGCTAGAAACGTGAAGAGAACCAGTGCGACCGCGAACGAGCCGATGGTCAGAACAAGGCGGAGCTTCTTGCGAAAAAGATTGGCAAAAATCAGCCCCAGGAATTTCACGCTACACCTCCGGCGGTCACGCCTAACTGACCAGATTCAACCAAGAGGCCCTTCTCAAGATGGAGCGTGAGGTCGGCGCGCTTGGCGACAACAGGATCGTGCGTGACCATCAGCACCGTCTTGCCGTATTCCTTCACGAGCCTATGGATCAGTTCCATGATTTCGTCGGCGCTCTTGCGGTCCAGGTCCCCTGTGGGCTCGTCGCAAAGGAGAAAGGTGGGGTCGGCGACGATAGCGCGCGCGATGGCCACGCGCTGCTCCTGTCCGCCGGAGAGTTGGCGCGGATAGTGGTTCATGCGTTCCGCCAGGCCGACGACGCTGAGCGCGGTTTCGACGTGCTTGCGGCGTTCTGATTTGGAAAGTTTCGTGAGCAGCAGAGGCAGCTCAACGTTTTGAAAAGCGGTAAGCACAGGGATAAGGTTGTACATCTGAAAGATGAAACCGACATGGCGCGCGCGCCATTGCGTCAGCTTGTTGCTGGACATGTTCGTGATTTCATCGCTGGCAACGGTGATGCTGCCGTGCGTGGGGACATCGAGACCGCCGAGCAAATTCAGCAGCGTAGTCTTGCCGGAGCCGCTGGGGCCCATAAAGCCGACGAAATCACCTTTATCTACGTCGAGATTCAGGCGCTGCAGCACCTGAATTTCCTCGCCGCCCCGGCGATATGTTTTGTCCAGGCCGCGGACTTGAATCAAGGCGTTCGATTTTCCACTGCCGTCCACTCGGATCATTTTTGTTCGCTCCCTTGGCAGCCCGGCGCTTCTGCGCCGCGCAAAAGCTACTTTCTGATCTCTACGGTCTGACCGTCGCGCAGGTTCGCCGGCGCCTTGGTCACAACGGTGTCCCCGACCGACACGCCAGCCATCACTTCCCTGTCGGAACCGCGATTGCCCCCGAGTGTCACGGCGCGGCGCTCAGTTTTGTCGTCTTTCACGAGGAAGACAATGTTCTTGCCATTCTCGTCATGCACTGCGCTTTGTGGAATCAGAATGGCGGCCTCGGTCCCGGCCTTCTTTTCGTGCGCGGCGCCCAGAAACGTTACTTTGATTCCCATGTCAGGGAGGATGCGCGGGTCCAGCTTCAGAAACGAAACGCGCACCTTTACCGTGGCTTTTTGGCGATCCGCGGAGGGAATAATCGTGCGCACGCGGCCGGGGATTTCCCAGTCCGGGTAGGCATCGAGAATCGCGGTGACCGGCTGGCCCGGCTGCACGCGCGCGATGAAAGACTCGTTGACGTCGACCTCAATTTCGTTGGAGTTCATATCCACAATGGTGGCGATGCCTGTACGCGTGAACCCGCCTCCGGCGGAAACCGGGGAGACCATCTCGCCGACCTGGGCGTCCTTGGACACGACGATGCCGGTATATGGCGCGCGGATGGTGCAGTTGTCCACGGCTTGCTGCGCTTCCTGAATGCGCGCCTCTGAACTGGCTGCTTGTGATTGCGCCAGGGCGATTTTTGCCTGGAGGCTGTCGGCGTTGGTACGGGCGTTATCGAGCTGCTCCTGCGTTTGCACGCCCGCATTTTGGAGTTGCTCAGCGCGGCGGAGCTGGGTTTTCGAGTTCTTCAGTTGTACTTCGTAGTCAGCAATGGCGGCTTTGGACGCGTCATAGTCGGCCTTTGCCGCATTCAGCGCTTTGCGAACGTCGGCATCGTCAAGCGTCGCAAGCAATTGCCCTTCACTGACATGCGTGCCTTCGTCGAAGAAAACGCCGGTCACACGGCCGGTAATCTTCGCGGCAATCGTGGCGCGCCGCCGTGGCGTGACGTAGCCGCTTGCGTTGAGCAGAGCTTCGCGGCCGCCGTTATTGGTTGATTTCTGTACGACCGTGACTTCCACCACTGGTTTCTGGTTCCAGAGAGTAAAAACGGCCCCGGAAAGACCGCCAAGCACGACAAGCAGCCCAAAGAAGATAGCCAGGCGCTTGCCCCAAGTCCCTCCGGAGCGGTGATGGTCCTCAATGCGCAAAGAGCCGAGGTCGTGTACGGGCGCGGTTGCTGGCGTAGGCATGCGTTCGGCGATCCTTAAGGGAGTCACATCCGTACTACGCAGGGCGGGACAGAGAATATCAGGGCCGTTGCGTAGCTTAGGCGATACGAAGCATTTTACTGTAACGGGTCGCTTGCGGAAAGCCAGCTAATGGCTCACCCGCAGTCGCACCTCAAATAGTGAATTTTGCCGCGAATTTTGGCCTGGATACTGGATGCGCGCGGGTGGCACGGCGTTATGGGGAGAATTGGTTCCGGGACCTGGACTCGAACCAGGATACTCAGCTCCAAAGGCTGATGTCCTACCGATTAGACGATCCCGGAATGGCTGGAAGAAATTGTAGCAGAGCGATGCAATCGTGCACAGACGCCAAGCGCATGAATATTTGCGTGCCCCTCGGCTCTCCACCAATTCAGGGGTCCGCTTTTCCAGGTTTGCACAGATTAGCCCCACTACGAGTACCAGGTGCATGCGTTTCACCACAAGATTCGATGATGACAAAGTTTTCCAGCAAGCCGCGGGTGCGTGTCCCCACTATTTCTGCTAAATTGTTAAAGTCCATCTTCACCGGAGAGGTGTCCGAGCGGTTTAAGGAGCACGCTTGGAAAGCGTGTGTAGGAGAAATCCTACCGTGGGTTCAAATCCCACCCTCTCCGCCATATCTTCATAATGGCAAGGGAAACAAGGGGTTAGCCGCCGAATAGGAAATCTACTGCAAAAGATTTCTACGGAATCTGAGGACTTGGCAAAAAGCCAGTATTTGGCAAGAGCGAGGAAATCAGATGCCCCAGCCAAAGTTCCAGCTTTACAAGCACATCAAGATCAGCAACCACGAGTGTGACGAGCCAAACGATTCCTTGGTCGCAGTCGGCCGTTCTTGACTGTCCAACACAGCTCGGTCTTATCCTCTGGTCCACCAGACGATAGTGACGCCGAGACAGACGATGGCGATTCCAATCCAGCGGTTTCGGCTAATGCGTTCACCCAAAAAGAGTTTCGCGCCGAAGGCTCCAGCACCATAGCTAAGAGCACTGACTGGCACCACGAAGCTCACTTGCCGGAAGGACAAAATCGCGAGAAGGGAGAAGAAGGCCAAGCTCATTAGCGCGATGCCTACCCACATCCATGGCAAGCGAAACGATTGCAGAACGAACCGCAAAATGGACTTAGGACGAAAATCATGGACCTCGCCGACGCCTTTCATGGCACGACTTACGGACAGCTCTCCTGCTGTTCCCGCGACAACGATAAAGAAGAAAAGCACCGCTTCACGCATGTTCAGGGGCTTCCGAGGTGCTGGGTGAGGTTCGACCTACGAGGAGAACACCAACACAGATCACAGTGACACCAAGCCAGCGCAGTGGAGAGATCATCTCTCCGAGGACAAGGTAGCTCAAGATTGCGATGGAGAGATAGGAGAGAGATGTGGCAGGCTGAACGTAACTATAGTCTGCCCAAGTCAGCAACAGCATGTGGACGACAAAAAATCCCAGCAAGCAGACAATGCCCAACCAGATGTAACCGGATGTTAGGACGCGAGAAGCCATTGGGAAGAGATCAATAATTCTTGCCGAAGTGACCGACCCGACGCCTTTCATGCCCTTGCCGAGAAATACATTTCCAAGGGGTCCCAAAATTATGCTAATTAGAATCAAGGGCATCGTTTTCAGTTGGAGTCTGCGGGTATGCGTCACGTGGTTCCTTTGTTGAGTGGTCCAGAATAGCAAAAACGGAAGAATAAGCATTCCGCTTAGGTCGGACAATTCATGTGCAATTGCGGTCCGTCTAACAGCAACTCTTCGCAAGGTAATGGAACCTCCGCAAAGCATTGCCATCCGTTGTGGTAACAGCCACGATGCGTGGAAGCTTCGCAAGAGAGTGCACGATATTCACGAAATTACCCTGATTCGGGATAGAATCTGACTCGGAGTTTGGAATTCAGTGCAGGAACACCGCACTGCCGTTCTGCTGCATGGCCGAGTTTGCAGACTGGCCGCACTCGAATCCAGAATGAGATGCCGTGCCCTCAAACCTGCTAGAACTCGCAGTCCTATTCGCGGCGGCGATTCCGTTTATTTTCTACATTCTGACAATCTACAGTTCCAGCCGCTATTTCTGGCAGAATAGAAAGCAACCCGGGAAAAATCTCGATTTCACTCCGCCGGTAAGTAATCTCAAACCAGTTCGCGGTCTAGATCCCGAGGCGTACGAAAATTTTGTGAGTTTCTGCCGGCAGGATTATCCGGAATACGAGCTCATTTTCTGCGTGACGGACCAGACCGACCCTTCCGTACCCGTAATCCAAAGATTGATTCGAGAGTTCCCGGAACGAAAGATCCGGCTGCTCTACAGCGCCGGCCACACCGCGATCAACGACAAGGTCGCCAAATTGCGGCTGATGGAACGCGAAGCGCAATACGACTACCTTGTCATAAATGACTCCGACGTCCGCGTAGAGAATGGTTATTTGCGGCGAGTGGTTGAGCCGCTGCGCGACCCTAAAGTGGGAGGAGTGACTTGTTTTTACGTATCTTCGCGAGAAGACTCATTCGTAGACAAACTTCAGACGATCGGGATGATTTCAGACTTTTACGCAGGTGTACTGGTTGCGTGGCAGCTTGACGGTGTAAATTTCGCGCTCGGGCCGACAATGGTATCGACGAAGGAGCGTGTGAGGGGCTTCGGGGGCTTTCAGGTTTTGGAAAATCGCCCCGCAGACGATCTGCTGTTTGGGCGACTAATTGCGGAACAAGGAGTTGAAGTAAAGCTGCTGCCATATGCTGTGGAAACGGTTTCTGATTTCCGGGGATTTGGTGAACTCCTGTCGAAGCGCGTGCGGTGGATGACGGTCATGAGAGCCATGAGGCCTTGGGGACACTTTGGCCTCCTTTTTACCTGGGGGTTGCCCTGGACGACGCTCGCAGTGCTGGTCCGCCCCACCTTAAGTGTTGTGGCGGCTTATTGGGGTTTGTACCTAGTTTTTCGCGTAGCCATGACGTGGCTGATTGGAATTCAAGGATTAAAACAGGCAGGACTTTGGGCAAAGATGCCTTTGATTCCGCTTTGGGATGTAATGGCGTTTCTAATCTGGCTGGTGAGTTTCACTCGAACTTCAATCCGCTGGCGCAGTGTTGATTATCAACTGCGCGATGGTCAGTTCGTGGCCAGCACGGAGGCCTTTGCTCAGAATTCCTCCACTAAAAGCGATTCCTAGACTATCCACGAGCTGCGCGGCTTTCATGACTACTTTCAATTAGCGTTCGCCGCGGGCGATACCTGTGCCGCGTCAACGGATCAATCACGATGCGGCCGATCTTGAAATTCCAGCGGCGACGTTTGTGTGCAGTCGACGATCATTCCGCGGCTCACGCCAATTCACTTGTGGCAGCACCATCGTCGTATCCACTCGGTCGCGATACCTCAGGGTGATGTTCATTAGGGAATCCAGGAGAGAATCCGAGAGATAGTGTGGTTGCAGGCCCAAATCAAGTAGCTTGGAGTGGCGAGCATTATAGTAATGTTGTTCAGCCTCGACGCGCGGATCCGGGATATGATCAATTTCTACCTTTATTCCAAGATCTTTTCCTGCCTCCTTCACTTTTAGTGCGATATCCATAACAGAGAATTGTTCGGTGAATTGGTTATACACGCGACACTCTCCACGGGCAGCGGGATGAAGGCAGGCGAGCTCAATGCAGCGGACGGTGTCCCGGATATCGAGAAATCCTCGCGTTTGGCCGCCCTTCCCGTAGACGGTTAAGGGCTGGCCAATGGCCGCCTGCACACAAAAACGATTGAGGACCGTGCCAAACACTTCGTCATAGTCCAGACGATTGATTAACGCTTCGTCTAGCCCTACCTCGTCGGTCATCGTGCCATACACTATCCCTTGGTTCAGATCCGTGGCGCGAAGTCCCCAGACCTTGCATACAAACATGATGTTATGGCTGTCGTGTACCTTAGAAAGGTGATAAAACGAGCCAGGCTGTTTGGGGAAAGGCAAGAGATCGCTCCGCCCGTTGTGTTCGACACGGATATAGCCTTCTTCGATATCAATATTGGGAGTACCGTATTCGCCCATTGTACCGAGCTTAATCAGGTGACAGTCCGGCTGTAGCTCCCGAATTGCGAACAAAACATTCAAGGTACCGACAACGTTATTCATTTGAGTGAATACCGCGTGCTTTCGGTCGATCATCGAATAGGGTGCCGACCGCTGTTCGGCAAAATGGATGATTGTCTCCGGCTCGAACTCCTTGACCGTTGAAAATAGAAAATCGTAATCGGTTACATCGCCAACAAAAAGAGCGATGTTTTTACCTGTCCGGTGATCCCAGGCTCTAAGACGGTCACTCAGAGGAAGGATAGGTGTGAGAGTCTGCGCGCCTAGCTCGTGATCCCATTGACGGCGGACAAAGTTATCCACAATTGCGACGGAGTGCCCTTTAGCGGAAAGATAGAGTGCCGTCGCCCAGCCGCAATACCCGTCTCCGCCCAGAACGATGATTTTCATAGCGTCACCTATTTTAGAGCCTGCATTTTTACGTGGGTGCTGAGCCTGCTTTGCTCGATGATCAATTCCCTCTGAGAGGGAATTGCGTTCCCTGCCTCAGAGCCCCAGAGCCTCGATTTACATCAAGTCGGATAATGGGCAAGCCCGCTTCAGTCAATTGGTCGAGTCGGTTCGGACATATTCGGCATTTGCTTCCAGTGACTCCTCGACATAGGGATAGACGATGCGGCGCATCCCAAATAGGTACACAAATAAACCCAATAGACCCACGGAAGTATTCCATAGACGAACACAGAGTAAGGCTTCGGCTCCGCCACTTATGCCTGTTAGTTTGAACAGGGTATTAAACGCTGTCTCCCCTACGCCAATGCCCCCAGGTGTTAAGGGCAGGCTATTGATCAAGTGGCCGATCGGCGCGACTAATGCTAGCCGGGTTGAGAAAGACAGGGGATTGACGGCATAAAGGCCCAGGGCAGTCACTACAATAAGCGCCAGATTGGCCAGAAGCGAGAGGAAAAAGGCGAAGAACAACGTGCTCTGAGCCTTGCCTTGCAATGCCATTGCGTGGAGGACGCGAACGGCGAGATCCTTGATTGTGGGCCATGTGCCTAGTGACCGGGCGACCCATGAACGTGTGGACGCAGAAAACGTGGCCAGTGCCACACTCACAACCATCAGCCCTGCCAGCAGCGCGTCCATATAGAGAACACGTCTGAGCACGGAAAGGGAGCGCAGCAGATCGAGAAAGAATGGGGCAAATAAAATGGGGAGCAGCACGAGCGAAAATAGCCCCACGAAACGATCTAAAATCAACACCGTCGCAACCTCTGCGCGTCTCCCGTCATTCTGCCTGGTCGCATATACGAGTCTGGCAATGTCGCCACCTGCCGCTCCAGGGAGGAACGTGGAGAAAAGAAACCCAATCAAGTTCAGCTGAAAGGAGTTCCCAAGGGAGAGAGAGAGCCGAGCACTACGAAACAGAAGGGACGCTCGAATAGACATTACTAAAATATCGAGGAGCAGAAAGCCCACGGCCGCCAGAGTTATTGGCCAAACGCGGAAAAGCCTTGTCAAAGAAGAAAAATTGATCTGGCCCGATTTTGCAAGATAGACAAGGATGGTTACTCCGACAGCCACGCGCAGAAGCAGAAAAGCTATCTTGCGCAGGGTCACACTGTCCCAGCTTGTAGCAACCTTTGCTGTGACATCAGTGGTGAACATCGTTTCCTATGGGCGAGGAGACTAGTGGGGCGCAGGTGGATGGGAGACGCCCGACAGCAGATTGCTAGCAGGAGTCTCCGAGACGTTCGTTAAGAGGAATTTCCCCCCGCTTGCGGCGACGATTCGAAACTGCTCCTTGCCGACAAAGGATTCGATGCGGTCTGCCCCTGTCTGGTACGCAACGAAATAGTATTTCTTCCCTCCCGTCCACAAGTTCTTGAATTCGGAATCGTTCAAGAACACCGCCGGAGCGCCCGGGGCAGCCGCCCCATACTCCATATTGTTGAAGTTGCCGTTCAGGAGGAAGGGATCCTGGCCGGTATAAAAAATAACAGAAGAGAAGAAATAATAGTGGCGATCGACGATGAGTTTTCCAGGGGGCTCCGAAAGAAGCGCCTCCGCAAGCGGACGCGACGAAAGATAAGGATCGAAAACGACAAGGGCCAAGCGCGCCGCATGAAAAAATAGAACCATCATGAATCCGGTCGCCAAGAAGGCACGCATACCTGACCAGCGCAGGTTCCCCACGGCCCCCAGCAAAAAAGCCGCGCCTGCCAGGTATAGCGGGAGCCTAAGATAGGCAAAAGAATTGAAGGTCAGATCCAGCATGTGGCCAAGGGATAGGGTATAAGCTGATGGATGGTGGGAGAGGGCAGACGAAATATCTCCTGGAGTGGGCAGGTTGCGTACGGCAAAAGCAATGGCGATAGCGATTAGCGCAGCACAAGCTGTGATTGCCCCCAAAGCGCGTGTTCCTCTATGGAGCCACTTGCCTTCCACTGTCATTGCCGAGCCAAGCAGAAGAGCCAAGGCTGGATAACACGGCATTGAGTAATATTCCTGGGTGGTTGAAAACGTGAAGAAGATCAGAATGAACCCCGCCCAGCAAAGCGCGAGAAGCCTGGTTTGCCCGGCGCGATCGACAGGTTTAAAAGAGAGCTTTGCAATCGCCGGGAAGTATACGCACCAAGGAAAGAGCCACAGGAGGTGCAGCAGCCAAAAGTACAGTCGTGGAACTGTATTGTAATCGCGAGGATACCTGAGGTTGAGAAACCGCAGGAGTTGTTCATTCACAAAATAGAACCACAGGAATCCGTGGTACAGACCGGGGCCGCTCCGCAGAGTCCAGGCAAAATAGGGAGGATTCCTAAGGGCCGCCAGCACATGCCAGGGGGCGGCGCTAAGCAGCACAATAAGGAAACCACTGAGGGGCCGGAGCCGTTGCCAAGTTCTGCGCAAAAATAGCTGTCTTGAGATAGAAAGATAGATCAAAGCCGCGGCGACCGGGAACACAATGCCAACCAGACTTTTGAGCAAAAGCCCGGCGCCCAGGCTCGCAGCGAGAATGGCCGCCCAAAGCCGCGGTCGCTTTTCCCGTTCATCCAGGGCCCGCAAGAAGGCCCACAGAGCAAGCGCAATCGTAAAGGTGAGCATTGCGTCCGGGATTTGAACACGCGTAAAGAGAAATAGCCCAACGCACGTGGACATACACAGGCCCGCATAAAAGCCGGCTCGTTCGCCGAACGCCCACATGCCGAAGGAAGCTGATAAGAGCGCGACAGCGATCGAGGCGAGTGCCAGTGGAAGCCGAGCCACCCAGTCAGCCACGCCAAGAATCTTGTAGGAAATGGCCATCAGCCAATAAATTAGCGGAGCCTTTTCCAAATAAACGACTCCATCCAACCGCGCCGTCACCCAATCACCGGACGTCAGCATCGTCTTGGCGATTTGCGCCTGCACGGCATCAACGTCATCCATGAGAGAGGGGGGCGAGAGAACGCAACCCAAGTAAATCGCGGTTGCGATCACGAAGACGAGCGAAAGCAAGAACCAACGGCGACGGTAGAGATGATGCGCGTCACTCAGTGCTTCATCGCGCACATCGCTCAGGGCCGCTAAATCTTGACTTGCCATCGTTTCATCCACAAAAACAAAATAAGCAATCCCCAGAGGTGATATCCAATGTTGATTTCTTTTTGGAAGTGACGCTTCTTAAATTGTTCGATGCCATCGCGACGGAAGAGTTCTCCGTATTCCGATAAGCCGAATTGCAGAGAGTCTTCCAGTAATCCGCGAAGAGGACCGCGTAGCCATTCGTGCGCAGGAATATCAAAGCCAATCTTCGGACGGTGTAGGATAGCGGGCGGCAGCTTATCTTTCATTAGTTCTCGAAGGATAACTTTTTGCCACGAGCCACGGATCTTGAGCTTGGCCGGCAAGGTTGCGGCGAATTCGACGATGCGATGGTCCAGAAAGGGCGGCCGGACCTCCACCGAATGAGCCATACTCATGCGATCGCTTTTTATTAGAATGTCATCCGCAAGATAATATTTCTGGTCTAGCCAAAGGTATGGGGCCAGGTCATCATTGACTTTGGGTAGATTTGCCAACTGGCCGAGAATCTGCTCAAGGGTTCTGGGCAGCGGTTCATACACAAGCGTGCGCATATCCTGGTCGGCAAACGTGCCGTTCCAATAGACGTGCGCCCGCTCGGGCTTCATAAGGGATCCTTCGAGCAGACGCTTCACCTTGTAATCAAATCCGATCTTCTCGTCGGAAACCGGCCAACGACGAAATATGGAGAGTCCCGCTGCCACCGCCGCGCGCGGAAGCCTCCGAAGGTGTCGAGCGATCCGGTTGGCACGATAGGTCAAGTATCCACCCAACACTTCATCCGCGCCTTCCCCGCTCAGGGCTACAGTCGTCTTCCTCTTACAAAGTTTCGACAAAAACCAGACCGGCAATGCACCGGCGTCTGCGCTTGGTTCATCGCAATAATAAGTGAACTCTTCAATTGCGCCTCTCAGATCAACGGCGAGGTTCAAATCCATCTCGTCGTGATCTGTGCCATATTCGCGCACCGCAGTTCGGATGTAGGATGACTCATCGAAGCTGCGTCCCTTGAACGAAATGGAAAACGACTTCAAGCGGGATGAGCTCGCCGCCGCGGAGTAATGTAGGATCGCAGTGGAATCAATTCCACCACTTAGCCACACTCCTAGCGGCACATCGGAAAGTAGGTGTTCTCGAATGGATTCGGTCAGGAGCGTGTTTAATTGCTCCTTTGCATCTTCCAACGATATTTCACGTATTTTGCCGTAAGGCAGTTGCCAGTACTGTTTGGTTGTAACCTCGCCGTCTCTCCATTCCATCCAGTTGCCCGCCGGAACTTTGCGAATGCCGTCGATGAGTGTCCACGGGCATGGAATATAATTTAGAGAGAGGTAACAATCGAGTGCTTCTCGGCTCAGGGTGCGGTCAATTTCGGGATGAACAAGGATTGCCTTAAGTTCAGACCCAAAGTACAGTTCCTCGCCTCTCTGGGCAAAATATAGCGGCTTGATCCCCATTCGATCACGCGCCAGGACTACGCGTTTTTGAGGCACATTCCACACTGCTAAGGCAAACATACCCCTGAGGCGCGCGAAACTTTCTGTGTCCCACTGCAAAAATGCCTTCAGGACAGTTTCGGTATCCGAACGCGAGATAAACGTGTGCCCCAATTCCTCGAGTTCCGCTCTTAACTCGCGGTGATTATAGACTTCACCATTGAAGACAATTCCGTATTCACCGTTATTTACAAGAATGGGTTGATTCCCACATTCAAGATCGATGATTTTGAGGCGCGCTGCACCGAACGAGAACACATCGGACGAAAAGATACCTTGCTGATCAGGACCTCGGTGGATGAGAGTTGCCACCGTGTCCCGAATCCTTTCCTCTGACGGCTTCGAATGTTTATGTGTAAATCCTGTTATCCCGCACAACGCCTGGCACCCTTTCGAGTATGTCTTAGACCAGAGTTACTTCAATCGGCAGCGCGCAATGTTTTGGGATCGATAGTGAAGTGCATGCGCACATCGTACAGGTGCGACGATGAAGCCCCTGACGGTCTTGCTGTCAGAAGACGTCGAATGTCGCCGAGATATGTATCCGCCACCAGAGAGCCAATTGCTGCCGACACCCCCCCGATGGAAAATGATTCCTGCTGGTCACAGGGCCCCCACTCACCCCCGGAGCGGTTGCTTAAACGTCGTGATGAAGCCAGCGATGGCTAAGACCTTCGTCCACGACTGCATAGGGACCCAAATGAAAGTCGCATGTACCAATGGCCGAATCAACGTGAATTTTGCGGGCGGCAGGCGACGGGAATCGAACCCACCTCCGAAGCTTGGGAAGGGCGCCTTCCAACGCGACCGCCTGCTTGCCGTTACGTCGAAGCCAGGAATCCGGCTGGTGACTTTGGATATGATCGCCTAATTCACACCATCAAGAATTGCTTTTCCCTTAGACCCGCCATCGGTGAACATCACCAGTACATTGCCTCGCTTCGGGGTTACCTCATCGACGGTGCCGTTCCAATGGTTAAACACTCCTATTACGGGAGCGGTGGGTCCGAGTCTTTCAACCTCGCCGTCATAGCTAAAAAGCAGTGGCGGCACGTGTCCACAATTGACATATCTCAAAGAGCCGGCACGCTCGTTATAATCGGCAAAGAAAAGCGAGGCGAAGTGGTCGGGAGGACTCGACTCGTAGAAAACTTCGTGCACTTTCTTCAGCATTCGAGGCAGGTTATCGAAGGCGTCTGGCCGCTGAGCGACGATAGAAGCTCGTAGACTGGCCATCAACAATGCGGCCGGCAAGCCTTTTCCGGAAATATCGCCCAACACAAATGCCATCCTGCACGCACTGATATCTAGAACGTCGTAGTAGTCCCCGTTGAGTGCCAGCGCGCGCAACGAGCGGGCTGCATACTCCAGGGTGTCAAGTATCGGTTTAGATTTCCTCTCGAACGACTGCTGAATTTCTTGTGCGATTGCAATTTCTGCCGTACTAGTCAAACTCAATTGAAGCCTCCCAAAGCCGCAACACGCGACTGATCTTGATCTACTTCGGTAGCATTGAAAGCTGGTCATGCTCCTCGTTAAGTGGGACGTCAGCAGAAGTCGAAACGATTGTTAAGAATGGTGAAGACTGAACACCGCGGCGTTGGACTGCTTGCAAGTACCGGCAGGACTCTGAAAGGCTTGCACGAACCAAGCGGCGACACCAAAATTCCTGCCGCCTTCCTGGATTTTAAAAGTGTAAGGGAGGCGTAAAGCTTTTAGGGTCTGGCGGATTCCAGATATATCAAGAGACCGAAAGGGATGGCTCTGGTGACGCAGGCGGAGCAGATCGCCTGTTTTCTCCACCATTATGTCCGCGATGCTGCATCGCCTTTTCCAATTCCTTCTGGTGATCCGTAAGCAGAGCATGAATCTTGTGATGCGTTTCGTCGCTGATAGCATGAATCTGCGACGCAAGCTCCTGCCGTGATGCTTTTGGATTCTTATCGAGCAGCGCCTGAATCTTATCGTGGTGCTCCTCAAGGAGAGGCCGGACCTGCCGCTGCTGTTCCGGAGTCAACTGCAGATCTTTTGTAAGTTGAGCAAGTTTCTGGTCGATCGATTGCGGCGTATGGATATGCTGAAGCTGTTGACGCGCTGAGGGCTGCTGTACCTGAGCTACGGCAGGACCGGCCATTCCGAGCATGAGCACAGCCCCATATGCAAGTGTGAAAGGTCGATTTCGCATGGAGAGCAGCCTCCTTGAAGATCCTCGACGCAATTAAGCCGAGACGCCGATCTGATTAGACGCGGCAATTCCACAAAAAAGTTGCGTTTGGTCTCCCATAATGCCCTTGTAGTCTGACAACGGGCCGATTTCACACACAACTCGACAGACAAGGCCGCTGATTTGAACCAATGATCAGCGGCCCTGTGTGTGGTGAACGGTTTGGGGTTTGTTCGCCACATTCGTCCCGCCACTGCCCAGAGGTGCTGCTCTGTGAGATGGCATCTGATGCCGCACCTCAGCCTCGACTGGCTTGGCAGGGAAACACGATGCGGTGAGAAGAATCGCGGTGAGCGGCCTGAACGCCGCCGAAGGATTCCGAGCCGAATGAACCAGTAGCTGCATGACTATTTCGGAAAGCTACCGGAACCGTTGGCTTGTGCGGTTAAGTTTCGTAAGTCTCTGAAAACGGGCTTAACACAGTACTCGAACAGAACAGCACCGGCTGAAAGTTCAGCTCTTTACAAATCCATACATCCAATTTGGCAACGACTTAGTCAGCGGCAGGCATCTCTGCTCGCAACGCGAAAGCGTCAAAGCGGATGCCCGTTGCAAAAAGCGTAGGTCGTTCGCTACCGACCAACTCCCGCGGACGAAATACTCTTGGAGGATTCGTGAAGCTAAACACCTTGTTCGCATCCTTTCTTTTTTTGTTCTTCTGCCACAGTGTCCGTGCTCAGGAACCTCAGACGATCGACGTGTTTGCCGGTTATTCGTTTACTCGCATTAACACTTCCTCTATTTCCGGGTTGGGAGCTTTTTCTGTACAGGGTGGAGAGCTTTCCGTTTCTTACAAGGCCACGCGCTGGTTCACGGCCGTTGCAGATTTCGGAATCAGCGCAGCCGGCCCACATAATAGTGACATTGTCGGTATCCAGACCCATGGCATGCAGACAACCTATCTGTTTGGGCCGCGTATATCTCCTGTACACTGGCGGCGTATTACGCCATTTGCCCAAGCTCTGTTTGGGCTCGCACATGCAACTCATGGTTTGTACGATACATCGGGTTCGCAAAATTCGTTTGCTTGGACAGCAGGAGGTGGCATCGATTACCGCCTTAATGGCAACTTCTCGTTGCGGCCTTTCCAGGTGGAGTTCTTACAGTCGAAGTTTTCTGAACTAGGGAATGGCCCCCAGTACCAAAATGACGTGCGGGCCTCCACTGGTCTTATCCTTCACTTCTAGAATAAGAACCACGATGCAACAGCGGCTTTGCCGGCGACGCGGACCGCCGTCTAACCAGGCGCGACGCACCTGGTGAAGCCGCGAAGCTTGCACGCGCAGTGCCTTACTGCTTGCAAGTACGGCGCTCGAACGCTTGCGCTGTTTCGAAGTACGGCAAGAAATAGCTGCGAATACTGCGCGGTCGTGGCGAAGGAGTTGAGATTTGTGCCAACGCTGGACGCATTTTTCTAGAGGAGCGCTGTTTACGAAACTCTAGGCGGAATTCCGAATCACTCTTTTGGGCGAGGTCTCGCGCTCACATGCGTGGCGGAACACGCTCTTTGTGGCGTCCCTTGCAGAGCCGTTCGAAACGCGCTGGATTCACGGACGGCGGTCCGCACACCATCTATAATCGGGGGAATTCTGTCATGTGATACGCCCCGGACTACATACACCAACATTGCCGCCTCGCCGGGATTGTCTGCGCTCGCGGTAATTCCTACTGCCTGCACGCCTGATAGCCCCAGCAACCTACGCGCGAGTCTAGCCTGGACTAACCTGGCTCGAGAGATTTCCTTGCCAGAAATTGATCTGGTGCTTTGTCCAAGGCCAACGCTATCCATCATGCTTTGCGTATCCCGCGCGGAGAGGACACCAGTTTGGGAGCGCTCGGAGTATTCTTCAATGATACGGATTCTGATCCCGTCCACCTGCTGGGGTAACGTCTTTGACCCAGCATCCTTCTTAAGGAACAGAACGAGGGCGGCTTCACCCGGGGCGTCTCGACTCGGCGCAACGCCGACTGCACGAACACCCGAATATGCGAGTAACTCTTGCGCATGCGCGTCTCGAATTCGCCGCGCAGAGTTCAGATTTTCCGACGGAACGCTACGTTGCTGCGCCCGAGCGGAGCTCAAAGACGATCGAGCTCCCGGCAGACTGCACGCGGCGACGCTGTGCGCGTTGGGAGAGCCGACGAAGGCTGGCTTTTCCCCTGTATTTGGGTCCGCTAACGCCGTCAAAACATCGGAAACAGGACTTGCCAGGGTGGCCGTATCGGAACTCGCAAAGAGCAGCCCAATAGGATCTGCGGTATCTTCCGTGACGATCAAAGCGCCGGAATCTCCCTGGGCGCTGAAGTCGCCGCCGTCGATAACGATCAAGTCCGTGTAGGTTTGCTGAAACTGTAAGCCGCCGTCACATCCCTTCTGGTAGGTAACGCTTGCGGTAACGTTTATGCCGCTTATCGAGGAGCAGGTGAGGCCGGTCGCGCGCCCGCTTTTAGCAATTTTCAAGGGCGTCACGCCGTCGGGCTCATACAAAACAGGCGCGATACCGGAACCTGCGTGCGGCGGACCGCTAGTCGGTTCGCCTGTGCTTGTAGTTGTCGCACCAAGCTGCAGAATTGTGCCGGACGGATCGACTTTCCCCGGGGAAACAAGTGCCAGGGCTGCGTCCACGGGAGCGCTACCCGCAGAAGCAGATTCGAGATTGACGTATTGTGAGAGGGTAGCCACCGTATTCGTTGCCGAAGTGGAGCAACTCGCATCAACGAGTCCCGGCTGAACAATCGAGTCTCCCACTGCACCCAGGTCCGTGCGCGCCAACACATGGCTGTTGGAGAGTATGTATTGGCTCCCGCCGCGGGACACCAGCGAGCCGAGAGTTCCGCCACAACAAGAGTTTCCAGCAGAATCGTTGGCGTTCCCTCCTGAAACGCCGAGAGGCGTGGGCGAGTTTTGCGCTTTCTGATTCGCGGAGGAGATAGAGACAATGCTCGACGCCGAAAAGTATGAATCCTTCTGATAAATCGCTGTCACGGTCACCGGCACTGTTTTCGATCCGCCGGTCGCCAGGTTCGTGCCAGAGCCCAAGCTCATCGTAGGGACGTGGTTGGGAGCGCTGTAGAGTCCCCCTGCAATGGTCCCTACAGATGCATTCCCTCCCGAGACGCCATTCACCTGCCAACTGAACGTGGCGTTCGGATCGCCTGCGACGGTGGCGGTAAACTGATTTTGGCCGAACGTTTGAAGCGCCACCGTATTCGGAGAGAGGTTCACACTGAGGTTGTTGTGGAGCGTCACGTTTGCGGCGGCCGTTTTAGTGGCATCCACAGCTGCCGTGGCCGTAATTGTTACCGATTGAGGCGCGCTGCTGAGAGTGCTGGGTGCCGTATAGAGCCCTTGGGCATTTATCGTTCCTACTGTCGAATTGCCGCCCGATATCCCGGCGACGGCCCAGGTCACATTCGTATTGGAATTTCCCGTGACCGCGCCGCTAAATTGCTGCGATTTGCCGGGCAGCAAATCCGCAGTCGCAGGCAACACACTGAGCGTAACGCCCGACACGATTATGACCCCCACATTGGCAACGTCATTCGTGTTCGCTTGCGATACTGCTGTCACCGTCACCTGGGACGGATTCGGAACCGTCTTTGGCGCCGTGTAGAAGCCCTGGCTACTGATGGTTCCCACCGTGGAATTGCCGCCGTCCTGGCCGTTGACTTGCCACGTCAGGTTCGTATTCGAATAGCCAGAGACGTCCGCCGTGAATTGAAGAGCACTGCCGAGCGCCACCGTAGTGGTGGTGTCTGGGTGGAGGTTGATCGTCACCGTAGCCGCGGTTGTCGAACAACTGTTTGTAGAACCTGATGTGCTAGTGCAACTGCTTCCGCACCCGGCCAAACAGAAAACTCCAGCAGCAAACAATACTAAACACAAGGTGCGGCGCATCACGAAGGTCTCCTGGCGCTATCGCGGCAGCGGAACAATCAAAATACGATTGTTGTTCTGGTCCACCACGACGGCACGATTTGTGGCGGGATCGATCGCAATCGCAAACTGTTGTGACACCGAAATCGGAATGACGGCTTTCACTTTGCCAGTGAGGAAATCCATTACGGATAGTGTTTGGCTCAGAGCATTGCCGGTGACCAGAGTGCTGGTGCGGTAGTTGTAATCCAATGACGTCGGATTGAACCCCACGGAATAGCCAATTGGTGACGCATACAGTCCTTTCGCCGGGTCTACATGAAAGGAGTAGACGTTGTTCGTCGTGCTGGATGTGACCAGGAATGCGTCCGAATCAGGGTCGTAGATCGCCCCTGTTGGGAATGCCGTGCCCGTGATCCGGTTCAGGATTTGCTTCGACGGAAGATCGATGATTACTACTCTGTCTGAAGCGCCCTCCGCTATCGCGGCAATGTTTCTTGTGGGATCGATGGCCGGAGCGTTCGGTCCTACATCGACTGTGATTGTCGCCGGCGTCCCCGGAGAAGCAATGTCAAACACGCTGACCAAAGAAGCAGTACTGTCCGCCACCACGACTTGCCCTGTGCCCGGGTGCACGGCAACGCCGATCGGATGCGAAGTGCCTGTGGTCGACGTGCCGGAAGACGTGGTCGAGGTGGGCGCGACGGAGACCGTGGTTGCTAACGTTCCGGTATCCAGATTAATTATGGAAACCGTGTCGTCATCGGTGTTGGCCACTGCCGCGCGGCCCGCCAGCGAGGAGAGAGCGACGCCTTGCGGCGATTTACCGACAGTAATTTTGTATCTCTGCGTGAATGTGTTCAGGTCAACGACTGAGACCGTACCGAGCGATCCGTTGACGTCCGCTCCACTGTTGGTGACCACCGCCAGGTTTCTTTCCCGGTCAATTGCCACTCCCCGGGGTGCGACTCCCACGTTAACGGACGCCATAACATAGAAGTCATTCATGTTGGAAACATTGCCATCGGGATTCTGTACGTCGACCACGTAACGGACCGGCCCCGCCAACTGGGAAGCGGGCAAAACGGCGGTCAGCTTTCGAGGAGTGACAAAGGTCGTGACAAGGGGCTTCTCATTGATACGTACGACGGCTCCTGCGACAAATCCTCCTCCGACCATTGTGAGGGTTTCGTCGGAAGTGCTCGTAAGTGTTTTGAAAGGACTGAGTCGCACGACCTGAGGTTGCGGTCGAGCGGTTGACGAACGAATGCTACCCAGGGGAATGATCGTAACCGTCGCATCGGTGGAGTTCACAACTGTTGCCAGATTCAACGGATAGTCGATTGCCACCGCGGAAGGATTTCTGCCAACCAGGAACTGGCTTAGGATGTGGCTGTTCTGAACATCCACGACCGAGAACGTGTTACTGCCAGAATTCACGATAGCCGCTGTGTCCGTTAAAGGGTTCACAGCGCAATCGGACGCTGTCGCCGTCTGGCCGCTCCCGGAAGTGCCGGATATTGTGGAGGTCGTCTGGTCAAGTAGGTTCAGCAGCGTCAGAGATACCGCCGTGGGGTCGCACAGGAGCGCTGTTTCGGTCTCTGTGTTAATGCCGATACCCCGCACATCCTTGTTGATGTTGATGGTGGCTAGCGGAGCCGCCGCACTGACCTCGCCGTTTCCGCTGGGAGTAGATGAATTGTCGGGACCAGACTGTGAGAACGTGAACGTAGTGGAGGATGGGACCGTAGCAACCTGGAAGTAGCCATCAAATGATGTATCGTTGACGCCGCTCACGGTCGCAAACTCGCCGACCACCAAATTGTGCGCGCCGGTCGTAGTAATCGTTACGGTTCCACTTTTTCGGACCGCTCCACTTGAGGCTGGCGAAGCGATGAGGGATACGATCTCCTGCCCATTCGCCCCGAGGTCCACCACCGAACCATTGCCGTTGCCACCCGGAGTCACGAACGCCCAATTCAGTCGAGGTTCCACAGCTACGTGAGGATAGGTTCCGCTGGTCGTGATCTGGCCCCTCGTGATCTTGATCTGCGTCAAGTCCGGGCTTTGCGCCGTCGTATTAAAATTGGAGTAGTCAAACACATCGACGTAAGAGGATCCCTGGAAAACCACAATGCCCTTGCCGGTCAGTGGGTTGACGGCCACTGAGTACGGCTGGACGGCGTCGAGGCTCGGAGTCGGTGGAGTCGAAGATGCCTGAAAATTTATGGTCGCCTTGATCGCGGGCGGTGCGGAGGGCGTTCCCGACAGATCCAGGATTTGCAGTGAGTTATCCCCCGAGTTGGTCACGAAAGCCAAATTGCGAAGGTCGTCGATGGCGATCCCTGAGGGCCCCTTTCCCACGCCATATGGTCCGATCGCCGTCGGAATCGCGGTTGTCAAATCAAAGAGCGTAATATTGTTTGAGCCGGTGTTCGTAACGACCGCCAATCCAGTAGCCTGATTGATGGCAATCGCGTTTGGACTGGTGCCTTGCACGGGCTGAGTTGTCAGCGGGGTCGGCGAGGAACTTTGTGTTATCGGTGGGCGAACCGCGAGGTTCGCGCCAGAGATTTGAGATTCTCCACTGTTGCGAACGCCGATAGGAAACAGCCCCGCGGTACCAAAATTCGAAGAATCGATGGTGACCAGCAATTGCCTAGGGTTCTGTACTGTTGCGGACTGGCTCAATCCGTTAAATTCCGCTGATGTAGCCGGCGTGAAAAACCCGCCATTAAAAGCAACGCTTAGAGTCCCGCCATTTTGCGTAACGCTATCGGGTGCTGAGCTGATCAAAGTGGGCGGGACGCGCGCAACCGGGATGTCCACCGCGCTTGAGGTCGAGCTGCTACCCGACGCGCCTTGTTGCGCCACATCCAGGAAGAGCGTACCGGTGCCGGACGAAGTATTGGCAGCCTCAAGGTCCGATGCCATCAGCCGAGCTCTGAGAACGTTTGGAGAGATAAAACCCGTCAGAACGGGCGAGCCGTTTGCGCGGACTATGCTGCTGGAGCGAAAATTGCTGCCATACAGATAAATATCCTCGAAGAGCGCACCCTGCGGCAGAGAGCAGCCGTATGTCTGCTGCGAAGAGCTGTCGCACGGATATACGTTTGCCAGGGTTGCGGCGCCTGGGGCGACAACCGTGACGTTCGTTTGTCCATAGCTTGTGCTATCGGACTGAAGTTGTGCCTTGATTACATGCGTGCCTGAACTGTTGGGAGCCGTGTATTTTCCGCTGGTATCGATGGTGCCGTTGCTGTTGCTGCCTCCGTTCGTTCCATCGACATACCAGTCCACGGTAGTCGGACTGTTTGCGTTAACCAGATTTGTCACCGTGTCGGTAAACTGATAGGTCTCTCCTTCGGCGATCGTGACTGTAGAGGTCGGAAACACGGTCACGGTCGCACCGGTGGTGACGGTGACAGTAGCGGTGTCATATTTTGAAGTATCTGTATTGCTGACGGCCTTTACGCTCACTGTGAGCGAGGTGCTGCTACTCGTCGGTGACGTGTATTTTCCGGTCGTGTCGATTGTTCCGATGGTCGCGTTGCCGTTTAGTGTGTCATTCACATACCATTTCACGCCTGCTGTGTCCGAACTCGGAGTAATCGAATAGGCGAACTGCACAGTGCTTTGAAGCCTGACCGACGCCGTCTTCGGACTCACGGTGACCGTGATCGTGCTTCCTCCTCCGCATCCAGAGAGACTGATGACCGCGCAAAAAAATAACGCTAACTTTGCGACCCCTTCCCCTCGTGCCCAGCTTCGATTCAAGGCTTCCCCCACCATGTTCAATTTCCTTTCTGAACCTTTTCACTCGCATTTCGGATCCAGCGCTTGAACGGAGACCTCAAAACGTCCTGCTCACCGAAAACCGGAAGGTCGTTCGTCTTTCATGGAAATCAACTTTTTGCGCGTTGGCCAGCAGAGCGTCCAGTTGCGGCAGGATGTATTGCTGATATACGAGAGGCGGCAAGGAGTTGATGTAATCGGCAGGCAACTGAAAATAGCCCTTCGGAGCCGTGATGGTTTGCGAGTAGATCGTCGGGTTAAATGCCCAGTAAATCCGGAATGGCGCCTGAAGAATGGGCAGGTGCACCACGAATTCCACGCCCGTTGATGTGCGGGGCAAAAAGTTGGATCCCTGCGCCAATTGCAGCGTGTCACCAATTTTTAGCCCGGAGAATTCGGTGCGGAGTTGCGCCAGCCCCTCGGAATCCAACCGCAACTGGCTGCGCCGCAGAATTCCGTTTACGCCCACATCTGCAAACAGCGACATCGAGACGGGGCCGGCCAGCGGAATCCGGTACTCGATATTGCCTACAACCTGAGTGTCTCCCCCCGGATACACGATCGTGTTGGTCAGCACAGGCACCGGTACGGTTCTCGTGTTCGGCGCAATGCTATTTGGAACAGTAAAGGTTACGTTAGTTGTCGCGCTAACGGGGATGAAGGCGATTGGAGAGATCGTCCGCACATCGAAACCACGGACACTGTCGTCACCGCCGGTGAAGAACCGCCCGGTCGGCGCGACCTCCTGTCCTCCATATCCGGTTGCGAATGCGGTTTGCAGGCGTAAACCTAAGACGTCTTTTTTGTGATTGACTGGCCGAAAACATTTGAACTCGAATGTTTGCGTAATGGACTTGGAATTTCCGCCGAGACCTTCGAGCCCCAGACCGTAGTAGAAACTTTTGCCGCGCGTGGGATTGATCGGATTATCGATCGTATTGTAGATAATGGTCGGGGTGATTCTGCTCGACGTGATTCCCGTCAGCGCGGATGCGCCGGCAACGCTTCTATATTGCAGACTTTCAAAGAGAACTCGCGCCGCGTCCGAGGATGCATTGATATCGCTTAACGTGTAGCCATATGTGACTCCGAACCTCGTGAACGAGAAACGGTGCGGCGCAAAGCTGGCGAATACGGTGAATCCTTTGCTTGTCTGCGTATAGTTCTGAGCGGATGCGGGATTGAGGCTCACCTGCTGGTTGTTGAGGATGGACAGCTCTTGCTGCTGGTTATATCGGTACCTGGTGTCAAAAACCGTAAAGCCCGTTGCAATCGGGCGGTCGCGCAGGTACGGCTCTGTGAATCCAAAGAGGAAGCTGGTCTGCCGATCACCCAATTGTGCTGAGAATGTGAGGGTCTCGCCTAATCCTAGAAAGTTGTTCGTCTGATAGGTAAGCCCAACAAAAGCGCCGGCGAGTCCGCTCAAGCCCCCTTGCAAGCCGATGGATTGTTTCCCTTTCTCCTTCAGCTTGAGCTTAATGTCGACCGTTCCTTCTTTTAAGTTTCTTCTTAGCTCAGCAGCCTTGTCCGCTTCAATGCGATCAAAATAATCGAGCTGATTCAGCCGCAGAATGCTGATTTCCCAGGCTCGTTGATTGAAGAGTTGGCCCTCGTCAATTAGGAGCTCACGCCGGATGACCTTGTCGCGCGTTGTCGTGTTGCCGACAAACTCTATGCGCCGCACGTAGTACTGCTTCTGCTCGTCAAATCGCAGAGTGAAATTGATCCGTCTTGCCGCTTCGTCCACCTCTGTCTCGGGCTCCGCTGTAAAGTCAATGAACCCATATTGGCCATAGACTTTCCCGTAATCCTGAAGAGCTTTGCGAACCTTTCCAACACTGAAAACATCGTTTTCCTTTATCGGAAACATCGCTTTCAGCGCGTCCGCGTTGAGCGACAGCGATTTATCCGGATCTGCGCTGACGATATGCAGCGCCCCCATGTGGTAACGCTCGCCCTCCTCGATCGGTATTGTGATATTCACCGCCTTGCCGAACCGCGTCCCAGTGCCAGGCAAGCCCAATCGCGTGTGCGCAGTGTCTACGTTTTCCAGTTCGGGGTTTTTCACGACAACTCTGTAGTAACCGTTGTCTTGGTACAGTCCGCGAATACCAACTTCCATGTCTTCGTTGAGTTTTTCGCGGTCGTACGTCTTGGAGAGAATGGCTATGTCCCGAAAATACAAGGGGATCGCGTAAGGCCGGTCATGCCGCATGGCGCGAAGCAGCTTGCGATCGCTGAATGAATGGTTTCCTGTGAAATGGATTTCCCCGATTTTGACTTTCGGTCCTTCGTCGACCTTAAAAATAAGGACGACGGCGTTGCTCGCGATAATGCGCTGGTATTGCGGTGTCACGCTGCAAAACTGCCGTCCGTGTTCGCCGAGAAGCTCCTTGAGTACTGCTTCTGCTTTCTTGATCCGGGTGGCATCAAATTGACTTTCCACCGTGAGACCAACCTTGCGATCGCGAAAGCGATCGAGTATGTCCGACTCCGATATGCTGTGGATTCCCTCGTAACGAATTCTCCGGATAATGGGACGTTCCTGTACTTCGAACACAATGATCTTCAAATTGGCATTTCCCGCCGAGTCTTCGATGCGCAGCTTAATATCCTCAAAGTACGCCGTGTTCCATAGCGCCTGAAAGTCACGCCGCAGCGTATCTTCGCGGTACGGATCACCCGGCCGGCTGAAAATTCGTGCCCGCAAGGTCTCGCTTCGAATGCGGCGATTACCAATGAAGTCGATTCGCTCGATCAGTTCGTTTGAGCGAGCACCTTGCGATTTCTCGTCCCTCGCACTGCTTCTGGCCAGCAAAGGGCAAATCCCCAGAACGATCAACAATGTGCCCACCCAGCGCAGCCTCAACCGAGCACCTGGCGCGCGGTTCCGGCTGCTGCAAGTTCAACCATCTGAGAACCGCTAGATTTCCCAGTGACCGATAAAACCCTAGGCATTTGGAACGGGCTCGCGCGAACCGAACGACAACGGCAACACTACAGCTCGTGCCGCTTGCTGGTTTTAAGATCGGTAAAGGACGCGTAAGGGTCTGTAAATGAAGCTTGCGAGGAAGGCTGCAACTTAACAAAACCTTACAATGTGCGACTCGAGACGCCGACGTGGCGTACTGCGTTTCGGGGAACTCCGGGCATCTAACCCGGGAAATAACCTTAGGAAATAACCTAGAGGAGGCAGATGCAATGCTCCGAGTCCTGGTAATTGACGACGATCGAGAATTGTGCCAGTTGGTGAGCGTTTGCCTAATCCGCGAAGGGATGAGCGTGCGGCTGGCACACGACGGGCGATCTGGTCTTAACTTGGCACTCTCGGGGCAGCACGACTTGGCAATTTTGGATGTGATGCTGCCGCAGCTAACGGGCCTGCAAGTGCTCAGGCAACTGCGAAGCAGCTCCCCCATCGGCGTGTTGATGCTGACCGCCCATGGTGAGGAGGTTGATCGAATCATAGGGTTGGAATACGGAGCCGATGATTATCTTTCCAAACCGTTCAGCGCCCGTGAACTGGTGGCCAGGATTCGAGCTCTTGCGCGCCGGCTGAAACCTTCGCCCGATGGAGAAATCTGGCGAGTTCCTGAACGACTGGAAATCGACGATTTGATACTCGACGAAGGCGCGCGTACTTGCCGGCGCGACGGAGAAATCATTGATTTGACTACCGCCGAATTCGACCTGCTATCGCTATTCTTGCGCTGCAGTGGACGAACAGTTCACAGAAAAGAACTCTCCAAGCAGGTTTTAGACCGCGACTGGTCTCCGTTCGACCGCAGCATTGACGTGCACGTGAGCAACCTGCGGCGGAAGTTGGGCTCTCTTCCCGACGGAACGGAGCGGATTCGAGGCATTCGTAATATTGGTTACATCTACGCGCGCGCCGTTGCGGATCAGTCCATCGCCGGCTGATGGTTATGCCGAAACTCTTCTGGAAAATCTTTCTTTGGTTTTGGGGCGCGATGCTTATCGTAAACTGCGCGATCCTATTCTCCATACTTTCATTCCGGTCGGTTTCTGAGCAGAACCGTTTTAAGCAATTTGCTCAATCGATGATGTCCTTGCAGGCTCGCAAGGCCGCTGAGATTTATGAAAGCCAATCCCCAAAGGCGCTCTCTGATTATTTTCGCGATTTCGGTCAGGATACGCATTTCAGTCTGTACCGGCCTGATGGCTCCGACGTTCTTGGAACACCGGCGGACGGGACCACCCGTTTATGGATTTCGGAGGCCGCGCAAGACGAGAAAACGCACTTCCCAAGACACTACGGACCTCCCCTCATGCTCCAGGCAACAACAGGTCCGAGCGGGGCGAAATACATTCTCTTCTCCGAGCATGCTTCTCTACCATTTGCGCACTTAATACGTGGAGGAATCGGCACTCAAATCCTTCGTCTATTAGCAGTTGCACTCGCCGTGGCGATGGTCTGCCTTGTTCTTGCGCATTACATAGCTTCACCTATCTTGCATCTGCAGAGCGTATCGCGCCGCATTGCAACCGGAGATCTCACCGCCCGCGTCCGGGCCCGGCTCACCAGAGGGCGAGACGAAATTGCGGATCTCAGCAAAGACTTCAATCTGATGGCCGAGCAGATTGAGACACTCCTTCACTCCCAAAGCCAACTGTTGCAGGCTATTTCTCATGAGATGCGCTCGCCTCTGGCGCGGCTGACATTGGCTGTAGGGCTTGCCAAGGCTGCTAGCATCCCTGAATCGGATGGCCTGTTCGAGAGAATCGAGACCGAAGCGGAACGAATCGAGCAGATGCTTTCGCAGCTTCTCATACTTGCTCGTCTCGATCGCGGAGCTACTTCGTTCCCAAGAACTCCAGTCGAGCTGTCACTTCTTCTCTCGGATATCGTTTCGGATGCCAGCTTTGAGGGTTCCGCCACAAGGCGCTCGGTGATTCTTACGCATGCGGATCCCTGCTTGGTTGACGGTTCGGACGCTCTGCTGCGAAGCGCGATTGAAAATGTCATTCGTAACGCCATTCGGTACACGCGCGAGTCGTCGACTGTGGAAGTCAGCCTGAAGCTGGATAACACTGCAGGACAAGATTTGGCAGTCATTCATGTAACCGACGAGGGTCCAGGGGTTCCCTCTGCAGAACTCTCGCAGATCTTCAAACCCTTTTATCGCGTGAGTAGCGCCCGAGAACGCGAGACTGGAGGCATCGGGCTCGGACTCGCCATCACAGATCGGGCCGTTCATCTGTATCAGGGCAGTGTTTCGGCGCGGAATCGGAGCGAGGGTGGTTTAGATGTCGAAATCCGTCTACCGGTATTCCCGATCCTGCCCAATCAACTGCCCCCAACCGATGGCGACTTAATTAACGCCTAGAGGTCGGCGCTCCCACTTTCCAATATTCATGCGGATTCCTCAGTGCTCTATCTCGACTGGACTCGCGGGCAAGACGCAACGGACACCAGCGTCGCGACGCTGTCCACGGATAAGAAAGCAGCGAGAACGTGGCGTTACGGTTACTTCGAGGCTCGGTTAAGCCCGCGCCGCAGCGAGATTATTTCTGACGCGCGTTCAGCCTATCGAGTGCACGCTTCAATTCTTCAAGTTTCTGCCCCGCCTCGCCGAGTTTGCCTTCTGCGGTGAGGCGCTGGTAGTCGGCCAGATCTTTGGCGGCTTCCGCGATGAGCGCGTTGAGGTCGGCTGCTGGCCTGGGCGCTCCGGCGGCTGCCGGCGCGTTTTGCGGCAGCTCCGCTGAGGCTGGGGCGGCGCTCATCGACGAGACCGCCCCGCCAAAGAGGGCAGCCATTGCAGACGCGAAGGTTGGTCCGTAGGCAAGCCGATCTTGCAATGCGAGCACGACCAGACGCAACTCCGGCATCGGACTCCTCTCAGCCTGCAGATAAATCGGCTCCGCATATAACAGCGCCCGCCCAGTCGGAATGACGAGGAGGGCTCCGCGCCGCACGTGCGAGCCTTGTTGGTTCCATAACGTCAATTGTCCGGAAAGCTGCGCGTTCTGATCGATGCGCGCTTCAATTTGCAGTGGTCCGTCAACCAGTTTCGTTTTGGGGAAGTTGTAGACCACCGACGTGCCGTATTGTGCGCCGTCACTGCGACCGGCAATCCAGCCAACCAGGTTATTTCGGTTGGCCGGCGTGAATGGCAGAATCTCTACGAACTCCATGCCGGTTTCATCCGGGAGTTTCATCAGCACGAAGTTCGGCTGCATCGCTTCTGTCACCTGCTGCCCGCCTTCGCTCATACCGACTTCGGTGGCAACTGTCCAGAGATCCTCACGATTGTAGAACGCTCCCGTGTCCGTCATGTGATACAGCCCGTAGACTTCGGCTTGCAGTTTGAGCAACAGCTCCGGGTAGCGCATGTGAGTGCGCAGACCGGGCGGCATCAGGCCGGCGTCCTTGAATAAACTCGGGAAGATCCGGCGGTAGGCCGCGATGATCGGGTCCTCCATGTCAAACACGTAAAACGTTGTCGCGCCGTTGTAGGCGTCGATCACGACCTTAACGCTGTTCCGCATGTAATTAAGGGGATCGCGGTCGAGACGGTAATGGCTCGCGTACGGATAGCTGTTTGAAACCGTAAACGCGTCCATGACCCATGACAGCCGGCCGTCGTCGCCGAGCACGATGTAAGGATCGGGATCGTAGGTGAGGAACGGCGCGAGGGCCGATACGCGCTCTCGCACGTTGCGCCGCATCAATAGCTGGCTATCGTTGTTCACGTCATCACTGAACGGCAGCTTCGCGAGGTCGCCGCGGTCGAGCGCGATGATGATGCGGCGCAGAAAACCGCCGAGCACGATGCCGCCATTGCCCTCGTAAGAGGTCAGGCTGTTTGTCTGGCCTTGCGGGTAGTTGAATTCCTTCTGGCGTGTCTTCACATAGACGTCGGTGTTGGTCAGCTCGCCGAAATAAATCTCCGGGCGCGTCACGGTTAGACCACGCACGGTGCTCTGAACGGGCATGTTACTCAGAAGCAGCGTGGGCAGCCCTTCCGGCGTGAACCCATTTACGGGGTTCATCGTGATGCCGTAGCCGTGGGTGTAGATCAGCTTCTCGTTAATCCAGTTGCGGCTGCTTTCCGGAAGCTTGTCTACATTCAACTCCCGCGCGGCAAGCATCACCTCGCGAGTCGTGCCATTGATTTCATAGCGATCAATATCGATGTCGGGAAAATCGTAGTAGGTGCGGATTTCCTGGATCTGGCGCAGCGTGTCCTGGAGTGCGTGCCAGTCCCACAGCCGGATATTCTGTAGCGTAGGCTGATTATTCGCCGGGTCGGCCGCTGCGACGTCTGTCTCAGCGGGAAACTCTCGTTGCGAAACTCGATCCAAGCCGTAGGCTTGCCGCGTCAGTGCGATATTGTTGGCGATGTATGGCTGCTCGCGAACAAGCTCGTTTGGTTTGACGATAAAGCTGTTGACGTACCAGCCGACTATTTGAAGAGAGACATAGCACAGCGCAGCCGGGAGAATCGCCGCCGCAATCCAGCGCCCGCGAGGCACTCTCACGGCGTTGACAGCCGCGATCACCGCGCCCAGAACGAGCGCCGCGCAGACAACTAGCATTCCTGGAAGCATGACGTGCGCGTCGGAGTAGGTCACACCCGCGAAGATCGTATGACCATCGAACAATTGCTCGAATCGATCGAGGTAGACACGCATCGCAAGGACTAGTAAGAGGAGCGCAAACGTGATGGAGAGCCCATGCCAAGGCAATGCGAGGTAGGTCCTGCTACGCCCGGCGAACGCTCGAGTTCCACCCGTAATGAGGATGAAAAAAACAGCCAGTGCACACGTCAAGGCGGCCAGCGTAAGTAGCCAGCCGACGAAGAGTTGCCATGCAGGAAGAGTGAAGAGGAAGAAGTTCAGCGGCTTGCCAAAGATCGGGTCTACGAAGGCACCAACAGAGGGGGGTGCGTACCAGAAGAGCGCGATCGCCGGCCACTCCAGCATCATGGCGGCGCCGGTTGCGGCGGCAATGGCGAGCGAAAGGCCAAGTGCGGCGAGACGGAGGACAGGCTCAACTGGCAGCTTCAGCGGCTGTCCGCCGATGAAAATCGTGTGACCGCTCGGCAAATTGGGAAGATGTGCTCGCTTCAGAGCAAGAAACGACCCGTACAAAATGAGAAATGTGGCCGCCGCAAAAGCCGCGAAGATTCCCCATTGGAGGCCCAGCGTTTTCCAGAACACGTCCCGGTAGCCGAGCGACTCGAACCAGAGAATGTCAACGTAATACGACAACGCGGTCCGACCGCCGAGCACGATGACGGCAAGGGCGGCGAGAATGAGGAGAAAGAAATGGCTGCGACGCCGCGGCGCATGCATCCTCGGCAATTCAACGAAGTCCTGCATTGCTCACCCCTTTTGCCCGACACTTCTATTGTCACAGTTCGTGCCTACATTAGCTAAGTCTCACATCCTAAGGAATGGACGTTCGTGGTCAGAGCGTTCATCTGGCGCCGAGAGAATTCTACTCTGAGCGTTATAGTGGGGTGCGAAGGCTGTCGAGCTCCAGATTTAGTTCCAGAACATTGACCCGCGGTTCACCCAGAAATCCCAGGTCACGACCATCTGTATGTTTCTGAACAAGGGTGCGAACGTCGTCTTCTTTCATGCCGCGCGAATGAGCTACTCGAGGAATTTGGAATTCTGCGGCAGCAGGGGAGATATTTGGGTCCAGGCCAGACCCCGAGGCAGTGACCAAGTCAACAGGGACAGGAACATTGGGATTCTCTGACTGGAGCTTTTGTACATCGCTCCTTACGCGTTCGATCAGCTGCTTGTTTGTGGGACCGAGATTGGAGCCGCTACTGGAAGTCGGATCGTATCCGGTTCCGGCGCTGGACGGCCGCGAGTGGAAATAACCCGGCCCGGTGAAGGATTGTCCGATGATCCTCGAGCCCACAATCTGGCGCTTTCTTTCGATCAATTGTCCGTTGGCTCGGCTGGGAAACAACACCTGAGCCAAACCTGTAATGGCCAGGGGGTATAGCACGCCAAACATCACCGTTGTGACCAGAGTGAACCATAGCGCGATCAGAAGATTATTTTTCATAACGTCCTCAAACAACCCGAAGATACGTCAGGAATACGTCGATAAACTTGATTCCGATAAATGGCGCAATAATTCCACCAACGCCATAAATCAACAGGTTGCGCTGGAGCAGAGCCGCCGCGCCTAGCGGCCGATAACGCACGCCGCGCAGAGCGAGTGGGATCAGGGCGATAATAATCAGCGCATTGAAAATCACGGCGGAAAGAATGGCAGACTCGGGTGTGTGAAGGTGCATAACATTCAGCACATCCAACACGGGAAAGGCTCCAGCAAACATCGCGGGGATGATCGCGAAGTATTTGGCCACGTCGTTCGCGACCGAAAAGGTAGTGAGCGCGCCTCGAGTGATCAACAATTGCTTGCCGATCTCGACGATTTCAATCAGCTTCGTGGGATTGGAATCTAAGTCGACCATGTTTCCGGCCTCTTTGGCCGCTTGCGTGCCGGTATTCATCGCCACTCCGACATCCGCCTGTGCAAGCGCCGGGGCATCATTTGTACCGTCGCCGGTCATGGCCACAAGTTTCCCTTTTGCCTGTTCCCTTTTGATGAGCGCCATCTTGTCTTCCGGTTTAGCTTCCGCGAGAAAATCGTCAACCCCCGCTTGGCGCGCGATCGCCGCGGCGGTCAGCGGGTTGTCGCCCGTGATCATCATCGTGCGAATGCCCATAGCGCGAAGATGGTCGAAGCGCTCCTTCATTCCCCCCTTCACGATGTCGGTAAGAGCGATCGCGCCCAATACGCGGCCGCTCTCCGCAACCAGCAGCGGTGTTCCGCCCGCATTGGAGATTTCTCGAACACACACCTGCAGTTCTGCCGGAATGCCATTACCGTGATTGCTGGTCAACCGGCTGATGGCTTCCAGAGCGCCTTTCCGGATGGATCGCCCGTCGAGGTCCACGCCGGACATTCTCGTTTGGGCGGAGAATGGGATGAAAGTGGCCGCGTGGGTGGAAAGATCGCGGCCGCGAAGGTGATAGCGTTCCTTGGCCAGCACCACGATCGAGCGACCTTCTGGAGTTTCGTCCGCGAGTGAGGAAAGCTGAGCAGCATCGGCGAGATAAGCCTCCTCAACGCCGGGCGCAGGAAAAAATTGTGTGGCGGCGCGGTTGCCGAGAGTGATCGTGCCCGTTTTATCGAGCAGCAGCACATCCACGTCCCCGGATGCTTCGACCGCACGGCCCGACATCGCTATGACGTTTCGCTGAATCATGCGGTCCATGCCGGCAATGCCGATCGCGGAGAGCAATCCCCCAATTGTTGTAGGTATCAGGCAAACGAGAAGTGAGACCAATACGAAGATACTCTGCGGAGCGCCGGAATAGATCGCGAAGGGTTGAAGCGTGACAACCGCCAGCAAAAATATGATCGTTAATCCCGCGAGGAGAATGTTCAGCGCGATCTCGTTCGGTGTCTTCTGCCGTGAAGCTCCCTCGACGAGCTTAATCATGCGGTCCAGAAAGGTCTCGCCCGGATTCGACGTAATGCGTACCTTGATCTCGTCCGACAAAACCCGTGTTCCACCGGTAACCGCCGAACGGTCCCCGCCGGATTCTCTGATTACCGGAGCGGACTCGCCCGTGATTGCCGATTCGTCCACCGAAGCCACGCCTTCGATTACCTCGCCATCTCCGGGGATGAAATCTCCTGCGCTGACAACGACGATGTCGCCCGATCGCAGTTTTGAACTGGCCACAACCTCTACGCTGCCGTCAGTCCGCAAGCGATGAGCTTCGGTTTCGGCCCGTGATTTGCGCAACGTATCAGCCTGTGCTTTGCCGCGGCCTTCGGCCATGGCTTCCGCAAAATTCGCAAAGAGGACCGTGAACCATAGCCAAAGCGTGATTTGCAGTCCGAAACTGAACCCGCCTGCATGGTGAAGAACATTCCAACCAAGTTGAATCGTGGTGAGAGCCGCGCCGACCCCCACAACGAACATCACTGGGTTTTTGACCATCGTGCGCGGGTTCAGCTTGCGAAACGAGTCCACCACGGCCCGCGAAAGAATGGCGCTATCGGCGAGAGATTTTTTTCTAATTTGACCGATTTGAGCGACTGGGTCCATGGGCACCTCAGAAAACCTTTCCTGCGTTCATCAGCAGGTGTTCGAGGATTGGCCCGAGACTCAGGGCGGGGAAGAACGTAAGAGCGCCGACAATCAAAATGGTGGAGACCAGCAATCCGGAGAATAGGCCCCCAGTAACAGGGAACGTTCCGGCGGACGCAGGAACAATTTTCTTTTTCGCCAGACTTCCGGCTATGGCGAGCACCGGAATGATCATGAAGAATCGGCCGAGAAGCTGAGCCACAGCAGTCGTCGTGTTATACCACATCGTATTCACGTTCAAACCTCCCAAGGCCGAGCCATTATTTCCGGTCGACGAAACGTACGCGTACAGAATTTGGGACAAGCCGTGTGGACCAGGGTTCGAAATGCTCGAAGTCCCATAAGGCTTAACCACCGAGACCGCTGAAAAGGTAAGGATCGTGAAGGTCAAGATAAGAACCGCGAGCATAGCCATCTTGACGTCATACGATTCAATCTTCTTACCCAGGTATTCCGGCGTTCGACCCACCATCAACCCGGCGATAAATACGGCGAGAACTACGAAGACGAAGATTCCATAAAGTCCTGCGCCAACTCCCCCAAACACAACCTCGCCCAACATGATGTTGATCAGCGGAACCATTCCGCCAATAGGCGTGAACGAATCATGTTGGCTGTTCACGGCGCCGCAACTGGCATCAGTGGTTGCGGTAGCAAACAGCGTGGAATTCGCGATGCCGAACCGGACTTCCTTGCCCTCCATGTTTCCGCCGGATTGCGACGCACTGGCGTGCTGGTCGGTGCCGGCCAAAAGCGGATTGCCCTTCGCTTCCGCCCAATACACCGTCGTTACACCAACCAAGAACAAGAAAGCCATGGCCGCCCAGACCGCCCAACCGTGACGCTGTGATCCGGTCATGCGGCCGAGCGTGTAGGTCAGTCCGGAGGGAATCGCGAAGATCAGCACCATTTGGAAAAAATTTGAAAACGGCGTGGGATTTTCAAATGGATGGGCACTATTAGCGCCGAAAAATCCACCGCCATTGGTGCCAAATTCTTTTATGACTTCCTGCGAAGCCACCGGCCCCTGTGCGATGACCTGCTGAGTTACAGTTTGCGTGGTGGTCTTACTATCTGTTCCAGTTACCTGCACCGTGTGGGGTTCGATCAACTGCACAGTGGTGTAGGGCTTCAGGTTCTGCACGACACCCTGAGACACAAATACCAGCGAGCCGACTACGCAAATCGGCAACAAAACCCACAGCAGACACCGCGTGGTATCGACCCAGAAGTTCCCGAGCTTGTCCGTTTCTTTGCGTGCGATCCCGCGGATAACCACGATAGCCAGCACGATGCCAACCGCGGCGGAGACGAAGTTGTGATAAGCCAGGCCAGCCATCTGGGTGAAATAACTCATGGTGCTCTCGCCGCTGTAAGCCTGCCAATTCGTGTTGGTCGTGAATGAGGCCGCGGTTCCGAAGGCCAACGCTGGATCAACATTGGCGAATTTCTGCGGATTGAGCGGCAGCCATTTCTGTGTGCGCTCGATGACGTAAAGAACCGCCATAGAAACTCCGCTGAACAGAAGCATGGCTACGGCGTATTCCGTCCAGCGCATCTCGCGCTTTTCGTCTACGCCTGTGAGGCGATAGATTAGTTTCTCGATGGGCCGAAAAATCGGATCGAGAAATGTCTTTTCACGGTTGAACACTCGAGTCATAAAGACGCCCATGGGTTTCGTAATGAGCACGATTACAACCAGATACAATCCAATCTGAAACCAGCCATTCGCGGTCATGCTTAAAACTCCTCCGCCTTCAAGAGGGCATAGAGCAAATACCCCAAGAGAAGCGCGCAAATCACCAACAGTGCCGCATCGCCTGCATGCATACGCTCTCTCCTATCTCAATCGTTCGCATCCGCGAACGTAGACAATTCCCAGTGCGAAGAAAGAGACGGTCGCCGCAATAAAAATGATGTCCAACATACTTCTTGGTCTCCTCAAACCAATTCATAATGGTCAATGCCCGCTGCCTTTTCTTGAGTCCACATCGGCCGGCGTGCGGCAGGAATTCGCCTCTCGACTTGTCAAAACTTTACGAGGATCGACAGGTTGATGCGGTTCTCGATCTTCTTCAAATCAGGCGTAAAACCCGGCACAAATGCTCCCGGCGATCCGCAAATATTTTCGACGATAGGAGCAGTCGGGCAGGACGGCGTAACTCCTCCAGGTCCCGAGAAGTACGGCGTATTCGCCGCGCGGTGATCGAACTCCCCGCGAAAAGTAATGTACTGGCTGGGCATGTAGTCAAATGTTCCGGAAGCGTCCCATGCCTTGAACTGGTCCCCTGGATTTTCCGTAAAGTAGGGCGTGCCCGAAGCCGCCGTCGCGCCGTTGATCGGCGGCAGTAGCACCAAATAGCGTCCCGGGTTGTTTATTTTGCCGCCTCCCAGAGTCAGACCGTAGCGGTCATGGTTAAACCAGAGGCGGTTGTAAAACATGAAACCCAGGAAATCTTGCTTTGGGCCCTTCGCGGAGTTCCCCCAGCAGCTCACGCCACCTCCGTGTTCGCATCCGATGTCGCCGGTCAGAGAGAAAGCCGCTTTGCTGAGAAAACTTTCCGGGCGGTCCAAGTACTTGATCTCAATGCTGTCATCGCTGTGGTAACGGATACGGCCCTGGACTCCCAGTGCCTCTTCACCCAAGGCATACTGATTCCCTAGGACAGAAAGCCAGCCAGTCGGACGCCACAGGATCTGCAATCCAAATCCGGGCCGACCGTTAAATCGACCATACGATTGCCATCCGTTAGTGAACCAAGGCTCGATCTTCAGATGTTCTGTCGGGAAAATCTGCACGCGCACGCCGTTGAAAAACCACGGCGTATTCGAAGAGACGTACGACGGCTGGTACGCCCAGTTGTCGAATTGGTAGTAGCTGAAAAGCCCGATGTACGACATGAAGATCCCCGCGTCCACGTTGATCCCATGCAGCGCGTTGAAGTGGTAGCCACCGTAAGCCTCAGAAATATACCGGTACGCATTGTCGAGCTGCCACTGACCGCGCGCTGGGCTGGCGTCATTCCGCGGGGTGGTCTGCGAATACATACCGAACTGCGTCATCAGGCGAGCCCGCACGTTGTCGTAGTGGAAGTCGCCACCAACGCCCAACTGCGTCACCTGGACTTCGCCGTGCCGGAAGACCTCGCTCGACCCGCCTATCGTGTCATCCTTGGGATGGTTAAAACTGTAGTTGTAATCCACGTCGGCCCTTATCTCTGGCGTAAAGAAACTGGTGGCGTACGGCGTATCTTTGGTGCGTGAGTTGCCATTCAGCCAGGTGAAATCGGCAAACGCGAAGGGATCGGCCTTTCCCGGTTTCGCAGCGCCCGATTTGCCCTTTTCGGTAGCTTGTGGCCCGGCCGCTATCAGTCGATCGTTGGAAACGGAGTCCGAGTTCGCCGGCATCGCCGCAGCGCTGACGCTTGGGGCGATCGCTGCAACCTCCGATGCGGCTGCGGTCGCTGAAGATAGCTGCGCGGCAGACACGTCCGCGGCAGGAGATGGGTTGGAGTTGTCTTTGGACTCGAGGTCGGCAACGCGCTTTTCCAGTTGCTCAACGCGATCCAGCAGCCAACGCTCGCGCTCTGTCAATGGAGCGGGCGCATCAACCTTTACGGCCACGCGCTTGGCCGGAGGTTCATTCTTGCCATTATCGTCTGTGGACGCAAAAACGGAAATCGTGCTCCCGCAAAATACTGTGACCAACAGGAACGACACAATTTTTTTATGGCCGAAAATCCGCATTCTTCTCTCCTAACCTCTCTTCCGCAAATCTTCCGCAAACTCAGTGACCTCGTGATCTTCCTGGGGGCCATTTTCAACGAACGGAATCGCTTTCAGCACAACTTAGCGAACAGCGCCTGAGAAAGTCCTGAGAGGTTTGTAAAGAATCTATAAGGTCAGCCATACATACCAGACAGGACAGGCACTTAGCGGAAAGTCTGGAGCGAAACAAAACCCAACTGAAACTAGTGTGCAGATTGCGCGCGGTCTAGCATCCGACTGCTAATTTCGTTAAATTCAGACACCAGCGCGCCGGTATTTCTTCCAGCCACGGTCGCCGCATCTATCTCGGTGCCTAACAATATGACCGTCGCAAGGTCAGCGCTGCATTCAAGGCAGAATTTGTCCTTCCTTCCCAGTAGCTCCATGAGTTCCGTAACACGGCCACAGACGCTACAGTGGCCAATCAAATCCTGTTCAGTCATCTCCATGTCAAATGACCTGCCTGTCCTTTCTCAGGATGTTTTGTCCCAATATTGCGGCGCCTTGAATCGGTTTTCGCCGGACCTAAGGTCGCCGAATCACGGTTAAATCGTAAGAAATGACGTGTCAGAAAGTCCTGACCGTTTCATTAGGAAACTGTGAGCCTTCAAGGCGGAGGCAGGAATTTCACGAAGGACATCGTTCGCTTAGCCCATGACCTTCCAAGTCATAGTCGTCGCCGACCGCAGTCGTACGCAGTATCTCGGCTATCCAATTTGCGCAACTTATCACAGACAGTAAAACAAACAATTTAACTAATTAGAGCGAGGAGCGTCCAACGGGGTGTAACAAAGAAGTAGCCCAACGGCACAAAAGAAAGGCCTAAAGAACATGAAGCTCAATTTCTTACGGAAGCCAACCTCCCGGCGCGAGATGTTACGAGATTCAGTCGCGGTGGCGGGCAGCGCTCTCCTGGCGCACCTCCTTCCCGCGACGCTGCACCGCGCGTCCGCAGCGAGCTATGCGCAACAAGAGCCTTCGGCGGCCGACCTACTGGCGAGTATGCGCGCCAAGTTCAACGCCGCTCCCATCCAAACGCAAAAGCTTGCTGACAATGTGACAATGCTCTCCGGCCCCGGCGGAAGTGTGGTAGTCCTCAACGGCGCCGACGGCAAATTCGTCGTGGACACTTTCGTTGCGCCCGCCTGGCCCAAGTTCAAAGAGGCTCTCGACGGCCTTGGCAACGCCCCGGTGAAATACGTCATCGACACCCACTGGCACTTCGACCATACCGATAACAACGCGCGTCTTCACGCCGCAGGCGCCACGGTCCTTGCCCACGAAAACACTAAGAAGCGCATGTCCGAACCGCATGATCTGCCGGTCTTGTATCGAGGACCAGATGGCGCCCTGGCCGGCTTGCATTTCGACCCCTCGCCCGCGGAGGCCTTGCCGCAGCACACCTTCGCCACCAGTTACCAGTTGCAAGCCAATGGCGAAACCGTCGCGCTACAACACGTTGCTCCCGCGCATACGGACACGGACATCTACGTTCATTTTCAAAAAGCCAACGTGATTCAGATGGGCGACTTGTTTTTCAACGGCATGTATCCCTACATCGACCCCGGCACGGGCGGCAAAATCGACGGCGTAATCGCCGCCGCCGACAAGATTCTCTCGCTCGCCGGCAATGACACCAAGATTGTTCCGGGGCATGGCCCGCTCGCCAACAAAGTAGACCTCACGAGATTCCGGGATATGCTCATTACTTCGCGCGATCGCGTTCAGAAATTGAAGTCCTCGGGAAAATCCGCCCAGGAAGCCCTCGCCGAAAAGCCATTCGCCGATCTTGATCCCGTCTGGGGTAAAGGCATCATCAACTCCGATCAGTTCGTCCAAGTCGTGTATCTGGTCGTCTGAGCTTTCGGCTGAGTATTTTCCTGACCAACAATCCGTTAAATCAATTCGCAAAAAGGAGCGACAAAATGAAGAATTTAATGACGACTACGCGAGTAATTCGAGGAATCCCTCAGTTCCTATGCGTTCTGCTGCTGACCTGCGGCACGCTCTCAGCGCAGAACCAAGAGCATCGCATTCGCAACATTGTTCTAGTTCACGGCGCCTGGGCAGATGGTTCTGGCTGGAAAGGCGTTTACGACATTCTTGTCAAAGACGGGTATAAGGTCAGCATTGTCCAGGAGCCCGAAACCTCCTTTAAAGAGGACGTGGCTGCCACGAGGCGCGTGCTTGCTCTACAAGATGGACCGTGCATTCTTGTGGGTCACAGTTATGGGGGAGCCGTCATCACCGAAGCCGGGACGGATCCATCGGTTGCCGGATTGGTGTACATTGCCGCTCACATGCCAGACGCTGGAGAGAACGAGGCGGACGACGGAAAACGCTTCCCAAGTGACCTCAGCAAGTCTGGTGCGATAAAGAAGACGGCAGACGGACTCACTTATCTCGACCCCGCGCACTTTCATGAATACTTCGCAGCCGACCTGCCTGCCGAGCAGGCCGCTTTCATGGCGCGATCTCAAGTGTTCAACCTGGCTGACAATTTCAAAGCGGTCATCACCACGGCTGCGTGGAGAAGCAAACCAAGCTGGATGTTGGTAGCCGCAGCGGACAGAGCCATCAACCCCGACCTCGAGCGCTGGTACGCCACACGAGCCAACAGCCATAAGGTCGAAGTCGCAGGTGCCAGCCACGCAGTCTACGTCTCCAGGCCGAAAGAGGTTGCAGCGCTGATCGAAGAAGCTGCAACGCACGCTCGGTAGAGAAGTTCTAGGCAACACAATTTAGAGCACGCATACTGAAATCGAGGCATGACGTACCGCCTATGCGAGCGCCCTGCGATGAAACTCTCATTCAATCTGGAAGCGCAGCGGCACCGTGCAAACCGGAAGCCGGTCCGTGGATACTCGCGGCGACAATCCTCGGCTCCAGCATGGCTTTCATCGACGGCACGGTCGTCAATGTCGCTGTCCCCACGCTACAGAAGGCATTCCACGCCAACGTCGTTGACGTGCAATGGGTTATCGAGTCCTATGGAATATTCTTGTCCTCCCTGATTCTCGCGGGCGGTGCGCTCGGTGATTTGTTTGGCCGCCGCCGAATGTTTCTGCTGGGTGTCGCAGTCTTCGCCGCAGCTTCAGCGGCATGTGGTCTCGCCCCCAGCATCGAGGCACTGGTGATAGCGCGCTCTATTCAAGGGGTAGGGGCAGCGCTGTTGGTTCCCGGTAGTCTCTCCATTATCGGCGCATCGTTCGACGAAAAATCCCGGGGACAAGCCATTGGCACATGGTCCGGCTTTACCTCGATTACCACCGCTTTGGGTCCGGTCCTCGGCGGATGGCTCATCGAGCATGGTTCCTGGCGCTGGGCATTCTTCCTGAACGTTCCTCTTGCAGCCGCGGTGGTAGTGATATCGCTCTGGCGGGTGCCGGAAAGCCGTAACTCCAGCGTTGCCCGCATCGATTGGCTCGGCGCGCTATTGGCTACTGCTGGATTGGGCGGAGTGGTCACGGCCTTCCTTGAATCCGCAAAATTAGGCTGGAGCAATCCTCTGGTATTTGGAAGCTTTCTCGCCGGCGTGGCGTGTCTCGTCATTTTCGTCCTGGTGGAAGCTCACTTGTCTTCGCCGATGCTTCCCCTTGCGCTTTTCAATTCGCGCGCTTTCAGCGGCGCGAATCTCATCACGCTTTTTCTCTATGCGGCGATTGGCATCTTCTTCTTTTTGTTTCCCATGAACCTGATTCAACTGCACGGTTACTCCACCACCGCTACCGGTGCCGCACTGCTGCCAGTGATTCTGTTGATGTTCTTTTTGTCGCGCTGGTCGGGAGGACTGGTCAACCACTATGGCGCGCGAATTCCGCTGATTATTGGCCCGCTCATCGGGAGCGCGGGGTTTCTTCTTTTTGCCCTCCATCCTGCGAAAGGAAGTTACTGGACAACATTTTTCCCGGCAACTCTAGTGCTCGGCTTGGGAATGGCTGTTACTGTGGCGCCGCTCACCATCGTGGTTATGTGTTCCGTCGATCAGGATCATGTAGGTGCGGCTTCGGGCATCAACAACGCCGTCGCGCGCGTCGCGGGTGTGCTAGCCATCGCCGTGTTAGGAATTGTGATGGTAAAGGCCTTCGGCTCTCAGTTGGACCAGACTCTGGCGAAGCTTTCTCTTCCACCGGATGTTGTGCAGAACATTCGATCGAAGCAAATCGAGCTAGCCGGTTTGGAGCTGCCTAAAGGCCTTGATCCTAATACAGTCGACATGCTGCGGCGCGCAATCGCCAATGCTTTTCTATCCAGCTTCCGTCTGGTTATGTTCTTGTGTGCGGCGTTGTCTACAGCGAGCGCGATAGTTGCCTGGCGGCTGATTGCTCCCGATGAAGTAGCATCAGCACGCTCCAGCTAAGCAAACTGATTATTCCGCGGGTTTGGATTCGAAACGAATTCGGCGAAGGTTTCGCTCGGTAACGAGGCGCCACGCGCAGTTCGCGCATTCGTGCCAGAATGGATTGTGACGATATCAGTACACCAGCCCTGGATTGGAGGATGTGATGGATGTAGGACTGATTGGATTGGGTAGGATGGGCACGGGAATCGCGAAAAGTTTGCTGCGCGCGGGGCATCGAGTGACGGTGTACAACCGCACGCGCGAGCGTGCGGAGGCACTGCGTAAAGATGGCGCCACGGTCGCTGCTTCGATCGCGGACGCTTGCCGCGGCGAAGCCGTATTGACCATGCTCGCGGACGACACCGCGGTTGAGGGCGTCGTGTTCGGCGAGGGCGGTGTCTTGAAGTCGCTCGCGCGCGGCGGCGTACATATTTCACTGAGCACGATCAGCGTGGAGCTGAGTGATCGTTTGGCGGCGGAGCACTCGCGCGCAGGTCAAGAATACATTGCCTCACCCGTGTTTGGCCGTCCGGAAGCTGCTGAACAGGGAAAGCTAGCCGTGGTTGCCGCAGGCCCGAAGGCAACTATAGAGCGCTTCAAGCCTCTGTGGGATGCCATCGGGCAGAAGTTGCTTGTCATTGGCGAGCAGCAATCCAAAGCAAATGTCGTCAAGCTCACCGGAAATTTCCTGATTGCCACTGTGCTGGAATCGCTTGGAGAAGCTTTGGCGTTCGCGCGTAAATCCGGTGTCGATGCGGCGGCAATGCTTGATTTTCTGACCAGCACATTATTTAACACGCCCGTGTACAAAACTTACGGCGGCTTGATCGTGGAAGGCAAGTACGATCACGTCGGGTTTGCGCTGCCGCTGGGATTCAAAGATTTGCGATTGGTGCAGCAAGCGGCCGATGCACAGAAAGTGCCCATGCCAATCGCCAGCGTCCTGCATGACCGCTTTGTGACGGCGCTGGCGCGTGGACATGAGCGGCGCGATTGGTCCATTCTCGGCCAGGTGGCAGCGGAAGACGCGGGCCTGGCCCGCGCGCAAAGCGCATAGTGTTCACAAAGCACGCACCACTTGCAGATTTCCCAGCATCCGAAAAACGCGTCCATCGCGAATCACCTCAACCTCGGAAGATGATCGCCTTCGCGCTGATGCTTGCGCTTAGATAGACTCGTGCACGTGCCAGCGAAGCGGCTCGAAATCGCCCTGTACCCTCCTGCCGATGCGGACGTCACCATTGTGATGCTCCACGAAGGCCTTGGCTCTACGGCCATGTGGAAGGATTTCCCGGGGCGCGTCGCGAAGGCTACTGGCTGCGGCGTCTTGGTGTATTCACGCTACGGGCACGGCAAATCGGAACGGCTTGCGGAGAAGCGCTCCGTTGATTATATGCATCACGAAGCAAAAGTGGTGCTGCCGGAAATTCTGGCGCAGAACAAAATTCAGAATCCGATCCTGTTCGGACATAGCGATGGGGCTTCTATCGCTTTGATTCATGCGGGCACTTGGCCTGAGCGCGTGCGCGGGCTCATTCTCGAGGCGCCGCACGTTTTCGTCGAGGAGTTCGGCTTGCGTAGCACTGTGGCCATTCGCAAGCTTTACGAATCAGGCGACCTGCGGAAAAAACTTTCGCGATACCACGATCACGCTGACGAAATGTTTCGCGGATGGAATGACATCTGGCTCGATCCGCAATTTCACGACTGGAACATTGAAGAATATCTGAGAACGATCACTTGCCCGACGCTGGTTATTCAGGGCGAAAACGATGAGTACGGAACTCTGGCCCATGTGGAAGCGATTCAGCGCCGCGTGCCTGGAACGCAAACCCTGATTCTGGCTCGCTGCGGACACTCTCCGCATCGCGACCAGCCAGACGTAGCTCTCGATGCGATCAGAAAATTTGTGGCGACGCTGTAGTTGTCACTCATGCTACGGCGACCACCAGCAGCGTTGCGTCGTCTTGCCAGGTTCCGTGGCTGAATTCTGCTACAGCTTGCAGGATATTTTTCTGAATTTCTACGGCGGTTCGGGCCGGATTTTGTTGCAGGACTTGCAGCAGGCGCTCTTCGCCGAACTCATCGTCGTCGGAGTTGCACGCTTCAGTCACTCCATCGGTGTAAAGGACCATGCGGTCGCCACTCTGCAATTGCACCGTGCCGCTCTTGAAGGCCTGGTTTGCAAAAACGCCGAGAACGATGCCGCCCTCACAGAGTCGTTGATGCGAGCCATCACGATGCAAAACAAACGGTGGATTGTGACCGGCGCTCACGTAGCGCAGTTGGCGCGCGGGACCATCGAGCTGCGCATAAAACAGAGTGACGAAGCGATCGCTGGCTATGTTGCGGCAAAGCAGCGCATTCAGCCGCGCGCACAAGGCCTCCGGAGCCAGAGAAGGCGAAGCCAATCCGCGAACTGCAGCCTGCAAATTCGACATCAGCAAGGCCGCCGGCAGACCCTTCCCGGCAACGTCAGCGATGCACAGCCCGCACATTTCGCCGTCGAAGGGAAGGACATCGAAATAATCTCCGCCGACTACGCGGGCGGATTGCCACGCGGCGGCAATTTCATATCCGGTGAGCTGGGGAATTTCTTTCGGCAGAAATCCTTCCTGAATGGCGCGGGCCTCAGCAATTTCGTGCTCCTGCTCGTGAAACTGAGAGGCGATCACTTTTTGGACTTGATTTTCCTGCACGGCCAAGCGAGCGGATTCGCGGCGCTCGCGGCCCAGCGTGATTTGCTTGCGCAAAACTTCCAGCAATTGCGAATTCGTCCAGGGCTTCTCTACAAAATCGGTGACGCCGCGCTGCATGGCTTCGACAGCGATTCCGACGGTGGCCCACCCCGTCATGACCACAATGGGAGGCACACCGTCTATGGCTTTCAGGCGGGTCAGCAAATCCAGGCCTTCGCGACCGGAAGTTGTGTCGCGCGCGTAATTTAGGTCCATCAGTAAGAGATCGAATTCGCTGCGCCCGAGGGCTTCCAGCAAATCCGAAGGCGAAGTGACGGTTTCAGTGAAGTAGCCGTGCCCCTTGAGCAGGAGGCAGAGAGCCCGCAGGACGTCGGGCTGGTCGTCAGCAATTAGAATTCGCGACTCCATGGTTCTCACTTCAGCTGGACTGTCGGACATCGATGCTAACATGCCGTGGGTTCCCCCTGTAGGTAGAGACGTTCGCCGCCGCAGAGTGTATCGGCAGTATTCCTTCCAGGCGCAATTTCTTTTAAGTCTCGTCGTGACATCACGTTAGCGCGCTTCGGTTGCGGGACTGCAAGAACTGCTTGACCGATTGCGGAAAGTGCTGTGCCAAGAACGGACAGGGTGGGCTGCAAGCCACATTTCCAGTTGGCCACCTGAAGGTGGCCGCTACACTTGTTCATGCTCCGACCTTTAGGACTGCTGCGCCTTCGATTGCGTCGTTCTTCAGAGCGTTTAGGGCGCGGTTGGCTTCTTGCAAAGGAAAGAGTTGCGTGTGGGTGCGAATGGGGATTTCGGCGGCGACACGCAGGAAATCTTCGCCGTCCTGACGTGTGTTATTGGCCACGCTGCGAATCATGCGCTCCTGATAGAGCAGGTCGTAATCGAAGGATGGGATGGGGCTCATGTGAATGCCGCCGAGAACCATGACACCACCTTTGCGAAGCGCTTTTAGTGCGGCGGGGACGATCTCCCCTGCTGGGGCAAAGACGATTGCGGCATCGAGTTTCGCAGGAGGCTCGGCGAAGGTGCCGCCGGCCCATTTTGCGCCGAGATCGAGGGCCAGCTTTTGGTGCCGTGCATCTCGCGTCATTGCATAGACTTCGATGTGCCAGTGGCGCGCCACCTGGATGGCAACGTGGGCGGCTGCGCCAAATCCATAAAAGCCCAACTTGCCGTCGGGCTTGATTCCGGAAAGACGCAGGCAGCGGAAGCCGATAATTCCGGCGCAGAGGAGAGGGGCGGCCTGCTCGTCTGGAAATTGCTCTGGGATAGCGTAAATAAAGTCTTGCGGAGCAACAGTGTACTCGGCGTAACCACCGTCGACGGAATAGCCCGTGAAAGTAGGATGGTCGCAAAGATTTTCCGCGCCCGAGCGACAGAATTCGCAGGTGCCGTCGGTGCGATGCAACCAGGCAATGCCCACGCGCGCACCGATGGGAAATCTGCTTGCGCTGGATCCCAACCTTTCGATGAAGCCAATGACTTGGTGTCCTGGGATGACCGGTGATTTCTGGGGAACTAGCTCCCCTTCAATAACATGGAGATCGGTGCGGCAGACGCCGCAAAAGGAGATGCGAACGAGGACTTCCCCGCTTGCGGGCTGCGGAGTGGGATAATCCTCGAAAACCAAAGGATTGGTTTCGACGGGAGCTGGCGAGTGGAGGACGCAGGCTTTCACGGGAGAGATACCCCCCACCCCCGGTGTTTTGCGCAAAGAGTACGGAAGTTGCTGAAATCAAAGGAGATGACTTTTTTCGAGGGCACAAAGAGTGCGCAACAGTAACACACGAAAGAGGTTAGCTCAGATCGGATAGCGATGGATGAAGTGATCGCGGATCGGCCCTTGACGTTACGGAGCAGTTGCCAAGGGGCGAACATGATGAACGATAGCATGTGAACGGAAGATAACGGAAGCGTAATCCATTGAATGGACGTTTTTGAGGGTTGAATGGTCGCTGGGCGAATTAAATGGAGACGAGTGGCGGCAGAGGGGCTTGAGGTTGTCTCCTCTGGGCTTCAGCCGCGGAAATCTGCAAACCTTGGAACAACGAACGCGGCGGATTCATCTCACATCCGGGCGATTTTTTTGAGGGGTGATTTGCCGCGCAGTTCTTCCGAGCGTTATCTGTAACGCTCCTAATTAGCGAGCGGCAGGGCGCTGCGCGAGCGGTCAAGCCGGAGGTTTGAGCATGTTCGACAAAATGTATTCATCACCTCACGGGCGCGCCAAGGGTTTCGCTGACCGTTTGGGCATCCGCCTTCCGATCCTGCTGGCACCGATGGCAGGGGCCTGTCCTCCATCACTTTCCATTGCGGTAGCCAATACTGGCGGGCTAGGGGCATGCGGAGCGCTGATCATGAACCCGGATGAAATCCGGGCTTGGAGCGCCGAATTTCGTGAAGGCAGCCAGGGGAAGTTTCAGATCAATCTTTGGATTCCGGAGGCAGCGCCAATACGAGACTTCGAGTCGGAAAAAAGGCAGCGGGAGTTCCTTGCGATGTGGGGACCTCCTGTTCCAACGGAAGCGGGCGATGCGATGCTGCCGGACTTCGAGGCGCAATGCCAAGCCATGATAGCCGCAGCCCCGAATGTCATCTCTTCGATCATGGGCCTCTACGCTCCCGCCTTTGTCTCGGAAATGAAAACACACGGAATCTTATGGTTTGCCACCGCGACGACTGTGGCCGAAGCCAAGGCTGCCGAAGCAGCAGGGGCCGACGCCATTATTGCCCAAGGCATGGAAGCGGGTGGACACCGAGGAGCCTTCCAGGCAGACGAGGCGGAACGTCAGATGGTTGGCTTGATGGCCCTCGTGCCACAGGTCGTTGATGCGGTAGCCCAGCCAGTCATCGCTGCGGGCGGAATCGCCGATGCGCGTGGAATCGCAGCAGCACTGATGCTGGGGGCGAGCGCGGTACAGATAGGGACTGGGCTTCTGCGGTCTCCGGAAGCGAAGCTGCATCCGGCTTATGCCGACAGGCTCGCACACACAGAGGCCAACGAAACTATGGTTACGCGCGCATTCAGTGGACGTCCTGGGCGCAGCGTAGCAACCGCGTACGTCCGGGCAGCAAATGCTCCGAATGCTCCCCGCGCAGCGCCGTACCCTGTTCAGCGGGGGCTAACTCGCGCGATGCGGGAAGCGGCGCAGAAGGCTGGAGATGCCGACCGTATGCAATTGTGGGCCGGACAGTCAGCCAGGCTGGCACGTGATGAACCAGCAGGCACGATCTGTCAGCAATTGTGGGAAGAAGCCTCTCGGCTGCTATTGTGCTGAATGCGGGCGGCCGTGGGCGGCACGTCCGTTGCGGGCCGCCCTGCACCCGCTTTGTTCCTGCCGTGAATAAGAAAACCATTCGCATAGCCCTCAACTAACGTGCGAGCTGTGACTGGTCGAATTGCAGGTTGTCGTTCAAATGCGATCAGAACGCGACGCTGACGACGTCTCCAACCTGTGTTCGTTGCGCAAGGCCTCCGCGGCACGCTCGCCGATGATGATGCAGGGGGGCCATCGTGTTGCCGGTGGTCACGCGCGGCATGATCGAGCCATCTGCTATGCGGAGGTTTTCTATTCCATAGACCTTCAGTTGGGCGTCTACGACCGACATGGAATCGCGTCCCATCTTGGAAGTGCAAGTCTGATGGTGGTACGTAGTGGCTGCATCGCGAATGAAATCTTTTAGCGCAGCTCCTGTCAGGTTGCCGGGCATAACTTCGCGCTTTCTGAAAGGTCGAAGGGCAGCCGAATTGCCAATTTCCTGACAAAGTTCCACGCACGCTACTGCGGCCTTCAGGTCGTCTGGATGGGACAGCGTATTGGCCTCGATCTGGACAGGGGCGTCAGGGCTAGGTCCGGTCAAGCGGATCTGACCTATGCTTTTCGGCCGTACGACACATCCAAACAATGTCCAAGAAGCCGCCGGTGGATTGAACTTGGCGGCTGTCTCGGCACTGCAGTACGGTACTTCTCCCAGGCAGGTCTGCAAATCCGGAGTCTCAAGACCAGGATCGCTCTTCCAGAAGAACGTTGCCTCAGCTCCATTGTTGCGTGGAGCGAGCGGTTGCCGATACTCCCAGACGCAACCAATGCCAAAATGATCCTGAAAGTTCTGACCTACTCCTGGAAGATGATGAACAACCGGTATGCCCAGGCGTTGTAGCTCCCCGTGATCGCCGATGCCAGAGAGCATCAACACCTTTGGCGTATGCATTGCGCCCAACGACAGAACAACCTCGAGTCCAGCCGTAATGCTTTGGATCTTCCCTTCAAAAGCGATCTCGACACCGGTGGCTCGGTTTCCCTCTAAGGTAAGCTTGGTAACCAATGCGTGCGTGAGCACAGTCAGGTTTGGCCGGTCCATGTAGGGAAAGGCATAAGTTCGAAAGACGGACAGGCGTTTTCCGTCGCGTACGCGCAAATCGAGGATAGAGGCTCCGCCATTGCCTTCCATCAGACCGCCATTATTACTATCGAAGGTGGGCATCCCAATGGAACGCGCTGCTTCCACCATGGCCGGGGCGATTGGATTCGGGTCAGGCGCGGACTGCACAAAAACCAACCCCCCGGTTCCGCGGCGCGTGGGATCTGGTGCGCCCTGCCAGTCTTCCATCCGACGGTAGATCTCCAGCACCGACTCATAGTTCCATGCCCGGTCGCCGGACTCGGACGCGAAGAAATCCCAATCGTTCTTATGTCCGCGTGCCCAAGCCATCACATTGATGCTCGATCCCCCGCCGAGCACCTTGCCCATATTTAGCGGTATGGAACGCCCTTTGAGGTGGGGATTGGGCTGGGCCACAAAATTCCAATCGCGCTCGGTCCCGAGGTTTTCAAACCAGCGCGCAGCTTCTGTCACGCTTGGCACATCGTCGCTGCCGCCTGCTTCGACCAAGAGCACGCTGACGTCGGGATTCTCTGCCAGGTGGCGCGCCACCACCGAGCCAGAGGAGCCTGACCCACAGACGATGAAGTCGTAATGCGACTTTAGATTGGACCTAAGCTTCTGCTGATTCAGGCGAACGCGCTCCGCGAAATCCACTGCTGATTGTTTTTCATTATTCCAACTCATCTCAATACTCCTTGCTGGTGTGAGGACTGCCATGGATTGTTTGCCTTAGTGGCTCTCACAACTCACTCAGCAAACCGCATCGTGGACAGGGGGTTGTGCCTGTATCTGCTCGGCTGGGCCAAATCCTGCTCAATTCTTGAAGACTGAGGCAGGAATCCAACAGATGAGACATTCAACCAGGGGACGAAGGGGACAAACGATGAGACCTCAACTGCGATTGGGCGCGAAGTCTGGATGAAGTTGGGATCAACTATGAGTTGCGAGCATCTGACGCGTCGTCATGACATGCCTGCGAAAAGCGGGCGCACCGTGGGACCAGGCCTCCAGCGCAAGCCACTCAATGCCGCAGAAATTTCTGGCGATACTCTATAGGGCTGACTCCACACAACTGGCGGAACACCCGCGCAAAGTGCTGCTGCGTTTTGAAGCCGCAGGCCACGGCGACATCCAAAACACGCGCCTCGGCCGCGCGCAACATTTCCTTTGCACGCTCTACCCTATGACGCAGGACAAAATGATGCGGGGTTTCGCCGGTTGACTTGCGAAACATGCGCGAGAAATGAGCTGTGCTCAACTGCACCGCTTGCGCCATCTCGCAAAGGGTCAACTCGTCTTCCATCTTGGCGTCCACGAATTCTTTAATCCTTCGCAAGCGTGCGCAACCTAGGCCGCCTCGGTGCGTCTGCACAGAGCGGTGGCGGACTGCATAACCATTGACCAGCGCCGCGGCAATCGCCTGCTCGACAGAATCTAGAAAGAGCCTCCCGCTCGGAAACCCGGCAATCCTCTCCGCATTCACCGCCTCGACCAACGTACCTAGTCGCGCGTCAACCAGGTTATCCACTTTGCGCAACTCGACCTCACCGCTTGTTCCATCTGAGGCTGCCGTTAGCGCGGCGTCCGAAATGGCGATGCACAAAGCGCGCAAGTCTTCGTTTCGAAACCATTTCTCCAGGTGGTTAGGGACCAGGCTCATTTCGCCTGCGTCGACAGTAAATCTTTTCATCTCAGAACGGCGCAAGCCAATTTCAATGGAACCAGGCTGCAACGCCATGGCTAGAACCGGCTGATGCTTGATCCAAAAGCGCGGCTCTCTGACAGACTCAGGTACATTGAGTTCAACTCTCATCTTTGCCTCACTCCTCACTACGTTTGATGTTGTCTTATCCCTGAAGGGGACACGCCTGCATTCAGCAACTGACGTGTGGCCTGTTTTTCTTGTGTGAGGCGGTTCGGAGGACAGCCCCGCCTACGGCGGGCAGGCAGAAATGGCTGTGCCACTACAGGCGGGAGGCGGCTTGTTTTGCGGCGTTGTGGCCGCACATGCCGTGAACGCCGGCGCCTGGCGGCGTTGACGAGGAGCAGATGTAGATGTTGCGGGCCGGCGTGGCGTAGTGGCGCCATGTTGGGCGCAGGAAGAATTGGCGAAGGTCTACGGCGCCTCCGGAGATGTCGCCACCGATTAGATTAGCGTCCATGTCTTCGAGGGCGCCCGGGGAAAAGACGCGACGGGCGAGAACGCAATCGCGAAAGCCGGGGGCGAAACGCTCAATTTGCGATTCGAGCGCTTGCAGCATGTCGACATTGGAACTGTTGGGGACATGGCAGTAGGCCCATGCGATGTGCTTCCCTGCCGGGGCGCGTGTGGGATCGAAGAGGCTTGGTTGCGAGAGGAGGACGAAGGGGCGGTCGGAATGGCGGCCGTGGCGCATGTCGTATTCCGACTGGGCGATTTCCTGGAGGGTGCCACCGAGATGCACGGTGGCGGCGCGCGCGCAGTCCGCTGATTTCCAGGGAATGGGGCTGTGGAGAGCGTAATCGACTTTGAATACTCCGGGACCATAACGATACTTCGCGAGCTGGCGGGCGAATCGCGTGGGGAAACGATTGCGGGCGATGCGCAGCAATTGGTGCGGCGTGACATCACAGAGGATGGCGTCGTAGTTTTTCTCGAGCGCAGAAAAATCGTCGATGCGTGTGGAAGTCTTGATGGTACCGCCCAAGGAGGCGAGGTGAGTGCAGAGAGCGTTGGTGATGGATTGCGCTCCCCCGCGTGGAATGGGCCAACCGACTGCGTGCGCGGCCGTGCCGAGAACTATGCCGAACGCGGCGCTTAGGGGCTCGTCGAGGCTGAGAAAAGAATGCGCGGCTAGGCCAGCAAAGAGAGCTTTGGTGCGTTCGCTGCGGAAGAGATGCGCGAGTGTTTTTGCCGGCGGGAATGCTACCAAGCCGAAGCGCGCTAGCAGGAACGGATGAGGGGTGAACACGTTCAGCGGGCGGAGGATTTCTTCTGAGAGCGCGGACCAATGCTCTGCGAATGGTTGCATGAGGCGGCGCCAACGATTGCCGTCTGGTGCGAGAGCAGATTCGGCGGCGCGCAGGTCGCGCTCGAGCGTTATGGCCGTGCCGTCGTCAACAGGATGGGCCAGGGGGGCCGGAGAGTGAATCCACTCGAGACCGTGAGCTTGCAGCGGGAGCGAAGAGAAAAACGGGGAGCCTGCGGTGAGCGGATGGACGGCGGAGCCGAAGTCGTGGTGGAAGGCGGGCAGCGTTAGCTCGAGAGTGCGTGCGGCGCCGCCGGGTTGTGGTTCGGCTTCGAAGACGTCAACGTGAGCGCCGGTTTGCGCGAGGGTGATGGCGGCGGCGAGGCCGTTGGGTCCGGCGCCGATCACGGCGGCGCGGCGGTGATGTTGTGATTTCGAATTCATTGGCGGGGCGGAAGCTCCGGCGGCCATTCGATGCCGATGATCCGGCCGTTTGCGCGCGCGAGAGTTGGCGCGTAATTGCCGAGCAACTGACGATGCCACCATAGACCTTGCTCGCGTTTTGCTTGCATCGAGGTGAACCAATACTGCCAGAGCAGGACGCGGATTTGGCGCGGCGGTTGCGGAAACGGATTGCCTGCGAATAACGCCAAAACGTCAGGGCTGCCTTCGAGTAGGCGCTCTTCGGTTCGCGGGACAATTGGGTTGGAGCGCCAATGGCCGAGCGAGGCGAACCACAAATTCCAATCGAAGCGCGGCTGGTAGGGAGCGTAGATGCGTGGAGCTTCGTGGGGATTTTGCGGCTTGTAGCGGAATGAAAAGGCGATCCAATTTTCGCCGTCGTTCGAGCCTTGGAATTCTATTTCGTAGCGGCCGCGGGTCATTACGGCGAAGAGGCCGTAGCGGTCGGCGACGCGAAACGGCTGGAGCGCGGCCACTGGCGCGTAGGGAAATGGGGCGGCAGGCCAGAGCATCATTAGCAGGAGCACGGTGCTGGAATAGAAGAGCCAGATGAACATTACCGCCGTGAGGGCACGTTTGACGGTGGCCAGATGGCGAGCCCAGGTTTGCTGCCAGTTTGGCCCGGCAGCTTCCTGCGAGGCAGGCGCTTCGGTGACTGTTTGCGTCGAATGCGATAGTTGCGCTCGCCAGGATTGCGAGACGAAACGAGCGATGAAGGGGGCGAGGAAGCGGTCGTCGAGCAGGAAGATGCCGAGGGCGAGGACCAGATAGTTCAAGAACGTGTAGTTGGCGGTGAGGATGATGCCGGTTTGCCAGGGTGTGACGATGAAGAAGCAGATGATGCGGAATCGGCGCGGCAAGAAAAACATCCAGACGAGAACCAGCTCGAGGGCGAGAGTGCCGAACGCGGTGGCGGCATGAAACCAGTGCGCAAGATGCTGAACGTACCAGCCGACCCAGGTGGGCAGGGGTCCGTTTTGGTAATACTCGTCCATGGCGGTGAAGTGGCGCCACTGGGGATCGCCGCTGGCGATTTTGGCGATGCCGGATTCGAAGTAGATACGAAACCATTCCCAGAGAAGAAGAAAGATGCTGGCGCGGATGGGCGGACTGTTTGGCGCGAGACCGGTGCGAAATCCGGGCGGGGCTAGAAAAATGGAAATAAAACCGGCTTCGAGAAGCATGCCGTCGGACTGGTAGCCGGAGAAATCGGATGCGGCGCTGACGAAGGAGAGAAAGCAGATGAAACAAATCAGGAGCATGCCGCGCGGGAAAATGTTGGCGGTGAGAAGGACGGAAGCGAGGAGGCCGGCCCAGCAGATGGCCATAAGCATGTGATTGCCAGTGGAGAACCAAAGGAGCGTGGGCGTGTACCAAAAACGCGCGAAGCCGATGGAATTCGTAACCGCGCGCAGATATTCGGCAGCGGGGAGAATGCCGTTTGGACCGATGAGGCCGCGGATTTGGAAGAGGAGCGAGTAGAAGGCGGATAAATAAATCAGGCCGAGGGCGCGCAGAAAAAGCCAGCGAGGAAGAAGGCGGTTGCGGTCGCCGTGCTGGGGGTCGAAGAGCCAGCGGAGAATGGAGGAGGGACGAAAGTCCATGGGAGCAGAGCGCGTCCAGTGTTTAATATACAGGCGAGGACGGGAGAGCGCGAGGCCGCGAGGTTTAGAGGGAAGAAGAAACAGCAAATCTAACGCAGAGACGCAGAGTGCGCAGGGACGCGCAGAGAAGAGACGGCCCGCGTCGATTGCGCGGTTTGGAGAATCTACTTCTTTGGCGGGGTTGCGCCGAAATTCGAATGTGGGATGAGGATCATGGCATATCAGCCGATTGAGAACTACGGGATTATCGGGAACATGCGAACAGCGGCGCTGGTGGGGATGAACGGCTCGATTGATTGGTATTGCTTGCCAAATTTCGATTCGCCCAGCGTGTTCGGCGCGATTTTAGATGATCAGAAAGGTGGACGATTCCAGATTGTGCCGGTGGCGGAAGAGGTGAAGTCGCGGCAATTCTATTGGCCGTCGACGAACATATTGGTTACGAGGTTTCTGCACGCGGATGGACTAGCGGAGATCGAAGATTTCATGCCGGTGGGATTGCCCCCGGAGTCGAAGTGGTATCACCACTTGTACCGGAGAGTGCGATGCGTGCGCGGCACGGTGAAAGTGCGGATGATCTGCAAGCCGGCTTTTGATTATGGGCGAGAGTCACATGAAGTGACGCTGCACGAGAGTGGCGCGACGTTCCGTTCGGCTAAGCAAAGCCTACACCTTTGCTGCGTGGAGTCGCTACAGCGACAGGGAGACGGAGGTGTTGCTGCAGAATTTGAGCTGCAGGAAGGCCAGTCGCATGTGTTCACGGTGAGCGATGAAGAAACCAGCGGTGACGCGCCGTGTCCGGCATCGCAAAGGGATGGCGAAGAACTGTTCCAGCAGACGGTGAAATACTGGCACCGATGGCTGTCGGCGTGTACGTACCGCGGACGTTGGCGCGAGCGAGTGGAGAGGTCGGCGCTGGTGCTGAAACTGCTTACCTTCGAACCTACGGGCGCGATCATCGCCGCGCCAACTACGAGCCTACCGGAAGTGATCGGCGGACCACGAAACTGGGATTATCGGTATGCGTGGCTGCGTGACGCGGCGTTCACGGTGTATGCGATGGTGCGCATCGGCTTTACGGAAGAAGCGACGGGGTTCGTGAGCTGGATACGGAACTACGTGGCAAAACACGTGCAACCCGGGGAGAAGGTCCCCTCGCTGTTTTCGATTTATGGCAATCCGGAATTGCCGGAGCAGGAACTGAAGCACTGGGAAGGGTATAAACAGTCGAGACCAGTGCGGATCGGCAATGATGCTTATAAGCAATATCAGAGCGATATTTATGGCGAGCTGATGGATTCACTCTACCTTTACAACAAATATGTGCTGCCGATCTCGTACGATTTCTGGACGCGGATTCGGAGTCGACTGGATTGGGTGTGCGACAACTGGCAAAACCCAGACGAGGGAATCTGGGAGATGCGCAACCGGCAGGAACACTTTGTCTATTCGAAGCTGATGAACTGGGTGGCGCTGGACCGAGGAGTGAGATTGGCGGATAAGCGCTCGTTTCCGGCGAACCGCGAGAGATGGATTCGCGAGCGCGACAAGATCTATGAGGAAGTGATGATACGCGGATGGAACGAGAAGCGGCGGGCGTTCACACAATTTTACGGGAGCGAAGATCTGGATGCTTCGGTACTGATTATGCCGCTAGTTTTCTTTATGGCGCCGACCGATCCGAGGATGCTGAGCACGATCCGAGCAATCATGAAAAGCCCGAAGGAAGGCGGGCTGATGAGCGATGGACTGGTGTACCGGTATCCGCCGGAGCCGCACATCGACGGACTGCCGGGCGAAGAAGGAACATTCAATATGTGCTCGTTCTGGCTGGTGGAAGCGATGACGCGGGCGGGAATGGCCGATTCTAAGATGCTTGATCAGGCGCGGCTGCTGTTTGAGCGGATGCTGGGATATGCCAATCACTTGGGGCTATACGCGGAGCAGACGAGTTCGCAGGGCGAGGCGCTGGGGAATTTTCCGCAGGCGTTTACGCATTTGGCGCTGATTAGCGCAGCGTTTAATTTGGATCGGACGTTGGATAAGAAGTAGTAAGGGAACTTAGAGACACTGATTTGCGCTCATTGTAGGCGTTTTTTGGCGCGGATTACCTCCTAAAAGCGGCAGCAAGACTGCCGCACTCCACAAGTGCTACATTAATTTTGTTATGAATTTCAAGAAAATCGAAAAGGATGGGCTGGAGTGCACGACTTCGGTGGTGCGCCCGTTCGGGTGCATGGAGCTTTGGGCGGGAAACGAGAGGGCACATCGCTCGCTGGAATTGGCCGGGCTGGAAGGCGATGTGATCGCGGTGCCGTCGGGCGGGGATGAGGGCGGGGATCTCGCGGCGGTTTTTTCTTGCAGCGACAATGTGGCGCGAGTGGTGCTGGCGGATTGCGTGGGTCACGGATACGTGGCGAGCGCGGTGGCGCGGCATGTGCATCATTTGCTGCATAAATTTCACGATATTCGGGATACGTCGGGATTGCTGGGCGCGCTCAATGACGAGTTCACGCTGGATGCGGCGAGCGATGAGGGGGGATTGCGGCTGACGACTGTGGTTACGGGAACTTACGACGGAGGGAGCGGTGAATTTAATTTTGCATACGCGGCGCATCCGCGAATGTTGGTCTGGAGAGCGCGGGAAGAGAACTTTTGCGAGCTGGGGGAAGGCTTGGAGAATCTGCCGCTGGGATTTATTACGGGAGAGCAATATAGCGAGCAGAGCATTCGATTGAACGTAGGAGACATGATTTTGGCGTTTTCAGATGGCGCAACGGAGGCGCGATCGCCTGAAGGAGAGCAATTGACCGCAAAGGGATTTCTCGCCGTCGCGCAGGACGCTTTGGGCGGGTTGGGGAAAGCGGCGCGGTTGGACGAGTTTTCGCAGGCATTGCTACAGCGAGTGCAAAGGCATCGAGGAAACACAGAGCTGGAGGACGACATTACGCTGCTGACGCTGCGGCGCCTGAGTTAAAGAAAAGGCTAAGACACAGAAAGGCTGTGGGGACACGGGAAGCGTTAGCGGGGGTGGATTAAGGCGTTCGGTAGAAATTGGGTTATTGGGCCGCGGGGGACGGCGGGGCTGGGGGATGGGCGGAAAAATACTCGACCAGGCTGGCCGTGAATTCGTTTGTGGCGCGCTGAACATTACGATTGAGCGCAGCGACTACGGCGGAGACCTTTTTACTGCTGACGGGTTCGTCGTGGTTATAGACGTGAGTCCAGACAGTGTTACCGGTTTTGATGTCGCGTAGCTCGAGCTCAAGTGACACGCGCGCGGACATCGAGGAGCCGTTGATTTCCTTAAAGTCGTACAGATGCCCGCGAACAAGATAGTCTCCACGGACGCTGCTGTGCTGAGCATGCACAGCGCGAAAGCGGCCGGAGAACCGCAACGCGCGAAAAAGAACTTCCTGGATCATTTCGGTGGGAGGTTCTACCCAGCGCTCGTACTCGTAGATGCCCATGTCCTCGCCGTTGGAGCTGTACACGAGGTGATCTTCGCGGTAAAGATGTGAGGACAATAGCGGACCCATGACAAGGGTGACGGGATAGACGTCGCCGTGTGGGTCGGCAGCGGTATCACCGGGAACGGTGAGTTGGTGGTACTTAGCGGGGCGGGCAGCGCCACAGCCTCCGATGAAGAGAACGCAAATTAGAGCAATAAGGGCGGGTCGCAAGCTCATTGATTTTCACCGGGTTTGTGTTCACGCGGATTGGAAGAGCGGATTAGCGTGTAGGGGCGAGACTTGATCGTATTGGTGAACTCCCTAAGATTTTCGGACACGTGACGGAAATTATCGAGCAGCTCGTCGATATTTTCGGAGTTGACGTCGAGGGTCTGATTCAGGTGCGAAGTGAGATCGGTCATATTAGTGAGAGTGCGGCGAAGCTCTGCGACGGCTTGGCGAATGTCGGCGCGATTTTCACCGATCAGGGAATCGATGTGATCGATGGCTTTGTTGGCTTCAGCGGAAGTCTTGCGGAAATCCGATAGGAGAGGCTCGAGCTTCTCGCTAACGGAATTGACGTGCTGAAGGGTCGAATGGAGAGCTGGGCGATTCTCTTCGAGCATGCGGCGAGTAGTGGCGAGAGCGGCGGAAAGATTGGCGCGATTCTGAACACTGAGAAGATCGTTGACACGCTCGACGGTGACTTTCAGCTCGGTGGCACGATCGTTCAGGGTGGCGATGAGCTCGGTGGCGTGGGGACCGAGATCATTGATCTGCGCGGTGATAGCGTTGAAATCGACGTAGTTTTCGGAAACGAGCTGAGAACCATCGGGAGCAGGGGGAGCTTTGGGGGTACCAGCCAAAATCTCGACGTGATTGTCGCCGAGCGGGCTCAGGCTCATGATTTTGACGTGGCTGTCCGTTTTGACGGGGAGATCAGATTGAACTTTGAAGGTGATCTCGATAAGCGCGGGATTCTCCGGATCAATGCGGACACGGTCGACGCGGCCAATTTTGGGCCCTCCGGAGTAGCGGACACCGGAACCGGACTCGATACCTCCGGCGAACGGGAAATAAGCGTGGTAGGTGTGCGTCGAACGCCCGAAGGCGCCGCTGATGGCGAAAACGGTGCCGATTAGGACGGCGGTGGCGACGATAACGAAGAGACCGACAAGTGCTTGTTCGCTTTTAGGATTCATTGGTTCCCTTCCCTGCTCCAATCATCTGGAGCGACGACGACGATCCTCCGTTAGCATCTGCAAATAATCCAACTCGCGAGCGACTTCAGGCTCGGCGACGCGGTCTAGAAACTGGCGGACGCGCGGCTGCGTGCTGGCACGCATTTCTTCGGTCGTGCCGATAGCCACGATATTACCTTTATCGATCAAGACCATACGATCGGCGATCAAGTAGGCGCTGGCGAGCTCGTGAGTGACGACTATGATGGTCATCCGAAAAGCTTGCTTCAGCTCGAGTATGAGTTGATCGATGCCCGCTGCGATGATCGGATCGAGACCAGCAGAGGGTTCATCGAAGAAAAGAATCTCGGGATCCATGGCGAGAGCGCGGGCGACGGCCGCGCGTTTTTTCATGCCCCCGCTGAGCTGAGAGGGCATGTAGTACTCGAATCCTTGCAAGCCAACCTGCTCGAGTTTCAGACGCAGCATGATTTCAATGGTGGATTCCTCGAGACGTGTATGCTCTCGGAGCGGCAAGGCAACGTTTTCGCCCACGGTCATGGAGCCGAAGAGAGCGCCGCCCTGAAAGGACATGCCGATCTTCTTGCGGATGGCGTCCATTTCGGAGGACGAAATTGCGGCGATGTTCTGACCTTTGATCCAGATTTGGCCGGCGCTGGGTTTTTCCAGGCCAACGAGGGTGCGCAGCAGGGTGCTCTTGCCAGAACCGGAGCCGCCGAGAATCACCAGAGTTTCCCCGCGATTCACATCAAAGCTGATGCCGTGGAGAATTTCGCGCTCTCCATAATTCACGCGGAGATCGCGCACGGAAATCGTCGCGGTGGTCTCGAGCGAATCTGTGAGCGAGGTGTCCATAGGTAAGGTCCTAGTGCTCGCTTATAAAAAAGAAGAGTGCAGTGAAAACCAAATCAACGATAACGACCATAAAAATAGACATCACAACGGCGCGCGTCGTCGAACGGCCAACTTGCTCGGCGCCGGCGCCCGTGGAGAGGCCTTCGAGGCAGCCGACGGCGGTGATGGTGATACCAAACATAACGCTCTTGATGAGTCCGGTGACAATATCACGGAGGAAGAGCGAGTCAAGAGAAGCAGATATGTAGCGAGTGAAGGTGAAATCAGCCTGCGCTACGCCGAAAAGCGAGCCGCCGAGAATGCCCATGGTATTGGCCCAAATGGTGAGGCAGGGCAACATGATGGCCATGGCGATGAATTTTGGCGTAACGAGGAAATGGACAGGGCTGATGGCCATGGTTTCGAGGGCGTCGATTTCCTCGGTGACCTTCATCGTGCCTATTTCGGCGGCGAAGGCGGAACCGGAACGGCCGATTACGACGATGGCGGTGATGAGCGGCCCGAGTTCGCGAGACATGGAGATGGCGACAGCCGTCGCCACGTAGCTGATGGCTCCAAAGCGACGGAGCTCGTAAGCAGCCTGGAGAGCGAGGATCAGGCCGATAAAAAAAGTGATGAGGGAGAGGATGGGGATAGCGCGGACGCCGACGTCGAGCGCTTGAGAGACGGCGCGCTGAAAGCGAACGGGCTTGCCTTGAAAGGGAGCTACGAAGGTGTAGTAGGCGGCTTGGCCACCGAGAGAGGCGAGAGCGCCGACGTAGGCCAAACCGTTGGTTACGGAACCGCCGACTTGGGAGAGAATTTGCATTCGCATTCAACACGACAATCGCTAGCGTTGAAGTCCCTCGGACGTGGAAAAATGCGCCGAATCCCGCTGAATTCTCAGGATAACAAACAAGTCACAACTGCTGGGGACGCGCTAAAGCACGCCCCAACAACACCTCGCTCGCGCCTGATTCAGGAGGACAAGGCCTGATCTTCGTTGTCATAGACTTCGAAAATTTTTAGCAGGCGTGAAAGTTGTAGGACCTCACGCGCTGATGCGCTCAGGCCGAATAAGATGAAACGCAAATTGAGATCGCGACTGGCTTTGAGGCCTTCTACTAGAGAAGCGACACCAGAGCTATCGATGTAGCGGACGTTGCTGAGATTCATTACTACGCGAGGCGTACGCTTTTCGCGAACCTCGCGGAGCAGGGCCTTGCGGATCTCAGGCGAATTGGCGAGATCAATGTCTCCGGTGACGTCAAAGATAGTGGTGCTATCGGAAAACCGCGCGGAAATCTGCACGGAAGTCCTCCTTTGGGTGGTCAAGGTGTATGCAACTGCGTCGATGGCTGGAGATACTTGACCAGCCGAAACTGGTTGATGGTGCCGACACGCCGATACTCGACGGTGTCCATGCTCTGCCTAATAAAATGCAGACCGAGACCGCCAGGCTTAATTTCGTCGAGGCGACGGCCGCGCAACTTTGCGGGATCGATGGCGGGGCCCTGGTCGCATAGCAAAATTTCGAGGCCGTCGGCCTGCTCGGAAGACCGAGGGGGTACACGGCTACAACAGAGTTCGATGGGTTGATCCGTCCGGCCCTTATAGCAATGGCGCATGATATTGGTCAGAGCTTCATCGACCGCCCGCGTGACGGAGCGGCGGTCCGGCGGAGAAAACCCGAAGACCTCGGTGAGGCGTTCAAGCGCGCCACGCACGACAAACAGCAATTTAGGATCGCTAAGCAATTCGAGTTTCAGTAAGAACCCGTCTTTCGACGCGAGACTTATGCCTGTTGTATCACGCTCACGCATAGGAAGAAAAGGACACCGGGTTAGTCACACCTACAGTATGGGGCAGGAGGATAGACGCAAAGGAAGAAAAAGGGAATGGGGATTTGGAGGCGGGCGGGTCGCGGGCAAGCGTTTAGTGAGAATGCTAGACTATCTATGTATGCGCGTACTCCTGCTGGACTTGAATTCCGAGACGAATGAGCTGGTGAAAAGCGCTCTTGCGCGGCAAGGGTACGAAATCACGACGGAATTGGAGCTGACCGTCGATGAGGTCCTCGCGCTGTCACCCGAGGTGTTGATTACAGAAGCTTCGCCAACGGATTTGAGCTGCTGCGGGATGATTTCGCAGTTGAAAGCGCGATCGGATACGCGGGCGTCCGTGAAGATTCTGATGGTGGTGCGCGGGGGTGCTTTAGAACGAGCGAGGGCGCTTGATCTGGGAGCAGACGACGTAATTACGTTCCCATTCGACCCCGTGGAATTTGCGGCGCGCGTACGAACGCAGTTTCGTGAACGGCAGCCGGAAGAAGATTTGAAAACGATGCTGAAGTACGCGGTGCAGCGCGAACAGATGGCGGACATCGCGGTGGAATCGCTTAGCGGCGGGGCAGTGACGAAGCACCGTTTCTGGCTCATACCGGCTATTTTCGTGGTGAGCGCGGCGGCAGTTCTGGCGGCGGCATTTACCATGATTTCGACGGGTCGAAGCGGGAAGGAAACGCGGCAACTGCGAACGGAAATTGCGCGGCTGAATAGCGGGCTTGGCGTGCAAGATGAACTCTTGCGGCGCACAGAGCAAGCGCGGAATTCACTGGATGCAACGGCGAAGTCGAATTCTGAGGCGCGCAACAGCTTGCGGGCGCAATCTGAAGATCTGCGTAAGAAGGTGGCGGCCGCAGAGGGCGCGGATGCGCAGTCCCTGAAACAGCAATTATCGGATACGCAAAAGCGGCTGAAGCTGCTGGAGAATGAAGGAAAGATCGCGGAAACGATTGTGCACAGCTATGGACCGAGTGTGTGTTTGCTGCATGTGGTGGTGGAATTCTTAGACAAGGAAAGCGGGAAGCCGATCCAAATTGCCGTGGACGCGTTGGGTAAACCGCAGGTGGATGACAAGGGAATGGTGCGGTTGGATGCGGGGGGAACGGGTCCGCATTTGCAGATCGACATATTCGGGACGGGATTTTTAGTGCGGCGGGATGGAAGGATCCTGACGAATCACCACGTAGCCGAGCCATGGTGGAGCAACGATGAGCTGAAAGAGCTGCTCGATCATGGAGCTACGGCGTATGTGCTTTCCTACAAGGCATATTTTCCGGGAAGCTCTGATGGAATTGCGGCGAAGCTGGACAAGATTTCGTCGAGCGCAGACGTAGCGGTGCTGAAGCTGGAAGCGCCGACGCCGCCAAATGTTGCGCTATTGGACTTGGATGAGCGTAGCGAGGCGAGTGTATCGGGCGAGCCGGTGGTGTTGATTGGGTATCCGACCGGAATCGAAGGGATTTTGGCGCGAGCGGGATCGGACGTTGCGCAAAAGATCGCGGACGGCACGCAGAATGTCAATCAGATGGTCTCGCAATTGGCAGCACAGAAGCTGATACGTCCGACGACAACTCAAGGACACATCGGCGATGTGCTGCAGGACAAGATTGTTTACGACGCCGCGACTACATCCGGCGGATCGGGCGGACCATTGTTCAACCGCGACGGGAAAGTGATCGGGGTGAATTTCGCGATACTGAAGGGGTTCGGCGGATCGAATCTGGCGGTGCCCGTCCGGTACGCGAAGGAGTTGCTGAGGTAAGCGGCGGGTTCCGCGCCATAGAGTCCTTGAAGGCCGCCTGGTATAGCGGTAGAATAGACTCGCAAGTCGAAACCAGCTAAGTAGTTGATTTTGTTGCGCTCTACCCACCCGGCGCAACTCATACAGCCATGACAAAAACTGAACATTTCCCAGCGGCGGCTGAGGCGCGTCCACACGGAAATCGCGCACACGGGCGGCGAAAATTGTCGCCCATGGCTTACGTCGAATTGGGGCAGGATAACGGGGGAATTCTCCTGAACCTGAGCGAGGGCGGCTTTGCGGTGCAGTCGGCGCTTGCGCTGACGTCACGGGAGTTCTCCGAACTTCGGTTTCAGGTGCCGGCGTTGCAAGGATGGTTGACGGCGAGAGGTCGGATCGTTTGGATTAGCGACTCCAAGAAAGAAGCGGGTATCCAATTTACGGAACTGCCAGGCGAAGCGCGCGCGGACATTCAACAATGGGTGGCCGGGGAAGACGCTCCCGAGAAGGTTACCGAGAGGATTCCAGTCGCAGCACGACCATCAATCCCAGCAGCTCCTGAGAAACCGAGTGAGTCTCGGGCTGACGCTCCTCATCGCAGTGGCGGCGGGCGATACGAACCGGCGGGCGCCTACGATGCGCAGGCAAATGGGACGCAGCCTGAAAACGAAAGGGCGCAAACGCAGAGGGAAACAGTCGGCGTGGCGGTTGCTGAGGCACCGCCGCAGGATTTTCATTTCACGGATTACTCCATGTTCGCAGCGGCGCCGGAAAGAGAAGGAGTGTGGGCGCAGCCGGCACGGCACAAAGGAGGCTGGCGCGCGGCAGTCCTGGGCATTTTAGTGGCGGTGCTATTCTTTGCGCTGGGCGCGACTGTGGGGCGGGAAACGGTCGATCGATGGATTGGTCATGCTGGGGCGTGGACGCAAAGCCAGCTTACGACTGCTCCTGCGCCAAAGGTTACGCCTCCTGCGCCGCCGGAGCAGGCTGCGGCGGCCGACGCGGCGAACGATAGAACGGCACAGAGCACTGCGGGCGAAAACCAAACCGAAGAGAAGAGCGTGGGAACTCCGGGAGCGAACCCTGGGCCGGCGGCAAGGTCGGATGGTGCAAAGGTGGCCGGCGAAGCCAAAGGTGATATTGAAACGCCCACCGCTAAAGCGGAGGCCGCGAGCGGCGGGTCCGCGCGAGATGCTGCGAGCACGGGGGCTTCCTCAGCCCGCAGCGCGAATGCTGCCGGTGGCAGTGGGCGGAGGGCGGGACACCTCTCTGAAGACGTAGTGCCGCGCGAGAACCGTCAAACCATAGCGGATCCGATCAGAACATCGACAGAACATTCGATTCTGGTGAACGCGCCGGAGCCGGGGAGCGCGCCTTTTGTTGTGCACTTTTCTAACGACGCGGTGAGCGCCTCTGGGGCGATTGCCATGAGCGCGCGAAGATCGCTTGAGATTCTGCCAAGAAGCTCGGCCGCGGCCAGCGGAGCCGAACGCGTTGTTATCGGGAAATTGATAGTGCATAGCGAGCCTTTTTACCCGGCGGAAGCCAGGAGCCGCGGGATTGAAGGAAGCGTGGAGTTGCGTGCGAGGGTTGGGCGAACGGGGGGGGTTGTCGGAGTCACGCCTGTGAGCGGGCCGTCGCTGTTGTTTCCGGCCGCAGTGGCGGCGGTGCGCGAGTGGCGTTATGAGCCGACCTACGTCAACGGAGATCCGGCAGAGACGTTGGCGGACATTACTATTGCGTTTCGCTTACGTTAGGTCGCTTGTTTACTTAAAGTCCCCCGAATTGTCAAGCATTTACCCGATAAGTACTGGTAGAAGACTGGATTGCCTCGCAGTAGCAACCTCCCATAACCTGCCTTCATGAGGAGTGTGTGAATTCGCGGCTTTTTGGGACGAAATGAAGCAAAACAGAGCGGGTGGAGATCGGGAGTGAAGGTGCGAGCTGGTGTTATTGCCGATTCAGGGACGGAGCACGTGTCTGAGGAAGTGACAGAGAGACGGGAGCAACGGAACGGGGCAAGCGGGGTGCAGTCTCCGGTACAACTTCATTTTCTGGTTGAAGGCGAGGTTGAGTCTGCCACGCTGCAGTCGGCATGGCAGAAGACTGCGGAACGCTTGAGCGTGGGAGCAGAGCGGCCCCAGCACGTGAATGGAAACGGTAACGGGGCACATTTGAGGCGAGCCCCGTGGCAGGAGCACGACTTGCGCGGGCTGCCGCGAGAGCAGGCGCGCAAATGGATCCGTTCGTTTCTGGAAACTGACGGTCAGCAAGGAATTTCCGCCCAGCGTTTTCCACAGATGCGGTGTGCGCTGCTACTCACCGATGAAGGAGAATGCGAGCTGGTGTGGAGCTTGCATCCGGCCCTAAGCGAGCGCGTGGACGTGCAGCAAGCCATGCGGGAAATCGCGGCTGCATGCCAATCGGAAGTGCGGCTGACCGAGGTGCAGCCGCAACGCGCCGAAGAAACGGTACGGCAACCTGACAAACAGCCGGCGACGCAAGCTTCGCTGGATGCAGCTTTTCCGGAAGACAGCACTGAGCGAGAGTTGATCAAGATTTGGGAAACGGTGCTCAACACGAAGCCGGTCAGAACCAATGATGACTTCTTTGATTTGGGCGGCCATTCGCTGCTAGCGGCGCGGCTGCTGGCGCGAATAGAAGATTCACTCGGCGTCGAGTTGCCCCTGGCTTCCCTTCTGGAAGCTCCCACGGTGCGAGGCCAAGCGCAGCTAGTGAACAAGTATAAAGGAAAGGCCAGCTCGCAAGATCGCGGGAGGAACGAGCGGTCTGTCGCCCGACAGCTTCCGTTCTTTTTTCTGGGTGGCGATCCAACATTTCGGCCGCTGTCGCAGCGACTGAGCGAGCTGCGGGAGTTTCACAGTCTTGGCTTGCAGATGTCGGTAATCGCGAAACTGAAAGACCCTGGCTCGCTGCAGTGCATCGCGGAACAATTTGTGAAAAGCATACGGGAGCGTCGTCCAGAAGGCCCGTACATGCTGGGCGGATGGTGTGCCCACGGTCTGCTTGCATTTGAGACGGCGCGGCAGTTACAAGCGCAGGGCCAGGAAGTGGCGCAACTGTTGCTGCTTGAGACAGCAAATCCAGTGCGGATGAAGCAGTATAGTGGATGGAAGCGATCAATCGGCCGGACGCAACTGAAGTTTCATCTGCTGAAATTTGAGTACGCTTACCTGCAGCAGTTGAGCCCCACGCAAACGAGAAACTACATCGCGGGACGGACGATGCAGAAATTGGCAAGGATCAGGCAATCCTTGCGGCGTGTGCTGAAAGCTACAAAGCTCTCTCGTGAGTTGGAGGATTCGGCGGCAGGGAATCCGCTCGACGTGCTGTATGCGGCAGCAGCGAAATACCATTCGCAACCGTTTCACGGGCCTGTGGTCTTGATTCGCAGCACGCAGCGAACATTTGGATTCGGGCATGTATTGGATTTGGGATGGTCGGAATTGCTCGGAAACGATCTGGAGATCTGCGAGACTCCCGGCAACCACTACACGATCTACATGCAGCCTAACGTGGACGCTCTTGCGTATAAGATGAACATTTGTTTGCGAAAAGCGGAAGAACGAACGATGCAGGCGAGTGGTACTATCAGCCGTTAGTTAGCTCGGCTATGGTCAATTCCCTTCCCTGGGTGTCTACGCGCACGCCGCCGGCGCTCGCCGAGCACGAATTGCACGTTTGGCGTACGAGCATAGATGTTCCTCCCGTGCTACTCCAGCAATTTGAAAGTACGTTAAATGCGAGTGAGAAGGAGCGCGCGGAAAAGTTCTTAGTGCCGCAAGCTCGCGAGCGCTTCGTTGCCGCTAGAGGAATTTTGCGCGGATTGCTGGCGACGTACTTGGAAATCGATCCTGTTAGGGTGGAGTTCCGGTACGGGCCGCAAGGAAAACCGTCGCCCTCCGCAGTGCACAACTCGCAGATTTGCTTCAGCATGTCACATTCACAAGGAATGGGCGTGTTCGCCTTTACCAGCGACTGTGAAGTTGGCGTGGACGTCGAGCAGATCAAGGCAAACTTTAAGGGCATGGAGATTGCATCGCATTTCTTCTCAGGCGAAGAGATTGCGGCGCTCGCAAAGCTACCGCCGGAACTGGCAACCGAGGCATTTTTTGGATGCTGGACGAGGAAAGAGGCCTATATAAAGGCTCGTGGGCAGGGGTTGAGCATTCCCCTGGCGAGCTTCACAGTCCGGTTCGCGGACAGCAAACAATTGCTGCGGGATGAAGAAGGGACACCGTGGGCTTGCTATGCGCTGGAACCGGCGGCGGGATTTGCTGGAGCGGTGGTCGCTAAGGGCGAAAATTGGAACTTAAAGTATTGGGAGTGGTCGGCGGGAATACAGAGTGCTGCGCAATCGAATTCGAACACTTCGGTTTAGGCCGCCGCACTCAAAGAGATCAAAAACCCCTCTTCACGGTTAGATACGGTATCAGAGCGCATTCTACGATCCCTGGGACGGGATCCTCGCTGTTGAAGACCGCTTCGATGTGATAGCTGCGTAGCGAGCGCCAGAAATCGCCGAGACGAAGTCGCCCGGCAGCGACATCCAGCAGACCCGTAGGAACATCGGTCAGCAGGCGAACCCAAGAGACACCGGCGCGGCCACGGCACGCTTCAACGGGACTACACAGTTGATCACGATATAGCAGACTGGGAAAGTCGAGCATGAGTGCCGAGCGTGTGGTATCCCCAAGTGCGCGCGTTAATGTCCAGCAATTTAAATTGGCCGTCTCGAGGGTCAAGCTTGAATTCGACTTCAACCAAACCGTAATAATTGATCCTACGAAGGAAGCGGCTGGATAGCGCCTCGAGAGCAGGCAGATCGATCGTTTCCACGAAAGTGCTGGCGCGGCCGAAGTCATGCGGATGCTGGCGCCTGCGGCGTGCGACCATACTGCCAATCGCTTTGCCTTCCTTGAAAAATGCGCAATAGCTGAACTGCTGGCGATCGTCCTCCGGAATCATGTCTTGGATGAGAACTTCGTTGGCGCTCGTGAGGGCGCAGCGCGGCGGAACATGAGACGAAGCTCGGCGCGAGAGTTGATCCGCCAGGCTTTGGCCTTTGTGGCGTAGAAGAAGTGCTCCTTTATAGCGGGTTTCAAAACGAGGGGGAAAGGGCTGTCGATCTGATCGAGCGCTTCCTCTGTGAGCGGAAACCAGGTCTTCGGGAACGGAATGTTTAGCTGCTGGGCGAGTTGATAGGTGTTGCGCTTGTCGAGCATCCATTGGACGGTATCCCATTCAGGCACGGGGACGCGGAATGTTTCCGCAAGAATGGAGCGGTTGCGAGCGAGCGCGGCGACAATTTCATCGCGCGTCGGAAAAAGGACCCAGCCATGAAGATTGAGCGAGCGACCAATGCGCAGGAGCGTCTCTATGGTGGGCTGTTCCTGACGCAGATCGGGAACGCGAACGCCGTGAGTAGCATAGCGAGAAAAACGCGAAATGGAGTGTTCATCGTCTATGACGCAGACGGGAACACCCATTCTGCCCAGACTGCGGACAATACCTAATCCTTGATAGTCGCCTCCGATTACAACGGCACCCGGAGGGCGCCCGAGGTTGAGCATAGCGCCCTTGCGCAACAGATCCGTGTCAGGCACTCATGTGGCAGCGCTTCTTGAAAAAGAGAGATGACGAAACAGGGCGGCGGCGGCATATTTAGTTCCGGAGACGAAATACATAAGCGGGCCGTAGCTCCACGCTGCGGGAGCACCGAGAAAATGCAATCCTGGTACGGAAGACTCGAAAGCTGCGCCGAGGCGCGGGAATCCGTTAATAACCTGGAGACGCTGGAAGATACTCGAACTTAGAAAGTTGTAACGGGCGATGTTCACGCGATAACCAGTTCCCAGAATGACGTGATCAGCCAAACGGGTGCTGTGGTCACTGAGAGTAAGTTTAAGAGGGCCGTTACTGGGCACAGCGGAGGACACGGTTGTGCGTGTTGAGATGGGGACGGCATGCAAACGTTCTCGCAACCAGCGCGCGCCCGCAGGCCGAATCAAAAGGGTACGTAAACGAGTTTGAATCGAACGTGGAAACTTCCTGAGAACGTCGGGAACAGCTACGAGGCGGCTAATTCCAGCTGATCCGACATCAGTGGGAGAAAAGAGCAGACCGGATGCCGCGCCGAGAGGGCGTAGACGTTCTTTCAAGCCAAGCCAATGCACGCGAGAGCGACGAACAAGAACTTCGACCTCGGCACCGGCTTCGTGAAGAAGAGCGGCGGATTCGAGAGCGCTCTGACCCCCACCGATAACGATTACGCGCTTATTTACAAAACCACATAGGTCGAGTGCTAGACACGTGGGCTTGGTTGCGAAGCCGCAAAGGTTGGGATCTCGTGAGCCTGGAATTCGGAATCGAAACTGTAAACGACGCGATTGCTCTCTAAATGGGCGAAGGCTACGCGAGCGCGGGCGTCTTGTGGACCCTTGATCTGCCAGCTACTTCCTTCTTCGACCAGACACATTTCGTTTCTGCTTCTCCACCAATCATTAAGCTCGCGCGGCAGAGGGATCCACATCTTGGATTGCTGACGAAGGTGGGCAAGGCGCTCTAGAAGACTGGAGTACACATCGCGGGCCCGCTTATCGAGCAAGTAATCGGGATGGACTATAAAGCTGATCAAACCGTTTTGCTTGAGAACAAGTTCGATTTGCTGCTCCCAAAGATCCATCGAGTATTGGCGGAGGATGTTGAATAGAGTGTAGTCCTGCGTAGCCACAACGGGAATTTCCAGGATTTTCCCAATAAAGTAAGGCTTGGTGGTGCAGCAGCCACCGCGCTGCGGGTCGAGATGGCCGACGTTAGGCACGGACATGTCGTACGAGCAATCGAAGAATTCGTACCAATCGAGATTTCGATACAGAACGCCTGAACGATAACCGGCGGAGCGGAATTTCCTGCCGTAGTCGTTGATGCGAGCTACGCGGCGAAGAAACTCCTCGCGATCGCGAAAGAGATCGCCATCATGATTGAAATCGTGAACGTTGATCTCGAAACCGCGGTCGCGAAGCGTACATAGAAACTCGTCGGAAACTTCGTAGCGCACCTCCGGAATGACCTGAAAGGAGGCTTTGATGCTGAAGGAGTCGTCCAGATCCATGAGGGTGGCGCAGAAATCGCGACCTATGGCAGTCTCGACATCGTGGGTCATTGTAGCGCAACTGGAGTAACCGTCTGGCCAAAACCAGATAAACGGGATGGGTTGACCGGAATTGGCGCGTATCGTGCAAGCCATCATTTCATCGAAGAGGTGGTCAACTGTTTGGTCAATCGGCCAGTCCGGAAAACGAGCTCGATCCCATCCGCGAAGCGCCATGCGCTGCAGATGTTTGCGTACGGCGGTTGGCAGGAAGGGTCGCATAGCGTAATACGTTTTGCGACCGACGGCCCTGGCAAGGGACCTGCCCGCAAGGGGCATAGCAGCGATGTAACGCTCGAAACGTAAATTCTCCACAACTTCGTCAAGATCAAAGGGTAGAACACACGCGTTGTTTTCAACGTGCACTGCAGCGAAAACATCGTCCAGCGGAGCGGACGAGTCAGCGCTAGTTTTACCGGAGGAGACTCTGCCGTAACACGTCAAATCAGGACCAACATGGAAGAAGCCGGGTTCGGAAACGACCTCTCCACTGAGACGGAAGTCCACGTAGTTCGCGGGACAACGGAAGTACTCGATAAATTGCCTGTTCATTTCGTGACGTTAAAATGTCAGCCGATATGGCGGTAAAGGAGTCTTCCGGTAGCCGCGAGGAGCGGGTCGGGCATCATGGAAAAGACGCTCCTGGCAATACGTGTACGCCAACCGGAATTAAGATGCAAGGCCTGCCGCGCGGGGAGGCGATAATACTCCAGAGGTTCGCTTACTGCACCCCAATTTTCTTTAAAGGTGACCAGGCCGGAATTGTCTGGCTCCGATCGGCCGAGATCGAATTTCACAACGCCATCCCGTTTGGCGTCCTGAATGGCTCGCCAGAACAGAAGCGAGTTTCCGCCGAGATTATTCAGGCGAGAGTCAGAACATCCATATTTGTAAACCAGGACGTCCTTATATTGCATTGTAACGATGCTGGCAACTGGCCGACCGTCCTTTGAGGCGATGCGGATGAGAACGCGATCGCCGAGACACGCAACAGCATTGCGAAACCAAACCAGGGGTTGCGGCGGAAGACCGTGGCGGCGGCGCGTGAGTAACAGCAAGTCGTAAAACTTTTTGAGAAGCGTATCCGAGCGGCCTTCCTCGTAAGTTAATTTCTCGCGTTCAGCGCGTTGAATTTTTCTCTGGACACAACTTTTGTGGAACGTACGGAAAAGCGTATCAATACTCGGCCTAAGATCGAGCACCTGCAGGGAGAACGATTCGCTCTTGGTGAGATCGGCTGTTCGTGCACCATCGGAGGAAAGCGGGCGAAGCTCAATATACTTCCAGTTTTTGCGCTGGCGCGAAGCCCTAAGCCAATGTATCAACTCAGCCAATTCCTCCGAGCTGGCAAGAGGCTCGCAGTGATCCGAGAATGGAAGAGAAACGAGGCGGCTGCCGCTCAGCCAACTGCGAATGCGGCAGAACACGACACCATTGGAGAGCTCGCATGCAGGCGGCGTGGTCGTGTAGACAACAGGCTCGTAACCGTAGGTGCGGCGCAAGGCCTCAAGCCATTCCATAGTATGGAATACCGAGCCGCGGGGATGGCGGTCCACAAAGCTCTGCCAGCGTGGGTCTTGCAACGGGTTGAGTTTGTAAATGCCCATAGAATTCTCTCAGACTGTTGCTGAAACCATGTTCTCGCCATGCGCGGTGCCAAGCGACGGTGAAGTCTTCCGGTACGTATCGGCGAGAACTTCGCGGTAGACGTCCAGGAGCCTCCGCCCTGCGACATTCCACGTGCATTGCGCCGCGGAGCGCGACGCCTCAGCTTTTAGTTTGGCGAGGACTTCGCGATTTTCGTACAACCACGTGATGTGCTGGGTAAGAGCGGCGACGTCCGCGATGGGATGAACAAGGGCATTGTGCATGTGCTTGCAGATATCCGTGCATGCTTCTGATACCAGCGGAACGCAGCCGCTGCCCATAGCCTCGGCACAGACAAGCCCAAAACCTTCTTCGATGCTGGGGAGGACAAGAATATCGCTCTTGCGCATGAGCTCCGGGATATCATTGCGATGGCCGAGAACATGGACACTGGGATGCGCGAGTTGCGCCGCCAGCTTCTCTCGATAAGCCGGTAGAAATTCTCCGGCAATGAGGAACGTGCCATCGCGATGAGCCGGAGAGCGCAACCACGCGTCGAGAGCGAAGTGCAGCCCCTTCCTTACAGCGCAGACACCAACGAAGAGAACGGTGAGTCCGCGGTTCAAGCTCGGAGCAGCGGCAGCGTTCGGATAGTAAATGCTCTCGTCGTATCCGTAGATATGGCGCGCCAATTGCGTGGCGGAGAAACCACGATCGATAAACGTTCGCAAGGTGAACTCTGACGGACAGAGAAGCCGGTCCGCGAGGCGATATTCGCTCTCTTCTTTGCTGAGTACATCGGACTTAAAGGCATGCTCGTGACTGGGCGGAAGGTTCACGCCGATGCGGTCGCATTCCTTTTGTACAACTTCAAAAGCGAAACCCGTGTGGGCGTTCGGCCGCTCCAGCACGGAGGTAATCCCTAATCGCTTCGCAGTCTTTAAGGTTTCCAGCGCGCCGAGGGGCCACGTGTGAACTATGTCGAACTGGCCTTCCAAGTTCTCGAGTCGGCGTGCCACGATGTGATCGTGCAGAGCGAAAGCGCGCATCGCACCGATCATTTTGTAAGGGATGCGCATTTTCCCTCGCGCGAGCGTCGGCTGAACCCTTATTGAGGGAGGAAGTGGCCGGTGGACCGCACCGGGGAAAACAGTGACTTCGGCGCCTGCGTCAACGAGGCCTTTAACTTGTTGCCAGGCGATGTAGCAGATGCGGCTTGCGCCGATCTTGTGGGGGAAACTGTAAAGAACTCGGACGCGCTTCGAGTTTAGTTCAGGCTTCATATATGTTTTGGGAAAAATGATTCACGCCGCGGTGCCGGTAGCGGAATAGCAAGGCCGCTCGGGTGAAGACTCCGGCTGAAGAGTTGATTCTCTTTTCTCCAAGAATTCGCGATGCCAAAGTTCGAGCACGATGAGGTCAAATATCTCTTTGGAAAAGCCCCCGGAGCTCATATCGTCGGAAAGCATTCGCTGGACGGCGCTTTTCTGGAAATAGCCGCGGGCTGTCGTCTTGGGATCCAGCAGAAGGCTGTGAACCCAATCCTTAAGATCTTGGCGAAGCCATCTTTCGTAAGGAACGGGGAAGCCAGTTTTTTTTCTATTAAGGATTTCGCGTGGGACGCGACCGGCAAGAGTTTTCTTTGCGATGTACTTGGTCGTAAAACCGCGCACCTTGAAGTTTTGCGGCAAAGAGGCTGCAAATTCGAGAATTTTGTGGTCGAGCAAAGGCACACGGAGCTCGATCGAATTGGCCATGGTCATCTTATCGGCTTTGATGAGGAGATCGTCCGGGAGCCAGGTTTTGGTGTCGACATAGAGCATTGTGTCGAGCGGACCCACGCGGCGGCCATTGCGGAGGTATTTTGTGGCCGGGTATGCAGAGAATCTCTTATCGACGCTTTGCGCGAAATCGCTTGAATAGAATCGCTGCCATTGTCGGTTGTAAAACCGCGATGGACTTGATGTCCGGCTGAAATATGAATCTTCCAGGCGGAAGTCCAGAAATTGCGCCGACCTTGCTGATGCGCCGTTGGATGCGAACCGTGTGAACATGCCTAGGCTCGCCGAGAATAGCTGCCGCATCGGGGTTGGCAACCCTTTCAAGCGTTGGAGCCACAGGAGAGTACGATAGTTGGAATACCCGGCAAACGCCTCGTCTCCGCCTTCTCCCGAGATCAAAACTTTCACAAACGCTTTCGCGAGCCTGGACACGTAATACAAGGCGACTGCCGGAGGCTCGCACACGGGCTCTTCCATATGCCAAATGTACTTCGGCAGGAATTCCGCGAATTGATGGGCGTTGATCGTGGTTTCGTGATGATCGGAGCCGTATTTCTGCGCAGCCAGGCGAGCATAGGGGCGTTCGTCTGTGGTTTGCGGGTCGGAAAAGCCGATGGTGTAGCTGCTGATGGGATGAGACGTTTTCCCCGCCGCGAATCCCAACATGGCAGTGGAGTCAACTCCACCGCTTAAGAGGAAACCAACTGGAACGTCGCTAATCATGTGAAGGTCGACGGATTCTTCAAGAAGTTGCAGCAGTCGGGATTTCGCCTGGCGGAAAGTCAAAGGCGAGGGCTCGAAATGGAGATCCCAATATTGGCGCTTGTAGGATTTCCCGGCACGAAAAGTCAGGGAATGTCCAGGCGCGAGTTTGTGGATGTTTTCGAAAAGAGTTTCTTCACCTGGGATGTAGTCAAAGGTCAGAAACCTGTCGATCATGGATGGGCGGACTTCCGCTTTCATTTCGGGATCGGCGAGGATGGCTTTGATTTCCGAAGCAAAAACTACGGAGTTCGGCGTTTGCGAATAGTATAGCGGCTTGATTCCAACACGATCGCGGGCGAGAAAAAGTGATTTACTGCGATCGTCCCAAATAGCGAAGGCGAACATGCCACGGAGTTTTTCAACGCAGGCTTCGCCTAACTCTTCATAAAGATGGACGATTGCCTCGGTGTCAGTTTGTGTCCTGAATATGTGGCCGCGGCCGAGCAAGTACTGGCGGAGCTCCTGGTAGTTGTAAATTTCGCCGTTAAAAATAATGTGGATGCTGCCGTCTTCATTGGACAATGGCTGATGGCCGCCGCTGAGGTCAATAATGGAGAGGCGGCGAAAGCCAAAGCCAATAGGACCGGAGACGAAGTAACCGTCGTCGTCTGGGCCGCGATGACTGATCGTGTCCGCCATGCTCTTGATGAGAGCAGGCGAAACGCGAGCCTCATGATTAAAGAGAAGTTTTCCGCAGATTCCGCACATTTAGGATGGGCCTCGAAATAACGCCAAGAAAGTCTGAGATTCAGTTTAGAAAGGTTGTTGAAGTAACCGAATAAAAACTCAGCGCCAGATTGTTTGGCGGCCCCAAAGGCGACCAAGTTGTTGACGGCGGAGGAATCCAATCGTCTTGACATCGTCCACTTGAGGGATTTGCTTTAGATATCCGGTAAGAAAACCGTAAAGCAGGCCAATGGAACCAATGACGTACGGTCTCTTGGGCAAACGTATGCAACATTTGGCCAGCATAAACAGTGGGTGATAACCGCAAACGTAATTCGCGCGACCATTCTTCACCAAACCTGCCCAGACTCCGTCGGCCGTTCCCGTATAGCGATGATGGCGAAGATGAAGTTCAGGAAAGCTCCGCGTGCCCCAACCGAGCATGTTTGCTTTGACTTCGTCCATGGTGTCCCACCCCGGAGCGGGCCAAAAACCGCCGATAGCCTCCCAGCAATCGCGACGATAAATTTTTGTCGCGCCTCGCACATGGAACTCTGGACAAGGCTCGAAGCGTTTTGCACCATTTTCTATGTAACAGATAACACCGCCGCCGATACCCAAGCGAGGCTCGCGCTGAAACTTTTCCAGGCATTTTTCAAAATAAGTATTCTCGAAGGTCAGGTCGCCATCCATTTTGACGATGAAGTCCCAATCGCTTGTGCTCAAAGCATTGAGGCCATCATTAAAAGCCTCTACTACGCCGCCGCCGGCTTTGCGGAATCCACGGTTGAGGCGATGAACGGCGCGAATCCACGGATATTGAGCGGCATACTTATCGATGATGGCACCGGTTCCGTCTGTTGAACCATCATTTACGATTACCCATTCACCGGGACGGACAGTTTGGGCAATCATGCTCTCAATCGTGAACGTGAGATAAGCTTCCTCATCTCGAACAGGAGAAATAACGACGTATTTTGTAGGGCCGACGTTCATGACGCCTTTCTCTGAAGAGTTAGTGAAGAGCTGAGTTCTTTCCGCAGTACGCGATCTGCATCGTTGGTAAACTGGTGTGCGGTGCGAACAGGAAAAAGGGGAGTACCGTACAGATGTTCACGAATCGATGCTTTAATTTTCCGCTTTTCTTCTGGCATAAGTGGACCCTTGGAAGCGACTACAGAGAGCGACGGACCTAGTGAGCTAAGCACGGTTTGGGCGTCTTAGCGCCGGAAACGGTGCACGGCCGGAAGCCGGAAACCGGGCGTAACTCGGAGTCGGCCGCGTGGCAGGAAGACGTACTGCCCGTCGCGATCGGACCTTTTCGGGTAAGTAGGCGGCGGTGGCGGTAACAATCATAACAAGCAGTGCGAACCACGAAAAACGAGTCTGATCGAAGTAGCTAATCCCGAAGAAGCCGACGACGTGAGAAAACAAGGCGGCCCCAAAGAGCCAGAAGTACCACTCTTTGTCGCGATCACCTTCGACCGTTTTTCTGGCGGTTCCTATTCTAGAGAAGCAAATACAGACCAACGCCAAGAAGCACAGAAAAGTCGCCAAGCCACCCACTTGGCCCTCGGCTACAAATTGATTGCACATATCCCACATGTTAAAGCCCCAGCGGGCGTTTTCTGTGGTACCGATGAGCCACCAATCACCGAAGTGGGTGATGAAGTCGTTGACGAGGGTGGCGCGGTGATAACCTGATGAGCCGCCAATGACATCGACGCGCTGAATCAAGTACCAGACGGGTGCCTTCATGACCAAGTGCAAGGAGATCAAGGCGAAGACCGTCCCCCAACGAATGAGACGCACGTGCCTGCGGAGCGGCCAGGCGCAGATAGCGACAAGTCCGGCACCATAGGCCAGCACCGGAGTGCTCGACTCTGTCGTCAAAACCATCGCGGTTGCGGAGAGAACTCCGATGGCGGCTAGCGCCTTGGATTTCCCGCTTTTCCAAAGGAGAACGAACAGCGGCAAAAGAGTGGCGCCGAATGCACCGGCGAGAAGCTCGTGCTGGAAGGGTCCCTGGGAGCGGACTGAGCCGTTGCGGATCTCCGGAGTGACGCGAACTCCGCCAAGGAGTCCAAACACGTTCACCTGATGTAGCCTCTCAAAGACCATGCAGACGGCAATGACGCAAGAGACGGCGGCGAAGGCGCGAATGGCGCGATAAATATCGTCATTATCCTGAATCAAATACCGCAGAACGAAGTAACCACCTAGAGCGTCGAGCAGAAATCCAGCCTGATAAACCAAGGCGCCGGAATTGAAGGAAAAAACCAGCGCGCCGGCGAGGGCGCGGAAGAAAGCCCAAAACACGAAGACGACGTCCAGGGTGCCTAACCGGTCACCGAATATCCCTTCAACCGAGGAGAACGTCGAGGCCAGCATGCGCAGAGCGACGGTGAGAAGGATGATGCGAAAAACGAAGAAGTGAAGTCCGCCGATCAGGATTTCTTGTCCGAGGGGTACCAAGAACGCCATGCACATGACGGGCCAAATGACGTACTTGCGCGGGAGTAGAAAGATGAGAGCAATGGCAATAAGCATCGCCACGAGAACGATAGGATGCAGGACCGTTTCGGAGGCACCGCCGCCAAATCTGAAATTCTCTGGTTGCATCAGTTCATCTCCAATCGAGAAATTCGCATTTGTGGTGGAGGGGTCACCGCGACCGTGGAATGATTGGAAACCTGGTTTCGTTCGCCGCGGTTCAAGAAAGATTCGAGAAGATCGGTAGAGTGCTCCCAATTAAGGCCAGCAACGAAGTTACGGCCTGCTTGCGCCAACCGGACGCGGAGGTCGTCGTTAGCCAAAAGCAGGCAAAGATTGCGTGCAAGAGCTTCGGGATCTCCAGGAGACGAAAGCAAGCCGGTTTTGCCGTGAATGATGAAATCACGCACACCGCCGCTGTCCGTTGCAACCATGGCGCAGCCGCAGGCTGCGCCTTCGGCAGGCGGCAGGCCGAAACCTTCCGCAAGGCTTGGCGACAGAACGATGCTGGAGGTATTGAGAACGTTCTCGACCAGGTGCTGTTGTGGCGGATCGTTGAGATAGGTCATCCAGCCGGGAATAGACGGTCGCCGACGGGATACTCCGAATAAAATAACCTGTAGGTCTGCGAAGTGGTGCTTAGCTATCTCCAAAGCTCTGATGCCATCGGCAGAGCGCTTGAAGGGGACGTGCGAAAACATCATGGCGATTTGCCGAGGTCGCTGCGCAATTGGGTTCATCACTCGGTAGACCTGATGGTCAATTCCGATTGGGATATGGACGACTTCGCCAGCGCCGAGTGCTTCGCTAAGACCGGCGAGCCATTTAGAGACTACAACCTTGCGCAGAGGAGCGCGCCAAGTCTCGTCGACAAGATTCTGAGGACCCTGAAAGGTCTCGTAGTGCTGAATGAGGTAGCACTTCTCACCCTTGCTGATGGGACATTCCATAACGGAGCGAACTGTATGCCACGCGGTGGCAAAGAGAATATCGCCATCTGGAATGTACGAGCTATCTGAACTGGAGACGTAAAGAAGGCGGACGCGAGGGTCCACGCGGTGCCAGTGAATGACGGGCTCCGAGCGAATCTCCCGGAACCAGAGTCTGGCAATCTGCACGCGCTTGCGCGGGGTCAGCTTCTCCGGCGGGGGAAATTTTAGGCGACGCGGGTGGATCACATTAACGTGGTGCCCTCGAGCCACAAGCCTGTTCGCATACTCGTAGACTACTTTGAACCCGCCCGAGGGACCCCATGCATAACAGGGGAGGAGAAAATTTATTTTCATTGGATTGCGTTGCGTCGATAGATCATGAGTTCGGAACTTCAGTCTGCAGCGTCGTTCCCGGTGACGGGCACGGCTCCGGCAACGGCTCGCCGGCCGTTTAGGAGGGCCAAGGCTCGTTCGCGCAGACCGAAGATGGTGATTCGGTCTTCGTGGTCAACCGCAAAAACCCAAAAGGCAACGGCGTAGATAACAAAGCAAAGCAGAAGCAAAGGAACAGCTAGCAACAACTTCAAATGCATAGAGTGAAGGGAAAAAACAGCGAAGAATAGGCCCGCACTTGCAAGAATGGCGCGAAACAGCGGGCCCGAAACGCAGTCTCGCAAGGAGAAAGCCTTCAGCTTAAAGGCAAAAATGTACAAGAAGAGGCCATCGGAGACCGTTACCAGCAGTTTTGCGAGGGCGGCCCCGTCAATGCCGGCTCGACGCATGAGCAACCAGGCAACCGCGATGTAAACGGGAATCGTAAGCAAATCGAGAATAGCCTTGAGGTCGGGCCTGCCAAGAGCCTGCACGGAAGTAAACGGGATAATGGCGAATGCATTTAGAAAGAACACCATGGTTATGAGCTGAAGTACGAGAGTGCTCTGGGCAGCGAACTGAGGCCCGAGCCAGAGATTCATGATGTCTCGAGCAAAGAAGATGAAAACCGCGGCGGGAGGCGTAAGAACAAGGAAAAGATACTTTACGGCACGGGACGTTACGTCAGACACCTCGGAGCTTTTCTTGGAGCCATGATAGCTGAAATAGGGGAACAACGACGGCACTATGCTCATAGGAAAAATCAGGAGCTTGGAGACGAGTTCATAGGGCGCGGAGTAAAAAGTGAGCATGCTGACCGACAGGAGCGAAGCAATCATGAAGCGTTCGAGGTAGCCGAACAGCGGAGCAGTCACATTGGAAACCATGATCCATCCCCCGAAAGTCGCCAGCGGTCCGAAGGAGGCGCGCGAAACACGAAAATTCGATCGAAGACCCGGGATAACGCGAAGACAGAAGTTGAGATAAAAAAACGTTGAGACGAGGCGAATGGCGACCATCAGCGAGACGATCCCTGCGACGTGAACACCCAGAGGGATGACGAGAGCAGCAACCAGATAAAAAAGAACGCTGGCAGGCACCTTGACGCAGTTCACTAAATCGAAGCGCTGACAGGCCTCCAAAACCCCGCGAAGGGCATCGTTGCCCAGCATGATGGGCATCGAGGCGCAAAGGATAAACAGAGCAGCGCGCGCCTCGCCAGCTAGCGAAGGTGGCATTTTGAAGAAATGGGTCACAGAAACGGGGACAAAGATCGCAGCCAGAATGCCCCCAAGACTTCCTAAGGCAACAAGAAGCGAGAGCGAAGTCCAGACAAGCTCTGGTACTTTGTGAATCTTCTCTGGACTGAGGTTTTCGGCGACGAACTTCACGGTGGCGCGACTCAGGCCGAGATCGAAAATGCTGAAATAGCCGAGCAGCATTGTAGCGATGGAGAGGATTCCATACTGCGCCGTCCCCAGACCTCGCACGATGTAGGGAATGGTGAGAAGGCCGGCAAGCATGGGCAGAATCTGACCCACCAAGTTAAAGATGCTATTTTTGGCGATCAGACGCCTGCCGCGCTGTTTATGTTCATCCATAGAAAAGGATCAAGATAAGAGGTTTGTTCTGATGTGGGCGGAAGTTCTTACGCGAATGAAGACGGGAGTGGAAATGCGATCCACTCCCGCGCGAAACGTTTCAGCTTTTATCAAACAGTGTTCGGTTGCGGCGACAAACCGACCGCCGCATTTAACTTTCGGTGTCTATTGGACAGTAGCTGTGAGCCCAGTCGGAGATGAGGGCGCAGCTACCGATCCAAACTTGTACGCACCGGCGTCCCAGTTGCCGCTCAACTGCCGCGCTGCACCAACCTTGTCCTTGGACAAAGGCCCTAAGTTGCCCGTAGTAATGTTGCTCAGATTACGAGCGGCACTGATGGCAACTGAGCCAGATAGCAATTGTCCTAGGCTGTTAGCGTTGATTTGCGACATGTGAACGAGCTTCGAGTTCGCATCGCAGTGGCACACGCTCTGCCATTGCGCAAGGGTCTGGTAAACGAGCCCATTGTGGCCAAACGTGTTGCGGTCTCCGTAGTCCGCAAGCTCGAGATAGATGTTTCGGTCGATGCCAGCAGGAGAAAGCGTGCCGCCACCCTGTAAGGTGATATCGGCCTGCCCGCCCATCAGGATGTTGTTCGCAGCGGTAAAGTTAACCTGGCTGTTAATATAGAGCGCGGCCCCGTGCGCGTGAGTGCCGCCGTTGATGAAATTGTTGAAGGCCGAGTTTCCAATCGCAAGTCCGCCGGGCATGCCGGTAGAAGTAGCAGAACGGGCTGCGAACCACAATACAGTCAGGGTGTGGTTTGGAGGTGCGACAAAAACATTGTTATAAACCGTGACATTCTGAATCGAGTCCTGAAGGTAGATGTGTGCAGTGATGTTGACGCCGGAATCTCCGTCGAAAAGATTGTTATAAATGGCGCCATTTGTCACCGTGCCACCGCCCTGCCCCCACATGTGCAAACCATCATGATGATAGGCGTTCGTCGGCGAATCCCAATTGGTATAATCGTGGATGTGATTGTCGTGAATCCAGAAGCCTGATGTTTTGCCCTGTGCCCCGAAGGCAAGGCCGTGGTCCACATGGTAGATATTCGAGTACTCGATGGTTAAATTATTCGCCCCACCGGCGATGGCCCAGCCAGCGTCGTGGCAAGTTATATGGCTAATGGTGAAGTTTGTGGCTCCCAGCATGTGGACACAATTCACATCCGTCTGCGTAACAGCAAGATCAGTGGATGAAGTGCGTACGTACATGTCGGCGATGGTGAGGTTCTTGACTATGCAATTGTTGCAGCCGTCGGCATAGATAGCACGGCTGTTTTGGGCGTAACCGCGGCCCGTGCCGTTAGCCGTGTTGCGGATGATCCCATTTGTGCCGCCGTCAAGCACGATATAGCTTCTGCCCGCCGCGTAAATCGCGCCCATAGCAGACCAATATGGGGCACTGAGGATAGCATTCGGTTCCCATTTGATCGTGATCGGGCTCGTACTCGTACCATTGCTGCGGACGACAAAAAGCTGTTGACCTGGTGTGCCGGTGATTAGGCCGCAGAAATGCACGGTTGTTCCGGGACCAATCTGTCCCCAACTGGCCGCATTGCTCAGCCAACTGATGGGTTTAGCGGTAGAGCACCCGGTACCAGTTCCCGTAGTGGCCTGGTTGGCCGCAACGTAGAAGTCTTTCGCGCTAGCGGGTAGTGCACTAAACAATACAGTGAAAAAGAAAGTGAACGCTAAAATAGACCTACGAATCATTAATCTGCCCCCTCGATGGAAAGCTCTCTTGAGAGGACGAGGATAGGCCCCCTAGCGGATTTAGCCAGGGCGACCTGGAACATGAGAGCGAGAGATTCCGACCATTATTATTTTAAAAGCAACTTCCTGTATTCGAGGTTACAGATAACAAAGAGTTGGTTCTACTGTACATAGGAACAATTTGAGGACAGGTACGCGTCCAGGATGAGGTTTAAATTTTGCGAATCTTAATAACTTTGTAATTTACTATATCCTATTACTTGCTAAGGCCTAGACTGTAGAGGGACGGAATGAGATGGCGACGGAGCCAACGGAGAAATTCTGGAACTTAGATCTGATGCTGCTGAAGACCGATTTCCGTCAGTTCGCAATTCCGCAACCGGGAGGGCGCAAGGCTCCTTGCCGATGCAGACGTATTGGAAGCCGTGCGCGACAGCTTCACTCTCCGAGTACAAATTCCGCCCGTCGATCAGCAACGGGTGAGCGACATTCTCCGCAAGGGTATCCCAGTCCAGATGCCGGAACTCATCCCATTCGGTGAGGACGAGGATAGCATCGGCTTGCTGGGCCGCCTCGTAATGGCTCAGGCAGTAGGTTATATCCGGCAGCTCGTCCTTCGCTTTTTGCATAGCCTGCGGGTCGTAGGCGCGAATGCTTGCCCCCTCGGCGAGTAACCGCTTCACGATGTTCAGTGCCGGCGCGAAACGGACGTCGTCAGTGTCTGGCTTGAATGCCAAACCCCAGACAGCAAGGGTCTTGCCGCGTAAAACCCAGAGCTCCTTCTTTACCTTGGCTACGAATTGCTCCGCACGCCGGAGGTTGATTTTTTCCACTTCCTTCAGCAACGAGAAATCACAGCCAAGCTTTTCTCCGATACGAACGAAGGCTTGCAGATCCTTGGGGAAGCAAAAGCCGCCAAAACCGATTCCTGGATTCAGGAAACTTTGGCCGATACGCCGGTCGCTGCCGATGCCCTCTGCTACTTTGGCGATGTCGGCGCCAGCGGCCTCGCAGGCATCCGCAACTAGATTGATGAAGGAAATCTTCATCGCCAGGAATGAGTTGGAGGCGTGTTTTACGAGTTCGGCGCTATTCGTGTCGGTTACGATAAGCGGAATTTCGTGCGCCGGCGGACATTGCGAATGGACCGGGCAGGCAGAAGGCGGGTTTAGAACGGGCTGATAGATTTCCTTCATCATAGCAATGGCGCGCGGAGTTTCCGCCCCAATCACGATGCGGTCGGGATGAAAGAAGTCGCCGACAGCCGAGCCTTCACGAAGAAATTCAGGGTTCGAAACGACGTCAAATTCCAGGCCGTTGGCATTGTAAATAGAAAGATGCTTCCAGAGGCGCTTTGCAGTCTGCACAGGCACGGTACTTTTTTCGATCACTAAGCGGTAACCGCGCGCGGTGGATGCGATGGTGCGCGCGACGGACTCAATGGCGCTGAGATCGGCTTCCCCGTTCTCCAGTGGAGGCGTGCCGACGCAAATAAAAATGACGCTTCCCTTCTCGATAGCTTCGGCGGGAGAGACGAATTGTAGACGGCCAGATTCGGCATTGCGCTTGACCAGTGAATCCAGATGAGGCTCGAAAAAGGGCAGGCGGCCAGCGTTGAGCTTCTTGAGCTTGCTCAGGTCATTATCCGCACAGAGAACTTGATGGCCGATTTCCGCGAGACAAGCGGCCGTCGTCAAGCCAACATAACCAGCACCGATGACTGAAATTTGCATTCGTCTTTACCCCTGATTTGATTTGGAAGTAGCAATGGCGCAAGGTTCGAGTGGTGCGGGCGAAGATCGAAGCACCGGTTCCCTGGCCACCAGAGAATCCACAATTCCCAGATACTGATAGCGCTCGACATCCCAATTATGGGCCTCGACATATTTCAACGCGTTGGTGACCTGCCGCTGGCGGAGGTCGGGATCGTTCCTGAGTAGAACGATGTTAGCGGCCAGCGCTGCCTCGTCGTCGCCGTCATAGTACTTCACCAATTTGTCGGTGTAGTAGTACTGGTGGATTTTGGTTCGCGACACTACCAATGGGACGCCAACGGCCATAAATTCAAAGATTTTCATGCTCAGCGCTTCATTGCCAAATTGCGAGCCCGCGCGCTTAGGCTCGACCGCGAGGTCTGTATCGGCCATTACTTGAACAATCTGTTCTGTGGGGAGCAAACCATGGAAAATGACCCGATTGGTCAGACCGAGCGAGTCCGCTAACCGGATCAACGACTCTTTTGCCGGCCCCTCACCGTAAACGTGGAATTCGGCATCGGGCATTTGGTCCTTGATCTTGGCGAAAGCTGTGATGGCTACGTCAACGCCCTGATGCCAATTCAATGAACCCGGATACGTGATGACAAATTTGCCGTTGCCTCGGGCACGGATTTTTGGGTTGAAGAGGCCACGCGCTGGATAGTTGCGAATGGGCGAACATTTTTTCGGCATTCCGCAGCGTTCAGCGACGCGCTCGCACCACAGATGATTCGCGACGATGGCGTGGTCGGCAAAGGCTATGGACAATCGCTCCACAAGGACGAGGCAACGAAACAAGAAAGAGCCACGGGCGACATGAAACTTGCTGGCGTAAAATTCTGGGAGAACATCGTGAATATCCAGAATAACCGGAGTTCCCAGGAGTTTGGGCACGACCGCTGCAAACACCAGGAAATCCGGAACGGAATGCACATGGATAAGTTGATATTGCTCTGACCGCTGACGGCGGGCGATCAATGCAGCCGAAACAAACAAAAACCTCATGATCCGAAAGAGATAGCTTAGCGGACCGCGCTCATTTATTTTTCTCGTTTGAATACGGAATACATTTACCCCGTTCAGGACGGAGCGAGTTGGCTGACCAGGCTGACGCAGCGCAATAACGTCAACACTGTCGCCACGCTCAACCAAAGCCGTAGCGTACTGCTTGATGCGCGCGTCCGTCTCGTAAAACGAGTACGCGAGCATGCAGATCTTCATCGGTTTATGCTGCGGACCTGTGGAGTCGGGCATATGGGCGGGATGAATGCGCGGTTTAGAGCGCTACCGGTTGAACTTGTTCTGCCTTGGGGGTTGCCCGCAGGGGAGAAAGGAATGCGGCTACTTCGCGAACTACACTCTGAATCTGGTCAATGCGAAGTTGAGGATACATCGGCAGCGAAAGGATTTCCGAGGCAACTCGCTCGCACACCGGAAAGCTCCCCGTCCGATAGTTAAAATGACGATAGGCCTCCTGAAGGTGAAGCGGAACCGGATAGTGAATACCAGTTCCAATTCCGGCCTTTGCCAGGTGTTTCTGCAAAGCATCACGGTCACTGACGCGAATCACGTAGAGGTGGTACACAGACCGCGCAGAATCAGGGCAAACTGGGGCAACAACCCCAGCAATCCCAGCAAGCGCCTGGTCATAGCGCTTGGCGGCATCCTGTCGCTGGCGATTCCAATTGGCCAAGTGGCGAAGTTTAGTGCTGAGAAAACCCGCTTGCAGCGCATCTAAGCGGCCGTTGTAGCCCTCGATCTGGTGATAGTACTTCTGGGCCTGTCCGTGATCGCGAATCATGCGCATGGTCCGAGCCATGGCTTCGTTGTCAGTTGTTACCGCGCCAGCTTCCCCGCACGCTCCAAGGTTTTTGCCCGGATAAAAGCTGAAGGCGGCTGCGTGACCGATGCTGCCGGCTTTCCTCCAAGCATTCGATTTCTTGGAAAAGTACTCTGCTCCATGCGCCTGGCAAGCATCCTCGATAACGACGAGGTTGTATTTGTGAGCAAGGTCAAGAATCGGATCCATATCGGCGGTTTGGCCGTAAATGTGGACGGGAACAACAGCCGTGACAGGAGCTTGCAGTTTCCGGTGAATGAGCTTGCCCGTGTTCGCGTCTACGGAGCAATGTTGTTCAAGGTATTCCTCGAGCTTGCGCGGATCCATGCAATAGGTGCGCTCGTCAATATCGACGAAGTCGGGGCGCGCTCCGGCTTGGCTGATCGCTTCCGTAGTAGCAATGAAAGTGTGTGGGACAGTGACGACGATGTCGCCGGGCTTTACGCCGGCAGCCGTCAAGGCGAATCGAACGGCATCCGTTCCGCTGGCTACACCAACGCAATGAGCCGCGCCGCAAAACTTTGCGAAGTCTCGCTCAAATTCTTCTACCTTCGGACCTCCAACGAATCCTGCTGTACCCAACGTGTCTCTTAGAGTTGACAAAAGCTCTTCTTCTAGTTCTTTGTGAGGTGTTACCAAGTCCAGAAATGGGATTTGCACGGTCGTGGTGGACATATTGGACATTTACGCGATCCTCTGCTCCTCTGTGATGTAACGGAAAAGTTTTGCCGGATTGCCGGCAACAATGGCATTTGCGGGAACATCTTTCGTAACAACGCTGCCGGCGCCCACGATGGCATTTTCACCGATCACGACGTTGGAGAGAATCGTTGATCCGGAGCCGATGGATGCGCCCTTTTTTACAACGGTACGTTCAACAACCCAATCCTGTTCGGTCTGCAGTTCTCCATCGCCCGTGACAGCGCGAGGATAGATATCGTTGATAAATGTGACGCTGTGGCCTATGAAAACGCCATCCTCAATGTCCACACCTTCGCAGATAAATGTATGGCTGGAAATCTTGCAGTTCTTTCCGACTTTTGCGTTTTTCTGGATCTCAACAAACGCGCCGATTTTAGTGTTGTCGCCGATCTGGCAGCCGTAGAGATTAATGAACTTCGAGAGTTTCACGTTGGCTCCCAATTGCACGTCGGGCGCAATGGAAAGGTGCTCTCCCGCAGCAGGATGGGCTTTGCCGTTTGTTGATTGTAGGTCCGCGGTTTTCATCTCGTTCACGCCCGCACGCGAGCCACGGTGGCCCAACTTGGCGGCAAGTTCCTGGGAATTTCAATATCCTCGAAAATACTGCTCTCGCGCGAACCATGGTCTTTCACCCAGGCGGCCATGCTCTGAATCCCCTCTTCCAGGGATACTTTTCCCCGCGCACCGAAGACGCTCTCTGCTCGTGAATGATCTGAAAAGGCAATTTTCACTTCATTGCGGGGATCGAGGTGAGTGACGCTGCACTCTTTGCTCATCGCGTCCGCGACAATTTGTGCAAGATGATTCACGGTGTGAGGAATATCAGCGCCCACGTTGAACACTTGGTTGCGGGCGGCGGGGAACTCGACGGAGTCCGCAATTAAGGGAGCTACGTCATTGATATGCGTGAAAGCACGTTGTTGCTCGCCGTCACCGAAGATAGTCATTGCCTCGCCCTTCATGAGTTGGTTCATGAAGATGCCTACGACGTTGCGGTAACGATCACCAATATTTTGGCGCTCGCCATAAACGTTGTGTGGTCGAAAAATTACATAATCGAGGCCGAACATTTCGTGCGTGACCTTCAGCTCTCTTTCGACCGCGAGCTTCGCGATGCCATAAGAGTCCTCAGGCATCGGCACCATGTCTTCCGACATGGGGGACTGTCCGGCGCCGTAGACAGCGATGGAAGAAGTGAAGACGAAACACCGCACGCCATAGTTGACTGAGGCATTGATCAGATTGACGGAACCAATCAAATTATTGTTGTAGTTGAAGCGCTTAATGAAATGACTCAGGCCCTCAGCGGCATATGCGGCGAGGTGATATACGTGAGTGAAATTGTAGCGGTCGAAGAGGCGATCGATTAGCTCGACGTCTAATATCGAGCCCTTTACAAAAACTGCCCCGCTTGGAACGTTGTCTTCGAATCCGCCGCTAAGATCATCGAGCACAACTACCTTGTGACCTCGGGCGAGAAGCTCGTCAGCAACGTGCGATCCGATAAAGCCCGCGCCGCCGGTCACCAATGAAGTGGACATCTTTCCGTCATTCCTTTCGTTTGCGCTTGGAGGTTTCAAAAAGGTGGAAGCCGAAACTAGATCGATACTTGAGGGACAGAGGTTTGTTCCAGGCGAGGCTCTTCCCCGCGTTCAACAAAGTCCACGGGGTCGATAGCCTTGTTCCACCTGAGGACTTCGCGGTACATATCCAGCCGACGTTGAATCGTCTCGGCCGGCTTGAGTTTGTTGAGCAGTCCGTAACCAAGCTGACGCACTCGAATCTTGGCGATCGAGAGACGCCGGCAACGTCGCGCCGCTCGCGCGCCGAAATGTTTGTAGAAGTAACGATAGCGGCTGCGATGTTTCTCGATCTCAAAACGAACAGGAAAACGACCGACGGACTGTCCGCCAAGATGCGTAATCACTGCTTCTGGAGTAAAGAGGATTGGACGGCCCGCATTCCAAACGCGGCGACACAAATCCACTTCCTCGAAATGGTAGAAAAATTGTTCATCGAATCCGCCAAGGTTCTTGAGGAGGTCCGCACGAAACATTACGCAACACCCGGATTGCCAATCGACCGAGCGTTCAGTATCGCCGCGCCAGCGCGGATATTCTTCATAGACAAAGAAAGAAGACAATTTAGAAAGGCCAAGCGCGGAGACCCAATAACGCCAAATCGTCGGAAAAAGACGCGCGGAAACCTGATACGTTCCGTCGGGATTCAGGACGCGGCATCCGAACGCTCCAGCCTCGGGATGGCGCTCCGCAAACTCTATCAGCCTCTCGAAGGCACCATCGTGGATGATTGTGTCCGGATTTAAGATGAGGACGTATTCACCACGGCTTGCACGGATGCCAGCATTATTACCCCGGGCAAAGCCAAGATTTTGTTGATTTTCGACAACTCGTACTTGCGGATAGTGCTTGCGAACGAACTCAATGGAATCATCCACGGAGCCGTTATCCGAAATGATCACTTCAAAGTCGATTGCATGCGTCCCCGCGTAAATGGAACGCAAGCAATCGCGGATAACACGGAGATCATTCCAGCAGATGATTACGACGGAAAGCTTCATTTTTTTCGGTTCCCGGGGTGCTGAGCCTGAGGTTATACCTGAACAACTCTTCCCTTTTGCTTGAGGGACTCGTCGGCGGCTTCCAGCATTCGCACTATGCGCAGTCCTGCCTCGCCGTCATTGAAAGGCCGCTTGTTATTGCGAATGCAGTCAATGAAGTAGGAAGCTTCCACTTTCAAAGCTTCTATCTGCTCGATGTTGGGTGACCACATGTCACCGGTTCGGTAGCTGACGAGCTGCTGGTACACGGCCTCACCGCTCATCATCTGCACTCCGCGATCATAAACTTTGAGCTTCTCGTCGGCTTCCAGGTCATTCCAAACCAACATTTTCTTCTCGCCGCCCAGCAAAGTGGTGCGGACTTTGACGGGGGAAAGCCAATTGACATTGATATGCGCAATTAAGTTATTTGGATAATAGATGGTAAGGAAAGCTACGTCCGCGTGGCCGTTAAGATGGTTGGCGCCCGTTGCGACCACCGCTTCTGGCTTGGCCATGATGAGGTGGTCCATGATGGACAAATCGTGGGGGGCCAGGTCCCAAATCACGTTGCAGTCATGCTGAAAGAGGCCAAGATTTACGCGTGTCGAGTCGTAATAGTAGAGAGCCCCGAGGGTGCCGTCGTCGACTAACTGCTTGATCCTTTTTACTGCTCCTGTAAAAAGGAACGTGTGGTCGACCATAATCTTCAGGTTCTTACGATCGGCCAGTTCAATTAACTGTTCAGCTTGCGCTGTAGTACAAGTGAATGGCTTCTCGACAAATACGTGCTTGCCGTTCTCAAGCGCGAGTTTCGCAAGCTCAAAGTGGGTCCAAACGGGAGTGACGACAGCCACAACATCCACTTGCGTGCTGGTGAGCACTTCCATTTGGTCAGAAGTCACGGGCACTTCCGGATGAGCGCGACGCACTCGGGCTAGCGACTTGGGATTCTTGTCACACACCGCGACGACGTCGGCCTTTTCGTGACCTTGAAAATTGCGGACGATGTTCGGGCCCCAGTAACCATAGCCAATTACTCCCACACGGATTACATCCCTACTAAAGCCCGGGCCTAATGGAAGATTTGGCGAAGTTCCAACTGTGAAGCTAGTAGCCATCCACATTCACCTTGAACTGCGGGTTTATGTTGCGAAAGCATGGCGGAGGGCATGGGTGGCTCCGTTTTAAAGCAGGAAAACTGCGAGAGCTGCGCGTGCCTTTCAGTACGCGCCGTCTCCCGAAAATACTGCGCGGGGAGTCTGCAGAAGAATCTTCAAATCGAAAATGGGCGAGCACATTCGCGAGTAGCGAAGGTCCAAGCGGACCATATCGTCGAAAGTAGTCCTGCTGCGACCGTGCACTTGCCAAAGTCCAGTGATGCCTGGCTTGGCTTCCAGCAAGCGCCGGCGGTGCCAGACGTCATACGCCTCGATTTCATAGCCAATAGGTGGCCGTGGACCGACAAGGGACATCTGACCCATCAAAACGTTCCAAAATTGTGGAATCTCGTCCAAGCTCGTGCGGCGCATGAACTTGCCAATCCAGGTTACCCGGGGATCGTTCGTGAGCTTGTAGACGCGCCGATTGCGGCCGTTCGACACGTTTGGCTCTGCGCGGCCGGCAATAAAGTTTTTCACATACTCTCTGTGAATTTCGGCATCGGTAGCCACATGCATCGACCGAAACTTCAGAAATGCAAATGGCACCTGAAATTGACCGAGACGCTGCTGCCGGAAGAAGACCGGCCCCTTGGAAGTAAGCTTGATAAGCACAGCCAGAATGGCAAACACCGGCGCGAGAAAGATCAGCGCAAGGGAACTGCCGGCGATATCGATGAGACGCTTTAGAAGGAGAGATGCTCGCTTGCTACGTTCCAGGTCGACAAGATCCGGATAGAGGATCGGGTCCAGAAGTGCATACCCACCGCCTTTCCAGCTTCGAGGGTATGAGTAGAAGGAAATTTGAAGGGCTTCCACTTGATTGTCATTAAGCGCGCGGTGAAAAGCAGTACGCGTCTTGGATTCAATGCTCTCAACCGCGGCACTGAGTTCGGCGTCGCCTAGTTCACTAAAGATGACACCGAGAATGCCGTTCGACTCAAACCATCCGAGCGTATCCGTTTCGCGAATCAGTCCCGCAAGCGGTTTAACAATCCGTTCCAAGGCAGGTGTTTCATCGTGCGGTTTTGGAGTTTTGCGCTGCACGAGCATCAGCACAAAACTTTTCCGCGAGCGCTCGGACCGTTTCCGCTCGTGACATAAGAGTCGGCGAAACGCGCTTTCTGGCAGAGGCTTTACGACACCGCTGGCGACCTCGCCAACAGCGTCAAGTTTCTCCTCGGCTTTGGATGCTTTTGATTCCGGGCTTAAGGTTGCGTCTAGCACTCTAGAAAATAAAGACATCGTTGGGGTCTCTGGGTCTGGCTGGGAAGTCTTAGGAGCGGGCGCCCTGAAGCGCCTGCACGACGCTGACTGCGTCAGAGTCGATCTCCACTGCAACAGAGCGTTGAAGGAGTGTTATCGATAATACGAGCCTTCGTTTGCCCTTCAAGTCCATCAAGATGCCCTCTAATCCTCGCAGCGCTCCGGCTTCAATCCGGACCTTGCTGCCAACCTCAAGATAGGGGCACGGAAAATTCGACACCCCCGAAGCAACGAGCGTACGAATCGCCTGGATTTCTTGCTCGTCCACTGGCACAGGGACATGGTTATAGCCAACGATTTGGGTGACCCCTGGTGTCTTCAAAATGGGTAGACGATCGTGGGGATTAAATCTGCAGAAAAGGTAGCCAGGAAAAAGGGGTGCCTGAACTTCCTTTACTCGGTCTGACCAACGGCGCTGAGCCTTATAAAGTGGCAGGAACCATTCATATCCCTTACCTTGGAGGTGGTCCGCGACGCCAGTCTCATGGCGCATTCGAACTTGGAGGGCGAACCAAGGATACTGGACTTCGGTGAACTCGGCGGAAGCATCGCCTTCACCTTGCATGCAGCTCGCAATTTCTTGAGTTTGTGTTTGTGACAAGCTACCGCCCTAAAAGTCCCAGAAGGACTTTCCCCATTTCCGTTTTTCACTCGCTACCTAACGCACTATCGGTCGTTAAGTTAAACGATTCTTTCTCAATCTATGTAGCACGACGCACGGTAAGTACCCATACCGTGCTTCCCGTAAGCCCAACAAGGGAACTGCTGTACCGGATATCTGTTCAACGCACGCACACCCATAGAGTCATTTTCAACGAGTTCGGATGGTGAATTGTCCATGACTACTGGAGATTTCGACGGTCCTAGTTGGCGACCCCGGTCTTTAGCTCTTCGTTATAGTAGGAGCCATATGCGGCAGCGTCGTCGGCGCAATTTAGAGCGACGCCGAGCAAATTCTTTTCGCGAAGCTGCTGGCAAGACTTCTGCGCACTATCGAATCCCGTTTGCGCCGCGCGAACGACCGTTAGAACACCATCGCACAATTCGGCTAACATCAGCGCGTCCGAAACGGGCAGCGTAGGAGGCGAGTCCAGAATCACCCAATCGAAGACAGGGCCGATCGTTTGCAATAGAGATTTTAGCCGGCCATTTGCGAGCAATTCTGCCGGATTTTCTGACTTCGTGCCTCCGGGAATAAAACACAGATATTCAGGCAAACCTCGTTGAATGACCGTCATTTCGGTCGCTTCCCCCTTCAGGTATTCAGCGAGGCCAGGGGAATTCGGTGCACGGAAACTAGGATGGAGATCAGGCCGGCGCAAATCGGCATCAATCAAGAGGACTCGGCAATTTTGCTGCCGTGCCAACGCATGCGCAAGATTATTGGCGACGAAAGTCTTGCCTTCTCCGGGCAAGGAACTCGTGATGAGGATACTACGCAGTGGCTGCTTGTCGCGAACTTGGTACAGACGCGAGCGCAAGGTTCGGAATTGTTCTCGGACTGCGGGCGGAGCAGTGGGATCTGCAAAGACAGTGCGCTCGGGATCCAAGCGCCAGCCAGGATTCGCACAGTGCGTCCATATGTCGTCGAAGCGAAGAAATTCGGCCGCTCTCGTCTTAGTATCGATCTCGGAATGGATCAAGGGCTCTGAGTGGACGAGAGGGTCCAGTAGTGCCGGAGGAGGAATCGTGGGCGACTCCGCGACACGGGTCTGGACCTCGGGCAGTATCGGAGGAGGTACCTCCAGTGGTACGGTCCTTTGTTGCTCAGCGCGCTTTAAAGCTTCGTGAATCCTGCTCATGGCTTCCTTTCGTGTACTCCGCTGGATACTGAATTATTGCGACCCATTTCTTCTAAAAGGTGATTCAAGCTGCGCAACAGCCCTTCCACCCTCTCTGAGGGGTCCTCACCGTTACGAACGACGGGCCGAGCCATGGGATCGAGCTCATCGAGCTCAAATTCATGTGCAGCTTCATGCACGACGGCCGGCGGAACAGGTTTCACTTGATCGACGAAAGAATTGATAAGCGAATTCTCACAGAGCAGGTTTGCGACGCGAGGAATGCCCCGGGAGTACTTGTAAATAGCTTCCACAGCCTCCGGTGAAAAAATGGGAGTTCCGTTAGCGCCGCCGATACGAAGCCGTTCGTTTATGTATCCTGTCATTTCTTCGAACGAGAGAGGCTGAGTTCGGCACCGCATGGTGATGCGCTGGCGCAACTGACGAAGCCGCGGATCGCGCAACTTTTCCTCAAGCTCAGGCTGACCGGAAAGCACAATTTGCAGCAGCTTTTCGCTTGATGTTTCGAAATTAGTGAGGAGACGAATTTCCTCAAGCACCTCGAAAGAGAGATTCTGTGCCTCATCGACGATTAAGACAGAAGTCTTGCGATCGCGATAGCGTTGCAAAAGCCAGTGATTAAGCCGCATCAGCACGTGGCTTTTGTCACGGCTCTCACATGGAATGCCGAAGTCAGCCATCATGAAGTCGAAGAGCTGGTTTGTATCGAGCTGAGAGTTGAAAATGTAGGCGGTGGCCACACCCTCGAGATTCAGCCAATCGAGCAAGCGGTTGAGCAGCGTCGTCTTGCCCGTGCCCACTTCACCCGTGAGCAGGATGAACCCTTTCCGATTTTTAATGCCATAGGCGAGGCCCGCCAGCGCTTCCTGGATTTCCCGCGTCAGAAATAGATAAC
>JAOAPV010000038.1 GCA_025463055.1 Candidatus Acidiferrum typicum
ATCTTACGGAGTCTGTGAACTCCATGGCCGGCACCCTCACGGCACAGGTACGCAACATTGCGGAAGTTACGACGGCGGTGGCGAAGGGCGATCTCGGACGGAAGATTACGGTGGACGTGCGCGGCGAAATTTTGGAGTTGAAGAACACCATCAACACGATGGTGGACCAGCTAAACGCGTTCGCGGGTGAAGTGACGCGCGTGGCTCGCGAAGTTGGCACGGAAGGAAAGCTTGGCGGACAGGCGGAAGTGAAGGGCGTTGGCGGCGTGTGGAGAGACTTGACCGAGTCTGTGAACTCGATGGGCGGCAACCTTACGGCGCAGGTAAGAAACATTGCGGAAGTTACGACGGCCGTGGCGAACGGAGACTTGAGCCGCAAGATTACGGTGGACGTGCGCGGCGAGATTTTGGAGTTAAAGAACACAATTAACGTCATGGTGGACCAGTTGAACGCGTTCGCGGGCGAAGTGACGCGCGTGGCCCGCGAAGTGGGTACGGAAGGGAAACTCGGCGGTCAGGCGGTGGTACGCGGCGTGGGCGGCACGTGGAAGGATCTCACCGAATCGGTGAACTCCATGGCCGGCAACTTGACGAACCAGGTCCGCAACATCGCGCAGGTAACGACGGCCGTGGCCAAGGGCGACCTTTCGACGAAGATCACGGTAGATGCGCGCGGCGAAATTTTGGAGTTGAAGAACACCATCAACATCATGGTGGATCAGCTCAACTCATTTGCCTCGGAAGTGACCCGCGTGGCGCGCGAAGTCGGAACCGACGGAAAACTTGGCGGACAAGCCGACGTTAAGGGCGTCGCCGGTGTGTGGAAGGACCTCACCGAGTCCGTGAACTCGATGGCCGGAAACTTGACTGCGCAGGTGCGTAATATTGCGGAAGTCACGACGGCAGTGGCGAAGGGCGATCTCGGACGCAAGATCACGGTGGACGTGCGCGGCGAAATTTTGGAGTTGAAAAACACCATTAACGTCATGGTGGACCAGCTGAACGCGTTCGCGGGTGAAGTTACGCGCGTGGCGCGCGAAGTCGGAACGGAAGGGAAACTCGGCGGTCAGGCGGTGGTACGCGGCGTGGGCGGCACGTGGAAGGACCTCACCGAATCGGTGAACTCCATGGCTAGCAACCTCACTGCGCAGGTCCGCAACATCGCGCAGGTAACTACGGCCGTAGCTAAAGGCGACCTTTCGACAAAGATCACGGTGGATGCGCGCGGCGAAATTTTGGAGTTGAAGAACACCATCAACATCATGGTGGACCAGCTCAACTCGTTCGCCTCGGAAGTTACGCGCGTGGCACGTGAAGTTGGAACCGACGGAAAGCTTGGCGGACAGGCAGACGTGCGCGGCGTGGCCGGCACGTGGAAGGACTTGACTGACAACGTAAACCTGATGGCCGCCAACCTGACCACGCAGGTTCGCGGTATCGCTAAAGTTGTGACGGCGGTCGCGAACGGTGACCTTAAGAGAAAGCTCGTACTCGAAACGAAGGGCGAAATCGCCGAACTCGCCGACACGATCAACGCCATGATCGATACGCTGGCGGTGTTTGCCGATCAGGTGTCCACCGTGGCGCGCGAGGTCGGTATTGAAGGGAAACTCGGCGGCCAGGCTCGCGTGCCAGGCGCCGCGGGTATCTGGCGCGACTTGACCGACAACGTGAACCAGCTTGCCGCCAACCTGACAACCCAGGTGCGCGCGATTGCCGACGTCGCCATCGCCGTGACCAAGGGAGACTTGACGCGATCCATCGCGGTGGAAGCACAGGGCGAAGTCGAAACCCTGAAAGACACGATCAACCAGATGATCGCGAACCTGGCGGAAACCATTCGCAAGAACACCGATCAGGACTGGCTCAAGACCAACATTGCGAAGTTCACCGGCATGATGCAAGGCCAGCGCGACTTGCTGACGGTGGCGAAGTTGCTGCTATCGGAACTGACGCCGCTCGTCGGCGCGCAGCACGGCGCCTTTTATCTGACGGAAAGCAGCGAAATGGAAACCACGCTCAAGTTCTTGTCGGGCTACGCGTTCACGGAAGAAAACGGCGTGCCCAAGCAGTTCCGTATCGGACAAGGGCTCGTGGGCCAATGTGCTCTGGAGAAGGAGCGCATCCTGGTCACGAGCGTTCCCAACGACTACATTCGCGTTAATTCGAGTTTGGGAGGCGCAGCTCCGGCCAGCATCGTGGTTTTGCCGGTGCTATTCGAAGGCGAAGCGCGCGCGGTTATCGAGCTCGCATCATTCAGCCAGTTTAGTGATGTGCACCTTGCATTCCTTGACCTGCTAACCGAGTCGATCGGCATCGTGCTCAACACCATCGCGGCCACAATGCGTACCGAAGAATTGCTGAAGCAATCCCAAGCGCTGGCGGAAAAGCTGCAAAGCCAGCAGTTGCAATTGCAGCAGACCAACGCGGAGCTGCAAGAGAAGGCGCAGCTACTGGCCGAACAGAAGACGGAAGTCGAAACTAAGAACCGCGAAGTCGAACAGGCCAAGCAACAGTTGGAAGAAAAGGCCGAACAGCTCGCGCTCACGTCCAAGTACAAGAGCGAATTCCTTGCCAACATGAGTCACGAGCTGCGCACACCGCTCAACAACCTCCTGATCCTTGCCAAAATGCTCGCGGAAAACTCTGAGAAGAACCTGCTCTCGAAGCAAGTGAAATTCGCGGAGACGATTCACTCGTCCGGCACGGACCTTCTCGCACTGATCAACGACATTCTCGACCTGTCCAAGATTGAGTCCGGCAAGATGGACGTCGAACTCGGCCCGGTCCAATTGATGCAGCTTCAGGACTACTGCTCACGGACATTCCGCCACGTGGCCGAAGGCAAAGGGCTCGACTTCACGATCGAGCTCGATCCGACGCTTGGCGACACGATTCACACGGACACGAAGCGTTTGCAGCAGGTACTGAAGAATCTTTTGTCGAACGCGCTGAAGTTTACCGAGCACGGTACAGTACGGCTGAAGATCTCGCGGCCCGCCGCGGGGTGGCGCACTACGCACCCGATTCTTAGCCGCATCAAGAGCGTTGTGGCCTTCTCCGTGACTGACACGGGAATCGGCATTCCGCAAGAGAAGCAGCGCATCATCTTTGAGGCATTTCAACAGGCGGACGGAACCACGAGCCGCAAATACGGCGGGACCGGCCTGGGCCTTTCCATCAGCCGTGAACTGGCAAGGTTGCTGGGCGGCGAAATCCGATTGGAGAGCGCGCCTGGGGTTGGGAGCACGTTTACCCTCTACCTGCCGCAGGTGTACGTCAGCACAATGCAAGCGAAGGTTGCGGAGCTGCCGCGAATCCAGCCTTCCAGCGACACGTTGGCTCCTATCTCAACCGTGGAAGAAAACACGGTTGCGAGCCTCTCACCGCCACGCATAGGCGTGACGGAAATACTTGCGGAGGACCTTGTCGTAGAAGATGACCGGGGCAATATCAAGCCGGGTGATTCGGTGTTGCTGATCATCGAGGACGACGTCACCTTCGCGCGTATCCTCGTTGATATGGCGCGAAGCAACAATCTGAAAGCGGTTGTAGCCCTGCGCGGCGCAACGGCACTCTCTCTCGCGAGGGAATTCAAGCCCGGCGCGGTGACGTTGGACATTTCACTGCCGGACATGGTGGGCTGGACCATCCTGGATCGTCTAAAACACGATCCAGCCACTCGCCACATTCCTGTTCACGTGATTTCTGGCGACGACAATCGCCGGCGTGGGCTAGCGCTGGGAGCGATGACCTACTTGCAAAAGTCGGTGGGCGGTGGCTCAATCGACGAAGCTTTCAGTGCGATTCAGCACTCTATGGACAGGGCCATTAAAAAGTTGCTGATTGTGGGGAATGCTGCCCACAGCGATGATTTGAAGGCGATCGTCGGCGGCAACGACATTGAAATCATGACCGCCGCCAGTCCAGACGAGGCTTTGTCTCTTCTCGAAAACGACCGCGCGGATGCGATCATTTTGGAACTGCCTGTGCAGGATATGGGCGTCCTCGGTTTCGTGCAGGACGTGCACAAGAAAAGCAAGCCTCCCATCATTCTTTTCGGGGACACAACGAATAATGGCGATGAAGTCGATCTAAGCGACGTTTCTCAATCCGGCGTCATCCGGCACGCGTCTTCTTTAGAACGCCTGCTCGATGAAACGGTACTTTTGCTTCATCGGCCGGAATCAGTGCTCTCTGACCAGCAGCGCCAAATCCTTGCGGAAATGCGCAAGAACGATTCGGCGCTGGCGAACAAGAAGGTGCTGGTCATCGACGACGACCTGCGAAACATTTTCGCGTTGACCAGTCTCCTCGAGCACCATGACATCAAGGTGCTGCATGCGGAAAATGGCCGTGCAGGCATTGAGTTGCTGCGCAAGACGCCGGACGTGGACATCATTCTGATGGATATCATGATGCCCGAAATGGATGGATATGAAACCACGCAGGCAATCCGCAAGGTTCCCGCGTTCCAGAATCTGCCGATTATTGCGCTGACCGCTAAGGCGATGAAGGGCGATCGCGACAAGTGCCTGGAGGCTGGGGCATCTGATTACGTCACAAAGCCTGTGGACCTCGAGCAGCTTTTTGCGGTCATGCGTGTTTGGATTTCGCGCCGCTCGGAGCGCATACCGCACCACGTCTCGTCAGGGGCGGCGGTATGAGCACTCCGTCGCGACAAATGCCCGGCGGCTTTGGTGCAGGCTCGTCCAGCTCCGGCGGGCAACGGGAAGAAGCGATCGCCCCGGAGAAGGTGAAGATTCTTCTTGTGGATGATAACCCGGACAACCTGGTGTCGATCGAGGCCGCGCTAGACACGCTGAATGAAGAATTGGTATCGGCGCGGTCTGGCACCGAGGCTTTGCGCTATCTGCTTGAGAGTGATTTCGCGGCCATCTTGTTGGACGTCAAAATGCCCGACATGGATGGGTTCGAAACCGCCGAGTTGATTCGCTCTCGCAAACGGAGCCAGCATACTCCCATTCTATTTTTGACTGCGTATCGCAACGAAGAGCATCTGTTTCGCGGCTATGATCTGGGCGCTGTCGATTTCCTGTTCAAGCCCATCGTGCCGGAAATACTTCGCTCCAAAGTGGCCGTTTTCGTGGAGCTCAGCCGCAGCGCGCAACGCCAGCGTCGCCAAGCGGAGATTTTGGCCAAGGCGGAGCTGAAATTTCGGTCTCTGTTAGAAGCCGCGCCGGACGCCATGCTCATCACTACCGCGGAAGGCGAAATCGTCCTGGCGAATTCCCGTGCGGATGACATGTTTGGCTACAGCCGGGAGGAGTTGCTCGGAAAAAACATTCGCGTTGTGGTTCCGTCTTGGACGCTGAACAGTTATCACGTTGGAGAGCTGTCGTCCGTTTGTAAGGATCGCTCGACATTCCCCTCGGAAATCAGTTCGAGCCCGTTGCAGACCGAAGAAGGACTCTTAATAACGAGCGCGATTCGTGATATCAGCGAAAGGAAGAGAGCCGAGCAGCGTATCGCGGAGCAAACGCAGCAATTGCACGAGGCGAACCGAGAGCTGCGCCACTTATCCTCTCGCATAGTCGCGATTCGAGATGAAGAACGGAGAAGGCTTGGTCGAGAGTTGCACGACAGTCAGGGGCAGTACTTGGCGGCTATCAAGATGAATCTGGAAATGATCGAAACGACGGACGCAGCGCTCTCGACTCTTCAAAAATCCGCGTTGACCGAGGCGATTACTCTTTTGGAGCGGTCGATGCGCGAGATTCGTGTGATTTCACACCTACTTCATCCTCCATTGCTCGACGAAATTGGATTGCAGGCCGTCGTTCCTTGGTACCTGAATAGTTTTTCCGAACGCAGCGGTATTCAAATCGATCTCGACATGCCTTCCGATATTTCCAAGCTCCCAGACCAAGTGGAGCTTGCGGTGTTTCGCGTTTTGCAGGAGTGCCTGACCAACGTTCACCGGCACTCTGGAAGCAAGGTCGCGAAAGTGAAGATTCTTCCCGAAGATACCGGCGTCATCTTGGAAGTCAGCGATCGCGGCCGGGGAGTGAGCTCTCAGAACGGTTCTGATCCGGTAATGGGCGTGGGAATCACGGGAATGCGGGAACGCGTCCGAGAACTGGGCGGGCAATTCGAGATTAGCTCAAGCCCCGAAGGCACAATCGTGCGCGCCGTTTTGCCGATCGGCGAACAGATTGGCAATCATGCGGTAAAGCTTCAGTCTGATCTGGTCTAATCCCCAAATCGTGGACGCATAGCATCTCTGCTTCGAACCTCAATCGGGCAGTCTGCTAATATCTTTTCCACGCCTGTAGCGATACAATTCCCGCAACTGCTTTCCGGAGAGGCCCCCGTGGGAGACGAGCGTCGCCGCACGCCCCGCTATCCGTTCATCGCTACCGCTGAGGTGGTCGATCAATCATCCCAGGCAAGCATCTCTACTCGCGTGACCGAGCTTAGTCTTCATGGCTGCTACTTGGACATGCCTAACCCTTTGCCCAAGGATGCGCAGATTAAGATCAAGATTTATTGCGAGGGAAAATTCTTCGAGTCAAGCGGAGTGATTGTGTACTCGCAACCGAATCTCGGCGTTGGCGTTACGTTCCGCGAGGTCCGCCCGCAACTTCTCAGCGTGCTGAAACAATGGCTGCTCGTGGCGGCCGTCACCAAGTACGGCCCTAAGCCGTAAGCGTGCGGAACCTACCGCATCAAGGCATGTTGAAGGATTGCGCTGCCTCAGTGCAACGGCCTTTCGCGCTGCAAAGCGAAGTGGAGTACGTCTGCGAGATGCATCGCCGTTCGGCCGGTGCTTTGCCTGATCTGCTCGCGGCAACTAAAGCCATCCGCAACGATTAATGTTTCAGGCGCGGCGCTTCGCACCGCGGGCAGCAAGACACGCTCGCCTACCGCTTGCGCGATGGCGTACTTATCTCGTTCGAACCCGAACGGTCCGGCCATTCCGCAGCAGCCGCTATCCGGGCGTTCCAGGTCCGCTCCCATGCGACGCAGCAGTAATTCTTCATCGCCCATTTTCATGAGCGCTTTGTGATGACAATGGCCGTGCAAGAGAATCTTTGCCAGGAGTTTCGGAGGTGCATATCCGGGCGAATGATTTTGCAGGAACTCGCTTAGCAAAAACGTTTGCTGCCGTAGTCGCTGTGCTCGCGCGTCGCGCGGGAACAGATTGTGCAACTCGTCCCGAAAGACGGAAGCGCAGCTCGGCTCGAGTACAACAATTGGCAACCCGGCGTCGATTTCCGCATTAAGAGCATGCATGATTCTTTCCAGGTAGTGCTTGGCCTCACTCAACATTCCGAAGTCATACAAAGGCCGTCCGCAACACAAAACCTTGGGTGAGCACCTGACCGTAAAACCCGCCTGCTCGAGTACTTCGAGAGCGGCGCGGCTTGTCTCCGGATGGAAATAATTGTTGAAGGTGTCTACCCATAGCAAAACATCGCCCTTTTGCGCGTGGCTCTTCTTCTCAAAAAGTGAGTGCCGTTGCCCGTTTGCCCACTGTAGAAAACTTCGGCGTGCAAACGACGGTATTTGACGTTGCGGTGCGAGCCCTAGAATCAATCCAAGCAGGTGTCGCGATCCTGCGGCATGACTGAAAAAATTGGCGATTCCTGGCGCCGCCGATGCAAGTCGCGCCCATCGATTGATTTTTCCAAACGCGTGCGCCCGCAGCGGCCGCCGGTTGCTTTCGTAGTAGTGAGAAAGGAATTCCGCCCTGTAAGTAGCAACATCGACGTTCGCCGGGCACTCGGATTTGCACGCTTTACACGAGAGACACAAATCGAGAGACTTTTTGACGTGCTCGTCTTTCCAGCCGTCGCGCAGCACTTCGCCCTGGAGCAGTTCAAAGAGAAGGTGCGCGCGCCCACGCGTACTGTCTTCCTCTTCTCGCGTGGCCATGTAACTTGGGCACATGGTACCGCCTTCGCTCTTCCGGCACGCTCCAAGCCCGATGCACCGCAGGCTGGCGTTCGCGAACGAGCCGCCATCGTCGGGAAATTGGAAATGGGTCTCCGGGTTCAGTGGACGATAATCCGCGCCGAGCCTCAGATTTTCTGTGGGCAGATGCGCGTCCACCACTTTGTGAGGGTTAAGTTTGTTACCCGGGTCCCAAGCACGTTTAAAGGTCGCGAATGCCTGCACCAGTTCCTTGCCAAACATTTTTGGAAGGAGAGCCGCACGCGACTGTCCGTCACCGTGCTCGCCGGAAAGTGAGCCTCCGTATGAGACTACTAAGTCGGCGGCGCGGTCGATGAACTCGGCATACTTGCGAATGCCCGTTTCGCTTTCGAGATCAAATGTGACACGCATGTGCACACAGCCGTGCCCGAAATGCCCGTAGAAAGCTCCCCGATATTGGTATTCGTTCATCAGCGTGCGAATATCGCGCAAGTAGCCGCCCAATTTTTCCGGGGGCACAGCAGCATCGTCCCAGCCTTCCCATTCCGCGGGCGCGCCGGGAGCAAATGCTGCTGCGCGCGGGCCGGCCTCACGAATCTGCCACACGGCCTTCGCTTCGGTCGTCGAATACAAACGCATACCAGGCTGGCCGCTGGAACTCTTCAGGCGCTGCAGCATTTTCTTTGCGGAGTCGTCTGCTTCCCCAGCGTCATCCGCGCCGAATTCCACGAGCAAGAAGCCGCCGCCCGGGGGCAACAGCTCTAGATTTGGTGCGCCCTTTTTCCGGAGCCCGTCGATGATGCTTCCTTCAAAGCCTTCGAGGCCTATCGGGCCGAACTGGAGAATTTCCGGAACATGGTCCGCGGCGTAAAATGCGTCTTCGTATCCCAATCCGACGAGCACGCGATGCTGCGGGCTGTGAATCAGCTTTAGTTTTGCTTCCAGCACGACGGCGCACGTACCTTCCGTGCCGACGAGTGCGCGGGCGACGTGGAAGCCGCGTTCCGGCAACAGTTCATCGAGGTTGTAGCCGGAAACACGTCTGGGAATTGTCGGAAAGCGAGCGCGGATCAGGTCCGCGTGTTCGTCGCGGATTTTGCGCAGCGTGCCGTAGACTTCTCCACGCCGTCCGCCATGCGCGATAATCGCTTGAAGGTCGCTATCGCTCGTTGCGCCCACGGTCATCTGAGAACCGTCGTAGAGCAAAATTCGAAGCTCTTCGATGTTGTCGACAGTTTTTCCGCCCATCAGCGAATGGGTGCCGCACGAATTGTTTCCGATCATTCCGCCGATAGTGCAACGGTTGTGCGTGGAGGGGTCCGGCGCAAACGTAAGCTGGTGGACTTCCGCGCGGTTGCGCAGGGTATCCAAAACGAGGCCGGGCTGAACGCGGGCGAATTGTTCGGCTGGATTGATTTCCAGGATTCGGTTCATGTACTTGGTGAAATCCAGCACTACCGCAACGTTGCAGCACTGGCCGGCGAGGCTTGTGCCCGCGCCGCGCGGTAGCACTGGCGCTCCGAACTTACGGCACGCCGCCACCGTCGCCACGACATCCTGCTCGTCGCGTGGCACGACTAATCCGATGGGAATCTGGCGATAATTTGACGCGTCTGTAGCGTAGAGGGCGCGGCTGCCGCGATCGAAGCGCACCTCTCCCTGCACAGTGCGCTTCAACTCAGATTCGAGATCAGCGGCGGCGGCGAACGAGTCCGCAGGTTTTCCGTGAGAACTCAGGGGCAATGGCAGAGGATGGTCCAAGGCCTTTCCTTTAGAACAAGTGTCGATCGTGGCGAATCGATTTGATTGGGGCCCGCCGCCCTTCGGCAAAGTAGCCGAAGAAAGGTTCTTACAGACCTCCGGAGACGCACTCAGCGCGTCTCCGTTGCTGGTTTCACAATCAAGGCCGGAACTTCCTGCTGCCTTACCAAGTCGTCGTACGATTTCACGTCCGTGGAAACGATGGCTTTCCACTTCGTCAGTTGTTCATCGATAGCTTTGCCGAGCATGTCAAAAACTTCATAGGACTGCTTTGTAGGGGCCGTGTCAGCGCTGCCCACGACGCCACCTAGCGCGACAAGGTGATTGTTCAAGCGAACCGGGAAATTCAAAACATCCTGGCCGCTTTTTGCCTTAGTCTGGATCAGCGCCTCCTCGACTTCGGCCATTTTTTTGTCCAGCGATTTGCCAGCATCGGCAATTGCTTTCGCTCGTGGATCGTTTTTCAATCGCTTGTTGATGGCGTTCATTTGTTCGCGCAAATCGCGGATTTGATTAATGGTATCGTCGGTTTCTGTGACCTTGTCGCGAATTTTAATCAAAAGCGCGAACTGCTTTTCCAGATCAGCTTGTGTGACCGCCAGACGCGGGTCAGCTTTGATTTCAAGCTGCGCAGTGTAGCTCTTGCCGAGGACCGTGAGCTTCACTTGGTACGTCCCAGGTAGTGCGCGCGGCCCGCCGGTGCTGCCCCCCCAGAGCGGCGCGTGCGGCACTTTCGTAGCACCTTCGTAGTCGAGGTCCCAGACGAACCGATTCAGTCCGCCTTCGGCAGGAAGCTTACCTGCAGTGTGATCTGGCGCACCGAAGCCTTCATCCTGTTCTCCGTCCTCCTCTTTCTTGGGGAAGTGGCGAATGACTTTGCCGGAGGCGTCGAGAATGTCGAGCGTAATCTGGGGAGGTTCGCTGTCGTCGGATTTGGCATCGGATTTTGCTGCGCCTTCCTTTGCTCCGGCGCTTTGCGCCTGCTCTTTCTGGCCACTTTTCTTCTCGGACTCTTTCTTTTCATCCGGCTTCTTCAGCGAACTCTTGAGCCAATAATCGATTACCGCACCGGCAGGAGGATTTTGTCCGGTATTGGCGCTCCTGCCAAAAAAGGAGCCGCGGAAAAGCGTGTGACTCGCGGCAGCGGGCGTGAATAAATGAGCGGCATCTTGCGTCACGTCTTGGCTGTACTGTTCGAGTGGCGTGATGTCGTCGAGTACCCAAAAGCTGCGACCGTGCGTGGCCACAATCAAATCACTATTCTTCACAAGGAGATCGTTCACCGGCGAAAGTGGCAGGTTCAACTGCAACGGCTGCCATTGCTCGCCATCGTTGAAGGAAACGAACACGCCGGCTTCCGTGCCCGCAAAGAGCAAGCCGTCCTGCCGGGGATCGACGCGGACGGCATGAACATAAGCCTTCGCGGGAAGGCCGTTCACGAGCTTGGTCCATGTCTTCCCGAAATCAGTGGTTTTGAAAACGTACGGCGCAAAATCATCCATTTTGTGGCGTTCAACAGCAATGTACGCTGTGCCGGCATCCGTCGGTGAAGCTTCAATCGCGCTCACGGTGCCCCAATCCGGCATCGCCTTGGGGGTGATGTTGTCCCAGTGTTGGCCGGCGTCGCGCGTTATGTGCATCAGACCGTCATCGGTTCCCGCCCAGATCAAATCTTTTTGTGCCGGCGATTCCACTACGGAAAAAATGGTGTCGTAGACCTCGACGCCGGTGTTGTCTTTTGTTATGGGTCCGCCGGAGGCTTGCTGCTTTTGCTTATCGTTTTTCGTCAAATCGGGGCTGATGATGCTCCAGCTCATGCCGGCATCCGTGGTCTTGAACAGAACCTCTCCTGCGAAATAGAGGGTCTTCGGGTCATGCGGAGAAAATACAATCGGCTCGGTCCACTGAAAGCGATGCTTCACGTCCGCAGCCGCCCAGCCGATGGGATTGACCGGCCAGGGATTGATCGCCTGCATTTGGCCAGTGTGGTGATCGTATCGCGTGATTTCACCGCCGTAAGACCCTGCATATACGATTTGTGCATCGTTGGGGTCGGGAGCGATATAACCACTCTCCCCGCCGCCGACGTCGTACCAATCCGGGCGGTCAATGCCGCCGTCGGGGCTAGCACTGGCGATGCCGACTGTGGAGTTGTCCTGCTGCGCGCCGTAAATATAGTAAGGGAAGCGGTTGTCGGTGGTCACGTGATAGAACTGCGCGGTCGGCTGGTTGTAAACACTACTCCAGCTTTGCGCTCCATCCGTGGATATTGTGGCGCCCCCGTCGTTGCCGTTGATAAGGCGCTTTGGATTTGTCGGATCGATCCACAGGCCGTGATTGTCGCCATGGGGAACGCGCAATACGTTGAAGGTCTTACCGCCGTCGTTCGAGCGGTAGACGCCAGTATTTAAGATATACACGGTGTCTGCGAATTTCGGATCGGCGAAGATATGCGAGTAATACCAGGCGCGCTGGCGGAAGCGGTGATCGTCCGTCAGAAGCTGCCAATTTTCGCCGCCGTCATCGGAGCGGTAAATGCCGCCTTTCTCCGCTTCTACAACAGCCCATATGCGGTTTGGGTTCGCGCCGGAAACGGTTACGCCGATGCGGCCCAAAACTGTTTCGGGCAGGCCGTGCGCTTTGATTTCCTTCCAAGTCGTGCCGCCATCGGCGGAGCGATAGAGGCCGCTTCCGGGGCCGCCGCTATCCATACTCCAGGGAGTGCGCCTGGCTTGCCAAAGAGCCGCAAACAAAATATTGGAATTGCTCGGATCGAAGGTGATGTCAATGGCTCCGGTTTTCGCGTCCTTGTATAAGACCTTCTCCCATGTCTTGCCGCCGTCGCGGGTGCGAAAAACGCCACGCTCTTCGTTATCGCCGAACGGATGTCCCAGGGCAGCGACGAACGCCACGTCCGGATTTTTGGGGTTCACAATCAGGCGTCCGACCGCATGTGTGTCGCCAAGCCCTACAAACTTCCAGGTCTTGCCGGCGTCAATGGATTTATACACACCGTTTCCACCGACGATGTTGCCGCGGATGCAAGCCTCGCCCGTGCCCACATAGATGACGTTGGGATCGGATTCGGCAACGGCGAGCGCGCCGATGGAGGGCGAGGCGTCCTTCTCTTTGTCGAAGATAGGCTTCCAATTAAGGCCGCCGTCCGTGGTCTTCCAAACACCACCCGCGACGCCGCCGAAATAATAGGTGTTGTCTTCGCCGACGACGCCGGATACGGCGAGGACACGTCCGCCGCGAAACGGCCCGACCAAGCGGTAGGTGAGCGCCTTCCATGGGCCCTTATCTTCTTCTTCATCCTTCTGCGCGACCGGCGCCTGTTGTGAACTCTCCTGTTTCTTTTCTGTCTCACTTTCGGTGGGTTTTTTTGGTTTCTTCTGAGCGAATGCAGAAGTGAACGTCAGAGCGACAACGGCTAGCAGGGCAACTATTCGCAATGTTTCCTCCACAGGGTTATTAGGGTTTGCATCCTAAACGCTTCCGGCATTCCAGCAAAGCAAAAATCTTTAATTTATGCCGTGAAGAGGCGCGCTAATCTGCGCTCTTCCAAGTTCGCTACTTATTCTGGCCGTAATAGGCGTCGCGACCGTGTTTGCGACGGAAATGTTTATCATGCAGGTGCTGCGAGATGCAGCGCGCCCTAGGATTGGCCGCGATGGTCTGGGACGCCATCGCTGCAATTTCTTCGACGATGACCGCAATATGCGCGGCTTCTGCGGGTGTGGCGCCCCAGCAAAACGGGGCATGTCCGGCGACCAGTACCGCGGGCAGATGTAGGGGATCGAGCTTCGCGAAGCGCCGTACGATGGCGTGACCTGTGTTTGCTTCATAGTCTGCGCGAATCTGTGCCGGCGTCAGCGGTTTCGTAACTGGGATAGGTCCGTGGAAGTAGTCGGCATGCGTCGTCCCGAAGCAAGGAATCTCGCGCTGCGCCTGGGCCCAGGAAGTGGCCGCTCGCGAATGCGTGTGCGCGATGCCTCCAATCGAGGCGAACTCACGATAAAGAATTAAGTGGGTAGGGAGATCGGAAGAAGGGCGCAGCGAGCCCTCGACGATTTTGCCATCGAGATTGGTGACAACCAGATCTTCGGCCTTCATTTTGTCGTACGGTACGCCGCTGGGCTTGATCACAACGAGTCCTTCGTCGCGCGCGATCCCACTGGCATTACCGAACGTGTAAAGCACCAGTCCGCGGCGCACTAATTCCAGATTGGCTTCCAAAACTTCTTCACGCAGCGCTTTCAGGATCATGCATTGCCTCGGGCCGAAGCAGCGACGCTCCGCAAAGTCGGCAGGATTCTACCAACGGAAATCGCAGAGGCGTTGGACTTGCCGAAACCAAAGTAAAGCTCCCGATAAAGAGCATAAAGCTCTTGATACGTATGGGCGGCCCGCGCGTCCGGTTCAACCACGCGATACTCGGGGCAAAGCGCGGCCTGCGCTTCTTCCAATGAACGGAACGCGCCGGCTGCCAGCGCGGCGAAAATCGCCGAGCCCAGGCTCGTGACATCCGTCTTCGGAATGAGCACCGGCTTGTTCAGCACGTTCGCGTAAACGCGGTTGAGCGCTTCATTTTTCTGAGGGATGCCGCCGGCATTGATGACGCGTCGTATGGGAACGCCGTGCTCTTCCATCCGTTCCAGGATAACTCGGGTGTGAAAAGCCGTGCCCTCGATCGCCGCGAACAATTCATCTTGCGCGCTATGCGTCAGATGCCACCCAAGCGTGATTCCGCCGAGTTCGGGATTGACGAGCACTGTGCGGTCGCCGTTGTCCCACGTCAGCCGGAGCAACCCCGTTTGTCCGGCCCGATACGAACCAAGGTCCTGCGACAGCGCGGCCACGCTGCTATTGGACCGCCGTGCGATGGCTTCGAAAATATCTCCGGTTGCGGAGAGTCCAGCTTCAACCCCGGTCTTTTGCGGATGCACAGAGCCAGGGACAACTCCGCACACGCCTGGGATGAGGCGGGTGTCATCGCTCATAGCGATGATGCAGGTTGAGGTGCCGACAACGTTCACCACGTCGCCCGTACGCGCGCCGGCGCCGACCGCGTCCCAATGCGCATCGAACGCGCCTACCGGGATGGGAATGCCCGCGCGAAGCCCGAGTCTCTCCGCCCACTCTGGCGCAAGGTGCCCTGCAAGCTTGTCGCTTGTCGCGTACTGGCCTTGCAGCTTCGCGCGAACACCTTTAAGCAGCGGGTCAACTTGCACCAAGAAGTCCTCTCCAGGTAATCCTCCAAGCAAGTCGTTCCACATCCACTTGTGCCCCATGGCGCAAATCGAACGAACCGCCTCGGCAGGACCATCGATTCCGCAAAGGACCGCCGCGACCATGTCGCAATGCTCAAACGCGCTGGCGAATTGCTGCCGCTTCTCGGGATTGTGGCGCAGCCAATGCAGTAGCTTGGAAAATCCCCACTCGGAGGAATACGTTCCACCGTACCAATCAATCGCCTGCAATTTTTGGCGATGCGCCGTCTCGGTGATCAGCGCGGCTTCGCGCCAGGAGCGATGGTCGCACCACAAATAATACTCATCGAGTGGCCGTAGCTTTGCGTCTACAGGAATGACGCTGGAGCCGGTCGTATCGATGGCGAGCGCTGCAATTTGATCTCCCGATGTGCGCGCCAAGGCCGTAGCCTTGCGGGTGGCTTCCGCAAGCGCACGCATGTGGTCGTGATGATTCTGCGTCGCGTGGTCGGGATCATCTTTCCTTCGATGCAGTGGATATTCGGCAACGCCTGAGCCAAGGCGCCCCCGCTGTGTGTCAATGATCGTAACGCGCACGCTAAGCGTGCCAAAATCCACGCCTGCCACTATGGCCATGAATTGGTGTCCGAGTTCGATTGCACTCGCGGCATCGCTTGCTTACGCGTGCGCGTACATGTCCCAGCCGAGATACCGCGTCGTTGCCTCATGAATTACAGGCGCGATCGTAGAGAAATTCGCCGCCACGTGATGCTCGAATCCGTTTTCGCAGATGTAATGCAGAAGTTTCTGCATATTAGGAATCTCCACCACGCCCGCCCCGCCGAAAGTTTCCAGTGGATCATCCGTGAAGCGCCCTTCACCGGCATATCCTCGAATCTTGCCGGTCAAGTCATCCGTGGAGAAGCGTGCGTAGCTCATCGCGCCGGATTTGACGCGCCCCACGCAGGTCCCGAAAGTATTTTCCTTCCCAACAGTGCCGGCGATGATCGCTTGAAAATCCATCTGAACATCTTTGAAGAAATGCTTCGGCAAATTGCTGCAGTGGAAACACACGGCTTTGTTGGGATCGCTACCGTAGTTGTTGTTCCAGTCAAGCAAAGCGCTGGGTGTCTGCGACGCAAGTTGCAGCGCGTGCATACCCAGCACGCCGCAGACGTCGACTTCGCAAGCGCTTGAGACCAGCGAATCGCTCATCATGCTCATTACGGTGCACGGCACCACGCCGAGGTTTTCCTCGAGGGATGTCCAGCACTGTACAGCGCTGATTTGCACCTGCGCACTTTGCATCCAATCATCGATTACCGCGCCGAGCTTGGCCATTTTGAGCAGCGCGGGCTGAGGGATGCCGCTGGTTGTGACATAGCGCTCGATGTTCTTCAGCTTTTTTACCGCGCGATCGTCAGTATCTTTCATGCGCCCGATGCGCCCAATGACCTCTGAAAGGTCCAGCGTCTCGACGGTAATACCGTTGGCTTCGAGAAGTTTTTCGCTGTATCGCACTGTGTTGAACGCCGCCGGCCGCGCGCCAATCGCTCCAACGCGGAGATTGCGTAATCCCTTTACTACGCGGCATACCCCAGAAAACCACTCGAGATCCTTCTTGAACTCCGCGGAGCTCGGCGCGACGGTGTGCAATGTTGTCAGCGAATAGGGAATTCCATATTGCTTTAGGTTGTTGCATGCGGACATTTTTCCGCAGAAGCTGTCGCGGCGGTGCGCGATGGTCATTTTCCCCGGCGCGTCCGGAGTGGCCTGCACCAGCACCGGAACATCCAGGCGTGCGAGTCGCAGCGTATCGGCGATGGCGCGCTCATCGCCGAAATTCGGAAGTGACACAACTACACCATCAATTTCATCGCTATGAGAGCGGAACAGGTCGGCGCAGCGACGTGCGTCGGCAAACGTTTCCACCGACCCGAACTTGCTTTCCTCCGGCGTCAGGCAGAACGCCTTGTGACCCTGCTCAGCCAAAACCCGCAAAATCTCTTCGCGGCCGTCGCGCGCCAGCACATCGGGGAAGAACCCCCGATTGCCGATGATCACGCCGAACGTGTTCATGAACTCCTCCGTGGCCGGAAAGCAATAATATATCCGCCGCCCAGCACCACCATAAGACTGCCCCACCAGACGGGCGCGTGCAAATTTGCGAGAACGGTCGGTGGCGGATTCTGCCACTCGGCGATTCCGCTGGCCACGATTAACGCCCCGTAGGTCAGTAGCAACAAGCCTACAAAGAACCACACCGGAATAATGTGATGTTTGTCGCTCATGGGCCCTACCAGAAAACTATTTGAAGAATTACAAACAGTACCAGTGCTACGCCTGCCCAAAAAATTGGCTTTTGGAGCAGCGGCACGTTTTCTTCCTTCGGTATCGGCGTGACGCCGTACACGAGCCCGGTCAACTCCGCCAACGGCTTTGGTGTGGTCGCGAGGCTCACAAACACAGTAACAAGCACGCACACGGAGCAAGACCATAGTGCCTGATACATATCTTGCGTCAATCCCTTAGCCATCGGAGACAGAGCAAACACGGCCACCAGATTATGATCGATCTTCATCGAAGCGAAAATCCCGATCGCGGTCAGCGTTCCGGCCAGCAGCCCCAAGAATCCGCCTAGCGGTGTCGCGCGCTTCCACAACATGCCGAGCAGCACAGTTCCGAATAGCGGCGCAATGAAAAAGCTGAAGAGCGCTTGCACATAATCCATGATGCTCGCAAAACCCATCGCCAAATATGCGGTTCCGATACTGATAAATAATCCAATGATCGTGCACCAGCGGCCCATAGAGACGTAATGTCGATCTGGAGCGGTTTTGCGAATAAATGGCCGGTAGATGTCATAGGTCCACACGGTAGCGAACGCGCTGACATTACCCGCCATGCCTGCCATGAATCCAGCGACCAGCGCGGTCACGCCGAGTCCCATCAATCCGGGTCCGCAGTAGCGTGCCAGCATCAGCGGCAGCACGTCGTTGTAACTGTGCTGCCCAGGCTGCAGCGCGCTCTCCGGCACTAACTTTTCCGGCAGCACCGCCAAGCCGATCAAGCCGGGCAGGATCACAATCAGTGGTACGGCCATCTTGAAAAACGATCCGATGATCGGGGCCATTTTTGCGGAACGTAAATCTTTGGCGGCGAGCACGCGCTGCACTACAAGAAAGTCCGTCGTCCAATAACCCATGGAAATAACCGCGCCCAGCCCGAAGACGATCCCCGTCCAATGCATGCCCATGGGATTGTCTTCAAAATGTCCCAGCGTGCTCCACGCGTGCGTGAAATTTTGCCCGGGGAAATTATGCTGGATTCGCGCCACCAGCCCGTTCCATCCGCCCGCTTCGATCAGCCCCAGGATCGGGATTAGCAGCGCGCCGAACCAAATCAGAAAAAATTGCAGGACTTCGTTGAATATCGCGGAGAATAGCCCGCCCGAGGCCACGTAAATTCCCACCGTGAGCGACGAAACCCAGATGCTGAAGTGGATGTTCCAGCCCAGCACCACCTGCATCACCTTGGCCATCGCAAACATGTTCACGCCAGACATCAGAATTGTCATGAACCCAAAAGAAACCGCGCTCAACCCGCTCGCTGCTTTTCCGTAGCGCAGTTGCAAATAGCCCGGCACCGAATGCGTCTTCGAAATGTAATAGAACGGCATCATCACGATGCCCAGGAAGAGCATCGCGGGAATCGCGCCAATCCAATACCAGTGCGCGGCGAGAATCCCGTATTGATAGGAAGAGCCCGCCCAGCCGAGCAATTCCAGTGAGCCCAGATTCGCCGATAGGAAGCTCAGCCCCGCCACCCACGCCGTCATCTCGCGACCTGCTAGGAAAAAATCCTCGCCGCTTTGCGCAAAACGTTTCAGGTAAAAACCGATACACAGAACAGCGATGAAGTAGATTGCGATGATGGCCAGGTCAACTGAGGAGAGGCGCACCAGTCTCTGAGGCACTAGCGTAGCCAGAGCGAAGTTCATCGTCAGGAGTTCACCACCTAGCGAATTCTTCAGAATAGTTGAATAGCGTCGTCTTTGTGGGGAACTATATCGTGCGAACTTCGCATTGTCGAACTATATCAGGCGCAGTTTTGGCTAGCTGAAGTTCTGCGGTTAGTCTGCCTACAAGGTAGGAGAGGCCTACTGCTATTGTTTTCCTAATAGAGCGCTTAGCAGGTTAACGATGCGCGCTTCCTGGGCGACGACACTTTCATCGTGTTTCGCGGCACCATCGCTCGCCGCCATTTCTGCAAGCTGCGCGGACAGTACCCGCACTGCTCCGTCTTGCGCCACATAGGCGCGCTCCGCCGGAGCAATTGCCGTCCAGCCGGACGCATCCCGGCGAAGTTCCCAGCGAACTTTTTCGCGTCGCCGCTTGAAGTCCACTCCTGCATCGGCGATACGCACGTGCGACTCAATTTGCAGATGCACCCATCCCTTATCGCGCTTGGTTTCGACGCGCTCAACGTGCAACCCATCAAAAATTACAATCGGTATCGTCACCCTAAACGGCTTCGCAGTACGGAGCGCGCTCGCGGTAGTGCTGCTAAGCTCGGAAATTCCGTCAAAAGCTTCCGCGGCAGTTGGGCGGCGCTGCTCCGGCGTGATCAGAATGCTAGAAGCAATGGGTCCAGTCAGTGCGGGGCTCGTCGACACTTTAGGAGCTGCGACTATGTTCGAGCGGAGGGAAGCTTCTTCCGTTGTCTCTTGAGAGCTTGCATTTTCCGCCTGGGCCCGCACTTCGGCATTTGCCGAGCCGCTTCTGCGCAAGGAGCCGCTGTGGCTGGGCTGTGCCTGACGGATTGCCTTCGCAGTCTCCACATCCGAGCCGCCATCAATCACGTAGCGATAAAAGCGCGGCCTTCCGCGGGATCGCCAATATGGTCCTAAGTAATCTTCGGTCTGCAAACCAGAGCGTACCAAGCTGTGAAAGCTGTGCTGTCTGGGGTCAATCACAATCCCCACGTGACCCGGCCAAGTGACTAAGTCCCCCGCCTGAGGGTGCCGAACCCGCCGAAAAGTTTGATTGCCCGCGTACAAGTCAAACGAGCTCACATAACCGTACTCGTACCCTGCAACAGAATAGACTTGATGAACTAGATGCGAGCAATCTTGCGTGCCGCGGATAGGTTCGTCCTGCTCCAGCGCCGCAGCGGCGATTTGCCGTCCTTGCTCGGCACTTACCAGCCGAGCCGCGGAGCCGCCTTCCTGCGGATGCGCAGCCGCGCGGCCGCGCTGAGCCATTGCTCCGAAAGCCAGCGCATGGAGTACACAAACACATGCAACCGCTCGCGGCAGGCGCTGTGCCTCAGTCCGATGTTTCTTTCTGTAGGTCCGCACCATACCCCTAACCAGGAGCCTGGGATGCCCTTCTAATAGGATGCCTGGGGCCGTCAATCAGACAATAGGACTTGCCCTGAACGTCAAGCCTGCACCAGCGGGCGGGCGGCAGCAAAGCAAATACGTGCAGTGAGTTCGCGGACGAGTGGTCGCGTGGGCGTACGTAAGATGCTTGGGGTTCGCAGGGACGCGGCGCTAGCGCCAAGTGGAAAAGGCGATCTACAAGCCTGAGTAGGTTTGACGGCGCAGGAATTGGCCAGAGCCGGGGCGGCCCACGAATTTTCCAGACTCAATCACGGTGCGGCCGCGTGACAGCACGGTGCGCGGCATTCCTTTGATGCGAATGCCTTCGAACATGGAATAATCCACGCGCATGTGATGCGTCTTCGCGCTGATGGTTTCTTCCTGCTCGGGATTGAAGATCACGAGGTCGGCGTCCGAGCCGACGGCGATCGTGCCTTTGCGAGGGTACAGCCCGAAAAGTTTTGCCGGTGCGGTCGAAACGATTTCGACAAAGCGATTTGCGCTAAAACGTTTTCCGTGAACTCCGCCGGTGTAGATCAGGCTCAGGCGGTGTTCAATGCCCGGGCCACCGTTGGGAATCTTGGTGAAATCATCCTTGCCCATTTCCTTTTGCTCTTTAAAGCAGAACGGGCAGTGATCGGTGGAAACAACTTGCAGCGTGTCGCGGGCTAGCCCTTGCCAGAGCTTTTCCTGGTGCCACTTCTCGCGCAGCGGCGGCGTGAAGACGTATTTCGCGCCTTCGAATCCAGGAGCATCCATATTCTCCAGCGAGAGGTACAGATATTGCGGGCAGGTTTCCGCATAAGCCGGCAAGCCGCGGTCGCGTGCTTCGCGCACTTTCTCGAGCGCTTCGTTACAAGAGAGATGCACGATGTAAACGGGCGCTCCGGCCATTTCCGCCAGGGCAATGGCGCGCCCTGTCGCTTCGGCCTCCGCGGTCGTGGGGCGGGTCAGCGCATGGTATTTCGGCGCGCGCTTTCCGTCAGCGAGCGCTTGTTGCACGATCACATCAATGGCACCGCCATTTTCTGCGTGCATGCAGATCAGGCCGGAATGCTTGGCAGCTTGGCGCATGGCTCGAAAAATCGTCGCGTCGTCGAGCATAAACACGCCGGGATAGGCCATGAACAGTTTGAAGCTGGTCACGCCTTCGCGAACGAGCTGGCCCATTTCCTCAAGCTGAGCGGAGCCAAGGTCCGTGATGATGCAGTGGAAGGCGTAGTCCGTAACGGCCTTGGGCTGCGCCTTTTGCATCCACGTGTCAAAGGCCTGGCGGAGCGCCTGCCCTTTGTACTGAATGGCGAAATCAATCAAGGTGGTCGTGCCGCCAAAAGCCGCGGCGATGGTGCCGGTCTCGAAATCGTCTGCGCTGGTGGTGCCGCCGAAAGGCATGTCGAGATGGGTGTGCACGTCGATCCCGCCGGGAATGACGAGATGATTCGCGGCGTCGATTACTCGGCCGGCATTCTCGACGGGCAGCCCTGCGCCTATGGCGGAAATTGTGTCGCCGGCAATGCCGATATCTGCTACGGATGTGTCGGTGGCGGTTACTACCGTGCCGTTCCGAATGACGGTATCAAAGCGCATTTGCGGACCTCGACCTAAGCCGTGGATTTGGAAACGGCATTTTTATAGTGTGGAAGGATATCGCGCGCGTAAATGTCCAACGTTTCTTCTTCGTCGCCGCACATCAGATAAATGTTGAACTGCGTCACGCCAACTTTCCGGAGCGCTTCCAGCTTTTTGCGATGCTGCTCGATGGGGCCGACCAGGCAAAAGCGATCTACGATTTCGTCGGTAACGAAATCGGCGTTGTCGCTGCCCACTTCGCAATGATGCAGATAGTCATACTTTCCGCGGTCTTTTACGAAAGAGACCAGTGATTGGGGCAGCTCTTCGGGCTTGTATTTCGAAATCAAGTCCATCACGTGATTGGAGACGAGGGCAGGGAACCAGCGCACACGTTCTCGGGCCAGCTTTAGATCGGCGGAGGGCCAGACAGGCGCAGCAGCCATGACTTCGATTTTTGCGGGGTCGCGGCCGGCCTCGCGGGCGCCTTCCCGAACAAACCCGAGGCACCATTCGATCAAGTCCGGATCAGCGAATTGCAGAATGACACCGTCACCGATGCGTCCGGCAGTGCGCAGCGCTTTCGGGCCATAACCGGCGACCCAGACCGGCGGGGGGCCACCGTTTGCCCACTGGAAACGCGTACTCACGCCATCCAGCTCCACGGATTTTCCGCCGTTGAGCGCGCGGAAAACGCGCACGAACTCTTCGAGATTTTCGAGCGTGGTGGGCTTTTTACCGAGAACACGACGCGAGCTGTCGCCGCGGCCGATGCCGAGCTGCATGCGGCCGCGAGAGAAAACATTGAGCGTGGCAAAGAGACTCGCGGAGACGGTCACGTCCCGAACGGCCGGATTGGTGACGCAGGTTCCGAGTCGCATCTCTTTTGTGTTTGCCGCCATCAATGTGAGCAGCGGAAATGGCTCCATCCAAATCACGTGGGAGTCGAATATCCATCCATACTGAAACCCCGCGGATTCGGCTTGCTTTGTGAGGCTGACGATGCGATCGATCGTGAGGTCGGGCTTAATGGTTATGCCGAAATCCATTGTGCTCCTTTAGTCCGTTGCTTGAGCGACTGGCTGCGGTTGGTTGACCTTCATCAACGCGAGATAGGCGAGGAAGCTGACCGCGAAACCGACGAACCAGGCGTAATTGTAGAGGACGCGCAGCAGCGGAACAGCCAAGCCGATGAAGGCGATGGCAGCTCCGGCGGCCAGAGCGGTGATGGCTTGCCAGTTGAAGCCACGCGAATATTCGTATTGGCCGCCGCGCAGATACAAATCCTGCAGCGCTAAATTTTTCTTTCGTACGAGGAAGTAGTCGCAGATCAGCACACCGGCAATAGGGCCGAGAAATCCCGAGTAGCCGACGAGCCATCCAAAAATGTAGCTTCCGTAGTTGGCCATCAGCTTCCACGGCTGCATGGCAATTCCAACCAGACACGTAATCAGCCCGCCGGTGCGAAAACTGATGCGCCGTGGCGAGAGATTCGAGAAATCATTGGCCGGAGACACAACGTTGGCCGCTACGTTGACGTTGAGTGTCGCGATCAGCAGTGCGAGCATGGCGATGACAACAGCGAACGGATTGCCGAGGCGCGAGAGCACCGCGACTGGGTCCCACAACGCTTGCCCGAAGATGATGAGAGTTGCGGAAGTTACCGCGATGCCTATGAAGGAATAAAAAGTCATCGTCGCTGGAAGGCCGAGCGCTTGGCCGATCATCTGGTCGCGCTGGCTTCGTGCGTAGCGTGTGAAGTCGGGAATATTGAGCGAGACGGTGGCCCAGAATCCGACAACTCCCGTGAGCGACGGAATAAAGAAGCGGAAGAATTCACTAAAATTCTGAAATTTCGAAGGCGTGGCGAGCATGGGGCCGAAGCCGCCAGCCTTGCTGCGCGCCCAGAGAAGCAGCGCCAACCCGATCAAGAGCAAAAACGGGGCAGAGATGCCTTGCAGAAAACGGATGGTTTCTATCCCGCGCAAGATTACCAGGACATTCAGCAGCCAGAACGCGGTAAAGCAGAGCGCAGGACCGTAGGCGAAGCGGCCCCAGCTTGGAATGAGCGCGACGAGCATGGCGTTGATCGCTTCGCCGCCGATCCACGTCTGAATGCCGAACCAGCCGCACGCCACGAGTGCGCGCAAAATCGCAGGCACGTTTGCGCCGAGCACGCCGAACGAAGCGCGCGCGAATACCGGAAAAGGAATTCCGTACTGCGCGCCGGCATGGGCGTTGAGCAACATCGGGATCAGCACCAGCACGTTGCCGAGAAAAACGGTGAAGAGCGCTTGTTTCCAGTTCATGCCGCCGGCAATCATGCCGCTCGCAAGCATGTAGGTGGGGATATTCACGCTCATCGAGATCCACAGCGCCGCATAGTTGTAGGTGCGCCAGGTGCGCCGTTCGGGTGAGACAGGAGCGAGGTCTTTGTTGTAAAGCGAGCTAGCGCGAATGGTTTCCGCGGCCAACGCACCAGGGAAACTGCCGGCCGTGTCAGTAGATGTTGGATTCACGCTTGCGCCCGGTGAAGTCAATGTACACAGCTTTTAGCTCGGTGAAGAAATCAATCGCCACGCGGCCCATTTCGCGCATGCCCACACCGGTGGCTTTCATCCCGCCGAAAGGAAGCTGCGCTTCACCGCCAACCGTGGGTGAATTCACATGCGTGATGCCGGTTTCGATGCGATCGATAAACTCGAAAATTTTCGCTGCGTCGTTGGAATAGAGCGAGCTGGACAGTCCATAGCGCACGGAGTTAGCGACGTGCAGCGCTTCCTCGAAATGCCGCACACGAATTACGGAGAGCACCGGGCCGAAGATTTCCTCCTGCGCGATGGTCGAATCCGGCGCGACATGATCGAAAATCGTGGGTGACACAAAATAACCGCGGTCGTAACCGCCGCCGCTCAGGCGTTCTCCGCCGAGCAGGAGCTTGCCTTCTTTCTTACCAATTTCGATGAAATGGAGGTCGGTCTTTAGTTGTGATTCGTCGACCGCGGGGCCCATATCCACTCCGGGCTCGAGTCCGTCACCGGTGCGCAGTTTAGAGGTACGCTCTACAAGGAGCTGCACAAACTTGTCGGCGACGGATTCTTCAATGATGACGCGGCTGGTAGCGGTGCAACGTTGGCCGGTGGACGCGAACGCGCCGAAGACTGTGGACTCGACGGCAAGCGGCAGGTCAGCGTCGGAGAGAATCACAAGCGGATTTTTGCCGCCCATTTCGCACTGGCATTTCTTCATCCTGCGCGCGCCTTGCGCGTAAAGCTCGCTGCCAACTTCGTTCGAACCCGTGAACGAAACCGCGCGCACATCCGGATGCTGCAGCAATTCGTCGCCTACCTGACTGCCCGATCCGACGACCATGTTGAGCACGCCGGCGGGAACGCCGGCTTGCTCGAAAATCTGAATCACTCGCGCGCCGGTGAACGCAGTGAGCGTCGCTGGTTTGAAGACCACCGTGTTTCCAGAAATCAACGCAGGCGCGATCTTCCAAACGGGAATGGAAACCGGAAAATTCCACGGTGCGATCGCGGCAACCACACCCAGCGGTTGCTTCAGCGTGTACGCAAAATTCTTCGGCAGTTCGCTCGGCAGAGTTTCGCCGCCCAGGCGGCGGCCTTCTCCGGCCATGAACTCGAGGATGTTGATCGATTTCTGCACTTCGCCGAGCGCATCCTTCAGTGCTTTGCCTTCTTCGCGCGTCATCAGGCGCGCGACTTCCTCCTTTTGCTGCTCCATCAATAGCGCGGCTTTTGCGAGCACGCGGCTGCGCACGGGGGCGGGAGTGTCGCGCCACGCAGGAAAAGCCGCGCGAGCGGCAGCGACGGCCTCGCGCGTTTCCTCGCGCGTGGAAAGCGGCGCGAAACCGATGATTTCGTCGAGATTGGCGGGATTGCGGCGCTCAGACGTGCCGGTGGCGGAGGACTCCACCCAGCGTCCTCCTATGAAATTGCGGCAGGTTTGCGATGTCGAGACAGCGGTAGCCATTGCTTGCTCCATTCTTTGTAAGGTTAGTCCGCGGCAGCGGCGTTCTCCGCTGCGCGCGTACGCGTGATTTCGCCGTAAGATTCCGGGCGGCGATCGCGATAAAACTGCCAGGTATCGCGGACCTGCTGAATTTCATCCAGGTTCAGCTCGGCGACAAGCAGCTCGTCTTTGTCGCGGCTGGCCTGCGCGACGATTTTGCCGCGCGGATTGCAGAAGTAGCTTTTCCCGTAGAACTCGCCGATTTTCCACGGCTGCTCCGTGCCCACGCGATTGATCGCCGCAACAAAGTAGGCGTTCGCGACGGCATGCGCGGGCTGCTCCAATTCCCACAGATATTCGGAAAGGCCGGCGACCGTGGCCGATGGATTGTAGACAATCTCGGCGCCATTGAGCCCGAGAATACGCGCGCCTTCGGGGAAATGGCGATCGTAGCAGATATAAACACCAACGCGCGCGTACCGCGTTTCAAACACTGGATAACCCGCGTTCCCCGGCGTGAAATAAAATTTTTCCCAGAAGCCCGGATGACAGTGCGGGATGTGGTGCTTGCGATATTTTCCGAGGTAGCGGCCGTCCGCGTCGATTACCGCGGCCGTGTTGTAGTAGACGCCGGGCATCTCCACTTCATAGATGGGCACAACTAGCACCATCTGATGTTTCTTCGCCAGCTTCTGCATGCGCGAGATGGTTGGCCCGTTTGGCACCCGCTCGGTCAACTCGTACCAGCGCGTCTGCTGCTCGGCGCAAAAGTAAGGCCCATAGAAAAGCTCCTGAAGCCCGAGGATTTGCACCTTCTTCTTGGCGGCATCGGCGATCAGGCGCTCGTGCTTAGCGATCATTTTTTCTTTAATGTCACCGAGCGACATTTTCTCGGGCGACCATTCGCAGTGAACCTGAATAAGACCGCAACGCACATTGCGAGCCATAGCGACCTCCACAAGCGGTGGCGAAAAGTCTACTCCGCGGCTGCGCGCCTCACAAGGACCGCCGATGTTCCGGTAGCAGGTAACTTATGCACGCCACCGCAAAACATAATAAGATGCTCGATCGAGTTTCGGGAGTTCACGCGGATGAAGACGATAAAAGGCCCGGCCATTTTCCTGGCGCAGTTTGCCGGCGACAAAGCGCCGTTCAACAATCTCGAAAATATTGCGCAGTGGGCAGCGGGCCTGGGTTACAAGGGCGTGCAGATTCCCTCGTGGGACGCACGGTTATTCGATTTGAAACGGGCTGCGGAGAGCAAGACCTATTGCGAAGAATTGTCCAGCAAACTGTCGCGCCACGGTTTGCATTTGACCGAACTGTCCACGCATCTGCAGGGCCAGCTTGTCGCTGTGCATCCCGCGTACGACATCGCGTTCGACGGTTTCGCCCCGGATACCGTCAAAGGAAATCCTCACGCGCGCCAAGCGTGGGCTGTGCAACAGTTGCTGTACGCCGCGAAAGCTTCCGCGAATCTCGGCCTCCGCGCGCACGCCACATTTTCCGGAGCGCTGGCTTGGCCCTACATTTATCCATGGCCACAGCGTCCTGCCGAACTAATCGAAACCGCCTTCGATGAATTGGCCGCCCGCTGGAAGCCCATCCTGAATGCGTTCGATGCCGCGGGCGTTGACCTCTGTTTTGAGATTCACCCAGGCGAGGACCTGCACGACGGCGCGACATTCGAAATGTTCCTCGACCGCGTAGGCAATCATCCCCGCTGCAACATCCTTTTCGATCCCAGCCACTTCGTTCTGCAGCAGCTGGATTACCTCGAGTATTTGGATTTCTTCCACCAGCGCATCAAGATGTTTCACGTCAAAGATGCGGAGTTCCATCCCACAGGACGGCAAGGCGTATACGGCGGCTATCAATCCTGGGTCAACCGTGCCGGGCGATTTCGCTCACCGGGAGACGGCCAAGTCGACTTCACGGGCATTTTCTCGAAACTAACGCAATACGATTTTGACGGCTGGGCGGTCCTTGAGTGGGAATGCTGCATCAAGAGCGCCGAACAGGGTGCTGCCGAAGGCGCACCTTTCATCGCCCGGCACATCATTCAAGCCTCCAGCTCGTCTTTCGACGATTTCGCAAAGTCCAGCGCGGATCAGGCCGCCAATCGCCGGATGCTCGGTCTAACCTAAATCCAAAATCAGGTGAAGCGATGATCTCAGGCACAAGCGCGAGTGAAGGAAAGCGCCGCATTCGATTGGGAATGGTGGGGGGCGGTCCGGGGGCATTCATTGGCGCGGTGCATCGCATCGCCGCGCGCATGGACGATCATTACGAACTCGTGGCGGCGGCGCTGTCCTCCGACCCAGCACGCAGCCGCGCTGCGGCGCAGGACCTGCACATCGTGCCCGATCGCGCCTATGGCAGCTACACGGAAATGGCCCGCGCCGAAGCCGCGCGTCCAGACCGCATCGAAGCCGTCGCCATCGTCACGCCGAACAATCTTCATTACCCAATGGCCAAGACGTTTCTTGAAGCCGGCTTCCACGTCATCTGCGACAAGCCACTGACCACCACGCTGCAAGAGGCGCTCGATCTCGCCGCAATCGTAAAGCGCACGGGCGTGATTTTTGGACTCACCCACAATTACACCGGCTACCCGATGGTTCGCCAAGCGCGCCAGATGATCGCAGATGGTGTGCTCGGAAAAATTCGCCTGGTGCAAGTCGAATACGCGCAAGACTGGCTAGCCACTCCGCTCGAGAACACGGGGCAGAAGCAGGCGGCGTGGCGTACGGACCCAGCGCAAAGTGGCCCGGGTGGCAGTCTCGGCGACATCGGCACGCACGCGTACAATATCGCCTGCTTCGTCAGCGGACTGCATTGTCGCGAACTCGCCGCCGACGTTTCCATTTTTGTGCCGGGCCGCCGCCTCGACGATAACGTGCAACTCATGCTTCGGTTTGCTGAAGGCGCGAAGGGCGCGTTGTGGGCCAGCCAGATAGCAACGGGAAACGCCAACAATCTCCGTCTGCGAATCTATGGCGAGAAAGTCGGCTTGGAATGGCATCAGGAAGAACCGAACGATCTGCAGTTTGCAAAGCTAGGCGAAGCACCTGAGATACTCCGTCGTCCGGGCCCTGGGGGTGACTCTCCCGCCGCCCACGCCAGCCGCATTCCGGGCGGCCACCCAGAGGGCTACCTCGAAGCTTTCGCGCAGCTCTACACTGATTTGGCCGAGCAAATTTACGCTCGACGCGAAGGCCGTAGCCCGTCTCCCCAGTCACTGCTCGTGCCCAACGTAGATGACGGCGTAGAAGGCATGCGTTTCATCGCCGCCACGCTCGAATCCTCAAAGCGCAACGCCGCCTGGGTCAACCTGCACACAATTTCACAGTGATTTTGGCTGGGGCGGAAGGATTCGAAGATGAACCCTTATGCTCGTTAGCCCTGTAATCGCCTGACTCGGCCTTGACAGCCCTGATATACCTATTGCAAGAGCTAAGCGTGGACTCAATCGAGGTGAGCCCAGGAAAGTTGGGGTTTTCCCCCCATCGTGTTTTCACCGCGCATTGCTAGTTCACTTCGGTCACCCGTTGTTGCAAGCGCTGTGTGTGGCCTCGCAGTGTTCCTTCTGCTCTCCGCTGATTTTCTTCGCGCGCAATCGACGAATGCATCGCTGACCGGCCGGATCACCGACTCCAGCAAGGCAGTCGTCCCAGGTACCAAAGTCGTCGTGATCAACACCGGCACGCGTATCCACTACGAAACCATCACGAATGAGATAGGAAGCTACTACGTTACGGACCTGCCTCCTGGAACCTATCGCATCGAAGTGGAAAAGCTAGGATTTAAAGCGGTGATCAAGTCCGACCTCATTCTCCATGTGCAGGACGCACTGGAAGTTAATTTCGAGATGGTATTGGGCTCGGCTTCTGAAAGCGTCACGGTGCAAGGAGGAGGCCCATTGCTGGATACCGAGTCCGCAACGATGGGCACAGTCGTAGAGCAACGGAAAGTCAATGAACTGCCCCTCAATGGTCGCAACGTTTTTAATCTCATCGAGTTGGCCGCATCTGTGGTTCCTCAAGGCAGCTCCACGGGTACACCCGTGGGAGTGAATCCATTTGGATGGGGAAATTATCAGGTGAACGGTTCCTTTGGGAATGAGAGTGCAGAGTACCTGGATGGCCAGCCGCTAAACATTGGTTACATTAACCTGCCCGTCTTAGTTCCGACACAGGATTCCATCCAGGAGTTCAAGGTTCAGACCAGTAATTTAGGACCGGAATGGGGCAAGTTTTCTGGTGGTGTGACCAACCTAAGCACGAAGACTGGAACAAATTCCATCCACGGGGAAGCACACGAATATCTCCGTAACAAGATGTTCAATGCTAACGATTTCTTCCTGAATGCCGTTGGGAGACCGAGGCCTCCCTGGGTGCAAAACCAATTCGGAGCAAATGCCGGCGGACCTTTGAACATTCCGAATTTCGGACGGCGGAACAAGACGTTTTGGTTTTTCAGTGGGGAAGGTTTCCGGCTTCGAACAGGCCAACCTTTCACAGCCACGGTTCCCGACGCGAAAGAAGCCGCTGGTAACTTTTCGGAAATATGTAAGTCGGGTTTCACGGCCGGTATCTGCAACGATCGAGGCGCGGGTCCGAATGGCAAGCCGATTGTAATCGACCAAATTTACGACCCCTGCGGAGGGCTCGTGAATGCTCAAGGGGCTTGCCCGGGGAGCACTGCCACCCCGACGCCATTTCTCAACAACATCATTCCTGCGCCCCGACTCAACCCCACTTCCGCAAAGCTGCTGAGTCTCTGGCCCGCACCTACCAACATGAGCACGACTGCGAACAACTTCACGACGGTCGCTCCGACAGGCGGAGACCACAACCAGTTTGTTGCGCGCGTCGACCACAACATTACGAGCAAACAAAGATTGTTTGTGCGTTTCAGTTATTGGAGCGTTCTAGATCTACCCATCGATCCGTTAAAAAGCGGCTTATGTGCCGACCGCTGCGCCGAGGATTATCACAGCCAGGCAATCGCTTCTGGTTACACGTATGGCATTACTCCAACAACGGTGTTTGGTTTCAACGCGAGCCTCAGCCGTTTCAGCTATAACCGCAGTCCGAAGAACTCTGGCTTTGACTTGACGACAATAGGTTGGCCGGCGAGCTATAACGACGTCGTTCCCGCCGAGATGCGCACACCGCCGACGCCATGCGTCGCGAACTTCGCGGACAATATCATGTGTACGCAAGGCCAGAGCTTCATCCAAGACCGCAACACGCAGTACTACATATCCCCAAGCATGTCGATGCTGCGAGGACGTCATCAATATAAACTGGGCTTTCAGTTTGAAGTTGGCCGGGATGACTACGCGCAGTCGAAGATTGCGAGCGGGGCTTTTGATTTCTGCGTTTCAGGCCAAGCGTGTTTCACTTCTCTGCCGGGCGTCTCCGGGACGGGTTCCGCGTTTGCCGATTCTTGCTCGGGTATGCCGATAACTTTAACAATCTTGAGAACCATTTTTTCGCCCAGGCGGTGGTCCCCGCTTTCACGGCGGGGCAGCAGATTTACCGCGCTTTCTATTTTGCGGATTCTTGGCACGCCGCGACCAGGCTCACTCTAAATTTGGGACTCCGCTACGACCTGCAGGGTGCATGGTCAGAGCGCTTCAACCGGCTGTCGTATTTCGACCCAAACGCCACAAACTTTTTGACGCGGTTTCTACCCGCAGGCTCGCCTGCGGTGAGAGGGGACGTATTTTTGGTGAACTCCCGCAACAGAAACAATATTCCGCTCGAAAAGATCGACTTCTCTCCACGTCTTGGATTGGCGTACAGCATCAATTCCAAAATGGTCGTGCGGAGTGGCTATGGAATTTTCTGGATTCCGAACTACGTGTCGTTCAGCTTGAATCCGTTGAACGATATGGTAAACGCTGGGGCAACGACCTATACCGGAACAGTGGACGGGACGCATCCGGTGAACACCATCGGGCTGCCATTCCCCGCAGGAATTTCCTCACCCCCGGGGCGAAGTCTGGGCGTTCAGGGAACACAGCAGTTCCTGACGCAAGTCGTGCAGTCCATTACGGAAGCAAATCCTCGCGACCATCCGGAAGGTTATGTTCAACAGTGGAACCTCGACGTGGAACGCGATCTGCCTGCGGGTTTTTTTGTGTCCGCGGCGTATGTGGGTTCGAAGGGGACTCACTTGGCGCAATATTCCCAACAGATCAATCAGATCTCCGACACATTGCTTGCGCACGCGGCCGCGCAGGTCAATCCCTCGCTTCCAAATCCCCGGCAGAACGTCACGTTAGTGCAGCCGACGCCGAATCCGTTTTTCGTCAATGGCCAAGCGCTGGCGCTGACCGGGTCCACCACAACAGTCGGGCAGCTTCTTCGTCCGTATCCCCAATACGTGAGCGTCCAGCTTGCCGGCCAAGGCTCTTATGACAGCGTCTATCATTCGTTTCAGCTCACGATCCAGAAGCGGTTCGCAGACGCTGGGTCCCTTTCGGTCGCCTACACCAACGCGAAGCTCATCAGTGACACCGACACGCTAACGTCGTGGCTGGAAACCGGTGTAGGGGGCATCCAAGACAACAACAATTTGCGTGGAGAACGTTCTTTGTCGTCGCAAGATATTCCCCAGCGCTTAGTCATCAGCTACGTGCTCGATCTTCCCGTCGGCAAAGGCAAGAAATATTTCGCCGGGGCTAGCGGAACAATGGACAAAATCGTAGGGGGTTGGGGAATTGACGGTGTGACCATATTTCAACGCGGCTTCCCGCTCGTTTTTACTAACGGGCAAGTCAACGGCACGACGCTTTTCGGAGGGGGTTCACGTCCGAACGTTGTCCCGGGTTGCGATCCGTCAACACTAGGGAGCGCGACTTCGCGGCTGGCGAACCCGAACGGATTAAGTGCTTCAAAATCGTTTAATACAACATGTTTTGCAGCGCCCGCCGACTTTACTTTTGGGAACGAGCCGCGTGTGGATCCTGGACTGCGTGCCGAAGGGATTGATAATTTTGATTTCGCATTGTTCAAATTGACTAGGTTCGCGACTAACGAGCGTTTTGGCTTTGAGTTCCGTACCGAGTTCTTCAACATTTTCAACCGAACTCAGTTCGCGCCACCGAACACAATTTGCTGTTCGGCCAGCAATCAGAATTTCGGAGTGGTGACGGCTACGGCTCCGGGGACGAATCCCCGACTGGTTCAATTCGGACTGAAATTCCTGTTCTGATGCTGTTGGCTAAGGGGAATTGAGTTTCGGCGGACGGGGCGGAAAGACATGATTAATGCCCATCTGTAAAAGACATGATTAATGCCCATCTCTAATTGATACCCCTTTTAACGTAGTACGCACTCCGAAGCCGCTCTGTACCAGCTTGCACGAATCTCTTGCAGAATAAAAACCTACTGCTCCGCATCGAAAAATCTTCTCACTTATCTTCTAGCTGGTGTATGTTTCTGAAAGCATCGGAGCTTCGCCGGGGGAGCTCATTGATGTCACGGAAGTCTCGCTGAGGGTAGCGCCGACGTACCGTCCCCATTGGGAACTACGCATGAGTTCTCCGCCGCCAGGACGCGCGCTAACATTTCCTATTCCTTGGAGCAAAAGCCAGGAGCGAACGGCTGTTCTGCCGGGTGCTCCCGAATGCCGAGTTCCAAGTGATGAAGAAGTGATGGCCGGCCTCCAGTCAAATGACGCAAGCTGCCTGGAAATTCTTTTCGATCGCTATGCCCGTTTGGTGCTGGGCCTCGCCCGCGGTGTCGTGCGCGATAGCGGTGAAGCCGAGGACGTAGTGCAGGAAGCGTTCTTCTATCTCTATAAAAAATCGATACTTTTTGACCGATCAAAGGGAAGTGTCAAGAGTTGGATCCTTCAAATCGCCCTACATCGAGCGCTCGACAGGAAGTCCCACTTGGCTCGAAGAGGGTTTTACGCTGGTACAGATATTGGCTCCCTCGACGATACATTGTTGGGAGAGACGGATCTGGACCGCGAGATCGAGGCGAAACTGAACCGGGCACAGCTCGAGAAAGCTTTCGGACTGCTTCCCGAGACTCAGCGCTTAACACTTGAGTTGTTTTACTTTGAAGGGTTAGACTTACGGGAAATCAGTGAGCAACTCAACGAGCCATTGGGAAATACGCGGCACCACTTTTATCGTGGCTTAGAAAGGCTGCGAAAAAGCGCGTTTGTGCAGAGGCTTCGGGGATCGAGGCGATGCTAGGGGATCAGCAAAACTGCGAAGACTGCTGGAAATTCAAAGAGCTCAGCGCCTTAGCGGGCACTGGTACGCTCACCCCGCGTGAGATTTTGGAGTTAAACGCCCACTTGGAGAACTGCGAGGAATGCCATGCGATCGCTCGTCAATACCTCGTTCTGAAGACGCAAGGCATTCCCACTCTCGCCGAAACTTACAGCGAACGGCAAGAACAATGCTCCTGGGACGAAGCGTCAACGCGACAGAAATTGTTCGCGCGTGTTCGCGCGGACGAGCGGCGTGGTTTCGAGGCGAAGAATGATCGGTTGGTCTCCGTACAGCCTCATCTTCTGCGGCGAATCGCCGTAACCCCTTTCGCGCAAGCTCTGCTTGCGGCATGCCTTGTCATTACCGTTGGTTTTGCGGCCTATGGCCTGGGCCTTCGAGCGCAGAAGAGCGGCCGCGTCACTGCGGAGGAGATCTCTCCTGACGACCGATTCCAGAAGCTTGCGACGGAAAAGAAGTCGGTGGACGAATTGCTTGCCGCTCAAGCAACGAGACTCACCCGGTTGCAAGAAGAGAGTTCGCAAAAAGAACAGGAACTCGCGAGACTCCGGGCGGCGTTGCGCGCAGTCGGCGATCGTTCAAACGACCTCGCGGCTGCGAATAACCAATCAGCAGGGCAATTGCAGGCGCTTTTGCAACAACGCGACGCTTTAAATGCCCAGCTTCAGGACACGAACCAGAGCTACCAGAGCGTTCGCGCCGAACTCATAAGTCTTGGTGGTGAGCACGACAAAACCGTTTTGCGGACAAACTCGCTCGAAGCCCGGATCGAAGAACTTGCCGCCGTCAATCGTGATCAAGAACGCCGGCTCAAGGACACCGAACAATATCTGACCTCCGATCGCGACATTCGCGAACTGATGGGCGCGAGGAAACTTTACATTGCCGACGTTTTCGATGTTGACAGCGGCAGCCGTACGCGAAAGCCTTTCGGCCGAGTCTTTTACACGCAGAGCAAGTCTCTGATCTTTTATGCTTTCGATCTGGATCGCCAACCAGGGTTTGTGAATGCCAACACCTTCCAGGTCTGGGGCCAAAAAGAGACGGCACAGGGCCAGCAGACATTGCCGATGAATTTAGGAATTCTTTACATGGACAACGAATCCAATCGCCGGTGGATGATGCGATTTGACGATCCAAGGCGGTTGGCAGAGATTGACGCAGTCTTTGTCACCGTCGAGCCGCATGGCGGCAGTCAAAAACCGACCAGCAAGCCCTTCCTTTACGCGCTGCTTCGCAACGAAGTAAATCATCCCTAGACGACTACATCTGCATTTAAGACACCCAACGTAAAAGGCAAGTTCGCGCGTTGCTGTTTTTCGCTCTTCGTTCTCACCTCGAACTATGTTGGTACATATCCCCTTGGCGCGGCGTATCGATAGGTAAATACGGAAACTGTCGAGGAATTGTGTCGCGGAAAACGTTCCCGTCGTGGAACTTGGGGGATTGGTCTGCCTCAATCAGGGACTACCGGTACACGGCGAAGCGTCGCGTCAGGAGCGCAGGTCATGAAAAAATTATGTTTTGGGGCCATCCCCGCGTTCGGATTGGCACTCTGTTTTTGCGTTACGTTGATTTTTAGCTCGCCACTGTCGGCGCAAACAACCTACGGATCTATCGCAGGGGCCGTCACAGATTCCTCGGGAGCGGCGATCACTGGCGCCCAAGTGACTCTGACCAACCTCGACACAGCGGAGAAAAGAACCGAACCGACGGGGGTCGACGGCTTGTATTCCTTCGTGAACGTCCTGCCCGGCCGCTACCGGATCGAAGTGGAAAAGACGGGTTTCAAGCGCACGACGCGCCCCGAAGTGATCGTCGACGTGGGGCAGGGTGTGCGAATTGACCTCACGATGCAGGTCGGCGATATGACCCAGACTGTGGAGGTCACTGGGGAAACTCCGCTGCTTCAGTCGGAGACTTCCTCATTGGGGCAGGTGATCGAAGAGCGTAAGGCTAATGAATTGCCGTTGAATGGCCGCAACGTATTTAACCTCATTAGCCTGGCTCCGTCCGTAGTTCCACAAGGAAGCGCGAGCGGCACTCCAGTCGGCGTAAATCCATTTGGCTGGGGCAATTACCAGATTAACGGCTCATTCGGAAACGAGAGCGCGGAATATTTAGATGGCCAGCCGCTTAATATTGGCTACATAAACCTACCGGTGATAATCCCCGTACAGGACTCAATTCAAGAATTCAAAGTGCAGACCAGCAACCTTGGAGCAGACTGGGGAAAATTCTCCGGCGGCGTGATCAACTTAAGCACGAAATCCGGCACGAACAGCCTGCACGGGGAAGCGTACGAATATCTTCGTAATAAAGTCCTCAATGCAAACGATTTCTTCCTGAACAAAAACCACCTGCCCAGGCCGCCATTCACTCAAAACCAATTCGGAGCTAACGCGGGTGGGCCCGTGGTAATTCCGCATTACGACGGCCGGGATAAAACTTTCTGGTTCGTCAGTTGGGAAGGCTTCCGTCTCCGCATCGGCACACCATTTACGACGACCGTTCCAACGGCTGCGGAGCGAGCGGGCAATTTTTCAGCGGTTCCGACTCCCGTCAAGGACCCCTGCGGTGGCACGGTCGCTACACCGGTAGCGTGTCCGGGCTTCACAGGAGCGGCAACCGTATTTCCGGGCAACGTAATTCCTGCCAACCGTCTAAATCCAACATCACTCGCGCTCTTGAGATTCTTTCCGCTGCCAAATAGTGCGGGAGCGGTGGACCCCAAGACAGGGATCTTGACAAATAACTTTACGACGGCCACGAGCGGCGGCGGCAATCAGAATCAAGTCGTAGGACGGTTTGATCAGAGTCTGGGTGCAAATCAGCACTTGTTCTTCCGCTTCAGCTATTGGAATGTAAATGACCTGCCGAGCGATCCCTTGGGAACGGGTCTTTGTGCCGATCGCTGCTCGGAACTTTATTACAGCTATCTGGGTGCTATCGGCTACAGCTATAGTGTGACTCCCAACACCATCGTCGGGATAAACGTAAGTGCCAGTCGGTTTAGGTACAACCGTGCTCCCAAGAATGCGGGATTCGATCTCACAACAATTGGCTGGCCTGCGCAATACAACACTGTCGTTCCTTCAGTCGCGAGGACGCCGCCCACGCCGTGCGTCTTTAACTTCGCGGACAACATCATGTGCACGCAGGGGCAAAGTTTCATCCAGGACCGCAACACACAGTTCGATTTTTCTCCGAGCGTCACACTCGTGCGCGGGCGCCACACCGCCAAATTCGGTATTCAACTAGAGATCGGGCGTGACAATTATGCGCAAACCAACGTCGCAAGCGGCTCCTTCGCGTTTTGCGGCTCGGGCCTGGCGTGTTTTTCTGGCTTTAGCTTCGCTGATTTCCTGCTTGGATTTGCGGACAACCCAAGCAGCGTGGAGAACCACTTCTTCGGTCAAGCCGTAGTCCCTGCCTTTGTGGCTGGGCAGCAAATTTATCGAGCGTTCTATGTGGACGACACGTACCGCGTCACCAACAAGCTGACCCTCAATCTAGGGTTACGGTACGACCTGCAGGGACCTTGGTCTGAGCGATTCAACCGCCAATCGTTTTTTAACTCAACGGCACAAAGCTGGCTCTCAAATCCGGCCGCTACTGCAGGCTTACCCGGTCTTCCTGGCTTACCCGGTACCAAGGGGGACGTTTTCTTGGTCAGTCCTTCGGGCAAGCGCACTAACATTCCCCTCGACAGAACGGAAGTGTCGCCCCGAATTGGCTTTGCCTATAGCCTGAATGCCAAGACCGTTGTTCGTAGCGGCTACGGGATCTTCTGGATTCCGAACTACGTTTCCTTCGGCCTCAATCCGAACAACGATCCGGTGAACGATGCGACTACGTCTTATACTGGAACAGTTAACGGCAACGTGCCCACAAACACAATCAATACGCCGTTTTTGCCGACCATTGTTCCGCCAGTTGGTCGTAGCTTGGGAACGCTCGGCACTCAACAATACGTAACGCAGACGGTGCAGAGCTTCGCGATAGCCGGTGATGGTCTTACTAACCACCCTAACGGGTATGTCCAGCAATGGAATTTGAACATACAACGGGAACTGCCTTCACATTTCTTTGTTTCGGCCGCCTATGTCGGCTCCAAGGGCACGCACCTTCCGCTATACGATTCAGAGATCGACCAATTGGGCGATAACTTCTTCGCGCAAGCCGCGACACAATGCGCCGCTCAGGTAGCAGTCACGGCGACCCGATGCGTGGGCACCGTACCCACCGGAGTTCCCACCGTAACCGCACTGACACCGGTTCCAAATCCTTTCTTTGACTCCGCGACGGGTACAGCGTTTGCTTTGGGGAGTGCTACGACGACCATCGGCCAGCTTAACAGGCCTTTTCCACAGTATTCGAGCCTCCGCCTTGCAGGTCAAGGTAACTTTGATAGCACCTATAACTCGTTCCAACTCACTGTTGAGCGTCGCTTCCCTAGTGGTGGTTCGCTGCTGGTTGCCTACACTAATGCCAAGCTTCTTAGTGATGCGGACACGCTCACGAATTGGCTCGAAGTAGCCACTGGTTCCATCCAAGACCACACTAACCTCAGGGGTGAACGGTCACTATCTTCCCAAGACGTTTCTCAGCGTCTCGTCATCAGCTACGTCCTTGATCTTCCCTTCGGTCGCGGCAAGAGATTTTTGTCGAGCGTCAGCGGTGTGAAAGAGAAGATCGTGGGCGGTTGGGGCATTGACGGGGTGACCACCTTCCAGAAAGGATTTCCCCTCGTCTTTTCTAATGGCGCCCCTAACTATACGACGCTCTTTGGCGCGGGTTCGCGGCCTAACTTCGTCGCCGGCTGCAATAGAGGGACTTCGGCCAGCAGCAAGGCGGCGAAGCTGAATCAGTGGTTCAACACCGGGTGTTTCACTGCCCCGGCGGATTTCACGTTTGGTAATGAAGGTCGCGTCGATCCTGGTATCCGTGGGTCTGGAATCAATAACTTTGACTTCGCGCTGTTCAAGAGGGCGCGTTTCGGTCCTGACGAAAGACTCGGGTTCGAGTTCCGCGCCGAATTCTTCAACATTTTCAACCGCACCCAATTTGCTCCGCCGAACACGAGCGTGACATCGTCAACCTTCGGTGTCGTGAGCAGCACATATCCTGGAACAAACCCCAGATTGGTCCAGTTCGGTCTGAAGCTTTTCTTCTAATTGGATTGGCCGGCTAGGGTGGATGCCCCACGCATCTACCCTGGCGCGGTTGACGTGTGTGCGCCAAGAGCTGCTCCTCTGCATCTCCCTTTATGTTGGATTGACCGATCTAGAGTTCGTGCTAGCCTATTTCTGCGCATCCGAACGCAGTGACCAAGGCTCAGAATACAAGGAGAGCCACGTACGATATGTTTCGTCGGTATACGCGGCGTGATTTTTTGAGCGTTGCGGCGTTGGCAGCCGCAACGCCGATTTTCGACGTTAAGCCGCTGCGTGGAATCGACTTCATCCTCCAGAATTCTCCTACCCCTCACAAATATTTAATCGAAACAATGCCTGGCGGCGCGGCTCTCTTCGATTACAACAACGATGGCCTTCTCGACATTTTCCTGGTGAACGGCGGCAAGATTGCCGGCAGCCTGCGCGTCCCCGAAAACTTCGACCGCGGTACTCCTCGGTATTGGAATCGTCTCTATCGTCAAAATCGTGATGGCAGTTTCACCGATGTCACCGAAGCCGCGGGGTTGGCTCACGCCGGGAACGGTAATTACGGCATGGGTGTCGCCGTTGGTGACTACGACAACGACGGTTATCCCGATCTCTACGTGACCAGCTACGGAAGAAACATCCTGTATCACAATAATGGCGACGGCACCTTCACGGATGTCACCGCTAAAGCAGGCCTTGCTGGCGGAGGCTGGTCTGTTTCTGCGGGCTTCTTGGACTACGATAACGACGGCCATCTCGACCTGTTTGTGACTCGCTACATGGAATGGGACGCCGATCACAACAAGATTTGTGGCGGCGATTGGCATACCTACTGCCCCCCAGCCGAATTCCCCGCAACCACCTGCCTGCTTTACAGAAATCGTGGCGACGGCACCTTCGAAGATGTCAGCGAGCGATCGGGGATTGCCGCAAAGAAAGGGAAAGCGCTGGGCGTTGCGTTCGCCGACTACGATGGCGACGGCTTCACCGACATTTTTGTCTCCAACGACGGTATGCAGCAGTACCTCTTCCATAACAACGGAGACGGTACTTTCAAGGAATGTGCGCTTGAATCCGGCGCCGCACTCACCTCCGACGGCAAAGGTCTTTCGGGGATGGGTAGCGTCTTTCAGGATTACAACAATGATGGCCGTCCTGACGTTGTCGTTACTGTTCTGCCCCGCGAGATTTACGGCCTCTACCACAATGACGGTGCTGGCCTCTTCAGCTATCAAAGCCTCGAAACTGGCCTGGGCGCTCTGACCTCCGGGAGCTCCGGCTGGGGCGTGGGCCTGGAAGATTTCGACAATGACGGCTGGAAGGACCTTTTCGTCGCGCAGAGCCATGTGCTGGACAATGTCCAACAGATTGACGCTTCTTTGCGCTACAAGGAGCTGCCGCTGCTTGCTCTCAATCACAACGGTCGTTTCGAGCGCGCTGATTCCGGCCTGACCACACCGTTGGCTGCGCGCGGCGCTGCCTTCGGCGACATCAACAACGACGGTTGGATGGACGTCCTGATCACGACGCTCGGCGGCCCGCCCGTCCTACTTCTCAACCGCGGCGGTGGCAATCATTGGCTGTCCATTACGTTGCGCGGGACGCGCAGCAATCGCGATGGCTACGGCGCCAGCGTGCGCGTGAACGGCCAAACTCGCACTGCGACCTCCGCGGGCAGCTACGTCTGCGCCAATGACAAGCGCCTGCACTTCGGCCTAGGGGCCGCTGAGAAAGCTGCCGTCGAAATCCTGTGGCCCTCCGGCGCCAAACAAGTTCTGAAGGATGTTCGCGTCGATCAATTCCTTGAAGTCCGCGAGCCGGAAACCTCATGATTCAGCTCCTCCTGCTTGCATGCCTTTTAGGGCAAGGCGCCATATCCGGTGCGGCTGCAGACCACATGCGCCGAGGGCTTGAGGCGCGCAAGCAACATCAGGTTGATGTAGAAATCGCGGAGTTTCGCAAGGCTACGGAACTCGACCCTGGCCTCGCCGATGCATTCGTAAATCTAGGCGCGGCGTACATGGAGAAGCACGACTACGGTTCGGCCATCGCTCCGCTCAAGCGCGCTCTCGATTTGAGCCCCGACCTTCCGGTCGCCCACCAATTTCTAGGGTATGCGCTTCTGGCCCAAGGCTACGCCGCCGAGGCCATCCCCCATCTCGAGCGGGTCGGCGCACAAGACGCACTGGGAATCGCGCAAATTGAAACCGGCCAATTGAGCGAAGCGGTCGCGAACTTCAATATCGTTCTCGCGAAACGCCCCGACGATCCTGATTTACTCTACTATTTCGCTCACGCCAGTGGACTCCTCTCCAAGAGCGCCATTGATGCGCTTCTCGCCGCGCATCCGGACTCCGCCCGCGCGCATCAAGCGCTCGCTGAAAACTATTTTGTCCTGCGCCAAATGCCACAAGCCGAAAAAGAATATCGGGAGGCACTGCGTCTTCGTCCCGAACTCCCCGGCCTCCATCTCGAACTAGGTCAGGTGTACGCGAACTCCGCTCAGTGGCCGAAAGCAGAAGCCGAGTTCCGCGCGGAGAACAAGCTTCGTCCAGGCAATGCCGAGAGCGCTTATCGTTTGGGCGCAGCGTTGCTCCAGCAGGGAAAAGCCGGCGAAGCGTTTGTGGAGTTGAAGCGGGCAAATGACACCAAGCCAGATATGCCCGAAACCCTCTACTCGCTGGGCAAGGCAGCTTCGTTGAGCGGCGATGCTGAGACCGCCGAGAAAGTATGGACGAGAGTCATCGAACTCGAGAAGGAAACCTCGCTCGCCGCGCAGGCGCATTTCGGACTGGCGGGCATCTATCGGAAGCAAGGCAAGGCCCAGCAGTCGCAACATGAAATGCAAGAGTTTCACCGGCTCCAGAGCACCATTGGGCCTCCCCGTTCTGAATAGTGCTCGGAGACGGAGCGGTCACGCGGTTGGTATTAGAAAAGAGCGATTCTAGAGGGGAAATTGGCTGGGAGGCCTGGACTCGAACCAGGATAGCCAGATCCAGAGTCTGGAGTCCTACCAATTGGACGACCTCCCAGCAGTTGAAAAGGAAGAACTTAGCGACTTTTACCCCGCGGCGATGGAAGCATTTTCACTATCTTTTCACCGTTGGAGACCAGATTATTCAAGCTGCTACGCCTCCGCGGCCTCACGGTCTGCACGCGACGCATGGCCTCGACCACGTCCTCAGTATCAACAATATGGTAGCGGTCGAACACATCCCTCGTCTTGTGGCCCGAGATTTTCATAGCAACTTTTTCGTTCACTCCTGCTTTCATCAGATTCTTGATCGCCGAACGTCGGAGATCGTGAATGATGAGTCCAGTGTACCGTGGGTCTGCTTTCCCATCAACCTCAGTCAGAGTGCCGAGGCCAGCAGCTACGCATGCTTTTTGCCACGCCTTACGGAGATTAGTTGTGTCGAATACTGCGCCTTCTTTGGGTTCGATCTTCCCAAGCATTTTCACTAGAACATCCGGCAGTGGAATTGTGCGAGCCTCACTATTCTTGGTTTGATCCTCTTCTAGTCGGATCAATGCCGACTTGAGATCAACCTGCGACCACTCGATCTGCTCAGCCTCACCTAAACGAACGCCGCAGAAGTAGAGGAACGTTGTCAGTGGTTTGAGTTTTGCGGGCAGGAACGAAACGAGGGAGTTGAACTGCTCCTTGGCCAAGAAGCCTTTCCTGGCTGGATTGCCTTTAAGGAGTCTGATCTTCGGGACGACCTGAATCTTCTTGTCTTCGTGGGCGAGAATCAGCATGCGGCGCAAAAGCCGCAACGATCCGTTTACGGTGTCATTCGACACGCCTTCGTCCAGCCTCGTGCGGGCGAACTCACGGGCCGCATCGGTCGTAATCTGCGGCAAAGGAACTCCTGGCTTCTCTGGTTCGCCGTTCTTGGCTTTGTACCCAAAGTGTTCGTCCAGGGGCTTGAGCCCCCAAATGGTTTCTGATCCGTCAGCCATCGTCTGCAATGACTTGTTCCCGCGCTCAACATAGTTCTGCAACAGAGCTGCACGGAGATCAGCGTACCGAGTCTTGCGCATCTCCACTTCGGGCACGATCCCACGTTCGGTATCGCCCATCAACCGGCGCAGCGTTTTCTTCGCTTCTTCCTTGACCTCGGTCTTGGTGCTGACGCGAGTTTGCCGACCCTCACGATAAAATTGCGCGTACCAAAATCGGCAGCCTCGAATCTTGATTAGACCGCCTTCGCCCCGCTCACGACGTTTAGCCATAGACACCTCCTCACGCGAATGGTGAAAGGATACCAGATTCTTGGTGAAAATCTACAGGAATGTTTGCGCAGATTAGGCAGCCATCTGCTCCGCTTTCTCGCGAGCGATGAAAGCTCGGATGTCCGCGGGATCAATAAGAAAGCGGCGTCCGATTTTCACGAAGGGAATTTTCTTCGCCCAGAGCAGATTGCGCACAGTCCAAGTGGTTGAAGACAGCATGCGAGCTGCGCCCTGAAAATCTAATAGGAGTGGTTCAACGTTGGGGATTACTGCAGTTGGAACAATCGGGAGCACCTTGGATTTCCTTGCAGACACAAAACACCAACCCTTTATGATGCGAGTTGGTGCTTTTCTAAAGCACTGAGTATCCCAGGTTTGTTTGTGCTACCCGGTCTCTTGTCTATCAGCAGCCGCTTGCCGCTGTTGCGACTCTAGGATCTCTCCGCGCCTGAAATGGCGGCAGCACGGCCTCTAGAGCCCAACCGTAAACACGCCCGTTCGGGCGGCACTTGCCGGATCCAGAAGATGGTCCGGCGTTTGGTCAGTGTGTCATTCGCAAACACTAGAACCAATAGAACTAGTGGCTAAACTTGACGCGAAGAAAGGGCCGAGGCCGAAGCCTCGGCTCGTCACTTCAGTTACTCCTGGAGAGTCGGCCTACCGGACATTGAGAATCAAGTTTCCGATTAGCGCTAATCGAACAAGTCCAGTCCTAGGACTTCACTTTTCCGATTAGCGCGTTTATCAGGACTTGAATGTGCATCGTCAATTCCTGCCATACTTTTGCGTTAGGATTGCGTGCGTGTTTTCGCTTAAACGGTCTGCGTGGAAAACGCGATACGATTCAACGGAGGTTCTGGTGTATGAAACGCCGACCCATCAAGGAACAGAGGCTCGACGATTTGGAGAGCGCCCTTCGCCCTCTCCTGCTCTCTTGTCTTGAAGAGTGCCGGGACGGCCGCTGGGGCCTATTCGGGCAAAACGACAGTACGGAGGCGGCGAAGTATTTGCGCTGGGAGGATGGACAGCATCTCAAAGAAATGGCGCTTGAGATTCGATCTTTGAGAGCTGAGTTTGGTCGACCCGACCCGCTCGTTGAGCGTTTCTTCCACTATTGTTCATTGCGCGGGGGGAACGTCCCTGGTGAACCTAAGCTAGCCAGGGCGTTCTTGGACGAAATCCAAAGAGGTGATTTCGGACGCTCCTAGCTGGCAACTCCCGATTAGTCGGATTATCGGACCATGTGGTTTACGGACGTTTCCACTTTTCCGGTTTGCGCGTTTACCAGGCACTAGGTCGGCATTTATCCACCGACAAAGCATTCCTGATCTGTTAAGCCCGCCGTTATTTTCCCTGGCCTTTACTCTGACAAGTTGGAAGAATACGTTTCTAGGGTCGCCTATGAGAGCTTCCGCTATCCGTTATCTCTCAGCCTGTCGATTCTCCCATCGTTTAGCCGCAGCGTTCTGGGAGAAGACGGTTCAGATTTGGGACCTCGACCTGAGAGAGCAGGTCTCACAGTTTGACACGGGCAGAGTTGATGGCAGCAACCGGCTTCATCTGGACCCGAAGGGAGAACGGGGCGTGGTCGCTGCCTGGGCAGCGGGTGCCAAGGGCGGGGTTGCTTGCTATGAAATTCCGATCGGGAAATTGATATGGCATCGTCCTGACTTGCGGCGCTCCCAGGGCATCTCATTCTCGACTGACGGGCAGAGCGTGTGGTTCGAGCCGAACGAAGGCCGGGTCCAGCGTCTCGATGCGCTGACTGGCGACACAATTGAAACGTTAACCGGGATTCAACACATTCACCTAAGTCCTTACTCCTCTGAAGTGCTCATGGAAAAAAGGAGCGGCGGATATGTTCTCCGGGGAGTGAAAGATTTCGCTATTCCCAAAATCACATTTGCAATTCTGGATGTTGCTTTTGGCCACGAATCGCTCTGTCTTACTGAATCAACTGGTCCCGTTCGATGCCTTGACTGCCGCTCTGGCGCTGAACTTTGGCGTTATGAACCCGGCGAGAAAAACCATGTCCTACGATTGTGGCATCGAGAGTCGGATGGACACTACTACGGTGTGCAGTGGCAATACCACTCCGGAGGACCTCGCAAACTCCTGCGCTTCGAGGGTCCGTCCGGCCAAGTGGAAGAAATCTGTCAATTGGATTCTTGGGAGGAAGCGGTTTGCAGCGGTCTGGATTGCCTCGTTGCCTCTAGCGGCGAGATCGTGAGCCTGTCTAACGGCAGACTTATGGGTCGCTTGGACTTCCCTCAGCTGGAATACCCTGACAAGTAGAGTGAGCCCAGCGGCTGGAAATGATGTGCTGCGCCCAGTGGACGATAAGTCGGCTTACCGGACAAGTGGTTTTGAGCCGATTTCAGTTGTCCGGTAAGCGCTGCCAGCTCAACCGGTCGATGCAACACCGTGGATTTCGCCCTAGTGTTGCGTCGACCCATTGAGACCACCGCGTTAATCAGGCACTAAGAGTGCTTAGGGGGATGAGTATGGAGGTCTTTTGGCCATGCATGGAAATACTGGTATTGCAATGTACGCGTTTTCGTCGGATGGACTGACGCCAACACTCGGGGACGCAAAGTGAGTGAGGTGCCACCGAATCGGCTGCAGCTGATTGCTTATGTCTCGGGCAAACTCAAATTTCACCCAATAAGGGGATTGTGGTGGTCGGTATTCTATCGACCGAGCACTCGCCAGACCGGCGGACTTTGCACTTCCGTCGGTGACGGTGACTGTACCTGTTTTCATGTCCAGTGCAATAGACATTGACTCCTTATCCGAAGAAGGCTGGCCGCAGTTTGCAATCAAACGGTCCGGCGTCATTTCTCTTAGAGCGTTCAGACCCTCTTTCTTCCGTGCCCCTTCACGCCAAAGGTGAATCGTCACAACGGCGAGAACAGCTGCAACCGCTAGTAATCCGAAGACAGTAATTCGTAGGGTGCCCATAACCTTTCCTAATTGTAGTGCCAGTCCATTGTGATGAGCCTAGAGGCGTTTATATAACAACGGTAGGCGCTAAGGCCTGATTAGTCGGGTAACCGGACATCTGGCTACTAGTACCCTACTTCTGCATTACGTTCAACGAGCGGCCAGAATAACGAGTTCCCATTTGAATTCTCCTGTTCTTTGAAATGCACAGCGCAGAACCACGCGCGCATAAATCCGACATCTCGAAACCTGCTGGCGATCGTCCTGCAAACGGAACATCGTTTCTTGCAAATCCTAGATCTCAACCGCGGTCGTGACCTGTACATGACTTGGTCCTCCTTCACCGAAAATAACGACGACGTCGGTCGCTGGTGGGTACTTCCCAAACCTCTGAGGGCGCGGGTTGCGGTGACTTCCTGCGAAGTTGTCTCGGGTCTTGCCCTCATCGAGCCGCCTCATGAAGTCGGCGTTGGTGGGCTTCGAAAATTCGACCGTCATTCCGTCCCTCAAATGCCCGGGATGGTTCCGGAAGTTCGTACGGCGAACGAAGAAAATACGACCGTTCTCAGCGTAAACAAAACCACAATTTCGCGATGCATTCCAATTCTTCAGAATTCCTCTTAGCCTGTTCATCGTATTGCCCTCCTGAAAAAGTAAAGGCCGCCTCCTTGGAAGCGGCCTTCGCGTCAATCCTTGCTCTGGTAACTCGTTAATTGTTAGTGGGCAGCCTGCAGTTCCTTGAGGGCTTCGACGAATGCGATCGTATGAAAAGGTTGGGCCAATTCGCCGATCAGACCATTCGTGGAGATCTTCGCGGCGACCAACTTCTTCGCGGACTCGCGAAGTACGTGGCGACGCTTCTGGCGCTCACGCTTCCGGATTCTGGAACGGCGGCTCACTGTCTGAACTCCGCGGCACCATCGTGCAGCGAAGTGCAGAACGATTCCAGTTGACCTGTGGCCATCAGCTTGTCGAACATGGCGCGGTAACCTGCGTTGTTGCATTTCCTTTTGACTTCAGATGAGCGGAGATGAACCCAGTCGCGTCGAACCTCGGCCTCAAGCTGTTCTGCCGCAGTCGGTGGAGCAGGTGGTGGAGGCACAATCGGACGCGGCGGGCGCGCACCAGCTGAGATCTCGATATCCTCAAGCTGTTCCAGGGCTTCTGGAGTGAGCTTTGCAGCGAAGGTCACAACGAGGTTGCGCTGGATTTCGAGGAATGACTTGCAGATCGCTTTGTAGATCTCTCGGGAAAAGTCTTCGCGCGCTACCTGGCCAGCATAATTCGGCTGGTCCACGAGGGGCGCGTACATCATCACGTCGTCCTGTGCCTCAGAATCCAAAGCCAGGGCCGCGCTGATCCTCTTGAACACGTCGTTCGGGCCGTTCGTGGTCAGTGCGAGAAGATCGCGGTTCCGGTCCAAAAAGTCATTCTTTGCTTGCTGTGTTAAATCGTTAGTCGTACTCATCGGATGGCTCCAGCGGCAGTTACCTTATTCAATAAATCCTGAAATGTGCTCCAGGGCATTTGCTCCCCGGCTAGAGAAACGAACCCACCTTTGGGGCGAAGGTTGGAAGTCGGTTCCAGGGTGTACTTCCGGGCGAACTCTGCCAGTTCATGTGTGACCCGGGTCTTGGTTGTCGGCTGGCCTGCTGGCGTAACTGCGTCGCCCACTGGCTGCTCCTGCATCTCGCGTCGAAGGTTGGTCCGGACGAACTCCGCGAAAACGTGATCGGTATGACGCCGCTGCCGAATGGCGTCAGGTGTTGCGGTGGATGCAAATTGAGTCATCTCGGACCAGGAAATTTGCTGAGGCGTCAGAAGCTTGCCGTTCTTATCCCGCGGCCTCGTGTCTTCTGCAGGTTCTTCCAGCTGCTCGGTTTGCGTAAGATTCTTGGCCTTGAACTTCCCGCTGTCGATCAAAAGTTCGAGAGCCTTAGTAAGATGTTGGATTGAGATATTCGGGCCACCCGCAATTTGCATCGCGGCACCAACCAGCTTCCCTGCGTCTTCGTCCGCGCTCTCGCGGGTAAAATACTCGGTCTTGTAAAGTTTTCCGATCTCCGTGGTCGCGAAGATTTCCTTGAGCGCACCCACTAGCTCCTCGCGGTCGTCAATTGTGAATGTTATTTCGCCTGCTGAATTTCTGCTAATCATTGTATTGGTCTCCTGGGCGCCGACGAACGACGCTTGAATTTCGTGCTGGTGGTGCTTGCGGCTCAGGCGCTGGGGCGCGTTCACCGTACTGCGAAAAGTTCAGATCCTGCGCTCGCTGCAAACACGAGAGGGGATCTTTTTCGTAAATCAATTGTGGGTCAGGGACGCCCGGAACCAGGCACTTGAGCAACCACATCGGGCCGCCGTCGGGACGATTCACAGGAATCAATTTGTACCACCGTGCTTCCGGCGAATTCTCATCATCGAGAGTTGCGCGGACTGGAGTACGTTGATCGCCGTGCTGCGACCGCAGCGACTCGTTCGAGGTGAACTCAATTCTCCGTCCGTCCTTGGCATCTACGATCCAGGGGTTCACACCCTTTGATTGCAGTCGGGCAACAAAAAGCCGCGCTGCCTCTTCTGACATCACGGCGGCTTCAGATCGGTTTAGAACAAAGTAGGGAACCGCGTGCCACTTCCCGTCTTTGCCTTTTTGCTCCGTGTCGCGCTGGAAAAATTGTTCCGCGCCGTTGAGCTGGACTCCTACGTAACAACGTTCGGCTGGCATGACTAAATTTCTCCTTCGGCGATTAATTTGTCGACCCCGCGCCGGAAACCTGCCGACGATCTGTACTTCTTCACGACCTCGATGCGGGGCATAGCGTTGTATTGCTCGACCGTGAGGAGGGTTTCGTTCTCTTCGGCAGCAACTTTCGCCTTCAGCTGCGTGTTGAGATAGAGGTCATAATACTTTTTGAATTGTGGATCTGTCGCGTACCGGCGCCGCTGTTCAAACGCGGAAACGCGCGGATTTTCGATCCAGGCGATCACGTCGGGCGGAATCAGCGGTGACGGGGCGGGCTGCTCCGCGATGGATCCGCGAAAGTCAGGAACAGCCCCCTCTGCACGCAATTCCAAATATGCGCGCTCCCAGCTAGCGACCGAAGGATACCCACCCAACTTCCCGAGGTTTTGCAGCACCCTCAGCCGCACGGCCGCGTTTGCAGTCGCATCTGGGGTGAATCGCTTCGAGGTCATCCATTGGGCCATGGTATTGTCAATTTCTTGTTCGTTGTACATTTCAGTCCCTGCCTTCGTCGTGCATCTCATCCAAAATAGACCGGAACCCCGGCTCACCTGCCCGCGGATACGGATATCTAATCTTGCTCAATTCTTCGTCTGTCACACCGCTCTCACGGAGAAACGCGCTGCACGCCACCCAGAATTTGTCGGTCGTACTCGATCCGGCAGGCCCAGCGGTTGTAACACCTTCGCCGAAGTGCCGCTGGACGAAGCTGTAAAGTTTGCTTACAGACTCAACTGTTTTCTCGCGACCGTCCAATGCAGCGTCCAAAAGGTCCTCAATTTTTGGATTCTTAGAAATCTCCAGAAGCCGAAAAGTTTCGCGTCCAATGATGTTTTCCTTGATTTCCACTTCACTTTTGTTTGTCATGTCATAACTCCCACGGGTCTAAATTTGGTGACGCTGCTGGTGTATCTCCTACAGGTGCTATCGGCGCTGGCGTCTTGATTTGATCTTCCTTACGCGGCCTGCCTCTTAATCGAATCCCGAGAACGCGGCTCAAGACTCTTTTTTCCGTGCGATTAGCCGCGCGATCTGCACACCGCTCTTCCGCCTTGATGAGCAGGGCCGCTACTGCGTTCAATGCTTCTTGTTGTTTTGGGGTCTTCCACACGGTGCGCGCTACTGCCAGGTTCTTGGTCGCGAAACGCAGATAGGAGACTCCGATGATTCGGATGCTAAGCAACGTGTTCATCGCTCGGCACCAATCGTTGATATCGGATACAGGAACTTTCTCGCCGGAAGCGCATATTCGGAATTCCAGTTCTCTTTTTATGGTCTGGATTGCTTTTGATTTTAGGTTTTGGCCGCCGCTGGGCATGTTGGGGCTCCTCAAAACGCAAGTTCTTCCTGATTTCTCTGAAGGACTTCGGTAGCTTCCTGCTTTTCTGGTTCGCTTTTATTTAGTAGGTTGAGAAGCTGAATCGTTCCACACATCCAAGTCTTTTTGCCGTTGGGTCCGACGGGCCCCTCTTTCTTGTAATCATCGTTGTGCATTTGTCGGTTGACCGCAGACTTGGATGTTTTGAATCCGTAGTCTTTAGTCAGAATGTCAGCTATTTCTCTGATATCGATTTCTGGCTCCTTCATCACGATCTTGGTAATCGCTGCCTTGATTTCGCCGATGGTGTCTCCCTCATCCTTAATGAGAAAGTCCTTCTCTCGGGCTAAAACGTCAACCAGTTGGCCTTCGTCTCCAACTAAGGTTGAGATCAGGGTGAATGGTTTCGGCTGCGGCGAAATATCACGAGGCTTAGTGCAGACGACCAGGATCTCAAGGGGGCCGCGGCCGTTGTCGTACAACGATTGGTTCACTTGGATTCCGTAGGCGGCATCACACATCGCGGCGTAATCGCCGGTGCCACGAAGCGTATTCTCCTGAGTCATGGCTTCTTTCGACGAAGACTTGGTGGCATGGTGGAATGCAAATATGCCGACAGCACCTGCAGCACGCAACGCGACAATGTCATCTACTAGTTTTCTGTTCTGACTCGCTGCGTTCTCATCGGTTGAAGTGGAGAAACGAATTGCCGTATCCAGCATGATCACCGGCTTCATCGCCTTCACGGCCTCAAGAACAATTGGGTTATCGAGCATCAGCGTGTTTCCCTCGGAGATTGTTCTGCAAAGGAAATAGTTGGGATCTGTCGGAATATCTAACTGCTTGACGCGCTTCTTGAATGCTCGCGAGCTAACCTCGGGAATCAGGTAAAGTACTGGAAGCCTCTGTGGAACATTGAATCGGCCAAGAAATTTCTTACCGGTGCAGAGAGCTTTAGCGATGCTGAGGCCCAGCCAAGTCTTACCAGCCCCTGGCAGAGCACCAATAAAGGTGGTTCCTTCGGGGAAGAGACCATCAATCAGGAAGCGAATGCCGCCATCTTCAAGCTGATCAACAGAACGAAAGTGGTCACGCCAATTCTCTGCGGCCGCTCCCTGTTCTACAGCTTTGTCGCGATCTGCTGTCTTCGGCTTGAGAAGTGATTCCAAGGTTTCCGGACCAGCCTGTTCGACGATCCTCATTGCCTGATGAAGCGCCGTCGGGACCACGAGTTGAAGCCCAAGGCTCTTTGCGGCTTCGATTTGCGCCGGAGAACCGGCCTTCAAATCTTCATGCGCCTGATTGAGGATCTTCTCCACATCATCCGCTGGTAGGGGTTGAACCAACTCGGTAGCGTTCCGCGTCTGTACGAAGACAGACTGGAACTCCCTGTCGCGGGGATATGACGTGATTGCTTCGATAGCCTCCGTCCGGAGATACTCCGCGGCGCGGTCAGGCGGAACTCTTTCATATTTAACTTTCCGCATGACGGCTCCTTACAACTCGGGATTAACTTCGATTCGGAGAGTGGCGGATGGAAAATATCCTGACACGCCAGTAACTGTGAAACTCCACCCGAATTGGTCGCAGATAGCTCTTAGGTCTTGAAAATCTTTCATGTCGCCGCCGTAAGGTTCGCTGATAAGAACGTCGCTACCTTTCTTCGTTTCTATCCAACCCATGTGATCGAACAATCGATTGCTGGAGACAAAATTGGTGAATACCCTCACTGCTTCTTCTTCGAGCTGGGTACAGAACGGTGCGCGAGCCATTTCGTTCAGCTCTTCAGTGGTGGTCTTCTGATGCTGCGCTACGAATTCCGGCGTTTGATTTTCCAGAAGCTGCTCTCGCGAGAAAGGCTTGTCGAGGTCAGCCCAGGTGCCGTCATCGAACTGTTGCTGAACTGCGCTGACAAACCACCCAGGAGGACCGTCGAAGATGTCCCGCGGCAGCTTGGCTGTCTGAACGTTAATCTTGCGTGGCAACTCGTACTCACCATCAATGCTCGTCGCCACCCACACTTCGGGTTCGTTGGCGGTCTCGGTGCCCTCGGTGGGTGCTTTGCCGTTGAAATGATCGACGACAGCGTCGTTGAGCAGCCGCAGAGGTAGAGCGCTGGCTTTGATCAGTTCGCCCACATCTGCGCTGCCGGATACGGTTTCTGAGCCGGCGCGGACACGATCCACGCCCTTCTTGCTGAGTTCAATGTTGAGGGTCGCCATTGGTGTTCTCCGATGGAGCAGTGCTCCCACCTGTGGCGCCAAACTGGTTGACCTTACCCCAATCCGCACCTGGGAGCTTCGTTCACTCCGTTACACTAATGGCGCAAGACTGGTTGACCTTACCCCATTCGTCCTCCGCGATCGCGATCAGGGTTGGAGACCGGAGATCGAGGATGTAGATGTTCTCGGGATTAAAAGACTCATTGAACCTCACCACGACTTCTTTAAAGGCGTGGGCTAGCGCAGGATCGCTCTCAGGCGTTCTTCGATCGGTGGAACGACTCGGGACGCCCGCTTTCTTGAGAGCTTCGTCCTGAGCCCTCCACCGTACCTCCTCAATCGCTTCACGGTATGTAGCGTGACGGTCCATGTCCAGCTTGTGCCACCATCCTCGACCTGACAACGTGACATGGACGTAGGTGACATTCCCACCGCGCTCGTTGAAATCTTTCATCTGTTTCGCAGTGAACGGCGTATTCGGGCACTCCTTTTTCATGTTGATCTCCCTCAACTCTCTCTTCCTTTCCGTTTCATAAACGACCCCTAACTCCGTGGCCAGGTCTCTCCTGGTGTCGAAATTCTTCCGGTGCATTTCGACCTCATACTCGATCTTCTTGACCACTGAATTTGATAGATTGATCTTCACCCCGTTGGACAGAACGCGTGTATCCCCTGGCGGGTCCAGGGGGGACCATCCTTTGCCGGCCCGTAGAATCGCTTCGAAATTGGCCCGGAGTTTCTCCCACGCTTCCCTCTCTTGGAAATCTTCCTCGTCGGTTTTGTATCGGCCTCGACCACGCGCGAATGTGCGCGGAGTCTCCGGGTTGAATGCCGACTTGTCAGGATCACCTAAAACGTCCGCTGGATCGTCGTCACCCGCCCAGGGATCTACAGGACTCTCGCCTTTATCGTGATAGCCACTAATCAACTTCCGCTTTTCCAGAAGCTCAGCCTTCGTCAACCCTGAACCGTCTCCGCGCGCGGCAGGCCCGCTGCTTACGTTTTTGGCGACGCTAATCGCGCGCCAGTGGAACACACCGGGATCATGGGTCAGGAACCCAGGTGAAGCAGTCTCGGGAGGTAGCACCTCGAATGCGCGGATGTGCGATGCCAGCGCGGCACTCGCCCCTGTGTTGCCCTTGCTTTTGCGGTCTCGGCGCCGTCGGAAACGTAGCTCCTCTGGCACGCTGGCTGTAGGTGGAGGCCACAGACGAGCCGTAACAAAGTTCACCTGATTGTCCTGCAGCACCATATTTAGCCAGCGCCAGGTGACGAAGTCTGGGTGAGCGGAATAGTTGATCGGCGTGAGCAGTTGGGTGCCACGGAACCATGCTAGGCTCTCGGCCGTGGGCCGCCCGACTTCAAGTTGGACCGGGATGTCGGTGGCGCGGGACAACGGCCGACACAACCCCCGGTTTTGGTCGTGTTCTGTCGGAACCTGTCCTTCATCAAGGACAATAGATGACACCATTCCTGCTTTCTGTGCGGCATCGTCAGTCCACGTGAGGGCTCCCACTAGCTGACAGGCTCCTTACCTTTCTTCAACGACATGTATGTTCTCCTTTGTTAGCCCGATTCTGATATGCACACTGCACTACGAACATCTTACGAAAGGGGTGCGGGGCCTACCCCGTTCCACACGGGGTATTATACGGATGAGGCATATCTCAGTCAAGCAAAATCGTATTCCCTTTTGCGTCAGTAGCGTACAGGTAGCACTCAGGAACGATTGGACGTTCGTCGGCATTGCTCCTCGTCCTGAGCCCAGATCTGCTGGCAGGCGCCGCAGCAGCCCCAAGGCCATAGATCGCAGCGATCACCCCGGATACGACGCCATTGAGGTCGAAGGAAAGTGTGTGAGGCGCAGACTGTCGGGACCGGCGCTGGGCGCCTCGGCTTAACTGCTGCTTCCGGGATAAGACGGGGGCGTGGGGCGTGTAATGCACAGGGAGACGCGCGTCGCACTAAATCACCAGCCGACAACCTGGTGAGTCACCCAGCAGCGGAGGGAGTTTTATTGATTTTGGAAGGTGAGCCAGTTCCTCGACGGTACCTGAGGCTGAAAAATAAAGAACATATAAAAGTGCTTCAGTCGGTGAAAAGGGCCAGTTTGGAGGGTCCCACTTCTTGTCCCACCAGTTCCGTTCTAGTAACGGAAACTGTGGGACAGAGAATTGGTGGCCTTGTCCCGATTTTGAGGGGGTGGGACAAGGTGGGACAGAATTTGGGACAGAGGTGGTTCGGCCATTTTCTATAGCCGTGCGACTGGTTCCGTCGAGGAGTCTTACCGCCCTTTCGTGCCTCGTAAATCGGATCTGGTCCAAGTAGCTTCAGGGACTCCCACGATCAAAACATCGTCTGTGCCCTCGGGGGGTCCTTTTCCGCAATTTTCATCCCCGATTTTATTTTTGGCCGATCAGCCCGGTGACCGGTACTCGTTTGCGCTAGAGTGGAAAATCCCCCGCCCCTACCCTCGAATAGAGACCCTAGTAACATCCCTATAATCAACAACATCCGAGACGCGAGACGACAATCCGCGCGCGAATCCTGAGTGACTGGGAGGAGTGGAAATCTCGGCATTAGTGCGTACCTAAACGCAGATCAGCTGGACAGCGCCGCGCAAAGCTTGCCGGAGGGTTTTGCGAAAATGCCCGGTAATTCCCTTACTTTCAGTAGTTTCCTTGACATTTTTCAGCCTCATATAAGCACGGTTTGTCGGAGCGCGTTAGAAAAACCAGGACAATCCGAGAAAATCTTCGACCACATGCACACGTCCACACATTCATGCACACAACTGTGTGCCCATACATGGACACGTTCGGTCAATGATCGTAGTCAAATTGTGTCGCCGCCAACTATCCGAGTCTACGCCATTTAGCCAACCACCAAACCCACGCATTAATATGTGCACATCGCTGTGCATTCGTGGGCACGTTTGGGCACTTGCCTGGTATTCGCCCGAAAAGCCTTTGTGTGTTTTCAATTAGTTAGCGTGCACATGTTTGGGCATGCGTGTGCATATATCCAGAGCATCCGGGCAGTATGAGCAAGGGGAGCGCAATGACCTACGAAAGGTGCGGAATGGTCTTCACTGACAAGGCGGGTGCAATTCGGGAAGCACGCAATATCGCGAATGCATCCGGCCAACGTGTTTGGGTATTCGAGACTGACTCTCAACTGCCTGTCTCTTTTGCTGTACCTGTCCCCGTACTTCATCTGGAAAGTGACCGAAAGGACGGTAAAAACTAATGCCGAATGTCTATGACATTGTCACAGAGCAAGTCATCAAGCAATTAGAGCAAGGCGTAGCACCATGGCGCAAGCCCTGGCGTACAGAGGCACCAGTCAATCTGGTGTCAGGCAAGCCCTATCGTGGTCTCAACGTCTTTATGCTGGCCACGCAAGGGTACGAATCGCGCTATTGGATGACGTTCAATCAAGCCAAAAAGCTTGGTGGCCATATCAAGGCAGGCGAGAAGAGTACGCTTGTCGTTTTCTGGCACATCGGCGAAGAAAAGATCATCCGTAACGTGGAAACGGGCAAGGATCGGAAGTCCACTCCAATCTTGCTGCGCTATTACAACGTTTTCAACGTGTGTCAGACGGAAGGAATCGCAGAGAAGTTAGGCTTGGGCAATTCCGTGCCTCGCGTGCCTTCGCTAGAACAGTGTGAAGCGATCGTTTCCGCTATGCCTAACCCTCCGCAACGTGAACAGTCAGACCGCGCATGGTATCGGCCTAGCAATGACACGGTAGGCATGCCTGCCCGTGGTCTGTTCAATTCATCCGAAGAGTTTTACAGCACGCTATTCCATGAACTAACTCACTCTACCGGGCACAAGTCACGCGTAGGCCGCGAAGGAATCGAACAGCATAACGGGTTTGGCTCTGAGTCCTACTCGAAAGAAGAGCTAGTAGCGGAAATGGGCGCAGCTATGCTCTGCGGAGTTACGGGCATCGAGCAAAGCACATTGGGCAATACTGCAGCCTATTTGCAGTCCTGGATTACTCGCCTAAAGAGCGATTCTAAGTTATTGGTCTCAGCCGCATCACAAGCCCAAAAGGCAGCCGATTACATTCTTGGAAAGTCTCTCGCAGTAGAGACAGAAACGGAGTCGCAATAATGAGTCTGTTTGACAATGTACCTGGACGCGGGCCAGCGACTCCGCAAAGTGAACAGGCAGGGTTAGCTTTCCCTGCCCGTCTCACTGAGAAGTATAGGCCGCATACGTTCGCTGACTTTGTAGGATTGGAAAAGCCTAAGAAGATCATGCAACGGTTTGCGGAGTGTCCGAAGTCTGACGCGTTTTTGTTTATCGGATCGTCGGGCATCGGTAAAACCACAATGGCGTTAGCGTTCTGCGAATTGATACGCGGTGAATTGCATCATGTGCCCTCGCAAACGTGCAATGTCGAAACGTTAGAAAACGTAATCCGACAATGCCACTACTACCCCGCCAACGGGAAGTCCTTCCACGTCGTAATCGTCGATGAGGCAGATCAAATGTCCAAGCCTGCCCAATTGCATCTATTGAGCAAACTTGACGCTACGGCATTTCCGCCGAATACCATCTTTATCTTTACCGCGAATGCCTCAGACGCGCTTGCGGATCGGTTCCTGTCACGTTGCAAGCAGATACCGTTTCAGTCTCACGGCCTTGCCGAACAGACTGCGCAATTTTTAGAGGCAGTGTGGTTGCGCGAGGTCGGAGCGACTGCGGAGAAACCTAACTTCTTGCGGATCGTGCGCGACTCCCAAAACAACGTGCGCAATGCCTTGAACATGCTAGAGACGGAGATTCTAGTGGCCTAGGCGTTGCTCGTAGAGCATTCGCAAGAGTGCTCTACGGGATGCGCCTACGCATCAGAAACGAGTAGCGCGTAACGTCTTCGGCCTGAAAGCTTGGGACGTTCCGAGACACTCGTCTCGATTCACAATTAATTCAAATAGGAGAAAAACAGTGAGCAAAAACTTCCAAGGCTGGTGTGACTGTACGTCGAATTAAATTCGAGAGTCGTGGTGATCTTCTCAACCACCTTCACTTCGCAGGAGTCAGGTGGAATGAGTTGAACAAGTTGAACAAGAAAAAGTAATAACCCGTCACACCATCCGCATTCGAAAAAGAGTGCGGATGCCGAGACCGGTTAGCAAGTCTCCATTTCCGTGTAAATAAGTCTGCCCCATTCGTCTTCAAAGAGGAGCCCAACGACTGATGAGCGGAACCGCCTATCTCGTGAACGACACCAGGAGCGGAGTGATGATAGCGCGCAACGGCGAGCGCCTGGTAGCCGTGTGGGCGCAGTGCTACCGCATCGATCGGAGCCTGCAGCCAGATGAGCCCGAAGTGAGCTTGCGCGTCCGCATTCACCGCGGCAAGTGTGGGTGCCCAATCCTCCTGACTAAACGGGGCCATCGAAGTAGTTTTCTCACCGGACGCACTTTGCGTCGGTTCGAGAAAGAGACCGGCCTGCAAGTAAAGTCGTTTGATTTACGTGACCTCGACAGTATGGCCACGAGCGAATACGAGCGACCCTGGAAAGAGCTAACACGCAAGGAGCGCTTTCGAGTGCTCGAATGGATCGCGGAGGGCTAAATCCATTCTCGAATCATTTGGGTTGCTCACAGAAGGATTTGGTGATTTCATGGTGGACACTAGTGGGCATACAAGTATGTGTACATGTATGTACGCACCTGCTAGTATTCCTACTGCAGCTGATGACACAGAAAGAGACAATGCGGTAATGAAAAAGAAACAGCAAACAGCAAGCGCAACAGCAGCACCAGAAGAGCCTCGCGGTGTAGTTCGTATTCCGTTGGAGTTGCCGCCTGACCTGGCTCGCCGCTTGAATCAAGCAATGGCCAAGAAATTTCCGGGGGCCAATCGTAGTTATGTATTGCGTGAACTGATCGAACAGTTTTGCAAAGAGGTGGGAGTTAAGGAGTAGCGCAAAGACGAGAACCAAAACAGGAAGGCCTGAAAGGAAAAGCGATGGCATCGTATCTAACTTTAGGTGAGCAGCAAGCGCGACAAGCGCTGGTTGAGAAACCAGTCTATGTCGCCGATGACTCTGACCTAGATCCTTCTTTTTTTCCGAACGGGTCACCCAGAGCCGCTTCTCTGCAACGCACCTTTCATTCCCAATATTTTATCTGGATTGACGAGCTTAAAAATCGCGCATACGATCCGATTGCCCCGAGTACTTTAGCCAACTTTATCAGTTGCGCCAAAACGATCCTCTCTGTCATTGGACCGTCAACTCCGCTCGAAGGGTTCAAGAACCAAGCGATGGCCCAATTTGTGAGGGACGCGAAGAAATTCAACTGGGCTCCTGCAACGCTCGCCCAGCACATCCTGATCATCAAACTGATTATTGCTTCTGCCACAGATGAAGAGGGCGAGCAGCTTTTCCCTCGCGTCTGGAATCGCCGGATTGTTAACGCCCCGCGCGTGGAACGCTCTAAACAAAAGACTCCGAAGCTCACCAAGGACGATGTTGAGAAACTCATCCAAAACGCTGCCAGCGATCAAGAGAGACTTTTCTATGCTTTCCTGTGCGGCTCCGGGCTCAGAGCTAGCGAAGCTCAGGCAGTACGCGTAGGCGGAAATGATTCCCAAACTACCTGGAACCAAGTCAAGGCTACTATTATTGTTCGCACCGGTTGCTTTCGCAATTCGGAAACCGGCCGCACCAAGACGAGCGCAGGGCAGCGGGAAGTGTTTCTTCACAGCGAACTAAATCAAGCGTTGGCTGCGTTCGTTGTGCAGGAAAAGCGCGAAGCCGGCAGCTTTCTTTTCCAGAGCAAACCCGGTCAGCCAATCCGATTGAGTACAATTCGTGACCATATGGCAAAGTGCATTACGGGTGCTGCACCTCATGCGGCCAGAAGGTTTTATATTTCCTGGCTCCGAAAGTGCCGTGTGCTGGAGGAGATCATCCGGAGCCAGGTCGGACATGCGGATGAGTCCATCACGGACACCTATAGCTTTCAAGATGACAACACGGTACGCGCTGCGGTCGAAGCTGCTGGCCTCGGTTTCAATCTAGCGTAGGACGGCAGCAACCGTCCGTCACTCCTGCAGGAGAAGATGATGAAGTCCAGACCTGATCCCGCTTTGGATATCAGATCAGTCCACGAAGCTGGGCACGCAATTGCAGCCATTCGATGTATGGCGGTACCGTGAAATCAATTCAACGAGTTCTCGTTGTGCTATTTGCTGGCGCATCTGCTGCGGACTATATTCTGAAGCTTGACGGCGCATTTTACGATGCGCAGATCGCTGGAGACATGGATCAGATCAAGTCCACAGTAACGGCGAGCAAGAAGCTCATTTCAGCAAAGCATCAAAAGGCTTTCGTAGAAGAATGTCGCGTTACAGCAGAGAAGTTCGTGAGAATGCCTTTCGCGGAAAATGCGATCAAAGATGTCGCTAAGAAGTTGATGGTTGGCCAGAAGTTGTCTGCTGATAGAGTGAAGAAGGTCTACGCAATGCATCGAGCGAAGAAGGGACTCGCTAAATCACAATGATCCGCTCAGGCCCAACTAAGTTCACAATCCTGGGCGTGTTTCAGGAGAGATGAATTTTTTGTCGATATCCGGTAGGGATTGAGGAAGCCATGCTGTGTTTCTGATCAGGCCTTACTGATGAGAAATGCGAGGACGCAAGTTGGACGCCGCGGGGGTGCTGTTATAACGGAATTGAAAATACCGTCTGTGTATAATCTGCTTGACTCCGGTCGGGCATAATCTGGCGCGGTGTGATCCTGCAAGGTGTGAAGTCATTTTCGAAAAACCAAGATATTGATTCGCAGTAACAACTGATTACCAATGGCCCTCAAGAAATCCCAGCTTTATAGCTCACTCTGGAGCAGTTGCGACGAACTGCGCGGCGGCATGGATGCCAGCCAATATAAGGACTATGTCCTCGTCCTGCTGTTCATCAAGTACGTCAGCGACAAATACGCCGGACAGCCTTTTGCCCCTATCACTATCCCGAAGGGCGCGAGCTTTAAAGACATGGTCGCGCTCAAGGGCAAGTCAGACATCGGCGATCAGATCAACAAGAAGATCATCGCGCCCCTGGCCAACGCCAACAAATTGTCAGACATGCCGGATTTTAACGATGCGAGCAAACTTGGCAGCGGCAAAGAGATGGTGGATCGCCTCACCAATCTCATCGCCATCTTCGAGAACAAGGCGCTCGATTTCTCAAAAAACCGGGCAGAGGGCGACGACATTCTAGGTGACGCCTATGAATACCTCATGCGGCACTTCGCCACGGAGAGCGGCAAGAGCAAGGGACAGTTCTACACTCCCGCCGAGGTCAGCCGCATAATTGCGAAGATCATAGGCATCCACGACGCCAAGACTAGCGCTTCCACCACAGTCTATGACCCTACCTGCGGCTCCGGTTCGTTGCTCTTGAAAGTGGGCGACGAAGCCGGTACCGCCGTCACGCTCTACGGGCAGGAAAAAGACGGAGTCACGAGTGGTCTCGCCCGCATGAACATGATTCTGCACAACAACCCCACCGCGCTCATCGTCCAGGGCAATACGCTGACTGACCCAAAGTTCAAGGATGGCGACACGCTCAAGACCTTCGATTACGTCATCGCCAATCCGCCCTTTTCCGACAAGCGCTGGAGCACCGGCCTCGATCCGCAGAACGACCCTTACCAACGCTTCCTGCCCTTCGGAACGCCGCCTGCCAAACAGGGCGATTATGCCTACCTGCTACACATCGTCCGTTCACTGAAGAGCACCGGCAAAGGCGCGTGCATTCTGCCGCACGGCGTATTGTTCCGCGGAAATGCCGAGGCCGACATCCGCCGGACCCTCGTCCGCAAGGGCTATATCAAGGGGATCATCGGACTGCCCGCCAACCTGTTTTACGGCACCGGTATCCCTGCTTGCATCGTAGCTATAGACAAACAAGACGCCCACGCCCGCAAGGGCATCTTCATGATCAACGCTAGTGGTGGCTTCATGAAGGACGGCCCTAAGAACCGCTTGCGCGCTCAGGACATCCACAAGATCGTGGACGCCTTTAACAAGCGGCTCGAAATTCCGAAATATTCGCGCATGATCGGCGTTGAGGAAATTGAGAAGAACGAGTTCAACCTAAACCTGCCGCGCTATATCGATATCCAGACGGACGAGGACGTACAGAACATCGAAGGCCACCTCAAAGGCGGTATCCCTGCGGCTGACGCCGAGGCCCTGAGTCGTTACTGGGCACTTTGCCCGATGCTAAAGACCGTCCTGTTCAAACCAAATCGTCCCAATTACCTCGACCTGGCGGTGGAGAAATCGGCAATCAAAACCACCATTTACGAGCACCCCGAGTTCGCCACTTTTGTCACCGGTATGAATGCCAACTTTGCAGTCTGGCGCGACAAAAGTGCTACGACGCTTAAAGCATTGCAACCGGGCTGCCACCCGAAGGAATGCGTCGCTCGCTTGTCCGAGGATTTACTCGCACACTATGCCGACAAGCCGCTAATCGACCCCTATGACATATATCAGCACCTTATGGACTACTGGTCGGAGACCATGCAGGACGATTGCTACATCATTTCAGCTGAGGGCTGGAAAGCGGGGACGCGCGTCCGCGAGGTTGTGCAGTTCAAGAACAAGGACGGGAAACTGGTCTGGCCCGAGGGGCACGACTTCAAGAAAGGTAAGCGAAGGTTTAAAAGTGACTTGATACCTGGGCCAATCCTGATCGGACGCTATTTTGCGCCCGACCTCGCATCCATCCAGGCGATCCAGCAAGAACTTGCGGCTATTGAGCGGCAAATCGATGAACAAAAGGAGGAACAGGGCGGCGAGGGAGGCTTACTGGAGGAAGTCATCGATAGTGAAGGCGAAAAGCGTAAGGTCACAGCCAAGGCTGTAAAGATACGGCTCAAAGAAATCGGGAAGGACGCCGAGTTTGCCGACGAGCGGGCCGCATTGGAGGATCATGACGCCTTGCTCGATAAGCAGTCGGACGCTAAGAGCCGCCTCAAGCAGGCAGTTGCGGACTTGGATGGAAAGATGGAGGCCAAATACACCGCGCTCACCGAAGCCGAGATCCAGACATTGGTGGTGAATGACAAGTGGCTCGCAGCGCTGGACGCCGCCATACAGAGCGAAATGCACCGGATGAGCCAGATACTAACCCAGCGCGTGAAGGAGCTAGCCGACCGTTATGAAACCCCACTGCCACGGATGGTCAACCATCTGGCTGATCTAGCGAATAAAGTGAACGGACATCTCAAACGGATGGGCTTCGCATCGTGATCTCGAAGTCGGCACAAGTTACTGAGGCAGAATATCCTTTGGCTGAAGCTGTTGTTCCGAAAGGCTACAAACAGACTGAGGTGGGACTTCTCCCAGAAGATTGGCAGGTCAAACTTCTGCCAGATGTGTGCCGCTTTCGCGGAGGGAAAGCGCATGAGCAATACATTTCCGATTCAGGGCGGTTTGTTTGTGTGAACTCGAAGTTTATTTCGACCAATGGTGCAGTTCGCAAATATTCGACAGCGAACTTCTGTTGTGCCAAGCGTGGTGACGTCTTGATGGTTATGAGCGATCTGCCCAATGGTCAGGCGCTCGCCAAAGCTTATTTGGTCGATCAGGATGACTTGTATGCAGTCAACCAGCGAGTTTGTGCTCTCACGCCGTACGGCCATTGTTCAAACTATCTCTTCTACGCCCTGAACCGGAACCGCTATTTTTTGAAATTTGATGACGGGGTGAATCAGACGCATCTTCTAAATCCTGTTTTTCAGAAATGTCCTGTCCCCGTCCCTCCCACGAAAGCCGAGCAAGAAGCGATCGCCGAAGCGCTCTCCGATGCGGATGCGCTGATTGAGTCGCTGCAGCACCTCATCGCCAAAAAGTGCCAGATCAAACAAGGCACCATGCAGGAATTGCTCACCGCAAAGAACCGTTTGTCGGGATTTAGTAGCGAGTGGGAGGTGAAATCCCTCGACGACTTGTTCTGTTTCAGCGGCGGCCTCTCGGCGTCGCGTGACCAGCTTTCTTCAAACGGCTATTGCTATCTGCACTACGGTGACATTCATACGTCAAAGAAGCCATTTATAGACGTTCGATCCGAGTATTGGGACATCCCGAAACTCGATGTTCCCCTGAAGCAAGTTTCTCGGGCCTCACTCCTGGACGACGGTGATGTGGTCTTTGTGGATGCTTCGGAAGACGACGAAGGCACGAGCAAGCACGTGGTTATCGTCAATACGGACAGAATTCCGTTCATCTCGGGCCTGCATACTATCGTCGCCAAGAGTAAGACAAACGCACTGTCGCATGAGTATCAGCGATATTGTTTCCAAACACCTGCCGTAAAAGGTCAGTTTCGCTTCTATGCTGTAGGAACTAAAGTCTCTGGAATCAGCAAGACCAATATTGCCAAGGTTACACTCCTAGTGCCACCACTACACGAACAAATAGCCATCGCTTCCATCCTCTCGGACATGGACGCAGAGATTGTTGTGCTGGAGGCGAAACTCACAAAGACCCAACAGGTCAAGCAGGGCATGATGCATGAACTCCTCACCGGAAGGGTCCGATTGGTGTGAAGTCTGTGAAAAACTACTACCGAGTCATGTTGGGACGGAAGAGCATTCATGCAGCGGAATGCTTCGCTGGGAACTTCATCGGCACAGACTTTGGCATTCACCAAGACTTGACGAAAAAGCTACCGGAGGAATGGCGAGCCTTCAATCAGGAGTTCATTCCCATTTACCTCGCAAGGTATCCCGACAAAACGAAAATTGGCGCTGGACTGGCATGTGGAGCGCTGTGGACAGTCTCAAAAGGCATCAAAAAGGGCGACATTGTGCTCTGCCCGGATGGCTCTGGAAAATATCGAGTAGGCGAAGTCACCGGCGATTACACCTATGAGCCTGGCAAGATTCTTTTCCATCGCCGTCCTGTTCAATGGCTGAGTGTCAGCATCGACCGTGACACTATGAGCGAGGCGTTGAAAAATTCTGCGGGTTCAATTGGCACCGTTAGCGACATCTCGCGCTACCGCGAAGAAATTGAAAAACTGATTGGTGGTGTTTCGGCACCCAAGCTCATATCCACCGATGAAACGGTTGAAGACCCATCAGCTTTTGCGATGGAGGAGCACCTTGAACATTTCCTGGTAAAGAACTGGACGCAAACCGAATTGGGCAAAGAATATGACATTTACGAAGAAGACGGCGAGAAAGCCCTGCAATATCAGACCGATACTGGACCGCTAGATATTCTTGCGATCAGCAAAGATAAGAAGCGCCTATTGGTTGTGGAATTGAAAAAAGGGCGAGCAAGCGATGCAGTCGTCGGGCAGACGCTACGTTATATGAGCTTCGTGCAAGAGATACTGGCCGAGAATGACCAGGCCGTCCACGGAATCATCATCGCTCTCGAAGACGACCAAAGAATCCGTCGGGCGCTGGCAATGGTGTCGAACGTCCGGTTCTGTCGCTACCAAGTCAACTTCAAACTGATTGGGGCTTAAATGAACGGCGTCGGCAACCCTGAACGTTCTACACAAAACCGCGTCATCGGCCTTTTCCGCGACGAACTCAACTATCGCTATCTCGGCGACTGGACCTACCGCGACGGCAACAGAAATATCGAGGAGGGGTTGCTCTCAGCGTGGCTGACAAAGAACGGCTACACCCTAGCCCAGATCAGTGCCGCGCTCCACAAGCTGCGCTCCGAAGCGGATAACCACAACCGCACGCTCTACGGCAACAATGAGGCCGTCTACGTGCTTCTGCGCTACGGCGTGCCCGTGAAGATTGAGGCGGGCAAAGTCACCGAGACGGTTCATCTCATCAATTGGAACGAGCCGGAGCAAAACGATTTCGCAATCGCCGAAGAGGTCACGCTCAATGGCAACCACGACCGGAGGCCGGACCTAGTCTTGTACGTGAACGGTATTGCCATCGGCATTTTGGAATTGAAAAACAGCCGCGTGACCATCGGCGACGGCATCCGGCAGAACCTCTCCAACCAACAGCCGGAGTTTAATGCTTGGTTCTTCAGCACAGTGCAGTTCGTTTTTGCCGGTAATGACTCCGAGGGCCTGCAGTACGGCACTATCGGCACCGAAGAAAAGTATTTTCTCAAATGGAAGGAAGACGAGCAGGACGACAGCCGCTTCAAACTCGACAAGTATCTGCTCAAAATTTGCGAAAAGCATCGGCTCATCGAGCTCATGCACGATTTTGTGCTCTTCGACGGCGGCAACAAGAAATTGCCGCGCGTACACCAGTATTTCGGAGTCAAGAAAGCTCAGGAGCATGTGCGCGAGCGCAAGGGCGGGATCATCTGGCACACGCAGGGGAGCGGCAAAAGCATTGTCATGGTGCTCCTGGCCAAGTGGATTTTGGAAAACAATCCGCATGCCCGAGTCGCCATCATCACCGACCGCGACGAGCTGGATAAGCAGATCGCCGGCGTGCTCAAATCGGCGGACGTCGTCTCCGATACCGATGCAGCCAAGGTCCGCGCGACAAGCGGACGTGATCTTATGACGAAGCTCGGACAGGCCACCCCTCGCCTGCTCTGTTCGCTCGTGCACAAGTTCGGCCGGAACGACGTGGACGACTTCGACGCCTTTATCAAAGAGCTGGAATCGCAGCCCAGCAAAACGGTGGGCGAGATATTTGTGTTCGTGGATGAATGCCACCGCACTCAGAGCGGCAAACTACACCGCGTGATGAAAGCGATGATGCCAAACGCCGTGTTCATCGGTTTCACCGGGACGCCCCTGCTCAAGAGAGACCGGCAGACCAGCCTCGAAGTGTTCGGCGGTTACATTCATACATACAAATTCAGTGAAGCCGTTGAGGACGAAGTCGTTCTCGACCTTGTTTACGAGGCGCGCGACATTGACCAGCGACTCGGTTCCGAGGACAAGATCGATGCGTGGTTTGAAGCAAAAACAAGAGCTCTCAACGACTGGCAGAAGGACGAGTTGAAGAAGAAATGGGGCACGATGCAGAACGTGCTCAGCTCCAAGGTCCGCATGGACCGCGTCGTCGCGGACATCATCTTCGATTTCAGCGTCAAGCCGCGCCTGTCCAGCGAGCGCGGCAACGCCATCCTCGTGGCCTCGAGCATCTACGAAGCCTGCAAATACTTTACGCTCCTCCAAAAAACGCCGTTCAGGGGTAAATGCGCAGTCATCACCTCCTACAATCCTCTGACGAAAGACGTAACCCAGGAGGAAACCGGAGCGAACACCGAGACCGACAAGCAGTTCATCTACAACACCTATAACGAGCTGCTTAAGGACGTGGAAGCCAAGCCGGGCATGACCAAGACGGAAACGTACGAAGACCGCGCCAAGGCTCTTTTTATTTCGGAACCTGCCAACATGAAGTTGCTGGTGGTCGTGGACAAGCTCCTTACGGGCTTCGACGCTCCTCCCTGCACTTATCTGTACATAGACAAATCAATGCAGGACCACGGTCTGTTTCAAGCCATCTGCCGCGTTAACCGACTCGACGGCGAAGACAAGGATTTTGGCTACATCGTCGATTACAAGGACCTCTTCAAGAAGGTTGAGAACGCGATTTCGGTCTACACCTCAGAGCTCGACCATAGCGCGGGCGGTCCCGATCCCGAAGTTTTGCTGAAAGATCGCCTGAAAAAAGGCAAAGAACGCCTCGACCAGGCGCTTGAGTCGCTCGTATTGCTGTGCGAGCCCGTCGAAGCGCCCAAGGGCGAGTTGGAGCACATTCATTATTTCTGCGGTAACACGGAGATTCCATCCGACCTGGAGGAACGCGAGCCGCAACGGGCCGCGCTTTACAAGAGCACCGCGTCTCTCGTCCGCGCCTACGCCAACATTGCCGACGAGCTGGAACCGGCAGGTTACAACGCGGCGGAAATCACACGCATCAAAACGCAACTCAAACATTTTGTGGACTTGCGCGACGTGATTCGCAAAGCCAGCGGCGAGACGCTCGACCTCAAGGCATACGAAGCTGACATGCGCCATCTGCTAGACACATATATCGAAGCCGATGAGCCGCGCAAAATATCTCCGTTCGACAATATGGGACTACTGGAGCTAATCGTTAAGACCGGAATCGCGAATGCCGTCGCGACCCAGCTCGGCGGCTTGAAGGGCGACAAGAACGCCATCGCAGAAACCATCGAGAACAATGTCCGCCGCAAGATCATCAAGGACCACTTGAGCGACCCTGCCTATTACGAAAAAATGTCTGCACTGCTCGACGAAGTCATCGCGGCGCGGAAAGCCAGGGCCATCGATTACGAGGAATACCTGAAGCGGATTGCAGAGTTGTCTAGGAGAGTTCAGGCCGGTTACTCGGATGAGACACCAGAGAAACTGGATACACCTGGCAAAAGGGCCCTTTGGAACAACCTCGGTCAAGACGAAGCACTGGCACTGAAGATCGACGCGGTCGTGCGGCAAGTGCGCCCCGATGGCTGGAGAGGTGTTTCGCCTCGCGAGCAGACTATCAAGGCAGGCTTGTATAGCGTTTTGCAGGACGTCGCCGAGGTCGAACGCCTCTTCTTGGTCATCAAAGCACAACGGGAATACTGATGCTAGCGCAGCTCAATCTTGGGGAGATTTCAGTAGATGTGGTGTTCAAGGACATCAAGAACATCCATCTTAGTGTTTATCCCCCCACTGGGCGCGTACGCATCTCAGCACCAGAGCGGATGAAACTCGACACCATCCGCATCTTTGCAATCTCGAAACTGGACTGGATCAAACGCCAACAGACAAAGCTGCGGGGGCAAGAACGCGAGACTCCAAGGGAATATCTGGACCGGGAGAGCCACTACCTCTGGGGCAGACGCTACCTCCTTCGGGTAGTTGAGGTGGACGCTGCAGCTGGAGTGGAGCTAGCTCCTCGCACGATGATCTTAAAAGTTCGTCCGCAAGCAAATGAAGCGAAGAAGGCGGTTATTGTCGCCGAATTTTATCGTGAACAAATTAGAGCAGCAGTTCCCTCTCTTGTTGCGAAATGGACGGCGCTTATGGGCGTCACGCTCCATCGGCTTTACGTACGGCAGATGAAAACAAAATGGGGAAGCTGCAATCCTCGCTCACGCGCCATTCGTCTTAACACCGAGCTGGCGAAAAAACCGAAGCATTGCCTTGAGTACATTCTAGTCCATGAGTTGGTTCACTTTCTTGAGCCTCGTCATGGCGACAGGTTTGTAAGCTTCATGGATAAGTTCATGCCCCAGTGGCGTCACTACCGCGAGGAATTGAATAGGTATCCGCTTGGTCATGAAAGCTGGAAATACTGACGCTTTCGGGCAAGTAAAACAATCGGTCCGCTTTAACGCTTAATCGAACAGCGATGCCTTGCGTCGTATACGCTGCGGCCTTGCAATCTCCGGAAGTCCCTTCGCCTGCCACAACTGTTGAAACTGTTTGATCGTCGCCGGAGCGTGACCCGCATAGTGGTTGTTGGCATAGGCGAACACAATCACACCGCACCTCCTCATCTGATAGCAAAAATCGACCCAACCGCTGAGTTCAGCGCTGCGATCTACAACAACCTTGTCCCAGGTAGTTGTCTGCTCCTCGATAGTCTTGCGATCACCGAGCCACCGGATGTACGTCCAGTCCGCAGTAATCGGGTCAAATGTCAGTTCTGCCGGCCTTGGCATGAATGATCGGTCCTGAAGAACGAGAGCAATCCTGTGATCTCGAAGCGGGTCCGCAAATTCTGCCTTCAGCCAATCCCGATTGCGCATCTCAAGTGCAATCTTTTGAGAGTTGGGCAACTTTGCAAGGAACGGAACGAGCCTATCTAGGAATTGATGTCGGTCGCGAAAAACACTCCGATTGAAAAAAGGAAATTGAAAAACAATTGGACCAAGCTTCGGCCCGAGGATACTCATCGTGTCCAGGAACTCCTTCAGGTCCACATCGCAATCGGCCAGGACTTTGTCGTGCGTGATGACTTGCGGAACTTTCACAGAGAATATGAATCCTTCCGGTGTTCGAGCGCCCCAATTGTTGACCGTACGAGCTGAGGGACAACCATAAAACGTTGCATCCACTTCGACCGTATGGAAGTGTTCCGCGTAAAAAGCCAGGTAATCAGCGGATCTCATTCCTTTTGGATAGAACACGCCGTCCCAACCTGAGGCTGTGAACGATGAGGTCCCCAGCAGGATAGGCGGATGGTTCATGTCGAGAGTATATCGAAGGCCCTGAACATCTTTGACACGAGGACTCAATACGGTAGTAGGGCAGTCAAATCGCAACAAAACAGCGATTATCTGAATTCAACAAAATTGAAAACGACTCCAACTTAGCCATGTGTTACGCTGTGCGCTGCTACAGTCATAAGGACTTAACAAATGCGACAACAACGTGTCGTTCAATTGTGGATGTTTTTCTTCTTTTCCAGTTTGGTACCCCAATGTATATACGGGCAGACCCAGGCTATAACCGAGGCGAACCGACAAGGCGCTGTTTGGAAAGCGAATACGATATACAACGTCGCTAAGGGCGCAAAGTATGAGCAGTTCGCTCTACTCGCGTATGCAAATTACTGTTTCGAGGTTGATCCGAACACAAAAGCCGAGGCAGTAAAAGCCGTGATTAGGAAGGCGAACGCAGAAATTGTTATCGCCAACAAGCAAGATTCCGATCCTTTGACAACGCTATACGCCGCCGCCGCGAACCTCGGGCGGATTGTCGGATCAAGTGACCCGGCTTACCAGCGGCTTGCCAAAGAGCTCCTGCAGTTGCGACCGGTTCTCAGGATTGGTAAAATTCCGTTTTCTGATGTTAGAACTAACTCGCATCTGACATGGGAATTTGGCGAAGCCGTCTTAGCACGAAGCCTCGAATTAGGCCGAGCGAATTCACACTACAATAATCTTCTAAGTGAATCGTTCGCATCAGTGGTTACCGTTCCTCCGACCAGCAGTGTCCAAGAAATCATAATGGCTAACCCGGATTTCAAGCGCGATACTCCTAGTCTAAAGTTAGCGCAAGGGTCACAACCTTCAACTCAGGACATTCTTGATGCTTTCAAGTTGGAGACACAACGCATAATAGCGGGCATCCGCAAGAATCGTCTGCTCCTTGCCAAGCTAAATGAGCGGCTAGCATCGACCTCAGGTGTTCCTGCAGGTAAGAAAGACAAGAAGTCGGCGCAGAAAGAACACGACGACAATGATGCTGTAGACGAGTCGGAGGTTCTCATTGACGGTGGTCGCGGTTCTGTAAGCTTGCTTTCTACATTTGCGAAACTATCCGGCAACGCAGAACTGAGTCATCAAATCGAGGTCGTGGGTGGAGGCGCTTTAGATGTTCTCCAATCGATAGCCAAGTACAACAACACTATAAGTAAGATGAGTTCGTTGGCTCAGGCCGCGAGCGTCGTGTCGGTAATGGCGACTTTTGTTGGCGCTTTCGTGGCTATCGCCGAGCTTAGCTCCGGGCCTGATAACAGCAGTTCTGTATTGTCCGAACAGATTCAGTTACTGAGCCAACAGATTGCACAACTTTCTGAGGATATGCACGCACGATTTGACAGGTTAGAACAGGGTATGACAGCAGCGTTCAATGCATTGAATGAGAATGTTCGAGAGCTATTTGTGCTACAGCAGCAGGTGTTCCTGGAGGTTGGAAAGGCCAGGCAAGACTTACGGTTGGTTGAGGCCCGCCTGGAGGAGCTACAGGAACGATTGGACACCCTCCGTGTTCAGAATGAACAATTTCTTCGAGCGTTTGCAGACCGAGAGTTTCAGCATGAACTGGCGGATTGTCTAGAACACGACAACTTTTATCCAGGTATCGCGATGTCAGCAGAGAAGTTCGGTGCATGCAGGCTTGAGTTCGCCCAGCACGGCACCACGGCTTCCAAAGACATCTTAAGCACCGGATTTGTGGCTGACTATGATCCCGAAAATATCGCAACCCGCATCGAAGAACGCCCGATCACTGAGAACCTTAACTACTTGGCGGGTTTGGCGGAGAGTGCTTTTGGTGAAAGCGACATGAGATCTCTTTCGGGCAACGTCGCGAGCTTGAGGGAATGGTCGTTGGCTACAGAAGCATACATCCAACTTGGGTTGGCGCATCCCAATTACATCTCCGCGGCGGTCATTTCGGCTACTGCAGCGATGTCACAGGTCGGCGAGCAGTTGCAACAAGTTGCTGGCAAGGCTCGAAGTGCCTCACTGTTTCGCAAGCTAGTCGCGAATTACAGAAGCAAAGTTCAAGAGTTTCAGCTAGCACTGCAAGCCCTTGAACGCCAGTATGAAAAAGACTATGTCAAAGGTTATGACCTGACACTCGGTCCCAAGCAGAAGACTAACTACGAGTTTCGGGCTCAGGGCGCTAATTTTCTCGAAAGTTGCTTCACCCAGGCGGTCGAAAAGGGATGGACAGCTCCAAACATGACCTTGGCAATGCCTGCGAAAATGACCTGGTTAGTTCCTCAATGGTATGCGTCCGCCGAAGATATGGAATTGGGTGCTCTAGCAGTGTGCTTTTACACTAAGCCGTTTTCCTCAGAAGAGTCGGAGAAAAACCGCGTCCTGGAACTTGGTTTTGGGAGTACCCAGATATATGGGATTCGATTAACTGCCACGCCTGCCGTCAAAGTAGTGGGGTGGTTTCGCACTCGTTCGCAGACGAAGGCGATTCAAGTTTTTGAAAAGACTTTCACATTGGCTCCAGTTTGGTGGGCGACTATCGAAGAAAAAACGGGTCAGCTTAAACCCCCGTTCTGGCCTCGCACGGGCGTGACATTTGGGCCCACTTCGGAGCAACTGCTCAGCTCGAATTGGGAGGCCGGTGAGAAGCTGAAGGAAAAGCTCGAGGCAATTGTGGCAACCGCTGAAAGGGGAAAATCTTACGATCGTTCTCCATACGCGAAGGACGACGCAGCAGTTCAGAAAGTCGTGAGCGAGTATCTTAACGAGCACGGGAGGCGGCTGTACAACGGTATTGCGGATGGAACCTTCGAACGCGATAGCATCCAACGCCTCAGTCGGCGCGTGGACGGCGCCAGGGCAGCGCTGTTGGCCTTTACTATGCTCGCTTCTTCATCGGGAGCCTCGCAGACTGATACGGTTCGTGCCATGTTCTTTGGTAAAGAGAGGCTGCCAGGCTCGCGTGACTTATTGCTCTCTTATCATTTCGCGGTTTCACAGGGCGAACTACAACAGAATAGACTCGCGGCCGAATTAGAGGAACATGGATATCAAATGAATTGTCGATCATTTATTCAAGCGATGCGGAGGCGAGACACGCATGTAGCTCAACTGTATGTCCAAGCGGGTATTGCGTCACGCCTTGGTGAAGCAGATCGGTCGTGGACGCTAAACGAACTGCAGCGCCTCCCCGACAGTCGGACAGCCCGCCAGCTCGCAACTGCATTTCGAGTCAAAGCAAATACTGAACATCGTCAAGGACTCCGACTTGCATATGCCGGTGAGGAGAACAGGCGGCTCGTGGCTGAGCGTCTTCAAGCTTTCGAGACGCTAGTTCCCCAAATCTTGGCAGGAAGTAGCCAGGAGCCCGTCCAAATTCCAGAAATACAATACGAAATGCACCGTTTAGAGTTCTTTAGGGATTGGGGCGCGAGTCTCCCGAATGTCAGCGATAGGACTCTTTCTCATTGATGTATCCACAGCACTATTAACTTGACTGGCCGTAAGGAGGTTAAAAATGCTTTGTCGCGCTGTCCTAGTTTTCCTGATGTCGAGTTCTACAATGCGTGCATGTTTTGCAGAGGTTAGCAAACCGATTGCAGTGGTGAAGAACTCCTCTGTCATCACAGCAGCAGTAAAACTGGGAGAGCAGGCCCGTGCGGCTTACGAAGTTCAGAATGTCGGGAATGAGGGCTTGGCTATTTTGTCCGTACAGAGTCCCTGCAGTTGCATCGTAGTCCACTTCGATTCCTTCATTCCGCCCAAGCGAACCGGATCTGTGGAGGTGATGATCGATACCCGGGTGTTCGGGGAAGGTGAGGTTGTTCCCTTTTATGTGAAGACCAATGACTCGAAGTCACCCAGTCTCCGCCTTACAGCAACAGTAAAGACCATGAGGTACGTAGAGATTCGCCCCAACTCCTTCGTCACATTCGGCGACATTCAGCGCGGCAAGGGTGCAGCGACAAGTTTGCAACTGTCCTCTTCGCGGCCTGATTTCCAACCGACGGTCGACACGTCCGCACCGTACTTATCTGCTCGTCTTGGTGAGGTTCGCGCTGCCATCGGGATGACTAGCGTGCAGTTGTTTGTCTCGATCGCGAGTGATGCCCCGAAGGGAATATTCAACGCAGACGTAGTCGTACTGACAGGACTTCAAGAGGAGCCCGAAATTCATATTCCAATAGGTGCGTTTTTGACATCGGCACCGCAAAAGTCTCGCGTCGGAACACCCACTCGTCGGAACTCAGACGCGAATCACTAGAGTTGAGCCCGGAACATATGTTCTCTCAATGCTCAGTCATCCGACCAATTTATGGAAGCGACGTGAAAGGTTTCCGCAGACTCAGAGCAACTTTTGGAGTTCCGCATTCAAGGCAGATAGCGTTGTCGAGGAAAGTGAAAGGGAGACAGACTTGCTGGATGCTGCGAGTGACGCAAGTGCAGGAAGGCTCTTGCCAAGAGCTGAGACTAAATCCGAGACGGGCAGGTCTTGAACGGATATGGAAAAAATATCTCCTTCGGAGATTTCAATCTCAGACAAATGGCCGCTACACATCTTCTTGCAGGGACCATTGGGTTCACGATACCAAGCAATGCAGCCTTTCGGGCAAGTAATTGTGCACTTTGGGTGGCCAGGTGCCGTGCAGGTTTTCACGCTCATCCTCCGACGTGTGCATAACAAGTGCGCTTCTTCGACGAGCAGAAGCAATGTAGAGGAGGAGTGACGCTATCACAGTAATGTCCCGGTGGGCAACCTCTGCCTGATACCGTAGAACTTTCATAGATGCGCGACGCTTGGCGCAATTTATGCGGTCTCCGGCGTTTCAGAGGTCGGGGGAGTACTTGATCTCGCCACTGGCTTCAATTTCGCCCAATCCCATAGTTTTGGATATCAAAATAGTTACACTACTGCGGCCCGAAATCATAGCCCCCTGCGCCGAATTCAGAATGCGAATTGCCGAACGCTGCGTTTACACCTCATTGACAACCTCTCTCGGATTCTTATCTTCGCGGAGCGCCACGAATTTGGAATGCCGCAACCTGTCTGCTTCTGTCCACTCAAGAAATTCGATAACGGCAACGAATTTGGGGCGAACCCATACGCATTTCTTCATCTTCTCGGCGTCCAAAATCTCTCCCCATCGAGCACGTCCAGTCTCCGGCAAATTCACGAACGGACATTTGTCAGTGACTAGAGGCTTCAGCTTCTCGTAAACCATCCTGCGGGTTGCCGGCACAAATCCATTTCTCACTCGGGCGACATAGTACAAATCCTTGCCGCGATAGTAGCCAACGATGATCGAATCGACGCCGTGAGGCCCGCGAATAAATCCGCCGATAACGAATTCCTGACCCTTGTTGATCCGCATCTTGACCCAGGCGCCTGAACACTTTCCGGCTTCGTAGAGGCTGTCTTTGCGTTTTCCGATGACGCCTTCGAGTTGCTGTTTGCGAACGGCAGCAAGCATATCGTCAGCGGAAATGTGGAACTGCTCTGAGAGGCGAATACGCGGCGAGTGCAGCTTGAATGTCTTCATAAGCTCCCGTCGCTCGCTCAATGGCAGACTTGTCAGATCATGTCCTCTCAAGATAATGAGATCGAAGACGAAGTAGCGAATGCGTGAGGCTTCAACAGTGAAGTGCTGAAGGCGATGAAAATCCGGCCTTCCGGACTCGTCCAGGGCTACAACCTCGCCATCGATAACGGTATCGGCGGGTAGATTTCGGAGTGCCTCAACGATCTGCGGGAACCGTTTGTTGAAGTTCTTTCCATTCCGTGAATACAGAATAGTGTCACGGCCTTTGACTCCAAGCGCTCGATAACCGTCCAGCTTGATCTCCCAGACCCACTGCTGACCCGCCGGTAGTTTCGAGACAGAGAGGCACTCCATTGGCTCGACGAAAGTGGCTTTCACTTGCGACAACGAGTACAAGCGTCTCTTTAGGGCGGCGCACATATCGATGACATCCTGAACACAACATCCATTTTAAAAACTGGACCGAATTTCCGTTTCATCTGAGCATAAACGGGAAAGCAATTTATTTCCTCGATCGAATTGACCCATCAGATGACGGAAAAGCAATGAAGGCACTACGGTTCTGGCTGCAACTGAATGGAATCGAACAGGAGATCATCATACCGGCAGAATATGTCGAATCAACCATCGTCCCAGCCGCCGAACACGAAGCTGGACACATCATCGCAGCACATCATTACAAAGCTCGTGTTTTGGGCATTGCTGTGGGATTCATTCCCGAACATCACCAACGGGGAATGTTTCTACAAGCCGTTTATGCGTGGAAAAAGAGGAATTGGTCTATTGAAACTCAGTGTGAAGTGAAAGCAGCAGGACCCGCAGCAGACATTTTGTATTCTCGTGAGTGTAGTGAACAAGCGGCCAAAGGTGACCTCGACGACATCGAGGCTCTAACAGGAGTACGTTCTTTAGAACCTTATCTGAGTCAGGCAAAAGGATTTCTCGCCGAATACGCGGATCAGTTCAAATCGATAACCGCTCGCTTGCGTGAAAACTTAGAGACTGTTGAAGAGCGAACGTTGGGAATGCTCCCTACCAAGTATATCGGCGCATTTTTGGTTGACGAGGCCCAGTTAATGGGATGCCTCGCTCACCGTGAGTCAAACGTTCCCTCTAGCTGAATTTCCGCCGATCTATTTCGGAGAACAAATCAGCATCAGGTACGTCTCCCCAAGTCGAAGCTTGGGTCAGTATTTCAAACAAAGATCTAGAGCAGAATTTCAACGAGTCACGCAAGTCGTCCCTCGCTACATGGTCATTTCCAGCGTGTACTATCTGGCTTCTCCGATCATAGAGATATCTCATTCTCTGAGAGACTGCGAGTCGATCCTTGACTGTGGATTCCGTCAGCAGGGCAATGGAATCAGCGAGAGTTGCGCGAAGTGGAACACCAGGGTCCCGAGAAAACAATGATTCAAGCGCAATAACAGCAAAAATAAACGCTGAAAGCTCGTCGCTTTGAATTTTTGCGTCGAGAGCCCTGCTGTAAAAGGCCAGTGCGTTGCGAACTCGCTTGGATAGATTTCCTTTACTGGTGTAAAGCCATTCAATCATGTTGTCGAACCTGTTTGCCCGAAACTCTTGTAGCCTTTCAGGGGATAGGGTCAATCCAGTGAATAACTCCCCTCCCGTTTTCTGCAAACCCTCTCGGCGCATTTCTCCATCTTCCAGGTTCAACACAACACTTGAATACACATGCTCGGACAGATCGCCCGACATAATTTCCAAAGTCGCAGGGGGACCTTCAACCGAGAACTTGTCGTCGAACATTCTCAGGACGGGAAAAATCTGGCGGACAAACATTTCATGGAATTGCCCTTTCAGCATGTACTGATCTTTTTTCGTGAACATAATTACCAAAGGGCGATGAATTAGATTGTGGCCTGTGGTTCTTTCCATGTGCTCAAATAAGCCTTCGCGTATTTTTGCGGTCTTGAAGCCAGCGGCCTCGATAGTGGCAACGAAGTCCTTCTCTGTCCCTTGAGGAGGCACGATCAAGAACTCCTTGATCTGAATAGGCGCTTGGATTCTAGTCATTCGGACAGGAACGATAAGTAATTTAGGTGCGGTTGCCCGCTTGAGGTTCGCACTGACTGTCTTCAAAAACCGTGCGGCAGAATCACGATCCGGCTTCGCTCGCCAATTGTCGTAGTCATAGGTCAGCGCCCATTCGACGAGCCCCCAGAAAGTGAAACCATCCACATGCTCTGCTAACTCTTTGTTTTCGTATGCACTTTTATTGAACGAGTTGAACAACTTTTCTATTTCTTTAGGCAAGTCGAGATCGAGCAGTTTGTCGGCTGGTATGTCGGCTTTAGCAAGCTCAGCAATCAGCGCTTGAGCTGAGTCAAGCGTTCGCTGATCTTCGTCAAGTTGAATAGCCATGCAAAAGGCAGAGATTTACAGCAGAAAACGTTGTCTAATTTCATCCACTCGCGGAGCGGCAGCCGAAGGCGGATTTGTCATTCCTCGGGCGATCCTGGCTCGAATCTGATCTTCAGAAACTCCATAACGTTTGGTGCTCTTGTACTGACCCCATACCTGCATCATCGTGGCTCCGCGCTTGCTGCCACGCGGACCTCTGACAAAGCTGTTGACCATTCCTTCAAGTCGATCTAACGCTGCGTCTCCTGCTGTAAGTGCGATCATGCTGCACGTCCCTCTAACGGAGAAAATCTTACGACGAAATCTGATTCCAGGAACGGGACCATCTTGCTGTGGCTGTAACCGAACCTAGCCCATCTCCTACCGCCCTCGACGTGATATTGAGGTGTCAGCCCTTGAAAAACGGAGCGGCTTAGAACTTCAAAAATATTCGCTGCTTGAACGGATTGAATGTATATCCAGACTGCTAGTCCGTCTTCGTCTGGCACGCACCCGAATTTCTCAGTGCTATCAAACAGCTTCGGCGCTTGGCGATTGAACTCGTCGATATTTCGCTGGATTCTTCTGCGCCAATCTTCGCGTTCGTCGTACGGAACGTTGCTCATCGGCGATTGACCTCTGAGCCGAGATTTTACCACTCATCGCAGACATTGACGCGGCGAAGTTCACTTTGCTAAAAGTTAATAAATAGATGCCTGTTGAAACCTACGTCGGCCAACTTCAGCCGGAAGACCAGGACGCGGTAATTTGGCGTTTCGTGAACATGAAGAAGTTCAGAGACCTCGTGGACACGCAAGAATTGTACTTCTGCCGGGCCGATCTCTTCTCACAAGATGAGACGGAGGGATTACCTCCTGAAAACTACAAGCCGTTCCCGCATTTGAATCCCCTCGATCTAAACGACAGACGACAGATCGATGATTCAATCGGAAGCGTGGCACAGGATCGGGAAGCCTTCTATATCAACTGCTGGCATTTGTTTCGGGAAGAAACCTGCAAAATGTGGGAGCAGTACGGTAAAGACGGTGTGGCAATTTGTTCTCGCTATCGACTGTTGAAAACTGAACTTTATGCCATGAAGGATCGTGCTTTTATCGGGTTAGTCAAATATGGGTCGGCTCACATGGAGGGATGGAATCTGTTTCGTTTCATAACGCACAAACGGAAAGAGTACGCAGCCGAACAGGAAGTACGAGCGTGGTTGTGGATCATAGAGCCTCACGCGAGCGGTAGCAGACATTTTGACTCGGACAATCGAGTATATACACGTCCGCTTACGCCCCCGCCTGACCACGTTTTGAAAGGTCACCGGCGAAAGATTAGCCTGCAAGCACTCGTTACTGGAATCGTTGTGACGCCCTGGGCTTCTTCAACGACATTCGAAGAAATCAGGACTCTAGTGGAAAATAAGGGGTATACAATCCCGGTTCAACCTTCTGCTCTGACTCGCTACCGAGAGTTCCTTCCCTGTTGACTCGGAGAAAGTCCTAACGTTTGTCGAATTCCGCTCTGAGTTGTGAGATGTGTCCTGTCGTAATCGGTGCGTTAAATAGCGGCGCCGGTTGCGGATGTCTCACTCTTTCGTTTCGAATCATCATGCGGGCCATTAGCCGCAGCAAACTGATCCATTTTGCGAGTTCGACGCGATGGCTTTGACTATCAGGCGAAAGTGTCAAGTCGCCTCCAACGTCGGTGAGCATGTGCGCGACCTTGTTTCGGACTGGTTCAAGTTTGTCTTGCCGAATTCGGTTGAATTTCCATCCTAGAACCTCGTCCGGTGCGACATGGTCCCAACGTTCGTCGTTTGTACCTTTGGCATCCAAAGTCGGAAATACTTGAGCAACTAATTTCCGCATCTCTTCTTTTGTGCTAGGCAAGACCTCCGGGACTTTGACTGTCACTCCGGTCTTCGCACCGACAGGTTGCGCCGCAACCTCTTCGCCGCGCTTCCAATTAATTCCCTCAATAATCTTGTACCAGCACAGAAACTGATAGTTGATGCTGTTGCTGTTGACACCCTCTCGATAAAGAGACAAGAGAGATTGAATGTATGGCAGCGTATTCAAGTCCGTTCCGGCTGCGGTGAGCCACACGTCAGGATATGGGCAAACGTAGCTCATTGAGCCGCTTTGACTCGAAGTCTGTTCGACGTTTAGCTGTCCAATTCTTAGCGGCACATCCACTTCAAACGTCAGCATGCTAAAAAATCCGCTCACGGCTGAAAATGCAATTCGATCAGCCTCCCCAAAGCTTGCAGCAACCAACTCCACTACGCACTGTGCCAAACGACCGGCTTTGTTCGGCAGCCCGTGAATTTCAACTTTCTCGACACCCGTTGGTGTACCGTGAGCCGAAAAGATCACGATTTCATCGGGATCGCCCGGTTGTCGTTCGTTCTCCGGTTTCACTAGCTGAATGAAAGAATCTCCGCCGGTTCCACCTTTGAAATCCAAATTCTGTTGATCGAGCGCATGGCGGCTCAGGGTAAAAACGACACGGTATTTGTCCCTTCGACTCATGAAGCTGGCGTCGGGTTTGTCACCCTTGCGCATGTTGTGGACCCACATTTGATAGTAGGCTCCCGGAATTCCTAAAACGTCTCGCGGGATTTCCGCATTCATTGTTTGCGCTGTCGCCATATTCGAAGATACCCGTGCCGGAGAATCCGGCGGAAAAACGTAGGAGTTTTTCCCGTCGCGATCCGCATTTCCGTGGCATCGCTTGTATTTGCGACCACTACCACACGGACACGGATCGTTTCTTCCGACCTTCATTGCTGTGTACAGTGTATCCAAATTAAAGCCCTAAAAGTGCGAACGGGCCGCTAGGAGAAGACTCGCATTTTTAATGCCCTATTGTGGTGCAATTTTTCACCGACTTTTTCACTAAGGGGAACAAAAAGTAGGCAACTTTGGGCAACTCAGCGCAACGTAAGTCGTTGAAAAATATACGGGGAGGTGAGGACGCTTTTGATCCAGAGTCTGGAGTCCTACCAATTGGACGACCTCCCAATTTCCGTTTTCAGTGCCTATTATTATGCCACGCGGGTTTCACTTGGCCAAACGAAGCACATGCGGCCACGCAGCACTCTAGCGCACAGCCGTCCGGCACATCCTAATGACCGCCCGAAGCCGCGGCCCCTTTGAATCTTCGGATCAGAAACACCAGTGGCGCTCCCAGCAGCACAAACCAACCAAGCGCCGTAAAGCAATCCATAAACGCCAGGTAAGCAGCTTGCCGTTGCAGCAAATCGAATGTCCGCGCCTGCGCGTGAACCACAGCGTCTGCATGTGTGAAACCATGTGCGGAAAAATACTCCGTGAGGTTGCCGAGAAATCGTTGATATCGCGCATCGAAAGGAGTCGAGTGCGCCACCAACACCGTTTGATGATATTGCGTTCGGCGCGCCAGCAGCGTCGTAACAAATGCAATGCCAAAACTTCCGCCCTGGTTTCGAAAAAGATTGGTCAAGCTAGAAGCTTTACTATTCTTTTGCTTGGGCAGATTGGAATACGCAAGTTGGCTGACCGGCACGAATAGCGTAGCGATTCCAAGTCCCTGCAGTGCTCGCGCCCACGCTTCGTGCCGATAGTCCGTAGCCAAAGTGAAGCTGGCGTAATACCACATGGCCAGTGCGAAAACAAAATATCCAAATCCGATCAGCCCCTTCACACCAACTTTAGGAAGAATCCTGACCACAACCGGCGCGAGCATCACGATCACAAAAGCACCTGGTCCAAGCACCAGCCCCGCATCCGTCGCCGTATAGCCAAACGACCGCTGCAGCATCTGCGGAATAAGCACCGTCGATCCATAAAGCGTGAAACCGAAAAGGAAGTAGAAAATGTTGGCCAGTGCGAAATTCCGGTCCGCCAGCAAACGGATTTCCACAACCGGATCGGAGTGCCGCCACTCCCACACAATTGCAAACACAAGCGCCGCCATGGCTACCGCAAAAAAGAAAATGATGAAATTGCTTTCGAACCAGTCCTCCGTTTGTCCCCGGTCGAGCACAACTTCAAGGCACGCAAACGCTAGAGCCACCGAGAAAATTCCCCATCCGTCGATCTTCAGTTTGCCGTCTCTCCGAGCCGATTCCACCTCGCGCTTGAACTCCGGGGGATCGGAAAGCAACCGGCTCGTGAGTAGCAGCGAAACGATGCCGATCGGGATGTTGATGAAGAACACCCATCGCCAGCTCCAGTTGTCGGTAATCCAACCGCCCAGTGGCGGCCCAATCGCCGGTGCGGTCACAATAGCCATGCTATAAAGCGCGAACGCCGCAGCCCGTTTCGCCGGCGGAAACGTATCCACAAGGATGGCTTGCTCCACGGGGGCCAGCCCCCCGCCGCCAACCCCCTGCAAGACCCGGAAAAAGATTAGCGAACCCAAGCTCGGCGCGAAACCGCACAGCAAAGAGCTAACCGTAAATACCGCCACGCAGATCATGTAATAGCGCTTGCGTCCGAAAATCCGGCTGAGCCACGCTGACAGCGGCAAGACCACCGCGTTTGACACCAGGTAACTCGTGAGCACCCAGGTGCTCTCGTCCGCGCTCACCGCCAGCCCTCCGGCGATGTGCGGTAGAGACACGTTGGCGATCGCCGTATCCAGCAGCTCCATGAACGTGGCCAAGGTGACCGTTATGGCGATAAACCATGGATTGATGCCCACCTTCGGGGCGGGCACGGCTGGCATGGACCTCGGCGCGGTGTTGGCTACCAGGGGCGCGTTGGCAGTCAGTGTCTCGCTCATGGCTCTCTCGCCAGAGTTAGATGCAGCAGAGACCGTACGGTCTCATATAATTATATGCTTTAAGAGACCAGTCGGTCTCACGGTCGCGCGAATCTAGAGATGGCCAAGGGAGAACAATCTGCCGCTAGAAAATACTGCTAGCGCTGCGGGTTCGTAGTCGTACTCGTAGCGGATGATGGTGCGGATGGAACCGGCACGGGTACCAGGCGCCCGTCTGCGATTGTGTATTCTTCGCCGCCCCAGTGGATGCGGTTGGATGCAAAGCTTGCCAGCCAAACGACGAAGTGGATCGCATCCCTCAATGGGACCAGCCAAAGTTTGCGCCGCACCACATCATCGCCCACGCCCCAGATGCCGACAGTCCAAGCCATCGTCAATCGCAAAACCAAGTAGGCAATCAAGTATGCTGCAGCAATCCATGGCGCCGGCGCAATCAGCGCGGCGAGGACAGCCCAGGGCAAGCCATGCGTAAAAATCAGGCCCGCGAAAGAAAGCGGTCGACAAAGGCGCACGGTGCGGGACCAGCGCACTTGATGCTGCCAGAAGCTGCGCGCCGTCTGCGCGGGATACATCGTCCACACCGCTTCTCGTGAAAGCAAAACTGTGCCGCCCGCTTTTGCAATGCGGTGGCCTAGTTCGTAGTCGTCCGCGAGCACATCAGCAATTCCTGCAAACCCGCCGATCTTTGCGACCCATGCTTTCGTGGTCACGATTGAAGCGCCCAGCGCAAAAGTGATTCCCTCCATCCAGTTAGCCATCAGCACACCTGCAAAAAAGTCGCTCGCTGCGCCAATGGCTTCCAGCTCAGCGCCAAGATTTTTCTCAGCAATACCTCGATAGAACGAAGTTACTGCGCCGACTCTCCGGTCGGCGAATGGTGCAACGACCTGTCTCAGATACGTTGGCGCGAGTCGTATGTCGCCGTCGGTCAAGACGAGGATTTCGTGCTGCGCCTCGTGCGCCAGCCGAACCAGCATATTGACTTTGCGATTTGCGCCTATTTGCTCCGCGCCGATGAAGAGTCGTATCCGCCGTTGCGGAAAATCTGTGATGAGCCGCTGAATCAATGGCACGGCGGGATCGGTTTCATCCCCCGCGCCGAAGAGAATTTCGTAGTTCGCATACTCCTGCCCGCAAAAGCTTGCGAAATTCTCATAAGAGCCAAAATCCACACCGCGAACAGGCTTAAGCAAGCTAACCGCCGGAGCATACGGAGCAAATTCTCGCCTACGCTTGCGAGTGAAAAATCGCAATGCCGCAAGCGTCGCTGCAATGTAATAAGCGAGCGGCGTCGCCGCAAGCACAAGCAACCAGAAACGCCACCCGGGCAACACAAAAGCATTCGCAGTAACGAGGAACCATCTCACTTCACGCCTCGCGCGTTCTGTTGCAACGTCTCGGTCCGTGTATCGCGAATCGGCTCCAGTAGGCGATTTCGGACGCGATACTCAAGTCCCCGCCAGGTTATCCTATTCGTGAAAAATCCGGCGAACCAGACCGCGGCGCTGATGGCATCGCGCGCGGGCGCCAGCCATAGTTTCGAGGCAATGTTGCCATCTTGTAACCCCCAAACGCCTGCTGCATAAGCCATGCTGAGCCGCAAAGCCAAATAAACCCCAACAAAAGCGGCCGCCGTCCCGATCCAGCCCGAACCGGCAGCTACAACCGCCGCCAAAACCGCCCACGGCAAGCCATGCGTGAAAATCATTCCTGCATATCCCGCCGGCCGCACATTCCGCAAGCCAATCGCCCAGCGCAACTCATGCCGCAAGAAATCGCCGAATTTCTCCTGCGGAAAAACCATCGAGACGGGTTCGCGCATCAACTCCACGCGGTGTCCTTTGCTTGCAATGCGATTTCCCAGCTCGAAATCGTCGGAATGATGATTGGCTATTGCCTCCCACCCGCCGATTTCCGCCAATCGCTCCTTAGTTGTAGCCATCGTCCAGCCAAAGGCAAATTGCAGTTTGCCCTCGAGCCGTCGCGCCACCAGCGCACTCGGCACTGAGTCCATGCACATTCCGAGCATGTCCAGATCTGCAGCCAACGTACCCCCGCCAGCGCAGCGATAGAAACATGTAACCGCGCCCACACGCCTGTCGGCAAACGGTGCAACCACTTCGCGCAAGTAATCAGGCTGTACGCGAACGTCGCTGTCCGTCATCACCAGTAATTCGTAGCGCGCTTCCTTCACCAGGGTGCACAGGCTGTTCACCTTGTTGTTTTCGCCCACGCGCGGCACGTCGGTGACAAACCGAATCGATCGATCCGGAAAATCCCTTTGCAATTTCTCAATTACCGGAATCACCGGGTCCTGCGGATCAGCCATCGCAAAAACTAATTCGTATTCCGGATAATCTAGCCGGCAGTAGCTCGCAAAGTTTTCGTAAGCTCCGGGATCTACGCCGCGCACAGCCTTCAGTATGCTGACCGGCGGCGCAAAGGAGTCATCGCGGGGCGGCAATCTGCGGAGGCCACGAAAATATTCAATGGTGCAGTAGAGAGACAGCAGGTAGTACACCAGCGGACCGGCCGCCAACACCAGCACGGCCAAGCGGAGCATCGACAGAACCGTTTCGCTCATAGCGTCTATTGCGAGGCGGCCACGGAAGTGACCGGGTGATTAGCGTACACCGCTTTGCCGCCGCTTTCGGCCAGCAAATAACTTCCAGCCGCAGAGAGCCGCTGCGCTGCCGCTGCCCGTTGCTCTGAAGGAACAAAAAGAAAAACTCGTTTCGGTCCCGCCCACAATGCCAAAAATTCCGGATCAGTCAAAAAAATATGTGGCGCATCCGCATACCGCGAACCCGCCTCCAGATTGTTATAGCGCCCATTCCACAAGAGCAATTGCCGATTGGTGTAAAACGCCACGCCAGACATAGCGTCGAATTCACCGTAAAGCGCCAGCGTATCCGCCGGCGTGATTTGCGGCAAAACTTTCGTAATCAGTGGCCTTGAGGACAAATAGGGCCCAAAAACACCCAAGGCAATATTCGAGGCGAAAAAGAATACCGCCATCGTGATCGCCAGGCAGATCGCCGCGCCTTCAGCCCGCCCCTTGCGACGCAGCCACCACGCAGCCGCCAAGCCAAAAAGAAACGCGGCGGCGGCCAGCGCTGAAGGCAATCGCAAAAGCGCAAAAGCTTGCGGCGTCAAATCCAAAATGTGCGCCATCGACACGCGATAGAAATCGTTTTCGTGCTCTTTCAACAGCGAAGAAATGTCGCCATTCACCGGCACTTTGGCGGAAATCCACAACATGGCGATCAGCACCGCTGCCAGCGCCGCACCCACCGCCGCCAGTGCGGCTTGCATGCGCACAACCCACCGCTTGCCTTGTTCCTCAGCCCTGGCCAAGCCGATTCCAAGCAGCATGGCAAGTGCCGGCCACGCGCCAAAACTGTAGTACTCCATTCGCGAACCAATCGTCAGCGAGAAAAACAGCAAAATAAACCCGGCCCACAAAACAAGCAGCAATCGCGCCTGTCCTTCAGCCGATAAATTCTTCCAAGTTCGCGGCCGCGGAATGCAGCGCAAAACGCCCGGGAGAAAAATGCTCCACGGGAAAAACCAAATCAGGTGCGCGCCAAGCCAAAGCCATAGGGGCACTGCCTCATAATCGGGAGGATACCGCGTGCCGATCGCGCGCTTGAGATGCTCGTTGATAAAGTAAGACCAGAAAAAACTGTTAGCGCGCAGGCTCGCAAACACGTGCCACGGAGCCGCCACCAGCACGAAAATCGCAACACTCGAAAACAAATGTAGTTCTCGCCATCGCTCCCAGGAGCGTGTAGCGGCGATAAACAAAAAGAGGATAGCCACTGGGAAAATCACGCCGATCAGTCCGCGCGTCAGCATCGCCAGACCAGTGATCGCGGCTGCGCCCCAATACGCCACGCGAGGGTTTAGTGATCCCGTCCAGCCGCGCAGAAATAGATAGAAAATCGACATGAATTCCAGGGCGTAAATCGCTTCTGGAATCATGATGCGCGTAAACAGAAAAAATCCAGCGCTGGTACACACCGCCAGTCCGCTGTACAACCCTGCGCGAACCCCGAAAAATCGGCGCGCAAATTCATTCACCAGCAGCACCAAGCCAATCATGGCCAGCGCGACTGGCAGGCGCGTTGAAAATTCGTGCTGCCCCAGAGCAGCGTAGCTCATCGCCACGGCCCAGTAATGCAGCGGCGCCTTCATCAGGTAGCGAATGCCGTTCATGTACAGAATGACCCAGTCATGCCTTTGCAGCATTTCGCGCGAAACCATAGCGTGCGATGCGTCTGCATCGTCTAGCAGGGCGGGAAAGCCGGCATTTCCGAGGTATATCGCAGCGGAGAGAACAATCAACAGTATGACAGCGCTAGCGCGGCTCAATTCAGAAGAGCCTGAGCCGGCGTCTTCCAAACTACTCTTTTCCTCCGAAAAATTGTTTTCAACCTGCCGCAACAAGCGCAACTCCCACGCATACCAGCACCACACCAATCCACCGGGCAGGACTTACTTCTTCGCGCAAAATATATTTCGCGCCCAGCGTGCCCACAACATAACTGAGCGCCGATGCAGGAATTACAAAACTGATCGGCCGCCAGGAAAGCAACACCAGCAAAGAATAAAACGAAAGCGCCATCAGCGGGACGCCCGCCCAGAACCATCCATTGCGCATTGCGCGTTTCAGGAACTCGAATAGCTCACGAGGGCGGAGGCGTTCGGGCTCGCCGGTCGCCTTCATTCCATGCGTAATCGCAATTTCTCCGCCGGTGCTGCTCAGTATCAGCACACCGAGCAGCAGCGCGACCCGCATTATGCCGCCGCCTGTCGCGGTTCCCGCGCTAGCGCTTCCGTGGTGCGCGGCCGCGTCTGCCCCACCAGCAAGACGCCGGCGCAAATCAGCACCACTCCAATCCAGCGCCGCGGCGAAACATGTTCGTGCAGGAAGATCACTGCGAGCAGTGTCAGCAGCGCGTAGCCGAACGCTCCGGCGGGCATTACGTAACTATAATCCGCCCAACTCAGAACGGTCATGTAGCTGAGCATGAATCCAGCGAGGAAGGCGATTCCGATCCAGATGGTTCCATTGGTGATGGTGGCGAGGAAGGCGTGCTGTAAACCTGACTGAGAAATTTCCACGGCGCCGATTTTTGTCATGCCGCGCTTAAGCATCAGGTCGCCGACGTTGGCGCACACAACCATTGCGAGGATCATGACCAGGGTCTTGATCCGAATCCGTAACTCGTTTCCCATGTGGTGAAATTAATCGTTTCCGGAAGCAGACGGCGGCGCCGGCACGGCAATCATTGTTTTTTCGATGTCGCCGCCCTCGCGCACCCACTTCCAGCGCTCCGAGCGGAGCTTCAGGAAATCGACCGCTTCATGGTAGAGGCGCTTACGCTCATTGCCGTCCCATAGGGCTTCGCGCACGATGCGCCACACAACCTTCGGGCGGAAATAGTATTCGTCGTAGAAGCGATTCACGCCGCCCATCATCTCCGCCTTGGACAAATGCGGGTATTCGATATGCGGCAACTGATGGCCACCGGAATCGGCCAGGGCTTCGACTTTCAGGAAGCCTTGCTTAGCCATGGAATCGTGCAATTCCGTGCCTGGCATGGCGTGTGCCAGGGAAACCTGGATTGTTTCGCAGTCGAGTTCCTTGGCGAAATCGATGGTCTTCTGAATCGTTTCGCGCGTTTCGCCGGGCAAGCCGATGATGAAATCGCCATGGACGCGAATGCCGACTTTGCGGCAATTCTTCATGAAGGTGCGCGCCATTTCAACGGTCGCGCCTTTCTTGATGTTTTTAAGAATTTGCGGGTCTCCGGATTCAAAGCCGACGATGAACAGCCGCGCACCAGCGTCGGCCATGCCCTTCAACGTCTCGTAGTCGCTATGCACACGTGCCGTCGAGGACCAACGGAACTTGAGTGGCTTGAATTTTTGGCACAAATCCAGGACGCGATCCTTACGAATGTTAAAGGTGTCGTCGTCGAAGAAGATTTCCTTCATCTGCGGGAAATATTCGATAGCTTGCTTTACTTCGCGTGCCACGTTTTCCGTGGAGCGCGTGCGCCACGCGTGTCCTGAAATTGTTTGCGGCCACATGCAGAAGGTGCATAGCGCCGGGCATCCGCGTGTGGTGTAGAACGAAACGAACGGGTGCAGCAAAAAAGGCACGTTGTAGTTTTCGATCTTGAGGTCGCGCTTATAGATATCGGTGGCAAATGGAAGAGCATCCAGCTCCGCGGTGTGCAATTGCGGCCGCTCCGCGTTGTGCACAATCTTGCCGTCCTTGCGATAGCTGACACTCAGAATTTCGCTGAGTGGCTTGCCGTGCGCGTACTCGACTACGGAGTGATCAAACTCGCCGCGAGTTACAAACTCAATGTCCTCGCTGGCATTTAAAGTCTGATCCGGCTTGATGTGGCCGTGCGGGCCGACAAATGCGATCTTCAGGCTGGGATTAACTTCTTTGATTTTGCGGATGAGCTTAACGTCGCTTTCAAACCCAACCGTGGAGGTGAACAGCACTAGAAATTCGTAGTCTTTGCAGATTTCGACGGTTTGCTGCCAGTTGACTTTGGCAGGCGAAGCGTCCAACAGACGGCTTCCCGGAATCATACCTGCCGGGTAGGTTAGCCAAACCGGGTACCAATAGGACTCAATCTCGCGTGTCGCGGGCCATCGCGAACTCGCTCCGCCATCAAAATTTTCAAAGCTGGGCGGATTCAACAGCAAAGTCTTCATCACATCCGGCATTCTTCACCCTCAGTCTTCAGGAATCCCTAGTTCAGGTCACGCAACGCCGCAAAGAGGCGCTCATCGAACGCGCTTAGGCCCACTTGGATTGTCCCCGGAGCCCCTCAGTTACAAAGAATAGTTTACCGGAGTTGGCGGTATGGCTCCAAACCTTTCTCTGAATGGTGTTTCCGTGCATTGAATGGCGAAATACAGCATTGAATGGCGATCTAATCTGGACAAACTGCGCCTCTGCGGTGTCTCCTTGCAAGAGGGCGTGCCAAGACCCGCTTAATCGATCTCTTTGGCGCGCGCTGGGCAAGGAGTGATGCAGCGGTGAGACGTGACGTGGCGGAACGCGAGAGGGGGGTACCACCCCCGTGGCGATAGAAAGAGTTCGTAACGTATTGACACTAAGACAGATAGTCGTGCGCCGTTGCGCCAAAGAGTTCGTAACTGTATGAAAGGATTGATGTTGGAGGGATGTAATAGGAGGGAAAGAACTTGGGGAGTTCTTATTGGCTAACATTACACATCGTACTAGAAGCAGCAGATTTGTCAATAGAAATGAGGAGTGCAGCTTTGCGGCCGCCACTTTTAAGGTCAGCCGATAGTGTTGGTGGCACTTCTTATGACGTGGGTTGCGTCGGTAGCGCTCATGAGGATTTCCCAGATGCGGTCGATCCAGTCGAGGTGCTCCGGCTTCATTAAGACGGAGCGAAGGCAAGTGATCGTTTCGCGGTCGCGGCGAACACTATGAGGCAGCAAACTGAAGAGGGTGACCGGGAGGTCCGCGACGGCGAGGTGGAGGCCGCGCTGGGCAGCGGCGGCGAAGATGGAACGGGATTGGGCGGAGATTTCGGAGATGCTGGCGGCTTGTGGCGCAAAAACGACGATGTCCAACTCGGGTGCGAACGCGGTAACGAAGCGATCGTCGCTTCTCGCTTTTTTGTAGAGAGCAAGCGCCGCGGACCTGCTGCGCTCGAGGCGTTGCGCAAATTCACCGCGCTTCACCAGCGGGAGGAGCTTTTGCGTTGCCCAAAGCGCGGCAGCGGAGGCGCCCGGGCGCGAGCACTCGAGGCTGATCTCGCCCAAATGCAATTCGGCGGAACTAAAGTAGGTGTACGGCGAATTGTGCTTGTACAAGGTTCCGACATTCGGATCGCGGAAGAGCACGCAGCCGCAGCCATAGGGTTGCAAGCCGTGCTTGTGTGGATCGATGACGATGGAATCCACTTCAGTGATGCGGGAGAAAGCAGCGTTTGCGTTCGCGCCGAGATTGTCGCTCAGCGTGAAATATCCGCCGTACGCAGCATCGGCGTGCGCGCGAAAGCCAAACTTGCTGCGCAATTCCAGGATTTCGGGTAACGGATCGACCGACCCTGTCGCAGTTGTGCCCATGGTGACGACGACGGTTCCGACGTCGCCGTGCTCCAAGCGTCTTCGCAGCGCATCAATATCCATGCGGGCTTCGGAATCCACGGGCACGGATTCAAATTCGAGTTGCAAGACACTGCTGATGCGATTGTGCGTGTAATGGGCTTGCGTACTGGCCAAGATTTTCTTTCCGGGACGAAGCTGCCCAGCGACCCAGAGCGCTTCGAGATTGGCCATGGTGCCGCCGCCACAGAGATGACCGAGGAAATTCTCCCAGCCGAACATGGAGGCAATTTGCCCGACCGCTTCTTTTTCCATTGCGGAGGTCGCGCGGCCGCCGTCGAGAGCGTGATTATTCGGATTAATCCACATGGCTAACGCGTAGGCCAGACGAGCGACTGGATGCGGGGGCTTGAGCATCTGCCCTGCATAGAGGGGATGGAAATAGGGGTAATTGTCGTGCAGCCGCTCGGCCGCTGCGGTCAAAACTTCTGACAATTGTTTTTGGTCGATCGCGTGCGCGTCGAATGCAGGAAGCCCGGCGAATCCGGTGTCGAGCTTTTTCAGCGCGTCAAGAAACGCGGCTAGAGTTTCTTGTTCAAGCTGCACAATTCACCCGATTGCTTCGGTGCAATGGCGTAGAGCCCGCTTCGGAAAGCGGGCTCTACACGCGGAAAAAGCGGCAGGGCCGTCCGGCGGGTGCCCGGACCAGGGCGCAGACACCGCCCTGGGCTACAGGTCACTGCCAGACTTTATCAAGCTGGCCGGCCGTCTGCAGCAAATCCAATTGGGCCTGCTGGCGCTGGAAATTAGCGTCGAGGTAGGCCATCCATTTGTCGTTCTCTTCGAGGCGAGCTCTTTCCACTTCACGCACGTTGATTTTGCCTTCGGCGAATTGCGATTGCAGGACGGCCAGATTTTGCTGAGTGAGTTGCAGCTCCAAACGCGCGACTTCCTTTGCAGCGTCGCGTTCGCGCAAGCGCCGCGTCTTCACGCGGACGGCCGCACTGATTTCACTCTTCTTGCTGGCCAACTGCGCCTTGGCGACATCCAGATTCACTTGAGCCAGCGCGATATTTGCGCGGGTTTGAGCGCTGAAGAGCGGCAGTTGAATCTGCACACCAGCATTGAAGTTATCGGGTTGGAATGTCTTGAAGAATTGCGAATAGTTGTTAAAGTTGGCCAGCCGGCTATAAATCGCTACCAACTGCAGGGTCGGGTAATATCCGCGTTTTTCGCCGGCCAGACGGAATTCCCTGGCGCGGACATCGGATTGGGCGACACGTAGCGCGACATTATCCTGCAAGGCCATGGCCACCAAATTCGCCCCTTCTTGCTCGGCTATGCCGGGAAGATCCTCGGGCGTTATTTCGATTTGGGTATTTTCGGCTAAGCCGGTTTGAGCGTGCAGCGTGACCTCCAATTCATCTTGACGGCCCTCGAGTTGGAGGATGCGCTGCACCACGCGGGCCTTGGTGAGCTGATCCCTGGTCACGGAAACGGGTAGCTCAAAATTTTCCTTTTCGCGCTGCTGGGTAACGGAAAGAATTTTGTCAGCACTTTCCTCTTCTTTGCGGAGCAGCTCGAGGGAATGGCGCACCATGGAAAGCTCGAGATAGGTGGAGGCGGTGCGTACGATGACGCCGTTTCTCGCGTCGTCCAGAAGAATCCTTTGTGACTTGGCTTGCTCTTGCTGTTCTTTGGCTTGTCCGCTCAGCGGTTTGTTGAAGACCTCTTCCGTGTAGGTGACACTAAACAGCGCCGGGGCACGGCCGCCGGGAGTCTCGGGAATTCCGAGAGTGTAGCCGGCACCAGAGCCAGCGTAGAGGTTGGGCAAGAATTGGGCTCTCGTGATCATCGCGGAACGGTCGGCGAGGCTGGCTTGGAGCTTGGCGATTTGAATGTCGCTGCTGTTTTGGAGAGCTAATTCGATGGCGCGCTTTAGGGTGAGGGATACGGCGGACGTGCCCGTTGGAATCGGCGGCGTTTCTTGCGCGCGTGCGGCAAAGGCGGCAGTGAAAAGCAAGGCTGCGCCGATGCAGTTACTAAGGTATTTAGCTTTCCAGCTCGTGCCACCTGTTCCTGTCATGCGAGCATCCTCTTTGCGGCTTTGGTCTCAAAAGCGGCGGCCCTTCGAAGCTCAGGGTAAACAAGACCGCCGCACTCCAAAATTATTCGTAACGCAGAGATTCGATTGGTTGCAAGCGCGCAGCTTCGTTCGCCGGCAGATAGCCGAAGAAAAGTCCGGTGGAACAGGAAACTGCAAAGGCAATCAAGACGCTGGTAACGGAGATCGGAACACGCAGATTGCCGGGCAGCAGCGGCTGAATCAGAACGGGAATGGCAAGACCGATCAGGATGCCGAGAACCGCGCCACCACCGCTAATCAGGAATGCCTCGATCAAGAATTGGTAAAGAATTTCGCGATGGGCGGCGCCGATGGCTTTTCGAATGCCTATTTCGCGGGTGCGTTCGGTGACGGTGACGAGCATGATGTTCATGATACCGATGCCGCTGATCAGCAATGCAATAAAGGCGATGACAAGCAGAACTATCGTGAGGGCGATGGAAATATTTTGCGCGGCATTCAAGATGGCGGCCAGCGTTTGCACATCGTATTCGGCTTCCATGGGATGACGGCTTTGCAAGATACGCGTCATCTGACGCTCCACGGTTTTCACATCCTCGGCAGTGATAGCTTGCGCATAAACCACGCGCAGGACATCCACACCCGTATAGTATTTCATCAGGGTGTGCGGAATAATGACGGATTCTTTCTGGATTTCGGATAGCCCGAAGGTAGCCACCCGCTCTCGAAACACACCGATGACGGTAAAAGTGAGCTCGCCCATGCGAATTGTCCCGCCTATGGGGTTCTCAAGCCCGAAGACGCGATCCGAAAGCTCTTTCGTGACCAAGCAAACTTTGCTACGCGTTTCCATGTCCGCGGAATCGAAGTAGCGGCCGCGAACAATCAAAAGGCGCCGTATGGTTTGAAAACCTTCGGTGACGCCGATCAGGTTTACGGGCCGGGCGGCGCCGCCGGTGATGATGGACATGGGAAGTTCGCGCGTGCCAGCAACTTCTTGCACACCGGGAACGGAAGCCTTGACCGCTTCCATATCACTCACGGTGAGTTCGTAGCTGAGGGGTTGCCCTTTGGAACCCGCGTTGACGAGCTCGGCCCAAACGAGATTGGAACCGATGCCTTCAATTTGGGAGATGACGAATTTACGACTGGTGAGGGCGACAGTGACGACAAGAACGATGGAGGCGCTGCCGATGATGACGCCCAAGGATGTGAGAATGGCACGCAGTTTATTGGCGCGCAGCGCGTCGATGGCGACGGAGAGAGTTTCCCGAAGATCCATCATGACGGGAGCCTTGGGCCTGCGCTTTCGTCTTTTCTCAGGCGCTTCAACGCTTCACGGGCAGTTTTGTTTTTGGGCTCTAATTTCAGCGCCGTTTCATATTCCTGAATAGCCGCTTGAGTGTTTTGCTGATTCTCGTAGAGATGGCCGAGCCATTCGTGGGCCCGCCAGGGAGAGGGAAAAGTGTTGCGGAGAGGGGCGCGCTTCAGGTAGTCGCGGAGCAAGCGCTCGGAGTCTTCGTGATGTTCGCTCCTCATTATCCATGCCACGGCGCGGTAAAACTCTGACCTTGGATCGGAAGGAGCAACTCTTTCACCTTCGGCCGCGACGACCAGGAGCCGCTCGGGTTGATTGTGCTTCATGGCATGGTCGCCGATATCGAAGATGAGCTCGGGAGATTTGGGATGCAGCTCCAGGGCCTTATCGAATTCAGCGTCGGCGGCGGCGAAATCCTTTTTTTGGCGGCGGCAATTGCCCGCGGCGTAGTGGCCTTCGGCGGCATCCATTGAGGCGAGCTTGGCGATCTCGGGAGCAGCTTTATCCTCGCCACCACCCGCAATGGAGGGAGCGCTGCAATCAAATTCGATAAGGGCTTGGTATGCGGAGAAGTTTTTGTCGTCGAGCTGGACGGCTCGTTCGAATTCCTTGCGCGCTTTCTTGGCAAGGGACAGCGCGGAGAACATTCCGGCGTGGTCGGCTTTTTCGCCATAAACTCTGCCGAGCCACTCGTGGTACACGGAATTCCGGGGATCGAGAGCGACGGCTTTTTCGGCGCTGGTGATTGCGGCGTCATGCTGCTGGGACTCATAGTAGGTCTTGGCAAGAAGCAAATCTATTTCGGGGTCGCGAGGATTCTGTTCTGCGGCTCGTTTTAGGAGTTGGGCCGCCTTGGAGTAGTCGCTGGCTTCGTAGGCTTGGTAGGCGGCTTCAAGACTTGGATTACGCGGCGGGTTGTCGGCTGCTGCGCGAGTATTCAGAAGGGCTTGCGGCAGGAGGAGCGCGGCAAAAAGCGCGATCCTAATTCGATTCACTTCGGCCCCGAATATAGCTGGCATCGGTGTTCACGATTCTTACCGGCATGCCGTCCTTGAGATCGACATCGCCGGGCAACGCGACCATCTCGCCTTCTTGCAGGCCGCTGAGGACCTCGTAGTTTGTGGCGTCGGCGATACCGACACGGATTTCGCGCTTTTGCAAAGTAGCTTTGCCGACGCCCAGGGCGTTGCGCAAAACCACAAAGACAAACCTCTGCCCGCCTTCCGCTTCCACGGTGCCGCGCGGCACGGTCAAAACGTTGATGCGCTCATGAGAATTGATGCGCACACTGACGTTGATGTTGGGTAGCAGCTCCAATTTATCGTTGTTCACTTCGCAAAGTAGCTCGCCCACGCTGCGGGCGCCACGGGCCACAACTTGTTTTGGAATCACCTGGGTTTTGCCCATCCAAGTGCGATTGGGAAGCGCGTCCCAGGTGATGCGCACGGGTTCGCCAGGTTCGAGGCCGCCGAGTTCGGGCTCGTCGATGAAGGCGCGCACGCGAACTTTGTGGAGGTCGGCCATTTCGGCGAGCAAGTCGCCCACTTTCACATAGTCACCCGGTTTTGCGGGAAGGGAGTAAAGCGTGCCATCGGCGGGAGCAGCGATACGGCCGTCGCGGACTTTTTCTTCAAGGGCAGCGACCAGGCTGCGCAACTGCTGGACCTGGAGGGAGGTACGGTTGGCATCGAGCTTCACGCCATGCACAAACTCTTGCTTGACGGCGGTGAGCTGTTTCACCTGGGCCTCGGCTTTGGCGAGGTCGAGGTCGTTAATCGCCAGCTCATCCTTGGTGGCGGCTTGTTGGGCGATGAGGCGCTCAAGGGAATCGTGATTGCGTTGGAGGCGGTCGCGCAGCGCGATGGCGGCGGCAAGCTGGCCTTCGGTTTTGGCGGTTTCGTCAGAGCGGCCGCCAGCCTGAGCGGCGCCCAGATCATCTTCGGCGCGGAGAAGCTTGGAGCGAGCATCGGCAAGCTGGGCGGCGGCGTCCTTGACGTTCAATTCGAGCAGGAGTTGGCCCTTTTTCACGGCTTGGCCTTCGACGGCGCTAATTCTTTCGATGAAGGTATCGAGCTGCGCGCGGACTATGAAGGGGGCGATGGGCTCAACTTTTCCGTTGCTTGAAATGGAGGAAACGACATTTTCGCGAATGGGCGAGACCGCGGAGATCTTGGCGACGGGCTGGCGACCGCTAAGACGCACGAGTGCGAAGGCCACTACGGCGGCTAAGACGAGAAAAATCAGTATACGGTTTCGCAGCCTACGGTCCATTGCACTCGATTCCGATTGCCCGGTCTGCTTAATTCAGAAGCTAGGGGCACACTCGCAGGAGGTGCGGTCCCATTGTATATGTGCGGCTTGCTGGCTCCAGCCCGGAGTAAACCAGAGTGCATGATTGTAGCAATAGGCGCGGAGCTAGCACTAGAGATGATACCAATTCGCAAGCGTTCACTTTTATGGATGCGGTAAAACGGCTTGGGGATGCAGATAACCGAGCGGGGTTAGGGTTGAGAGATTTCGGGGTGGGGTGCGGCTCGGAGAGCAAGGGCATAGAGATTTGATGTTGGTGGAAGGAGAGGCGTCACAGAGGTGCGGACACGGATGAAATATTAGGGGGGCGGAGCGTAGTAGACTGTGGCCTGGTGTGGTTGGCGGATGGGAAAATCGGGAGCGAGGGTCTGATGATTGAGGCTCGGGGCCTGTCTAAACGATTCCACGATAAGAAGCGCGGGGAGATTCGCGCGGTCGATAACGTGAGTTTCCGGTGCGAGCCGGGGCGGATTTACGGTTTGTTGGGCGCGAATGGCGCTGGGAAGACGACAACGCTGCGCATTCTGGCCACGATCCTGGAGCCTACTGATGGGACGGCTGTGATTTGCGGGCATGATGTAGTCGAGGAGCCGGAGAAAGTGCGGGCTAACGTGGGCTTTCTGTCCACCGCTACGGCGCTGTATCCGCGGCTAACGGCACAGGAGTTGGTGGAATATTTTGGACGGCTGAATGGGCTGGACGAGGCAACGCTTAAGAAGCGTATCGACGAGATTTTTGCGCGACTGGACATGAACGGCTTTCGGGACCGGCGATGCGACAAGCTGTCCACGGGAATGAAGCAGAAGACTTCGATCGCGCGGACGTTGGTGCATGACCCGCCGGTGATGATCTTCGACGAGCCGACGCTAGGGCTGGACATTATGACGGCGCGGACGATTACTACTTTCATTCGTGAGTGCCGCGACCGGGGGAAGACGGTGATTTTCTCGACGCACATCATGAGCGAAGTTGAGAAGCTGTGCGATGTGATCGGGATTATTCATGATGGGAAGCTGCTGACCGAGGGAACGCTGGCGCAGTTGCGCGAGAGGTATGCAGAGCAGGATTTGGAAGAAATATTTGTGAAAGTTGTGGGCCCGCTGCAAGCGAAAGCGGAGGCAGTAACGGTATGAACCTGAACGCGGTGGGGATTGTTTATCGCAAGGAATTCACGGAATGGGTGCGCGACCGGCGCACGCTGATTTCAACGGTGCTGGTGCCGCTGTTTCTGTTTCCATTGATGATGGTGGGATTCAGCGCGCTGGCGGTGGTAATGGTCGGCAAGGCCGAAAAGGAAACCCCCAAAATCATGATTTTGGGCGGAGAGGATTCACCGCAACTGATCGCCAGCATCAAGAAGCTGGACAGCCTGGAAATCGTGCCATATGCGGCGAACTGGAAGGACAAGATTTCGAACAAGGATATCCGCGCGGCGGTGGAGATTCCGAAAGGATTCGAGAAGTCGCTGGAAACGAATCAATCCGAGACGGTGAAGATTTATTTTTACGACGGGGAAATGAAATCGTCGTTCGGGGCCAACCGGCTGGAAAAATTTCTGAAGGATTATCGCGATACGGTGGTGAAGGACCGGCTGGCGGCGAAGAATTTGCCGGCCTCGGTGCTGTCGCCGTTTTCGATCAAACAGGAGAATGTGGCGCCGCCGGAAAAAGTAAGTGGCGCGACATTCGGCAGCTTCATAGGCTACACGGTGATTCTTTTGTGCATGACCGGCGCGATGTACCCGGCGATTGATCTCACCGCGGGAGAGAAAGAGCGCGGCACGATGGAGACGATTCTTTCGAGTCCCATTTCGCGCATGGACCTGGTGCTGGGGAAATTTTTGCTGGTGTTCTCAGCTTCGCTGGCCACGGCGATTTTGTCCGTAATCTCCATGGGGACATCGTTCGCGATTTTGGGGCGCACCCAATTGATGAATTCCTCGGGAGGACAGACTTTGGCGCTGAACCTGGGGCTGCTCTCGGTGACTTCTGTGTTTGTGATGGCTTTGCCGCTGGCGTTTCTTTTTTCTGCGGTGCTGATGACTGTCGCGCTGTTTGCGAAGAGTTACAAAGAAGCTCAGAGCTACCTTACGCCGATGACGTTTCTAATTGTGATTCCGGCGGTGGCGTCGATGATGCCGGGAGTTGAGCTGACACCGAAGCTTGCGCTGATTCCGATTCTAAACACTAGCCTGGTCTGCAAGGAAATTATCAGCGGCACTTATCACTGGAACTCGATTGCGCTGATTTTCGCTTCGACGTGCGTATATGCGGGCGCAGCGCTGTTTTTGGCCTTCAAGACGTTTCAACGTGAGTCTGTCCTGTTTCGGTCTTGATATGTGCTCCTGCGCAACGCACAGTTTAGCCTTGGAACTTACAACCGGCGTATCGCGTATCTTCTAAAGAATGCGACGCTCGCTACGTATCCTCTTCATTCTTGCGTTCACACCGCCGATTATGGCGGCGGGTATGGGCTGGCTCGCGGGCCCTTCGTTCCTTCACCCGCTGCGCAGGCAACTTTCCCCGGACCTCATTAAGGAAGCTGACTCTGCATTCGCGCAAATCGGCACGCATCGCGAGGAATTTGACGTGCTCGTGGCCGATGGCGTTCTGCTGCGTGGGTGGAAGGTTCGGGCCGTGCAGCCCAATGGGAATTGGGTGCTCGTTTTTCATGGGGTTGCTGACAACCGCGTAGGCGTAGTAGGGCAGTCGGAGGTTTTGCTTCGGGCGGGCTACAACGTCGTGATGATGGATGCACGTGCTCACGGAGCGAGCGACGGGACCATGGCCACGTACGGCTGGCTGGAGCGCAATGACTCGAGGGCCGTTGTGGACGCGCTGGAAAAGATGGAGCATCCACGTCACCTCTTTGCGCTAGGCGAGTCGATGGGCGCGGGGATCGCATTGCAATCCGCTGCTGTGGAGCCGCGCATCGAAGTGGTAGTGGCTGAAGCGTCGTTCGCCAGCCTTCGCGAAGCAGCTTACGACTACGCTGGATTGCAACGGTACCCTTTACTGGGGATGACGCTGCTTGCGCCGGGTGCGTGGACAATGGTCTACCACGGTGAACTTGCGGCGGGGTTCCCGGCAGGAGACGTTTCGCCGGAGAGAGCGGTGGCTGCCCGTTCCTTTCCGGTATTGCTGATCTGCGATGCAGGCGACACGGTGCTTCCTTGCCGCCACACCAAGCGCATCTACGCCGCGACGCGTGGCCCGAAGCAGATGTGGGTCGTACCGGGCGCATTTCATACAGCGGCGCTGGGCTATGAGCCTGCGGAATTCCGCCGGCGCGTGTTGGAATTCTTTGCGACTTATGGAGCGAGTTAATTTCCGGTAGGTGCGCCCGCTATTGTGCGGGGTGCTGGCGTGCTTCGCATTCCTGGCTTAGGCGGCGGACGGTTTCGCGAAGGCGTACGGCGAGGGCGGCGATGGTTTCGAGGCGTTGCTGGCCGCCGTGCGGGAGCCGCCCATCATTCTTGCGGCGGACTTCGGCGAGCAATAGCTCGGCGTTGCCCAGAATTCCGGTGAGGGGATTGTTCATCTCATGGCGAAGAACTTCGCCGAACCCTGCTCCATTCAGAGCGTTCGCTAGCCCAGCAAACCGTTGCGAATCGTTACCCAAATGGGCCTGCACATCGGCCAAATGCTGGGCGTGGCGCAAGCGCCGCTCCACCTTCTCGAGCGCGACAGGCAGACAATCGCCGGCGCGCTCAACGAAGTCGGCGGTGCCGGCCGCGACGAGCGAGGCCACTTCCGATTGCTGGTGTGGCGCGCCAATAACTACTACGGGCGCATGAAGGGCTAAAGCGGAAACCACGGAGTTCAGGCGCGGCTTTTTTTCAACGGGATCTTCGCTCGCCGGAGTAGCAGAGGTTTCCTCAAGAAGGATGACGGTGGGCGCGGCATCCGCAACGATGCGTCGAGCAGCCTCTACCGTGCGCACCTCGGCAACCCGCAGCCCTTCTTCTTTGTCTTCAAATTCCCGGCGGGCGGCGGCGCACAGATTGGCGTCATCGCTGACCAGTAGGATGGTGTGTTCCCTAGTAGGCATCGTGTCCTTCCTCTATTTTCTTGCCGCATTCCTTTTCGCCACCGGAGCATGTGAAGGCTCGTGCGGCGAGGTGGCCTCGAGAATCCCGCGGACTTTTTCCATGAGTTCCTCGACGCGAAAAGGTTTTGCCACGTACGGCAGGTGATTGCGTTGCAGGAAATCGCGGGTGTGCGCGGCGAGAACGTCTCCTGTAACGAACAGGAAACGATCCCGAAGCGGGTTTTTGGCTCGGTCGAGAGCCTGATAGAAGTGCTCGCCATCAAGCTCGGGCATTTTCATATCACAGATGGCCAGAGCGTACTGTTCGTGGGCGACGCGGTCGAGCGCTTCGCGGGGGTCCAGTAGGACGTCGACGCGCAATCCTTCGTCTTCGAGGACATCGGCGATCAGCCGTGCAACGGTGGGCTCGTCCTCCAGCACAAGAACGTGAGTGCCCGCCCATGCACCCAGGACTGGCCCGGCGTGCGCGGTTTCAAGGGATTTCGGAGCCGGCAAGGATTTTGGTGTAGGCCGAGCGGGAAGGGGAGTGCCTGGCAAAGGCATCTCCACAGCACCCATTGCCGGGAGCTCGATGGAGAAGACCGTTCCTTGGCCGAGGTTACTGGTCAAATGCAACGTCCCGCCGTGCTCGCGCACGATACCAAGAACGATGGCTAATCCTAGTCCTGTGCCAACACCTGCTGGCTTGGTAGTGAAAAATGGGTCAAAGATGCGCGCTTGAATAGGCTGCGGAATTCCCGGACCGTTGTCGCCGACTTCCAGGAGCACGCGTTTTTCAGCGCTGCGTCTGGTCTTGATGCGGATCGTGCCGCCCTTACCTTGCTCTTCGATGGCGTGCCGCGCGTTTGCTATGAGGTTCATCAGCACTTGCTGAAGCTGGCCGGCGTCGCCCTGCACAAAGGGGAGCACAGGGTCTAGATCGAGCTGCACGCGAATATTTCCGGCTTTGGTGTTGAAGCGCTGAAGTTCGAGAGTGCGAGAAACGACCTGATTGAGCGCGACACGATGCCGCTCAGGGCGTGAGTCCCGGGCGGATAGCAGGAGTTGCCGCAGGATCGCGCTAGCCCGCTCCGCTTCCTGGAAGATCTGGCGTGCTTCGTGTGAATCGCCGGCTGGATCGCGGCGGAGGAGAAGGCGCTGGGCATAACCAAGGATGCTGGTAAGCGGGTTGCTGAGTTCGTGAGCAATGCCGGTGACCATTTGACCGAGCTCGGCGAGCTTTTCCGTCTGCAGCAGCTTGGATTGAAAGACGCGTTGCGCGGTGAGGTCGCGGTAGATCTCGACGCGTCCGAGTAGTACGCCTTTTTCATCAAGAATGGGGCGGGCGGCGCGCTCGATCAAACGCGGAACCGGGCGGATTAGATGGATTTCTTCGCGCATGGCGCTTTGGGCAATGCGATCCGAACGATGCCAGCTTCCGGCAAAATTACTCGCATCGGCGGTACGCGCGCTGAGCGAGATAATGAGATCATCGAAGGTCTTAATGGCCGACAGCTCTTCGGGCGACAAACCGACGATCTGGCCGAAACGAGTGTTAATGACGCGAACTTTTTCGTTCGCGCCGAACAGCACCACACCTTCTTCGAGCCACTCGATAACGTTTAAGATTTCGATGAGGCCGACATCGGTCTGTGCGTTCTGGACGCGCTCGGGGGGCTTTTCGAGAGCTGTCAGCGCTTCTTGGTGGCGCAATTGCCGTTCGGCAGCCTCCTCCGTACGTTTTACCTGCAGCAGCGCCGAGGTTGCCAATGTAGCGCTAAGCTCCAGGCGTTGCAGAGCAGCCAGCGAGGCCGTGCTTCGACGAATGCCCGCGACCAACACGCCTAGGCTTTCGCCGGCGGCTTCGAGCGGGAAGGCCACCACGCGCGCGACTTCACCGCGCAAACCCGTGGCTCCGGGTACACTTCCAGCGACTTGATGAGATTCGAGGGCGCGGAGCGAAACAGCACTCAACGAATCGCTTTCCAGAGCGCGAGTCCAACCGGCGCTGCTGCTATGCCAGGAAAAACGCACGTTCTCGACACCAGAGGTCAACAATTCACTTCTGTTCTCCGGCGACTCAAGGCGTCCGATTGCGGCAAAAACTGCCGCGGGCTCACTGTCGTGCGGTCCTTTTTGTGTGCAGTGTTTCACAATTTTATTGAGAATCTCTTCCGGCCATTCGGAATTAGCCAGGGCGGCCAGTACGTCGCGGAGATTGGTGGTGTCAGCGTGATGCTCGCGTCTTAAGCGCCGCTCGTCTTCAAGTTCCATGGCCAGAGCCAATTCGGCCGCAAGAGACTCAAGAAGCGTTCGGGGCAACTGCGCCTGTTTCTTGCGCCGGCCCACGAATAAGACGCCGCGAAGGATTCCGTGCGTCTGCACGGGAACCCAGAGCACCCGCCGCATTTCAAGCAGAGGCGCGATTACCGGATGCTCCGGCGGTTCGCTCAATTCTTGTTCGACGGTCTGCAAGCCGAGCAGCAACTCCGCAGGCAATGGAGCCTCTGGAGAGAGCCTGGACCACTCGGCGGGCGTCGCATCTCCTTCTTTCTCGGCAACGATTCCACGAAAGGAGATGGTTTGGTGGAAATTCAAGGAAGCATCCTCAGCGGACTCGACCCAGACACCCACGCGGTCCACCATGCCCGTTGATAGCAAAATCCGCACCGCCTCCTTGAGCAGGTCGCGGCGGAGCATCCCTTCCACGACAGCACGGGCTACGCCGAACGTTGCCCTGCGCTCTGTTTGTGACTTCCCCCAGACCCGCATGAACTTGCCTCGATCGCATCGTCCGTGACGGCCCGATTGCAGGCTGCCGCCGGAACAGGTACTTCCCTGCATTCTCATTGCATCGGAAGGCCCAATACTGGGGGACCTATTGCGTTGAGAGCGCTGGTGTTACGCGCATAGCCTGGCGGCAACGGATTCCATGTCGAAACTTGCGGATGTCCGTGGTTCCGAAGTGAAAAATGTGGCGATAGGCGGGCTGGTTTGGAAGCAACTTCACGAACTCAAGCCGCAGAGCTCAAGGCATAAAATAAGTGGCGATGGATGGCGTGCTGAGGCCGCAGCTCTCTTTTGTAGCGACAACTTCTAAGCTGGAAATCTTAGGCGTTTTGCGCGCTGCCTTCCGCTTCCAGATTGTATTGCTTCAGCTTTCGGTAGAGCGTTGTTTTGCCAATGCCCAGAATGCGTGCTGCGGCAAGCTTATCGCCTGCCGTTTCGCGCAACGTGCGCAGAATGGCGCGACGCTCGAGCTCTTCCAGAGGCACGAGCTCATTTCTTTCTGGGAGGCGCTCGGTCGTCGGGTATTGCAGATTGCTCGGCAAATCTCCCACGTGAAGTATTGGACCGGAACCGAGTGCTACGGCGCGCTCAATCGCGTTTTCCAGCTCACGCACATTTCCGGGCCAATCGTGGGCGATCAATTGGCGCATGGCGTCCTCGGAGATGTTTCGGGAAGTTTGTTGGGATGCGGAGAATTTTTCCAGGAAGGATGTCACAAGCAAAGGTATGTCGCTCTTGCGCTCGCGCAGGGGCGGAAGCTTGAGCTGGACTACGTTGAGGCGAAAATACAAATCCTGGCGGAACGCGCCAGCTTTAATTGCGGAATCTAGATCGCGATTTGTCGCGGCAATGATGCGCACATCGATGCGGCGCCGCTCTGTCGAGCCCACAGGTTTTACCTCGCGCTCCTGCAAGGCGCGCAGTAGCTTGGCTTGCAGGTCCACGGGCATGTCGCCGATTTCGTCAAGAAAGAGGGTCCCGCCGTGCGCGGCCTCCAGCAAACCTAGTTTGCCATGCAGGGCTCCGGTAAAGGCACCCTTCACATAGCCGAACAATTCCGATTCGATCAGGGTTGGTACAAGCGAAGAGCAATCGACGGGGACAAATGGGCGGTCTTTGCGGGGACCGGAAAAGTGCACGCTCTTGGCCACCAACTCCTTGCCTGTGCCGCTTTCGCCGAGGATTAGTACTGGATACTCGTGCAGGCTCACCTTCTGGATGATTTTGTAGACGCGCTGCATGCGCTCGGAGAGCCCGATAAGGCCGCCGAAACCTGGACGCGTTCGCAATTGTTCGCGCAAGAGCTGATTTTCCTGCTGCAACTCGACGGCACGCGCGGCACGCTCGAGGCGCGAGCGCAGCTCCTCGATGCGAAAGGGTTTCGTTACGTAGTCCACAGCGCCCATCCGGGTGGCGGCCACGGCCGAATCGATCGTTCCATACTGCGTCAGCACAATGACCGGCAACATGGGACTGGTGTCGTGGACGCGCTTCAGCAGTTCCAGCCCGCTGGTTTGCTGCAGCATCAAGTCCGTGAGGACGATATCGACCGCGGAATTCTCCAGCACCTCCAGGGCTTCTTCGACGCTGGCCACGGTAATGGCTTTCATGCCGCTTTGTTTGGCGACCTCGGCGCAGGTCTCCCGTATGGTGGGCTCATCGTCCACGATGAGGATGTTCATGGAGGCCGATTGGCGGAGGACTGCGGCTTCTTCACTCATGCGTTAGATCGAGATTTCATCGTGACAAGTTCTAGCATGCTTGTTGCCAATTTAGGAAACCACCTGAACACATTCATTAGTCAGTATATACAACGATTCGCGATCAAAAGGGAAGTGCCAGTTTGGGAAAGCTCTGGGGATGCTTTTGCGCGATTGCGGTGTAAGTGTCTTTGTTCTGATGGAATTCCAAAATGGAACGCAGGTGTTCCCCTTTATGGATCGGGTAGCCGATTCGCGCAGATAGCTGGAAAAAGAAAACGGACTCTCCGAGGTACCCTCGAAGAGCCCGTTCGTCGTTGTTGTGTGCGGCTCGTCCCGTAGGGGGCCGAAATCGCGTTAGTAGGTCGCACCCTCGGGTACAAAGATCACTTCGATGCGCCGGTTCTCCTTAGCAGAAGCTTCCTTGCTAGGTTCTCCGACCCGTGTGGAAATACGGGAAGCGTCGATGCCTTTTTCACCCAGGAACTGCTTGACCAACTCGGCACGCTTAGCGGCCAGGGTAGACGCGCGAGGTTCCTTGGGATCGGCATAACCGACGACCACTACTTTAGCGTTGGGCTCGTTCTTCAAGCGGAGAGCAACGTCGTCGAGCACGCGTTTGCAGGCGTTATCGACGCGTGAGACGCCGGCCGTTGTGTAGCCGCAGTCTCCGACTTTAGTGGCTTGCGGCGGCGGAGGCGGCTGCTGCACCTCGACGGTTGCGGTGCCTTCACCTTTGTCGCCACGTGAATCGGTGACCTCACATTTGATTGTGACGGTGCCCGGTTGGGCGCCAGTGGAATCGAACTGCGCCTGCGGACCATCGCCGGTGACCTGACCGCTTGGTGCAGAGTATTTATAGGTGAGCGGCAGATTGTCTGGACTTGTGGCATTGCAAGTAATCGTCGAGCGATCGCCCGGCATAATTGTCGTGGGGTTAGCAGTGCAGGAAACGGTAGGCGGGTGATGTGGCTTTTCTTCGACGCGAATGTCCGCCGTGCAGGATGCCGTTCCTCCCTTTCCGTCATCAACCTTTGCGGTAACGGTGTAGGAACCGGAATTCACACCGGATGGATTCCAGCGTGCATCGGGGCCATTCCCTTCCACGCTTCCGCCCGAGGCGGTGTAACTATAGGTGAGGGGAAGGTTGTCGGGACTCGTGGCGTTGACGTGCACAGTGACTGTGTCATTTGACCCGGCATACACAGACGTGGGAGTTACCGAGCAAGACGCTGTGGGCGGACCCTTGGGCGCGGGAGGCGGTGGCGGGGCTTTGGGCAAGCCGAAACGTATTACGATGCCGGTGCCCAAACGCAAATTGTCCTGGCGCGCGTTTCCGCCAACACTTGGGCCGGAAAAGTTCGTCATTAAGTAATCGATCTGCGCAAAGCGCCACGCGACGTACTTCGAGAACACTACGTCCACACCACCGCCGGCGGCTAGGGCGAAGGAGTTCTGCTTGCCAGCTCCGGTCATCTGGGGGTCTCCATGCGACCCGCCTACGAGGAACTCCACAAAGGGAACGAAGTAATCAAACCTACGCACATTCAAGCGGGGTCCAAATAACCACGTGTTCCAACTGCCCCTGACCCTGGTGCCGTTAAGGTTGCGGTCGAAGCCGTATTGAGCAAATTCGGCGACCAAGCCTAAATACCGTGAAGGATTGTAGTCCACGGAACCAGTGCCGCCGTGATTTTGAAACGAGACAAAGGAGCTGCCGGGATTGAAGTCCACATAGCTGTATCCCCCGGCTACTTCGTAGCGCGGCAGCAAACGTCCAGGGGGTTCGTCAGTGCTGTTGGTCCCGGCGGGGAAAGGTGTCGGGCGCGGCGCGTCCGGTAACGCCAAAACATTCTTCGGCCGGAGGCGTACTGCGCCAAGCGCTTTCGGCGAATCGCTCGTATTCTTGGCGATCGCTTCCGGGGTGTTGACGTTGTCGGCGTCGCGGTTGTTCTCCTGAGCTGCGAGGGGCAGGGACAGGAGAGCAATCCCTGCGAAGATAAGGCCACACTTACGTATCATCACTTCCTCCGGACTTCATGCTTATCTGCGAGGACTTCTGGCCCAAAGAAACGATGTTCCGAGGTGATAAACGGTTTCTGGCCAAACCAAAAAATCACCATGTATATAGCACTATCTAGATGTCTGAAGAGGAAGCCAATGGCAGACACTACCGCGTCTGCCGCGGTAGTGCGTGGCCTTTACCAATGGTGCTGAATGCTGGGTGTTTTACTGAGCGGAGCCGGGGTTTTGCGCTGCTGTGCCTTGTCCGCTGTCCGCGCTGAAGATAATCACTTCCACGCGGCGGTTCTTCTGCCGGTCGTCTCGCGTCTTTTCGTCATTCACGGGCTTGTCTTTGCCGAGCCCGACGATTTGGATTCGATAGACGGGTATATTGTGCTGCGCTACAAGGTACGTCTGTACAGCTTCGGCACGGCGACGGCTGAGCTCGAGGTTGTATTCGGGAGTTCCCGTCTTATCGGTGAAGCCTTCGACGGCCACGAAGTAGCGCTTCATGCTTCCGACTTTGGAGCTGCCGAGTTGGTCGAGCTGCTGTTTGGCATCGTCGGTCAACTTCGCGGAATTAAATTTGAACAAGACGGTGACATCGCCCGCGGGCTTGTAATCGTCAATGTTTGCAATGCGCTCATTCAGCTCGCTATGAAACTGGTTGGTGAGGTCGGATTTGACCTGGTCGGTTTTCTTGGAGGCGGCGTCCGCACGCCCGAGGGCGTCACCAGCGCGCGCATCCGCAGAATCCGCTTTTTCGGCGGCTGCGCTGATCTTCGGCTCGTCACTCTCTAACTGTTTCTGGGTATTCTGCGCCTGCTTTTCCACTTCGTTGACTTTCGCGGTGATGGGATCCGTTTGCTTGGCGACGTACTTCTTCGTCGCGCAGCCTCCCAACAAGAGCACCACGCTGGCCACGATCGCTACTTCGATGACCCGCTTCATGGGGTATTCCTCCATTCGAATTTGAGCTGAGTTCCTGTTTGTACGTTCGATACTCTGGGCCGGGCAGAAGCGGGCTGGACACTTCGCAGATTACCTGGTGCGGCAGCAGGGCCACCGAAACCATTACAGGAATATTACTGTAAAGTTCCGAAAGTTACCACAGCTCCCTTGCCTGCTGGCACCGAAATCCAGCTTTACCGTACGCGAAAGTAGGGTCTCTAACAAAAGTTTCTAGGGTTTTCCATTGACATCCAGCCTTGGTACGGGAAAACTGAACGTCCCCAGTCGGAAGCTCCCCAGCCCACCTTCGAAGCGTCCATTAAATTAAAAGGGGTAAAAACATAATGAAGCTGTTCCGCGTTTCACGCATTTCTATGGCAGTTGCATTCTTGCTGTTCTTTGCGGGGTCGCTCAAACTTTCTGGAATCGCGGCGCAGAACGAAGCGGCTGCGGCACAGGAATCGGTGCAGTCGTTGCAGGTCACCGCGAACGATGAGATCGCGGCGGGGGATACCGCAGGGCACCACGTTCATCTTCATCCGCTACGCGCTCCTGCCGCTGTCGGGCATCGCTATGAAGATCCGGAAATCCGTCAAGGTAATCGGCAGAATGGTTCCTCCGGAATCGAAACGGGGTCTGGCGCAACAAACTCCGCGCTATCCACCGTACCCGGCGTTCCTGCTCCTGGCTTCTATCCAGCGGATCTGAGCAATTCGACCCATGGGAAGGTGCTTACTTCCGTGCAATCGAACAATGTGTACGTAAATTGCGCAGCAAATTGTTGGGGAACGCCTTCCACTTTTCTCGCGCGTCTCGCGGTGAGCAATTTCATTCATGTGACGGACGAATACGCCGGGGCCACGGGGAACAATCGCTACACGGTGGGCACGGCGACATCTATTAACACGCCGCTTCCCGCGAAATTGAGCTCCAACAATATTCTGCAGCTCGTGCACACCGCGGCTCGCGCCCACGGCTCCGGGTACGATCACATCTACCACATCTTTCTGCGCAGCGGCGTGGACGTGTGTACCTCCGCGAACGTGTGCTATTCGCCAGACAACACTTCGACATTTGTTTTCTGCGCGTATCACGGCAGCGTGGATTTCCAGGATATCGGCCACGTGCTTTATTCGGTCGAGCCGTACCAAAACGTTCGGGGCTGCTCGGTAGCGCAGCCAAGTCCTAACGGCGCACTTGTGGATTCGACCAGCAGTACGCTTTCGCACGAATTGATTGAGACCATTACGGACCCGGATGGCAACGCCTGGTTTGCACAGAGTTCGCTGATTGAATATGGCGCGGAAATCGGAGACATTTGCGAAAACCCGTTTGGTAAGTACGGTGCGTTTGCAATCTCCGGGAAGTCGTACGCGATTCAGCCGGAGTATTCCAACAAGTATCACTCTTGCGCCACGATGCCTTAACGCAGGGGTTGCGAACCAGGGATCGCAGCTTTTAACAGACGGAAACCGGGTTTCGTCGAAAAGTCGAAACCCGGTTTTCTTTTTTTCTAATGTCATTTGGCCGGGATCATCTTTCCAGAGTTTCCAGCCCGCGAAAAATGTGTGTAGAACAGGCAAAACTGAAGAGATAAATGAAACTGTTGATTACGACCACCGCTCTGTCTTTACTCCTCGGCACCTCCATGGGCACGGCAGCGTACGCACTGCAGAGTCAAGATAGGGAGAAAGACAAACCGGCGCCTCAGGACGAACCGCGAAAGTAGGACAAGCCCGATCGGGAAAAAGATAGCCATACAGGGCAGCAACCTGACAGGCGAGAGCCAGATCGAGATCGTCCGCAAGACCCGAAACAGCAACAGCAGAGTGATAGAGATCGCGGGCAACAGGAGCGAGATCGCGCACAGGGTCAGGATCGGGAACGGCGTTCACCCGAGCCGCAGGGGGAGCGTGATAATCGCGATCGTGTGCAATCACAAGACCGCGATAGGCAAGATCGCGAGCGGCAATATGCACGTTCATCGGGCCGCCAGGACCGCCGCATTCCTGAGGACCGTTTCCGTGGCAGCTTCGGACGTGAACATACGTTCCAACAGCGCTCCCGTTCCGAGGGCGGTGGCGTCCGGGGTGGGGAAGGGCAGCGCTTCCAGTACGGCGGATATTGGTTCGAATACGCGGAAGCGCGGCCGTATAACTGGAGCTATGACGATGACGACTACTATATCGACTACATCGATGACGATTGCTATCTCCATGACCTGCGCCATCCAGGCGTGCGCGTTCTCGTCTTCATAGTGGAATAAGTTTCGGTGCATGCGACCGGGGTTGCCAATGGCAACCCCGGCGGCAGGGCCGGCACCGACATGGTTACGTGGCGGACAGCCGACCGCGCGGAGGTGCTACTGAGTTCAGCCCGTAATGAGTCGAGCACGAGTGCCGTTTTTGGCGATGTACCAAAACGGAACTGGCGCTACGCTGCTGTCTGAGGAACACCGCCGCGTGGAAGAGCTCATCACGCCAACGCCTCCCTCGAAAAAGGAGCAGCGCCGAAGTAGCCGCTTTCCCGTAATTGTGCCCGTACAGGCCAAATGGCAAGAGGCAACCGGCCGGGTGGTTGTTGAAACGGCACAAGCCCGCGAGGTGAACACGCAGGGTGGCCTTCTGGATATGAAGACCTTCCCTAGTGTTGGCAGCCAGCTTGAACTAACTAACCTGATATCCGGAGAAACGTATCGCGCTCGCGTGGTTGCTGTCCGCCGTAAAGAAGGAAGCGTGCTCGGGGTAGCAATCGAGCTGCTGGTCCCCAGCGAGACTTTCTGGGGTGTAAATTTTCAGCTTAAAAAGACCAGCTCGGAACTTCTCCATCTCGAGCATGCGATTCGGGTCGGTGGGATCGACGAGCGTATTCTTGTGGATTTTCGCGACGCGGTGGATCATGTCCGCAAAACCGCATGGGCCGTGCAGGAATGGCAGGAACGGCAGATCACCCGCCACGATCCCCACACGTTGCTTCCGCTACTGACCACCGAGCGAATCCGCCGCGCCGCGCAGCTTGGGAACGCCATCGTTTCCGACCTCACGACGCACGAGGTCACGCGGGAAACTCCCGGCCTAGATAAGCTATTTGACGCGGTGCAACGCATGCACCAGCTTCTGGCGGACCTACTCAAGGAAGCGTGACCGCTTCTGAGCGGCTAACAAGGACCAATCGAGCCCGCATAGGCTACGTACGATTTAGCCAATTCTAGTGAGGTGGGAGTATTACTGGTCCGTGGCAAACGGCGGCTTCCTCAGTTCGGGGGATACTACAGCTTGTTGAGAGGTTCCACCTTAGGTTCGAGGAGGCTCTGAACACATTCGATCAGTTTGTTAATCCCGTCCGCTTTGGAGATGACCGCCTTAGCCCCTACCGCTGACGCCAGCGATAACCCCAACAGTTCGTTGTACATAGTGTAGAGCACGATGGGCATCTCGGGCATAGATCCGGCGAGAACCGAGGCGGCCTCCACACCGTTCAGCAAGGGCATAGCAACGTCGAGGAGCAACAGATCTGGCTTTAACGCGAGGGCTTTTTGCACGGCCTCGGCACCGTTGGAAGCCTCGCCGCAGACCTCGTACCCGGTGCGTGCTTCAATAACCGCCCGCATCACCTGCCGAACCTCTTCGCCATCGTCTACGATCAGGATGCGCTTGCCCACTTCTCCTCCGTTGTCGGCGGTTCGAAACGAAGAAAGTAACACTGCAGTACGCGGGGTGACATACCGCCCTCTTTGTAGGGTAAACAACTGACGCCCTGGACATGTCGGAATCGGGTACAATTCGCCGCCGTTAAAACGACGCGAACGCCCGAGGCCCGCGCATGAGAGACAACCGCCCCCAGCCCTGCAAGTGCGGACATCCCAAGAGCATTCACGCTCGCATGTACTTTAAAGTGAAATCCGCGAAGCTGCCTAGAGTCTGTAACTTTCCGGGCTGCAAATGCACGGGCTATTGTGCCGCACAAGTTCCGTCGGGACCTTCCGCAACGGCGTAAGGAATCCACCCCTGTTCCTAACCAGACCATTGGCAAACACCGTGCGTGCAGCGGAGCGGGTGAGGTATGATAGAGTCTCCGAAACTATTCATTAGGATGATGATGCCGACTGATAATGGAAAGGTTTTACTAAGGGTTCGCCCACGCGGCTTCTGTGCTGGAGTGGTGCGAGCGGTGGATATTGTTGAGCTGGCGTTGGAAGCTTATGGAGCCCCGGTTTACGTCCACCATGAAATCGTTCACAACACCTACGTGGTGGAGCAATTGCGCCGACGTGGAGCGATTTTCGTCGAATCCATCGACGATGTTCCTCACGGAGGCGTTCTTGTCTTCAGCGCTCATGGCGTACCGCCTACCGTGCGACAGGAAGCGAAGGATCGGTCATTGAAAGTAATTGACGCGACCTGCCCGCTGGTTACTAAGGTTCACTTGGAAGCGCTTAAGTTTGCGCGCGAAAAGCGCACCATCATCTTGATCGGGCATCGGGACCATCAGGAAATCATTGGCACCTCGGGCGAGGCTCCCGATCGCACGATAGTGGTGGACTCGGTTGCAGCCGTAGACGCGCTTGAAGTTGATGAGCCGGAAAAGCTCGCCTTTCTCACGCAGACTACCCTTAGCCTGTACGACACCCAGGAAATCGTGGCACGCCTTCGCCAAAAATTCCCGGCGATCAAGGGGCCAGCCAGCGATGACATCTGCTACGCGACACAGAATCGTCAGGAAGCCGTTGAGCAGGTGGCGAAGGACGTCGATCTAATTCTCGTGGTAGGTTCGCCTAACAGCTCGAATTCCAATCGACTAGTCGAGGTTGCGCAGCGCAGCGGCGTTCGCGCGCAGCTCATCGACTCCGCGCAAGACATCGACGTCAAATGGCTCGAGGGAGTGAAGCGCGTTGGGTTAACGGCGGGAGCCTCCGCGCCAGAAGTGCTCGTTGAGCAGGTCAGCGAACGTCTGGCTGAGTTTGGGTTCACCGATCAACGCGATCTGGATTTGATTCGCGAGGATGTGCGGTTCACTTTGCCGCCCGAATTGGCGACCATAGCGGCCGCGCCGCGCCGCTAAAGAGTTTGCAGACAGTCCCGGCAGGGTAGGCTGGCAGCAACCCAGCATAGTAGGCGGAAACAAATACAAGGAGTGCAAACTTGGCGGTCAAAATTGTCCGTCAGCCGAAGAAGATTGCCCTGATTGGCGCGCCTTCGAGCGCGGCGGCATTTTCGCCGGGAACTGAGAAGGCACCCGCTGCTCTGCGCGCCGCCGGATTGGTCGAACGGCTACAAAGCGCCGGGTTTGAGGTAACAGACTACGGCGATTGTGCCCCCCGACAATTTGCCGATGACGAGGAACACCGCCGCGCACGCAACCTCACAGAAATTGTCGCTGGGCTAAATGATCTTAAGACTCGTGCAGAGATCGCGGTAAAAACCGGCGCCTTGGTTCTTGTGCTCGGCGGAGAATGTGTGCAGGTTGTCGGATTGCTGACGGGCGCTCGACGCTATTACAAGCGCGTCAATCTGTTGTGGATGGACCGCGATGCTGACCTGAATACGCCGGCAACTACTCCGTCCGGAAGGATCGACGGCATGGTGGTTGCGCACATCATCGGTAAGGGAGCGCCGGAGCTGGTGCGGTTTTGGGGCGAGCCTCCGCTTGTGCGCGAGCCTGACGTCACACTCTTTGGTTTAGCGCGACTCGATCCTCCCGAGGAGGATTTTCTCTCGCGGTCGCCTCTGCGCCATGTAAATGCCACCGATATCCAAGCGAAGGGAGCTGCCGCCGCCGCGGGCGACGCGCTGAATCATTTGCATGCCGACGCTCGCGAATTTATTTTGCATCTCGATCTCGATGTCATCGCGCAGGAGGAATTTCCCGCTGTAGTCGTTCCAGGAAGCGGCGGCTTGGGCTTTGAGGACGTGCGTGCGGCGTTGAAGGAAATCGTACGACATAAGAATTTGATAGGCCTGGATGTGGCGCAATTTAATCCGGATAAAAATGGAAATGGCGATTGCGCCAGGAAGATCGTCGAATTGCTTGTCGAGGCCCTTTCCGCACGGCTCGAGACGGCCGCCGCCAGCGGCGCAGAGCCGGGCGGGCCGGCGCAATCGCAAGCCGGAAATGACGAGGAAGAGTCCTCGGCCGGAACTACTGCATAACTCTCAACGCACAAATGGCACATTACAGGGCATCGCTTTTCCTAAGTGCCCAGAACATTCCACTGCGATAACGTGAATTTCAGGCGGTTGCGTCGGCGCGCTTGCGCAGATAGCGAGCGAGCCCTAGGAATGATAAGTCCAAGCCTGCGGTGAATGCGTGGTGGTCCGCCTCCTCAGGCCCGAGATGCTCTTGCATTTCCTCTTGAGCGCGCGTCACGAAAGTTTTCTTTGCGTCCGCTTCAGTTGAGGCAGAGCGCAAGATTTCGGCGGTGAGTTCGGCCCAATGGTGTAATCGTCTGCGAAATGCCTGAATGTGTTCAGCAGGTTTATCCGCATAGCCAAAGTGCGTGAGGAAGAGGCGCGAAGGTTGCCGCGCGAGAATTGTCGCGAAAGAGCTGTCCCAGATCTCCAGGTTGATATCCGGCGGGGGCGTGGCTGGCAGAATGTACGGGCCATTATCGATGCGAATTCCGGTGGTATCTCCGACGAAGGCTATTCCTTCCGCAGCGTCAAAATAGCTGACATGGTGGGAAGCGTGACCGGGCGTGTAGGCTACCTCTAGTTTACGCGTGCCCAGAGTCAGCGTCTCGCCACCCTCGAGAATACGCAGATTTTCCTTCGGCACGGGCAGGGTGTCTCCAAAGAGTTGATGCAGAGTATCTGGCCACAGCCGCTGCGCGCTGGCCACCAGCCGCGATGGATCAATCACGTGCGGAGCGCCGAGGTTGTATACGTAAACGGCAATTCTCGGATTCTCGCGAACCAACGAGCCGGACGCGCCGGCATGATCCAGATGAATGTGCGTGAGCAGAATAGCGTCTAGTTGCGCCACAGATAATCCGCGCGCGTGCAGACGCTCGCGAAGCGTCGCAAGCGTCGATTCAGGTCCTGGGTCGATGATGGCGCGATGCCCGTCAGCTTCAAGCAGTGCAGCGGCAATGGAGTGCGGCCGCCCTACCCAGTTCGTATCGAGAATGCTGATGTTGCCCATAGCCACACATTATAGCTTGCGGGCCAAAACGGCCTGGTTAGGATCGGGTTTGCGGAAACGTGGGCCTTCTTGGATGGGCGAGTTCGAGGCAGAATGCTTTGCCTATGAGCGAAATGGTAATTGCGCCTGTGATTTTGGAAGGACAGCACGTGCGGCTGGAACCGCTTGCTTCTAACCATGCAGCAGGTCTGGCTGCAGTAGGACTCGACGAGGATCTATGGAAGTGGATTCCCACCCCAGTGCGTACCGCGGAGGAGATGAGCGGCTATGTTCAGACCGCCCTTAACGAGCAGACGAAGGGTTCTGCGCTACCATTTGTGCTCATCGAAAGAAGCAGCGACCGCATTATTGGCTGTACGCGCTATGGCAACATCGATCGCGATCATCATCGCGTGGAGATCGGGTGGACTTGGGTCGCGCGCCGATGGCAGCGCACTCCCATCAACACGGAAGCAAAATACCTACTCCTGCGCCACGCTTTTGAAACACTAAAATGCATTCGCGTGGAGCTGAAGACCGATTCACTGAACGAACGCTCCCGCGCCGCGATTCTTCGCATCGGGGCGACCGAAGAGGGCACTTTTCGCAAACACATGATCACCGCAAGCGGCCGCATCCGGCACACCGTCTATTTCAGCATTCTCGACTCCGAATGGCCTGAAGTTAAGGCCCGGCTCGAGGCGAAGTTCCGATAGTAACGAAGTCGCCACGCACTGCCCGGTACCGACAGCCTTCGCCAACCCTGTGAGTTATAGTGATTGGAACCTTGGGCTAACCAAAGTGACGGATCCCAATCCAGCAAACCGGCGGCGCAGCGAGCGTGTAATGCTGCAAGTTCCCGTGATCGTGCAGTCCAGGACGCGGGACGGGGAAGATGTGCGCGAAAATACACAGACGGTGGTCGTCAATGCGCACGGTGGGTTGCTGAAATTGCGGATGGAGGTTAAGGTCGGCCAGCCTATCGTTCTTATCAACGAAAGATCCAAAGTGCAACAGGGCTGCCACGTGGTCCGCGTCGAGACGTCCGAGGCTGGACATTCCGCAGTGGCCTTCGAGTTTGACCAACCCGCTCCCCAGTTTTGGCCAATCGTGTTTCCGCCTGCGGATTGGGGTCCGCGCTCCTAGTCCGTAGAGCCAACTCCGCAACTTTTGCAAACACCCTGGGTTAAGTTAAGCGAATAGTGTTGCTTACGCTTTGGAGGACGTGAAGATGGCATCCCAGAGGTTTGTAAAGGCGAGGGGCCCTCTGTTTGCCGCTGCCGCCCTTGCCTGCGCCGTGCTGCTCGCCGGATGCGACGAATACGTACACGTTACGCGAGACCGGGACGCGCACATTGCTCGCCATGCCACGTGGGCTTGGCGACCCGTTAAGGAAGAGACTAGCCGGCGCGGCTCTCGCCCGGTTACATCGCGCGACGTGATAACGCGCGGTGAACGCGGTGAAACCGTTACGCGCGACAATGATGCGGACAGCGATGTCCTACGCAGTAAAGTGAAGGCCGCCATCGAGCGGAACCTGGCTGAAAAGGGTCTGAAGGAAGTCGAAGATCCGCAGGATGCGGAGCTGCTTGTCGATTTTCATATCGCGGTGCGCCGCCGCAATTTGACCGTTGAGCGTGTGTACCCTGGCGTCTACCCCGGACTGATGTGCGGTCCCTTTGGCTGCTATGGAGGATGGGGCTATGGCCCCGCGGCGGTGGGCTATGAAAACATCCGCTTCCGTGAAGGCACGATCGTCGTGGATGTGGTGCAGAACGAGACAAATCACTTGATCTATCGCGCCGTTGGAGAAAAGCCAGTGCGCCGCGACACGTTCTCCTTTTCTCAGGATGAAGTAAACGGGCTTGTGCATCACCTGCTGAAGGACTTGAAACCGTCCAAGAACTGAGCCTATTAGCCGGCAAAAAAGCGCCTGGCGTATCGACAAAAGAGCGTTCCGTTCGCAAGTTGTTTGCCGCGAAGTGTCAATCACGCAAGGTCAGCTTAAGTGGGCGATCATTCAACCGGTCCGCACAGAGTTAGGTGCGATAAGAAGCATTAATGCGCACGTATTCGGCGGTGAAATCGCACGTCCAGTAGCAGGCACTGGCCAGGCCGGCGTGTAGGTGCATCACAATAGGCACACGGTCTGCCAAGAGGCGGTTACTGGCGGCGCGCTCATTGAAATCGAGCGGCTGGCCGCGACGCAGAACCGGGATTCCTGCCATGGTGATGTCCACGCGCGCGGGATCGAAAGGAATGCCGGCGCGACCGGCTGCGGCGAAAATGCGGCCCCAGTTCGGGTCAGCGCCAGCAAACGCGGTTTTCACCAACGGCGATGTCGCGATCGTCTCTGCGATGCGCCGCGCCGCGGTCTCGGTTTTCGCGCCGCGCACTTCGATTTCAATCACGCGCTGAGCGCCTTCGCCGTCGGCAACGATCTGCAGTGCTAGCGAATGGCACACTTCCTCGAGCGCGGCGGCAAAATCGCGGTGCGCTTTCGTGCCCCCTTTAATGGCAGGAGCGCCGGCTTCTCCGTTTGCCAGAACCAGCAGCGCGTCGTTGGTGGATGTGTCGCCATCGATGCTGATGGCATTGAATGTTCGCGACGTGACTTCCTTCAGTGTTTTTTGCAACAGCGAAGGTGCAATGGCTGCGTCTGTGGTGACAAATGCCAGCGTGGTCGCCATGTTTGGGTGGATCATGCCTGCGCCTTTGGCGCAGCCAACGATGTGAATACGTTTGCCGGCCATCTTGAAGGATGCGGCAGCCGTCTTGGGCCGTGTGTCCGTCGTGCAGATGGCCAGCGAAACCTCGGCGAACGAACGCGCGGAAGAACGGCGGTGCCTCGCGAGTAGCGGCACGGCGCGCAGAAGTTTATCTAGGGCGAGTGGCACGCCGATGACTCCGGTGGAGCAAACGAAGATTTCTTCCGGTTGGCAGCCGAGGCGCTTTGCCGTTTCGGCGACCGTCCGCAGCGCGGCAGCATGCCCCGCGGCGCCGGTGGCGCAATTCGCGTTCCCCGCGTTCACCACCACGGCGCGCATACGGCCTTTCGAGGCGCGCAAGTGCGCTTTGGAAATCAGCACGGGAGCGGCAACTACGAGATTTTGCGTGAATACTCCCGCAGCGGATGCGGGAACGTCACTGGAAAGAATGGCGAAATCGAGCGCGCCAGTTTTTTTCAGGCCGCAAGCAGTCGCGGCAAAGCGAAAGCCGCGGGGAAGAGAGGCTTCGGAGAGAGCGTGCTGCATTACCGGCGGGGCCATGGCGTGAGCGCGATGCTCACGGAAGGGACCTCCGATCCTCCCCGGAATTTGCGCTGCTTAAAAGGGCGCGTATCTCCGAGAGCGTTTGTTGAAGTCGAACAGCTTGCGTGCTCATGGCGTGGCTCCTCGCTTGATCCTTAGTTTATTGATGCGGTCTTGCAAATCCGAAATGGCGGTGCGCACGGATTCGGGCGCCGTTCCGCCGGGAACTTTCTTGCTGCCAAGAGCAGCGTCCAGGCTCAAGCTGGTGACGAAATCGGCTTCGAATGCGGGGAAGATTTTCTTGAGTGCTTCCAGGGGGAGCGAGGTCCACGGAACATTTTGTTTTTCGGCCTCGCGCAGGACTTTGCCGACGATGTCATGCGCTTGCCGGAACGGAATTCCTTTGTGCACAAGATAATCCGCGGCTTCGGTGGCGAGCAGAGCGGGATTGGAGGCTGCGGCGCGCAGACGTTCGGCGTTGAATTTTGTGGTGCTAAGCGCGCCAGTGGCAACCGCGAGCATATGCGCGATCTGGTCGTGCGCGGCGAATAAGGCTTCTTTGTCTTCCTGCAGGTCGCGCTGGTAACTGGTGGGCAAACCCTTCAGCGTGGTGAGCAGGCCGAGCAGCGCTCCGGTAATACGGCCGGTTTTTCCTCGGATCAGTTCCCAGGCATCAGGATTTTTTTTCTGCGGCATCAAGCTGCTGCCGGTGGAATATTCGTCGGGCAGAACCACGTACGCAAATTCCTGGGACGCGAAAATGACAAAATCTTCAGAGAGGCGCGAGAGATGCGTGGCGATTCCGGCGAGCGCGAAAAGGTAATCGAGTGCGAAATCGCGATCGCTCACGGCATCGACGCTATTTGCGGTGATGCGCGAAAAACCGAGCTCGCTTGCTATGGCATTGCGGTCGATTCCGAAGCTGTTGCCGGCGAGTGCACCGGAACCCAAGGGACACGCGTCGGCGCTGGCCACTGCAGATTCCAAGCGCGTGAGATCGCGAGAGAAAGCTTCCGAATGCGCTAGTAAAAAATGCGAAAGTAGAATCGGCTGCGCGTGTTGCATGTGGGTCATCCCCGCCATGGGGACGCTCAGATTAGTTTTGGCCTGGAGGAGGAAGGAATTCAACAGAGCGGAGAGGGCTTGCTGAATTTGAGCTGCTGCGTCGATCACAAAGAGGCGAAAGTCGGTAGCCACGAGTTCATTGCGGCTGCGGCCGGTGTGCAGCTTCCAGCCAAGTGCTCCAAGTTCTTTGACAAGTGCTTTCTCTACGAAATGGTGTACGTCTTCGGCGTCCGCACCGAGCCCTTCAAACCACGCGGCATCTGTCGTCGAGAACTTCTCGATTTTGTCGAGTGCGGCGAGCGTTTGCTGTACTTCGACGGCGGTCAAAAGGCCGACACCTTGCAACGCCTTGGCCCAGGCACGGTCGACGGTAAGCTCATAGGGCAGCAGACGGCGATCAAACGCAAACGAGCGCTGGAACGCGTCGAACTGTTGGTCCGGTTCGCGGTCGAAGCGGCCGCCCCAGAGGCGGTCGTCTTTGCGTTGGGCTTGTGAAGTCATCGATTTCACAATTTTACGTTTAGGTTGCACTTTCGAGTTTCAGGTTACTGATGTTGGCCGGCTAAAACCCGGCCTTCGCCGTCTTTGTTTCTGCACGCCCGCTCGCAGCGTCCTAGGCTCTTAGGACCCACACTGCGATCAGTCGTTGCCGCTTTCGGCTTTCGCTTTTGGACGCACCGTAACCGGAAGCGCGAAAAGATTGATGAAGCCTTCGGCGTCTTTAGGATTGTAGCGGCCCATAGTGAAACTGGCGAGGTCGGTGCGATAGAGGGAGAAGGGAGAAACGCGCTTGGTGACGGTGAGCGTGCCCTTCCACAATTTTAGGCCGACCGCGCCGCTGACGCGCTGCTGGGCGACGCTGAAAAATCCGTCCAGCGCGGCACGCAGCGGCGAAAACCACAATCCGTAGTACACGAGTTCGGCGTAGCGCAGCGAGAGAGCTTGTTGAAAATGCGCGGTCTCGCGATCCACGGTGAGCGCTTCGAGCTCGCGGTGCGCGGTGACAAGCAATGTGCCGCCGGGAGTTTCGTACGCACCGCGCGACTTCATGCCGACGAGGCGATTTTCGACGATGTCGGTGCGGCCAATGCCGTGCTTCGCGGCGACTTCATTCAGGGTATTCAGCAACTCGATTGGATTGGCTTTGGCGCCGTTCACGGAAACAGGAAGACCCGCTTCGAAGCCGATTTCGACTTCGGCAGCCTTGTCCGGCGCTTTTTCAGGGGAAACGATCCACTGCCACATAGCTTCATTCGGTGAATTGGCGGGATCTTCGAGTTCGCCGCCTTCGTGGCTCAAGTGCCAAATGTTGCGATCGCGGCTGTAAATGTTCTTTTTGCTTTGCTCCACAGGAATATTGTGTTTTTGGGCGTACACAATGGCATCTTCGCGGGAATCAATGTCCCACTCGCGCCAGGGAGCGATGATCTGCAAATGGGGCGCAATAGCTTTGTAGGCTAGCTCGAACCGTACTTGATCGTTGCCCTTGCCGGTGCAGCCGTGGGAAAGACCGTCGGCGCCGAGGTTCAGCGCGATTTCCGCCTGACGCTTGCCCAGGATTGGTCGAGCCATGGAAGTCCCGAGCAGGTAGGTGTGCTCATAGACAGCGCCAGCGCGTAGCGTAGGCCAAATGTAGTCGCGGACAAATTCTTCACGCAGATCTTCGACGTAGACGCTGGAGGCACCCGTCGCAAGGGCTTTTTTGCGCGCGGCCTCGAGGTCCTCCTGCTGGCCGACATCGCCAATCATAGCGATGACTTCGCACTGATAATTCTCCTTCAGCCACGGGATGATGATGGAGGTGTCGAGCCCGCCGGAATACGCGAGGACTACTTTTTTAGGCTTTGGCTTGTTCAATGCTGTATTCACAATTCCCCTTTACGTTCAGATGGTTGCCAAGCTGGGGCGCAGCAATGCTGCGCCCCTACAAAATTCCCCGCCAGCAGGATGCTGGCGTTACGTGCTGTTGGTGCATGCATCGCCAACTTAAAACAGGGTGTGCAGGATGGCTTTCTGCACGTACATACGATTTTCGGATTGGTCGAGGACGACCGAGCGTGGGCCGTCAAGGATTTCCGGCGTGACTTCCAGGCCGCGGTGGGCCGGAAGACAGTGCATGAAGACGGCGTCGGGCGCGGCGAGCGACATCAGTTCGGCATTGACCTGATACGGCTGGAACACCGCGTTGCGCACTTCGCCTTCTTCCTCGAAGCCCATGCTGGTCCAGGAATCGGTGTACACGCCTTGCGCCCCGGCGACCGCTTCGCGCGGGTCGATCATTAGTTCGATTTTGGATTTGGTTTCGCGAGCGATGCGCTTGCTGTCGGCCAAAACTTCCGCCGCGGGAGCGTAATCCGGCGGAGTGGCGATGCGGAGATGCACGCCAAGGCGGGCGGCGAGATAGATCAGGGAATTGCAGACGTTGTTGCCATCGCCGACGTAGGTGAGTTTGAAGCCGCGTAGCGCGCCGAATTTTTCTTCGAGCGTGAAGAAATCGGCTAGGGCCTGGCAGGGATGAAATTTGTCGGAGAGTGCGTTTATGACCGGAATATCGGCGTTGGCGGCCATCTCTTCCAGAACGCGCTGATGATAGACGCGGGCGACGATGCCTTGAACCCAGCGGTCGAGATTGCGAGCGACATCGGCGATGGATTCGCGCGCGCCGAGAGAGGCGGAGGCTTGCGTGTGATCGAGAAAAACCACGGAGCCGCCCATACTTTGGATGCCGACGTCAAAGGTCACACGAGTGCGGAGCGACGGCTTTTCGAAAATGAGGGCGATGAATTTGCCTTGCAACGTGGAAGCGTAGCGCACGGGACGCGCTTTGATGTCGGCAGAGAGGTGGAGGAGTTCGCGGGTGTGCGTGGGACTCCATTCGGCTCCCGTGAGCAGATCGTTTGACAAAGAAATGGGTGCTACAAGAGTTGTAGTGGTCATCTTTTTACCTCGCTGCGGATTGCGCGAAGCGCGGCGGATTGACGGCGGTTTGCGCGGGAGCAGCAGAAATGGATCTGGGAGTTTTTGCGAGAACGAGCTCGAGGAGACGAAGGAATTCGCGAACCTGCGCGCTGGTGATGATGAAGGGGGGCAAGAGGCGCAGGGTGAAGTCGTGAGTGCAATTGATCACCAATCCCTGGCGGAGAGCCTCGGCGGCGAAAGGATTGCCATCGACGGAAAGCTCGATGCCGAGGATCAGGCCTTCGCCGCGGATTTCGCGGATGAAATCGAACTTGGCGGCGAGCTTGGCCAGGCCTTCGCGGAGCTCGGCGCTGCGGTCGCGGACGTTTTCGAGCAGCTTTTTATCTTCGATGATGCTCAAGAACTCGAGAGCGGTGGCGCAAACCAGCGGACCACCACCAAAGGTGGTGCCGTGCAGGCCGGGGCCGATGCGGGCGGCAATCGCTTCGTTGGTGAGGATCGCGCCTAGAGGCAGGCCGGCAGCGAGCGGCTTGGCAATGAGGACGATGTCGGGCTTGGAGGGAAACTTTTGGTATGCGAAGTAGCGGCCGGTGCGGCCGAGGCCACACTGAATCTCGTCGGCAATTAGCAGAGCACTGTGCTCGGTGGCGAGAGAGCGGGCGCGATTCCAAAAGGCTTCGCTGACAGGATGCACGCCGCCTTCGCCCTGAATGGTTTCGAAGATGACGGCGCAAACAGTGTTGTCGAACTTGGATTCGAGATCTTCGACATCGCTGAATTTTACAAATTCGACGCCGGGGAGGAGCGGCGTAAACGGCATACGATATTTTTCGGGGAAAGTTACGCTGACGCCTCCAAAGGTGCGGCCATGAAAGGAGTTCTGCATGGCGAGGATACGGTGCTTGGGCGCGGGCTTGTCTGGCGCGTCAGAGGGGGTGCGGGCGCAGAGGCGGGCGAGTTTCAGAGCGCCGTCGGCAGCTTCGGCGCCACTGTTGGAGAAGAAGGCGCGGTTCATGCCGGAGATTTCGGTGAGCTTGCGGGCGAGCGGGCCTTGGTAAGCGTTGTGATAGAGGTTGCAGAAGTGGATGGCGCGAGCGGCTTCACGGCGAATGGTTTTTACTATTCGCGGGTGGGCGTGGCCGAGAGCGTTGACGGCAATACCGCCGAGAAAGTCGAGATACTTTTTTCCGGTAGAGTCATAAACGTACGCGCCATTACCATGGGTGAAAACAATGGGCTGGCGCTTGTAGGTGGGCAGGAGAAATTGTTCGGCATCGCTGAGGCGCGTGTCGAGCTTTGGCTTACGGCTGGGCGCGCGCTTGGTCTTTTGCATTGTGGAGCGGGTCGATTTGTTTTTATTCATGGCTCGCATCATGCCGCCGAGAGCGCCGCTTGCGCCGCCGGAAGAGACTCCCGAAGAACGCGAGTGCCGGGGATGGCGTTCGCGGGATCGTGAGACAGGTCCGGGGGTTGCGAGACGCGCAGGAGAGAATCGGAGGCGCCGGCACCGACAATGTGCACTTCGCGGACGCCGCCTTCTAGGGCGCGCTTGGCCGCTTCCAACTTCAGCACCATTCCGCCGGATACTACGCGGGACTGGACGAGCCGCTCGATTTCCTCCCAACTTACGGCAGAGAGAACTTTGTCGCCGTCGAGAACGCCGGCTACGTCGGTGAGATAAATCAGACGTTCGGCACCGAGGTATTCGGCGCAGGCCGCGGCCATGTGGTCGGCATTGATGTTGTACAGCTCATTGTCCGGGCCGAGGCCGAGACAGGGAGCGACAGGAACGAGGCCTTCGCGCCAGAGGGACTCTATAAAGGAGGTGTTCAGGCCGACGAGATAGCCTACGAAACCGAGGCTGCCTTCGACTTCATTGTGAATCATGGGCTCTGAGCGGAAACAGGCGGCATCAGCGGCGGAAATGCCGATGGCCGGGGCGCCTTCGGCGGAGATGGCAGAGGCGAGACGCTTGTTCAGGAGGCCGGCAAAAACCATCACGGCAACATCGCGGGTTTCGCGATTGGTGACGCGCAGACCGGCGACGAAATTGCTTTCGATGCCCATGCGCTTGAGAGTGGCGGTGAACACGCGGCCGCCGCCGTGGACGACGAGCATTTGATGGCCTTGCTTCGCGAGTGCGGTGATTTGGCGCGCAACCGAGCGCACGGTGGCGTCGTCTTCGAGTAAGGCTCCAGCTAACTTGATTACTATTTTCATTGCAGTCCGGTTCGCTCCTCAATACCTAACATGAGATTGAAATTTTGAACGGCCTGGCCGGCCGCGCCCTTGCCCAGGTTATCGAGGCAAGAGACAACGATCAGGCGTTTACCGGAACTATCCAGGCAAAAGCCGATATCACAGAAATTGGTGTGCGCGACGTGCTGCAACTCGGGAAGCGAGCCCGCAGGCCAGATGCGGACCATGGAACGGCCCGCATAGAACTTTCGGAAAATGGCTTCGATTTCGTTGCCAGAATGCACAGCGCTGAGGGTGACGTAAATGGTTGAAAGGATTCCGCGAGCGAGCGGCAGAAGATGTGTTGAAAAAATAACGCGATCTTCAGGCAAGCCGGTGTGTTCGAGGATCTCCGGCGTGTGGCGATGAGAGAACAGATTGTAAACTTTGAAGTTTTCATCGACTTCGACGAAGTGGAGGTCGCGACGAGGATCTTTTCCGGCACCGCTGGCGCCGGACTTGCAGTCACAGACGACACTGCTGCCGCCGGCGATCAAGCCGGCTTCCGCGAGGGGACGTAGCGCGAGTATGACGCTCGTGGCGTAGCAGCCCGGATTGGCAATGAGGCGTGAGGAAGCAATCTCGCCGGCATACAGCTCGGGAAGACCGTAGATAGCTTTGCTGAGCCAATCGGCGTGGGGAGTGGGAAGCTTATACCAAGTGGCGAAAGTGTTAGCGGAACGAAAGCGGAATGCACCGCTGAGATCGACCACGCGCATACCGGCTTCTAAGAGAGCGGGCGCGAGTCCGACGGAAACTTCGTGAGGTGTCGCGAGGAAAGCGGTTCCTGCATTACTCGCGATGATCTCCGAAAGGGAAAGCGAGCGTAGGGGCGCTTCGCCAACGCCCCGGAGCTGGGGGAAAAGCTCGGCGAGGCAATTTTTGTTTTGCGTGTCGCGGACATAGAAGACCGGAGACTTCACGGCGGGATGGCGCAAGAGAATGCGCGCCAGTTCAAAACCCGTGTAGCCGGTGACACCTACCACGGCGAGTTGTTCAGGGTTTCTCATTTCACGAGTGATTCGATTTTTTTTTGCAGGGATTCGCGGGATTTCTTATTGGGGGTGATGATCAGAACAGTATCGTCGCCCGCGATGGTTCCAGCGGTTTCTGGAAATTTGGCGCCATCCACGGCGGCAGCGAGAGGCTGCGCGCCGCTAGGAGGTGTCTTCAACACCAAGAGATTCTCGGCTGGGCGAATGTCCACAAGGAACTCGCCGAGAGCGCGGGCTAGCGAAGGCAGGCCGTTGGATTCTTCCGGCAAGGCAGCGGCCGGGCGATAGCCATCGTGCGTTTTGACTAGGCGAAGCTCCTGGAGATCACGTGAGAGCGTAGCTTGAGTGACGCGCATTTTTTGGGCGGCGAGGCGGCGGCGCAGCTCTTCCTGATTGGTGATGGAGGCGTCAGAGACAAGGCGCAATATCTGGCCATGGCGAAATGTCTTGCCCGAATTCATCGCGCGGTGAAAATATGCACTCACCTGTATATTTATACGAGCAGCGTGCGAGGATGTCAACTCGATTCGTGATTTCCATCGAGGGACTGTCCGAACGGGCATGGATGGAACGATGGGACAGCTAATGCAGGATTCGCACCATTGGCGATGTGCGTTGTGGATTCTCGCGGCTAGTAATGTTACTTATCAAATCAGCCCTCGCGCTCATGGGAACACGCTGCCAAACTGCAGGATGCAAGAACGACTCGCCACCGGCTCTGGCTGAGCAGCAATTGTGCGTGCTGCACTTCACTTTGTCGCTGGAGAGCGGGTGCGCGGAAATGCGCCGGGAGACGGCGTTGGGCAACACTGGGCACGAAAGACAGCGCGAAATCATGCGATTCATCACGGAAAATGGGGAGAAGCTAGCCCGCGTGGCGACTAGCGGACTGCACCTCACCGATGATTTGAAGGCACGGATTTTGAGTACATTTCTCACATTGATGAATCTTCGGGAAAATTTGGATCGGGCTTCCATGCGGTCTTCTTATGGGCGCCACCCTGTTTCGCGGTGAAACAGGCAAGGCCTCTGCACTCCAGAAAAATTAGCCTCCTATGTAGCGGGCGTAGAGCGAGCGGGCTACGGCGGGATCTTTCGTGCCCTTTAGGATGGCGCGACCATCGGAGAAGACGGTCATTTCGTAGGGCGGAATGCGGAAGCGTAGCAGGAACTCATTTTGCCTGACGTCGGAGACTGTGGGAGAGAGGCGGTTTTTCAGAACGGCCAGATCAAGTGAGCGGTTTCGCTCGTGAATCTGGACGGAATCGCGGCCGCACATAGTGATGTGAGGCTGGGCTTCACCGTCTAGATAGATGAATTCGCGGTGGACGCAAGCGCGGCAGTCCGGGTTTCGCGCGATGTGGACGGACTGAAAATGACCGCTCCAGACATCGCATGAGATGAGGCGGCCATGCAGAGCGTCCTCGCGACCGGCTAAAACTTTCATGGCTTCGGCGGCTTCGAGCGAAGCGATTAGATTAACGACTGGGCCGAGGACGCCTACGGTATCGCACGTTTCCTCCAGACCCAGCTGTTGCGTTTCCAGTAGGCAGGCGAGGCAAGGCGTCGCTCCGGGGCGGATGGTCATAGTAAGACCATAGCTTCCCACTGCGGCGGCGTAAATCCACGGCTTTGCGTTTTGCACGGCGAAATCGTTGATCAGAAAGCGCGTCTCGAAGTTGTCCGTTCCATCAAGAATGAGATCGAAGCCGGCGAGCCGGTCGGCGGCGTTTTGGGGGCTAAGGTCAGCGACAACTCCTTCCACGGACACGCTGGAATTGATAGTGCGGAGCTTGCGTTCGGCCGCTATAGCTTTGGGAAGGGCGGCGAGAGCGTCGGCTTCGTCGAAGAGAGTTTGGCGCTGAAGATTGGAGGGCTCGACAAAGTCGCGGTCGATGATGCGCAAACTTCCAACGCCCGCGCGTGTTAATAAGTTGGCCGCGGCAGCACCGATAGCGCCGCAACCAACGATAACGACGTTCGAGGCAAGCAGGCGTCGTTGGCCTTCCTCCCCAATGGGAGCGAAGAGGATCTGGCGCGAATATTTTTCGTGCAGTGAATCGTTCACTGTTTCGTAGCCTTGGAGAGTGGGGATCCTGTTCGTACCGACAAAAAACCTCGGCCGGAACATCTCCGAACCGCAAACTGGCACCCGCTGTTTATGATAGCGCCAAAGTTCACGGGACAGGCAACGCCGCTATGCTACGCTTCGTCTGAGCCAGTGGAAGCATGAAAGCGCATTGTGGGCAAGGGTTGCGCACTATTGTCGTGGCCACGCTCCTTACGGGAGTTGCGCTGAGGCACGCGCAGACGCAGCAAGAAAATCCCGCAGCGCAGGTGAGCGACACCACTCCGCAAAATGCCCCCAGCGCAGCCGAAACCGTGGTGGCTGTGCGGATTGTGACGGAAGACGGACGCGTACTTTCAGAAAAGCCCACGGGGCTGGCCATTTCGATTGGCAAACCACTCGACCGGGAGCAGGTAGCGGAAAGCATCCGGGCGCTGTACCGCACGGGCGATTATGCAGACGTGCGCGCGGTTTCGACGCCGGTGGACGGAGGGGTGCGCATCGACTTCGTGGTGCGGGAGCAACTGTTTTTCAATCAGGTGATCATTCATGGCCTGGTGAGTCCTCCCACGGAAGCTTCGGCGATTGCGGCGGTGCAGCTTCCGCTAGGCGAGCCTTACCGGCCGGAGGCAGTGAACGAGGGATTGGAGCGGCTGCGTGAGCTGCTGAAGGAAGAAGGGCTGTATGCAGCGCAAGTGTCCGCGGAAAGGGTACCGCATCCGGAAACTCACCAGATGGATGTGATCATAAACATACAGGCGGGACAGCGCGCACGCATCAAGGAGATTCAGCTCAAGAATGGGACGGAGTATCGAGATGCGGAGATTCTTTCACGCACCAAATTAAAAGCGGGACGGGAGATAACAGCGGCACATATGCAGCGGGCCACTTCGCGGGTGCGAAATTTTCTGGTGAAAAAGGGGCATTTGAATGCGCGAGCGGTGGTGAGGCGGGGAGCTTACGACAGCAAAAGCAATACGATTCCAGTGGAGCTGGAGGTGACTGCAGGGCCGCTGGTGCGTATTGCGGTGGCGGGGGCGAAATTTTCCGGCGGGGAGCTGAAGAAGCTGGTGCCGGTTTATCAAGAGGGCGCCGTCGATACGGACCTGCTGGAAGAAGGCAAGCGCAATATTCGGGAGCGGCTGGAGCGTAACGGATATTTCGACGCGGAAGTGGAGTACGCGACGAGCACGAACGAGGTGACGCTGACCGGCGGGCGGAAGGCAAGCGAAGAGGTGATCACCTATCGCGTGGAGCGCGGCGACCGGCATAAGCTGCTGCGAATCGAGATCACCGGGAACCATTACTTCGATACCGAATTGCTGCGGAGCCGGCTGGTGATTTATCCGAAGGCATTCGCGACGCGCGGAAGATTTAGCCGAAGGCTGCTAGAGGCCGACCGGGAGTCGATGAGGAATTTGTACCTGGCGAACGGATTTCTAGAAGCGAAGGTGGATGCGCAGGCGCTGGACAACTACCAGGGAAAGGAAGGCAACCTGGTGGTTCGCTTTGTGATTCAGGAAGGGAAGCAGACGCGGGTGGCGTCGCTGAAGATCGACGGAGTTCATGCGTTGAAGGAGGACGTCTTGCTGGGGGTAGTAGCCTCGACGCCGGGCCAGCCTTATTCGGAATTCAACGTGACGACGGACCGTGACAACATTCTGGCGCTGTATTTTAACGACGGTTTTCCTGGGGCGAAGTTTACGGCCACCGCAGAGAGGGTCAACGAGGCAGAGAAAAAGTCCGCGACAGAGAACCCCAATCTGACGCCGGTCGCAGCGGCGCCAAAAGGTACGCAAAAGGGCGAAAAAGGAAAGAACGAGGAAGCGTTTCAGGATGGTTTTGTGAATCTGGTGTATCGGATTGAGGAAGGCCCGCAGATCCGAGTGCGAAGGATATTGTTGACGGGCTACGAGCATACGCGGCCTGGAGTGATTCAGCGGGAGATACGAGTCGAGCCGGAGGCACCGCTGCGTGAAGGGGAAGTAGTCGAATCGCAGCGGCGGTTGTACAACCTGGGCGTGTTCAACCGCGTGACGATCCAGCCTCAAAATCCGAATGGGACGGACACGAGCAAAGACGTGGTGGTGTTGGTCGAGGAGGCGAAGCGGTACACGCTGGCGTATGGCGGAGGGTTCGAAGTGCAGCGGCTGGCGAGCTCAACCAATCCGGCGGGAAGTCAGGTGCAGGCGGCGATCCGGGGGATTCTAGAGATCAGTAAACTGAATTTGACCGGGCGAGGCGATTCGCTTTCACTGAAACTGCGGGGCAGCACGATCGAGGACCGAGCTCTGCTTGCGTACAACCACCCGAACACGTTCAGCAATCCGCACTTAAATCTTCAGGCGACGGCATATACGGAGAAGACGCAGGACATCAATACGTTTACGGAGACGCGGTATGAGGGCTCGCTGCAATTGATCCATCGGGTGACCCCGCGGACGTCGTTGTTGTACCACTATACGTTCCGCAAGGTGCTGGTGTCGAACTTGAACACGCATATTTCGCTGGAGGAGGTTCCTCTTTTCAACGCACCTACGCTCGTCTCGCAATTTGGCACCGGTTGGGTGCGCGATGCCCGGGACAACCCTGCGGATGCCATTAAGGGGACTTTCAACAGCGTGGACTTCAGCGTCGCAGACACGGGGATTGGCTCGAGCGCGAGCTTCCTGCGTTTTCACTTTCAGAATTCGACGTATCACCCGATCAAGCGCGGGTTCAGCTTCGCGCGTTCGATTCGCATTGGGATTTTGCAGCCGTATCGCGATACGGTTTCACTGAGCTTTCCGCCGCCAACGACGCCGCCGTTCCCAAGAGTGATACCGCTGCCAGAAAGATTCTTTGCGGGCGGAGGCACTTCGCTACGCGGATTTGCACTGAACCAAGCCGGCCCGCGCGATTCGGTTGGATTCCCAGTTGGTGGGCAGGCGCTGCTCATTCTCAACCAGGAGTTTCGCTTCCCGATGCGGCTGCCCTTTATTGGAACGGCGCTCAGCGGAGCGCTCTTTTATGATGGCGGGAATGTGTATAGTCGGTTGAGCCGAGTGACCTTGCGGCCGTACCCCCCGAAGCCGGTCTTTTTTCCCAACTCCAAACAGTGCGAATTCAATTGCACGAACGAGCTGAATTATTTTTCGCACACGGTTGGGCTGGGGTTTCGGTACTCGACTCCGGTGGGACCGATTCGAATCGACCTGGGTTACCAGATTAATCGTCCACAGTTTGTTACGCCGATCTGCCCAAGCGGAGTCGCGACGGTGGACTGTCAACAAGGCCAGTTAGGCTTCAAGGCAACGCGACTGCCAGGCTTCCAAATCTTCTTTAATCTGGGATCAACGTTCTAATGTCCCGCCATGGGAGTTACCTGCTGGCCATAGCGCTGCTGGCGCTGGCCTCGACTTATGGGTCGAGTCAGGAGCTCCTCGATCAAATTGCAGCGCGCGTGGATAGCGACATCATACTGCTGAGCCAATTGCGCACGTTGAGCAGATATCAGATGTTGGTGGATGGAAAGGCGGAAAGCGATGCCTCGATTCTAGACCGCCTCGTTGACCAATTGATCGTCAGGAACGAGGCTGATACCGCGCGATTTCCGCACCCCGCGGACGTGGAGATTGCCCAGGGGGTAGAGCATCTGGAAGGTTCGTTCGCGTCACGCGAAGAATACCAGGCGCGGAAAAGGCAATCGGGCTTGAGTGATAAAGAGATCCGACGAATGGTCGCGGACCAACTGTATCTGACCAATTACTTGGACTCCCGGTTTCGTCCCGCCGTACAGGTAACGGTTAAGCAGGTGGAGGACTTTTACCAAGAGGCGGTGGTTCCGCGCGCAAAGGCGCGCAGCCAGGCCCCGCCATCGCTTGATGCCTCCCGCGAATATATCCAAGATGCGCTGGTGCAGCGGGGAATCAATGAGCAAGCGGAGATCTGGCTAAAGGAAAGCCGCAGCCATTTGCACGTGGAAAAGTTTTTGAAAGAAACCGGAAAATGACCCTCGAGACGCGCCGACGAAAATGGAGATGGCTGCGGCACGTCGCGTGGGTATTGGCCGCGAAGGTGTTGCTGATCCTGCTTATTCTTGGCGGTGTCGCCGTCTTTTTTGGCAGCGGGGCCGGCAACCCGCTGATTCACGGCTTTATCGTGAAGCGCCTGGAGAAAATGACAGGCGGACAGGTTGCAGTACAGTCCATTTCCATTCGCTGGCTCTCGCTAGAAGTCCGGCTGAACGGTTTGGTGATTCACGGACGGGAGCCCGCAGGAACGGAGCCTCTCTTTGCCGCCGATGAAGTGCAGGCCGGTCTGCGCATCGATTCTTTTTGGGGACACAAGGTTTCCTTGAAGGACCTGCTGGTGCAAAGGCCGCAAATACACATACGCATCGAAAAAAACGGATCGAGCAACATTCCTCTCCCGCAAAGCGCGACAACGAGGAAGCCGGTTCGAGAAACATTGTTCGACCTGCATGTCCGGCGCTTGCAACTGCAGAATGGCTGGATTCTTTATAACGACGTGAGAACGCCGCTATCCGTGGAGGGCGATAACCTGCACCTCGCCCTAGATGCCAGCGGGGCGGCGAGCCAACCCATGTATTTAGGCACGATTGATTGGGAATCGATTCGCTTTACAGCAAAACACTTCCTTCCCTGGCCGGTAAGCGTCTCTGCCAAGTTCACGTTGCGAGAGAACGGCTTCACGTTGGAGCAGGGAGTTTTGAACGCCGGGCGCTCGCACGTGGACGCTCAAGCCGAAATGCAGGACTATGCGCAGCCGAAATGGAATTTTCGGTACCGCGGATGGGTCAATCTGCTGGATATTCGCGAGAACCTGCGGTCACCCGAAACGCCGACCGGCCGCGCGGATGTTCATGGCGAAGCAGAGTTCGCCAATGGGCAATTTCGCGCCACCGGAAGCTATTCGGGCCATGAAATCACCCTAACTTATCCGATTTTTCATGTATCGGGATTGTCCAGCCGAGGCAGCTTTCGCATCGACAACAATGGGCTTGTTGTGCCGGATTTTCTCGCGCTGGCGTTTGGCGGAACAGTGAAGGGCCGGGTCACGATGCGTTTCGACGGCCTGAAGTTCCGAGCGGATACCCATGTACAGGACGTCCGTCTGGCCGGAGTGCTCCCGGCCATTGAGCACCATGGCTTCCCCGTGGACGAATTGCACTGGGATTCGCTGATATCAGCTGACACGACGGAAACCTGGAGCGGACCATTTCAACATTTTGAGGTGGCCGGGTCGATGCAGTGGACATCGCCGGATAATGTTGCTCCCGGACACATCCCGGTGGATGGCGATTGGGACATTCGCTATCGATACGATCCGCAGACATTAACTGTTAGCAGTGGTGAGTTCGAGACGCCTGCCAGCCGAGGCTCAGTCAGCGGGATCCTCGCACCGCGGAATACGGCGATGGACGTGCGGTTTGAAACTGGCGCGCTCGAGAGTTATCGCGATTTCATCAACGCGCTTCGAGACGCTGCTCCGAATTCGCCCGATGCGATCAACGTGATCTCGGGAGGCGCGCGATGGGACGGGAAAATCAACGGGCCGTCCGCAGGTCCAACTTTTGCAGGGCATGTGCGAGGCGAAAGCGTGCGCTACGAGGATTTGGCCTTTGACTCCGTGGACGGCGAACTATTGTATTCGCCGGACGAACTGACGTTTTCGCGGGCGCATGCGCGCCGAGGTCCGATGGATGCGACGATCGACATGGTGCTCGCGTTGGACAAGTGGAGCTTTTTGCCCGATAGCACCTGGTCGGCCGATGTCAGTCTCGAAGCGACGCCCGTAGATACCCTACAGCAGTTGTTGAATTCGTCGTATCCCGTGCACGGGCAGCTTTCCGGCCAGTTTCATGGACGCGGGACACGGGCGGCGCCGGCCATAACCGGGCTCTTCGATCTTGCAAATGGAGAAGCGTACGGCGTCACGTTTAACCGGCTGCGCGGGCAGCTCAATTTGATGCCCGACGAAGTCCGCATCGCGAATGCCGAGCTGCGATTATTTCCGCCAGAAAAGGAGCCGGGCCACGGCGCGGGAATCGTTACCGGCACGGCAGAATACAACTTAGCGGACCGCACTGCATCGATTGATCTCGTTGGTGCCTCTCTTCCGCTGGCCAATTTCCAAAAATTGCAGTCGACGCGATTCGCGCTGGACGGGCAGGTTTCCTTTCGGCTGAAAGCGAGCGGTCCGCCACTGGCGCCAAAGGGGGAAGGGACCTTTCGTGTAGTTGACTTCAAGGTGGGCCAGTCCGTGATCGGCAGCTTTGACGGCACCCTCAGCTCAGACGGGCACGTGGCGCGACTCGATTTGGGCTCGGCCATGAGCACCGGAGAAATTTCCGGCGGATATACGCTGGCGCTCGCGGACCCTTACAATATTGAGGGAAAAATTGCGGTAAAGAATATTGCTCTGGATGCACTCATCCTGGGTGCGCTGCATTTACCGACCTTCAACGGACACGGCAAAGCGGACGGCGAAATCGGACTCAGCGGCTCGCTCAACCGGCCGGAGAGCATCCTTCTGGACGCTAAATTTTCGCGGCTGACGTTTAACTACGCAAACGTGCAGCTCGAGAATGTGGGCCCGGTTCACTTTCGATCTTCGCGAGACAATTTGCAGATCGAACCGGCGGAGTTTCGGGGACCAGACACGGACATTCGCGTCAGCGGAAATATCGGTTTCGCCGAGCGCGCCAGCATGAACTTGCAGCTCAACGGCGCCCTGGACCTGCGGCTGCTCGCGGGTATTTCGCCAGGACTAACGATCGCGGGGCCCGCGCAGATCAATGCAACATTCGAGGGTACGCTCGAACGGCCGCGCATTAATGGGCGAATTCACATCGCCGGTGCCAATGCGCGAGAGGCCGATTTCCCGACAGGGCTTAGCAACATAAATGGTGATTTCAACTTTGACGATACGCGGCTTTTCTTCAACGACATGACCGCGGAAGCGGGCGGAGGGACGCTGCACGTCACCGGCAGCGTCACCTACACAGAGCGTCCGTTGCGCTACGACATTACCGCGCGAAGCGATAGGACTCGCATCCGCTATCCGGAAGGTATGAGTTGGCTGACCGGAGGCTCTCTGCGCCTGACCGGCACAACCGAAGCGAGCTTGCTGTCGGGGCGTGTGACCGTGCAACGGGTAGCATTGACGCAGGGATTAGAAGTCGCTGGCGTGTTGGTTTCCACAAAGGAAGGAATCAGCGGACCATCCACCAACTCCGCTTTCCTACGCAATCTGCAGTTCGATGTGGAGGCGGTTTCAGCTCCCGACGCGCGTATGGAGTGGCCCGGCGCGGAACTGGATGCGGAAGCCAACATTCGCGTGCGTGGAACGTGGGAACATCCTATTTTGCTCGGCCACATCCACGTTCTCTCGGGAGACTTGCTGTTTCACGGCAATCGCTATCGCGTGGCGAGAGGCGATATCAACTTTTCGAACCCGTTCCGGCTCGATCCTGTGGTCAACGTCGAAGCAAGCACCACGATTCAGCAGTATGAAATCACGCTGAACTTCAATGGACCAGCGAGCAAACTCACACTGGCGTACCGTTCGGATCCACCGCTGCCTGCAAACGACATCGTAACGCTGCTGGCACTAGGCCAGACGAGTCAGGAGTCCACACTGCGCAGCGCCTCGGGCGCGCAGAGTGGAACGGCGGGAGCTTCGGCGCTGCTTTCAGAAGCAGTATCAAGCCAAGTCGGCGGGCGGCTGGAAAAGCTGTTCGGGATCACGAATTTTCGAGTCGATCCGGGGCTTACCGGAGTGGGCTCAACAGGAGCTACACAAAACGCTGCAGCTCGTGTCACCGTTCAGCAACAAGTTACGCGAAATCTGACCGTTACTTACGTATCGAACGTGGGGTCCACGCAGCAGCAAGTGATCCAAGTGGAGTACAACGTGACCCGCTATCTATCGATTGTGGCACTGCGCGATTACAACGGAACGTTTGGCATTGACGTAAAAATTAAGAAGCGCTTTCCTTGACATTCGCTGCTCTAGTTATTGGGCTCGCCGCCTGGATGTTTATCGTCGTCTTTAGAGCCAGTAAATTCCGGGAAATCTGTCTTCAACTCTTCCATGGTCTCTTGCGCGGCTTTCTGGCCTAGGGCAAAACCAGTCGCTTGCGACTCACGCGTTAGTTCCGGCAGGGTCTTCAGCATGCGTTGTCCAAGGGGCGAGTGGTAGTACTCGAGTAAGCCTTTCAGGTCGTCCGTGGTCAGATATTTGTCATAGATGGGAATGATCCGGTCGTTGAGAGTGTTGACGTCAAAGTGTTTCTGAAATCCGGTCACAAACGCATCGACAAATTGCTTCGCGCGAGGGTTGTTCGGCTGGGAGTCCTGCACGCTGCTCCGGAACTGCTCCATTCCCGCCTCGATAAGCTGTTGTCCTAGATTCTTTGCACCGGTGACATCCATCAGTTCGCGGATGCGAGCTTCTTTTTGGGGATCGACCTTGCTCGATTGCGGAGCGGTCTTCGCGGGAGTTTGGGTAGCAGCCCTAGGCGGTACCGAGGATTTCTCTTGGGCTATTACTTGAACGGACGGCGAATGCGCCAAGACTACTAGCGCACCTGAAATCAGCGCGCACCCCACGAGCAACGTTCGCATTACAGCCTCCTGTGAGCCTCGCGGCAGAGAAAAATCAACTCATACTAGAATCACCGGCATTCTCGTGTGCCTGAGGGTCGGCAATATAGACGCGAAACGGCGGTTTAAGGTTGTGTTTGTGCTTGCTGTTGGGCCAGCTCTGGCTGGCCTTGACGCGGCTTGACGAACCGGGCGTGTGCGGCCATGCCAGGGTACTGCTTGTGGAGATCTTGTAGCACTTCCTTCGCGATACGAGTGTTGAATGCGCGGTTGGCGGCTTGCATTTCATTGTTGATCTTGGGCATTTCCGCGGCGAACTTTTGGCCGAGCGGCGAACCGTAAAATTGCAAGAGGCCCTTGATTTCGTCTTGCGTAAAATGCTGATCGTATATGGTTACGAGCTGAGCCGTAGCTTCATCGGCATTGAACTTGGCCTTGTAGCCGTCGATAAACGCGTTCACAAATTGTTGCCCGCGATCGTTAGTGGGAACTGATGTGAGAAGGTTTTCGCGAATTTGATCGGCGCCATGAGCGGCTAAATCCTGCATGGCATCGCGCGCGCCAACAAGCTCCATAAGGGAGCGGATGTCGGCGTCCTTTGCAGGATCAATCGAGCGCGTGGATTGGCCGGCTCCACCATGCAGCGGCGACTGCGCCGAATTCTGCGAAGCGCCTTGGATCGCCAGGAAGAACATCGCCACATAAATGATGACCAATGCCAGGACCGCCTTCATGACTGCCTCCGCGGCGAAATTCTACGGTTTCGCCACGCTTTCGATTGTAAAGAGGAGCCATGCCCTGCAAAGGGCGTCGAAGTACAGGAGTGTCGGGTCGCTTAACTGTCCTTTTTCTCTGTACGTTCGTGCAGGCGGGTGAAGTGTCTGATACGATTCCGCGCCATGGCGCAAACCGAAGCTCCCATTGTCGCGAATATTGCTGATCCTTCGGCCATTCTCTCCCGCGAAGCGGGCTTGCACCGGAACCTGACGCCACGGCAACTCTCGATGATTGCTGTCGGGGGCGCTATCGGCACAGGACTCTTTCTCGGCAGCGCTCTGTCGGTGAAACTTGCGGGCCCGGGGGTGATTCTGAGCTATACCGCCGCTGCCGGTATCGCGTTGGCGCTGATGTGGGCGCTGGGCGAAATGGCCATCGCGCACCCGGTGGCTGGTTCATTCGGCGTTTATGCGGAAATGTATGTGCATCCATGGGCCGGCTTCGCCATGCGCTATTCATATTGGCTCGGACAAGTTATCGCTATCGGCAGCGAAATGGTGGCGGCTTCGATTTATTGCAAGCACTGGTTTCCCGGAGTGCCGCCCTGGGTTTGGATTGCAGGATTTTCGGTGGCGCTGATTTGGGTGAACGCCAGCAGCGTTTCAAATTTCGGGACATTCGAATATTGGTTTGCAATGCTGAAAGTCGTCACGATTGTCTTGTTTTTGATTCTGGGCGCTGCGCTGCTCCTTGGTGTTGGATTTCCGAGAATCGGCGGTACGAATTATGTGGCCCATGGCGGATTTCTTCCCAATGGATGGACGGGAGTTGGACTCGGCATCGCGATGGCGGTGTTCAGTTACTTGGGAATCGAAATCGTCGCAGTTACGTCAGGGGAAGCCAAAGACCCAGCCACGGCATTGCCGCGCGCTATGCGCTGGACGTTTGCGCGTCTTGGCATCTTTTATATCGGCGGGCTTGCCGTGGTCGTTGGTGTTATCCCGTGGACTAGGGTTGGGCTCGGCGAGAGCCCGTTCGTTCGAGTCTTCGAGTCCGCAGGAATTCCGGCGGCAGCGGGTGTGATGAACTTCGTGGTGCTGACGGCGGCCCTGTCGAGTGTGAACTGCAACCTGTACTTGACAGCGCGCATGCTGTTCTCGCTGGCCCGCGGGGGCTACGCTCCATCCGCATTGGGCCGATTGAGCAAACGCGGCACTCCTGTGACTGCACTATTCGCCTCTAGCATCGGTATGGTAGCGGCATTGTTCCTGGAGCGGAAGTACAGCGGGACGGCGTATGTCTACATGCTTGGCTCGGCTTTTTTCGGCGGTATTTTTGTGTGGCTGATGATTTTTGTCACACATCTAATGTTTCGGAGGAGCACTGCTCGATCTGGGCAAAAGGTAAAACGCTTCGGTCCGCGGGGTCCATGGCCCTCGATCTTAGGAGCCGCAGCGCTCGCCGGCGTGCTCGTTTCCACGTGGTGGGTGCCTGGCCTTCGCATCACGGTGACCGCTGGCTTCCCGTGGCTGCTTTTCATAACCCTGTGCTACTTTGGATGGAGGAAAACTCACCCCGGCGATCCGGGCGCTGGAGTCACCGTTCATGGATGACCTGCTCAAATGGCGCGGCGAGTTCCCCATTCTTGACCGCTCCACCTATCTCATCAGCAATTCGCTGGGCGCGATGCCACGGGCAGTTTACGACTCGATGCGGGCTTACGCAGATTCCTGGGCGGAGCGGGGTGTACGTGCATGGGAAGAGGGTTGGTGGGACATGGCGGTGACGGTCGGCGACAAAATCGCGCCTCTGATTGGCGCCAGAGCCGGCGAGATTTCGCTCCATCAAAATGTCACCTTGATTCAGGCCGTCATCGCTTCCTGTTTTGATTTCCACGGACAGCGCAACAAAATTGTTATGACTGACCTCGAGTTCCCGTCGATTCAATACTTCTACCACGAGCAGCGCCGGCTGGGTGCGCGTGTGGAGTTGGTGGCAAGCTCCGATCCGGTGCGCATTGATTTGGACAAGTTTCTTGCTGCCATCGACGAGACGACCTTGCTCGTCCCCATCTCGCATGTTCTTTTCCGAAGTTCCTACATCGTTGACGCGCGGGCGATTATCGAACGTGCGCACCGCGTCGGCGCGCACGTAATCCTCGATGTCTTCCAGGCGGCCGGCACCATTCCCGTCGACGTTCGGGCCTTGGGCGCCGATTTCGCCGTTGGCGGCGTGCTGAAATGGCTATGTGGTGGGCCCGGCGTCGGTTATCTGTACGTGCGCGAAGATTTGCGCGCGATGCTGCATCCTGCGCTCACCGGATGGATCGCGCATCGGCGGCCCTTTGGCTTCGAGACCGGGGCGATCGATGCGCGCGAAGATTCATTCCGCTATCTCAATGGCACTCCCCATATTCCGGCGCTGTATGCTTGCCAGCCAGGCTTGGATATCCTTAATGCCGTGGGCATCGAAGCCATACGAGCTAAATCTCTGCGCATGACAACGCGCTTGCTTGATGGCGCGAAGGCGCATGGTTGGCGCGTCAACACGCCGGAAAATCCCGCGGAGCGCGCTGGTACCGTTTCGATCGACTGCCCTCATGCGTACGAAGTCTCCCGCGAACTCCTGGCTCGCGAAATTCTGATCGACTTCCGGCCGAAAGGTGGCGTGCGATTTTCTCCGCATTTCTACAATCGGATAGAGGAATGCGATTTCGCACTCGAGCAATTAGACGACATCTTCCGCACGCACGCATGGGAGAAGCATGCGGCTGCCACCGCGCCGGCATGACTCATGGGCGAGGGCAAAAATTTCAGAAATAGCACCACTGACGTCTTTGGGGACGCCCGCCACGAGATGGTGGAAACGCAAATCCGCAAGCGTCACGTTAGTGACGGCCGCGTCTTGGACTGTCTTGAGCGCATCCCCCGCCATGAATTCATTCCCGCCGAATTTCGCGATCGCGCTTATGAGGACGCCCCGCTGCCAATAGGGGAGGGCCAAACAATCTCGCAACCGTACATCGTGGCGGCTATGACTGCCGCACTCCGCCTTCAAGGAAACGAACGCGTCCTGGAAATCGGAACTGGATTCGGCTACCAAGCCGCCGTGCTGTCCTGCCTTGCAAGAGAAGTCTTCACAATGGAGTTTCGCGCGGAATTGGCTACTGAAGCCGCCGAGCGTCTCGCCCGGCTTCACTACTCCAACGTTCACGTGCACTGCGGCGACGGTACTCTCGGCCTGCCCGATTTTGCTCCATACGACGCGATTCTCGTCGCAGCCGCCGCGCCCTCCGTACCCCCGCCTCTGCTCGCGCAGCTTGCCGAAAACGGCAGAATGATTGTGCCCGTGGGCGGCGTTGAAAACCAAGATTTGCGGCTAATCCAGCGCAGCCATGATACTTTCCTTACCACCATGCTCGAGCCTTGCCGCTTCGTCCCGCTCGTCGGTGCGCACGGCTGGAAGGAATGCTCGTAGCCATGAGCCCCGCCCAGCCCGATCTCTCCATCGTAATTCCGGCTTTTAATGAAGAGCTTCGTTTGCCAGAAACGCTATCTCTGATCTCCTCGTATATCCGCGGGAGCAAGCGCGAAACCGAAGTGATCGTCGTAGACGACGGTTCGACTGACCGCACTGCGGATGTCGCCAAGTCTTTCCGCGCCGAAATTCGCCAGCTGCGCGTGGTGGCCAACAGCACGAATCACGGGAAAGGTTACAGCGTCCGCCATGGGATGATGGAAGCGAGCGGACGTATTGTACTGTTTACGGACGCGGACTTGTCGGCCCCGATCGAGGAAACGGACAAGCTCCTTGCAGCGCTCGCGGATCATGATGTGGCTATCGGGTCGCGCGCTCTGAACCGTAGCCTGATTTCCGTGCGCCAGTCCGCCTTCCGCGAGTACGCCGGCATGATTTTCAACTTCATTGTGCGTGCCATTCTCCGCTTGCCATTTGTCGATACGCAGTGCGGCTTCAAGGCCTTTCGCCGCGAACCTTGCCGCATAATTTTCCAGCAGCAGCGCGTTGAGCGCTTCGGCTTTGATCCCGAGCTTCTCTACCTAGCGCGTCACCACGGGCTGCGCTCCGCTGAGATTCCGGTGCGCTGGGCGCATTCGCCGGCCACAAAGGTGAGCATGTTGCGCGACAGCGTGCAAATGTTTCTCGACGTTTTCATCATCCGATGGAACTCACTACTGGGCCGGTATCCCCGTTCAGAGCCATCGATTGCACGAGCGATCGACTGAAAGCGACTCTACTTTGTGATACAAAGTACTTGACACGTTCGGAGGTTGCTGCTACTTTCCAGCTCATGGCCTTCGTGAGTCCTCTTCGCTCCCCCAAACCCCAGCCTATCCCTATCGACGCTCGGGCTGCCGACCACTTGCGTTACATCCGCGAAACCATGGAGCGAGCAGCCGAATTTACGGCCGTTCCAGGCTGGGGCGGGGTAGCTATGGGATTGACCGCCATCGGCGCGGCTTGGGTGGCGTCACGTCAACATTCTCCCCGCGCGTGGCTCACGGTTTGGCTCGTCGAGGCGTTTGTAGCGGTAGCTATCGCCGGATCTTCTGCCGCCACTAAGGCGCATCGTGGCAGTGCCGGACTGTTTTCCGGACCCGGTCGCAAATTTCTTCTCAGCTTTACTCCGCCGATTATCGTCGGTGGTCTCCTTACGTTCGTGCTGTTTCAAGCCGGCGTGCAATCCGTACTTCCGGGGGTGTGGCTGCTCCTCTATGGCACCGCCATTGTCACCGGCGGAGCCTTTTCAGTCCGGGTCGTTCCAGTAATGGGTCTGGCTCTCATGGGCCTCGGAGCGATCGCGCTGTTTGCGCCGTCCAATTGGGGGGATTCATTCATGGCTGTGGGCTTTGGCGCTTTGCAGATTGGCTTCGGACTATGGATCGCTCGGAATCACGGAGGATAGCGGCAGTAAGAGGATTTATATGGCTAAAGGATCGACAGCACGGGACGAACGATACCAGCGGTCGCGCGAGACATCGTTATCTGCTACGCATACCCAGGCGCGAGAGCCCGTACCATCCGACCTCGACCGCCTCATTCATGAGCGTGTGCGATTGGGAATTGTCAGCGCTCTCGCGGTCAATCGCTCTCTGACCTTCAATGAGTTGAAGGCCATGCTCAAGACTACAGACGGAAACTTGAGTGTTCATGCGCGCAAACTGGAGGAAGCCGATTACATCGTCTGCACGAAATCGTTTGACGGCCGATTGCCCAAGACCGAGTACCGGCTCACGGGAGCAGGGCGAAAGGCGCTGGAGCGCTACTTGAATCACATGGAAGCGCTGATTCGCGCCACGCGCGAGGGTTGACCAACAAAATTTTTTGTCTTTTGGCTTTGTAATACAGAGTAGTTTACGTTGATAGATCTAACCTCCTGCGGCGGAGAAAGATATGCAAATGTCACCCATAGTCCTGCGGCAACCCACCCCGATTCTCCAGGACCTTCCTACGAGACGCTCCCTTCACGTGGCCATCATCTCCGACGGGAATGGCCGCTGGGCCACGTCACGCGGGCTTCCCCGCTCAGCGGGGCACCGTGCCGGCGCCCAAACCGCGCGGCGCATCATTTCCGCCGCTCCCGGACTGGGCATTCGCACGCTTACGCTGTTTGCCCTGTCGTCCGCGAATTGGAAACGTCCTCCCGCGGAAGTCACTGCCATCCTGCGTTTGCTGCACGAATACCTTCTGACCGAAACGTCGAACTGCGTCGCGGAAGGCGTGCGCCTGAGCATCATTGGGCGCCGAGACCGGATGCCGGCGACACTCCGCGACGCGATTGCTGATTCCGAAGCAGCCACTGCGAATGGCACGCGTTTACATTTGCGGATGGCAGTCGATTATTCCGCACGAGAAGCCATATTTCACGCCGCTTGCCGCTTTTACAAAGTGACCAAGCTCTCGCCGGATTCCTTCAGCGATGTCCTCTCGGAAGTTCTGCGGGGCGGTTCGACGGACGTCGACCTCTTGATCCGTACTGGGGGCGAGCAGCGGCTATCGGACTTTCTTCTCTGGGAATGCGCCTTCGCCGAATTCGTTTTCACGTCGCAGCGCTGGCCGGATTTCACAGTTGATGATTTGCAAGCGGCCCTGCGCGAGTTCGACAACCGTGAACGTACGCGCGGCGCCTTGCCGGACGCAATCGCTGGTTAACTTACAGGACCCGGTCGGGTGCCGGGCCGCCGCTAATAAGGATTAGCAAGTTTGTCTTGTTGGCTATTCCGTGCGCAAGGCCCGCATCGGATCGATAGTAGCGGCGCGCCAAGCCGGCACGACGCAGGCCGCGACGGCCACCAGCAGCAACAGCATCGCGGAGGCTAACAGTGTGAGCGGGTCGCGCGAGCTTCCGTTTGCCCAGGAGACTACTACTTTGTTCAGCGCCACGCTCAGCCCGAGGCCGATTGCCAACCCGAACCCGAGCATCGTCCCCGTGGACGCAAGCACCAGCCGGACGATGCTGGTTCGCGGCGCGCCCAGCGCCATACGAATGCCCACTTCCTGCGTCCGTTGCGTCACCGCGAACGACACCACGCTGTACAGTCCGGTAGCGGCCAGCGCCAGGGCTAGCACCGCAAACAGCGAGAACAGCGTGGCGATAAATCGCTCCTGCCCCCAGCCCCGCGTCTCCAGCCACCACAAGAGCGTATGGTCCGAAACTACGACCATTTCCGGATTCAGTTGTCGCAGCCGCTCCTTGATCGAGCGGAGCACCACATCTGGATTCCCCGTCACGCGCACCAGCAACGATTCATCCGTCGGTAGCACATAACTGTATGGCAAGAAAACCGCCGGTTTGACCGGATGGTCCAACCCATCGTTTCGCGCGTCACCTACAACTCCAACGATTTGCAGCCATTCATCCGGTGACGCGGCAAGCAGCAGCGAGGGCTGCTCTACTTTCAGCATCGGGCTGCGCACGCTCTGCCCGATCGGATCGCCATCGCGAATAAACTGTTTCACGAACGCCTGGTTCACCACCGCCAGGTGCGCCGCGCGCATGTTCTCCGTCTCGTCATACACGCGTCCCGCGAGCAACGGAATTCGTAGCGTCAAGAACTCCTGCGGGCTTACCAGACAAAACATCGCCTGCGCGTCCGTCAGCGACGGCCTGCCTTGCACTTCCATCTTTGCCGTGAAGCCGCCGAAACCCGGAAACCATGTGGTCGAAACGGCAGCCGTATCCACACCGGGCACTTCGGTGATCGTCTTGCGTACCAATTCGTTTGCGTTCAGCCGCACCGGCCATGTGGGATTCGCCCCTTTGGGAAATCCGACGTTCAGAGAGATTACGTGGTCCGGTTCAAAACCCAGTGGAGTGTGGATACGCGCCGCGAACGCCTTCATCGCCGCACCTGCCGCGGCCATCAGCACCAATGTCAGGGCCACTTGGCCGGCAATCAGCAGGCGATGGGTGTGCCGGTTGTGCGCGCTGCCGGAATGCTTTCCGCTACTCGCCTGGATCAAATGCCCAAGCTGGGGACGTGAAAGCTGCCAAGCGGGCGAGACACCAAACAGAATTCCAGTGAGCAACGCAACGACCGCGCTGAACACCAGCACGATCGCATTCACGTGAATCGCGGCTTCATGTGGAAAGGAGTAGTAGGGAAGAAAGGCTGCCAACGCCGTCACGCCTTTGTACGCAACGAGGACGCCCAACGCTGCTCCCGCAACCGACAAAACCACGGACTCCGTCAGCAGCTGGCGGATGAGCCGGCGGCGTCCCGCTCCGACCGAGACACGCACTGCCAATTCGTGCTGTCGCGCTGTTCCCCGCCCGAGCAGCAGGATCGAAACATTGGCGCAGCCAATGATTAACAGTGCGAGGACAGCGCCGAACAGCAGCGTCAACGTTCCGGCAAATTGGCCGAGCACTTGTTCATTGAGCGTGACGATCTTTACCTTGCGGTCTTGCGGGTAGTTCTTGTCTTGTTTTGCAAACTGGTCGGCAAGAACCTGAAACTCCGCCTCCGCCACCGGAAATTTCGTCCCGGGTTTGAGCTTGATGAAGGAAAGCCAGTACTCAGTGGGGTCGGCGGTGGGCAGCGCCGGCAAATAAACGTCCGAGTCGCCCCAAGTAAAGCGCGGCGGCACGACGCCAATCACCGTGAAAATCTGATGGTCGAGCTCGACCGGCTTTCCGACCACGTCGCGGCTTCCCCCAAACTGGCGCTGCCAAAAGAGATAGCTCAGCACGGCCACGGGAGCCGGGTTTCCGCCAGGAGCGTCCGCTGGCGTGAATTCGCGGCCGAGCAGCGGCGAAACTCCCATGTATTCAAAGAGATTCGGTGAATACAGGCCGACATTGACAGAGACAGGGACTTGGTCGCCGGTTAGATTTCGCTGATTTTCGCGCTGCAAGAAGACATCATCGAGCGAGGGAACTTTCTTTAAGTCCTTGTATCCAGAAGCGTTAACGAAAAAAAGCCCCCCGCGATCGCTCTTCTTATCGTTGAGCTGGACGTGCACCATGCGGTCGTTATCCTTGTATGGATACGGATCGAGCAGGACGCCATAGATAACGCTGAAGATGGCGGTCGTGGCGCCGATGCCGAGCATCAGGGAGAGAATCGCGGTGATCACAAAGCCCGGCGACTTCCGAAACTGGCGAAACGCGAAGCGCAGGTCCTGTAAGAGGGTCCACATGGTCGTCTCCGTACCCAGGAATACGGACTTAGACGAGATATGTTCCTGATGGTTCCTGCCGGACAGTCAAAATTAGAGCAGATTTACAAACATGAGTGGCTTGCCGAGCGTGGGGCACCGACGCGCCACGGTTTGTTGTGAAAATGACACAGACTCGCGGACCCGCTTCAGAGTTTGCCAATTGCTCCGCGTTATTCGTAGCGCAGGGCGATAATGGGGTCGACCTTGGTGGCGCGGCGGGCCGGAATGTAACACGCAAGCGCTGCGGCCAAGGCAAGAACCAAAGACACGGCGCCGAACGTAACAGCGTCATGGGCGCTGACGCCGAACAGCAAGCTCCCGAGCACGCGCATCGCGGCGAATGCAACAATGAGCCCGAGAACTAATCCCGCCGCCGCAAGGCGCATCCCTTGGCCCACAACGAGAAAGAGTACGCGGCCGGTTTGGGCTCCCATGGCCATGCGAATTCCAATTTCGCGCGTTTGTTGATTTACGGAATACGACAAAACACCGTACACGCCGATGATCGCGAGGATTAGCGCGAGTCCGCCAAACATAGCAAGCAGCGCGGCACCCATACGTGGCGCCCAGAGGCCCTGCCCCAGCAGCTCTCCGATTGTCTGCACGTTAGTGAGCGCCAGGTTGGAATCTAGCTGCTGCACTTGGCTACGCACGCTGGAGATCACTGCTTCGGGGCGGCCGCTCGTGCGCACCAGCATGATGGCTGCGGGCGAATAGTTTTGCGCTAGAGGTAAATAGACCACTGGCTGCGGTTTTTCGCCGATGTTGTTCTCCACCGTATTCCGGACTACACCGACGATTTCGCGCAGCCCTGGATCCCCATGAAAGTGGAAGCGCTTGCCGATAGCATTTTCATTGGGCCAGAAATGCTTGGCCATGGCCTCGTTGGCGATGACCACCTGCTTTGTACCTGCTCGGTCGAAGTCATTGAATTCGCGGCCAGCGACGATCGGGATGCGGAGAGTCTCAAAAAAAGTTGGAGCTATATCATTCACCTGCGTCAAAGTCCCGCGGTAGCCGGAGGCTTCATCCTGACCCTCAGGAAAAATGGTGCGAGAAAACGCTGGAATTAATGGCGGAGCATCGGCAATCGTAACGGACTCCACACCGGGGGAGGCTTTGGCCCGTTCGATGGCAGCGCGGAAAAATTGCTGGCCGCGCCCTTCGTCGTAATGCAAGGCGCCCAGATCAAAATTGAACATGAAGAGGTTTGTGGATTCAAAACCTGGATCAATGCGCTGCGCATTTTGCATACTGCGAACGAAAAGCCCGGCACCAACGAGCGCGACCAAAGCCAGTGCAATTTCAGTCACAACGAGCATGCTGCGGAACGGACTGCTTGCCCACCCAACCGTATTGCCACGGCCCCCGACCTTTAGGACTTCGATCAAGTTCGGGCGCGCTGCCTTCAACGCCGGAACGACGCCGATGAGGACGGCGGTCAAGAGCGCGACGGAGAGCGTAAAGAGCAGCACATGAGAATCGAATCCCAAGTCGAGATCGCTATCGCGGATGAACGGAGGCCGGAACGACCACAATATCGAACGCCCAATGTATGCGATCGCCAAACCGGCCAGAGCCGAGAGTGACGCGAGCACCAAGCTTTCCGTGAGTAGTTGCTGGATCACCCGGCCCCGGCTCGCCCCCATAGCGGCGCGAACACCAATCTCTTTTTCGCGGCTTGCCGCTTGCGCGAGAAGCAAATTGGCCAGGTTGACGCAGGCAATCAGAAGTACGAGACCGACGATGCCCATCATCAGACCGCCCGCGAGAGTGATTTGGCTGCGCTGGTTGATCCCAACGGCAGCCTCAGCAAGCGGCGTCAAGGCTACGCTGCGGCCGGCGTTATCCCTGGGATAGGCGTTCTCAAGCTCAGTAGCAATGGTTTTGAGCGAAGCTTCCGCGGTGGAAATCGAGACTCCATCCTTCAATCGACCATACACGACGGTCGCCAAAAAACGCCGTGTATTGAAGTTGTCCTTAAAGAAGCCGGCCAACATTTGCGGGTACATGCTGACGGGAACCCAGATCTCTTCTGCATTGTTGAAGGTGAAGGTGCCCTTAAATCCGTTTGGCGCGATACCGACAATCGTAAACGGTGTGGCGTTGAGTGTGAGGATTTGACCGATCGCATTCGGGTTGGCGCCGAATTTATTTGTCCACAGGCTATAGCTAAGAACAGCGACATTATTTCCGCCGGGCTTAGTGTCCTCATCAGGCAAGAAGAAGCGGCCGGCGCTGGGTCGCAGACCGAGCAGATCAAAAAAGCTGGCACTGACCATTTGTCCTTGAAGCTGGCGAGGCTCCGCGCCACCGCTCCAAGTCAAAGGGAAAGGGCCGACAACGCACGTCATCGCCGAGAAAAGCTGCTGAGTCTGACGCGCATAATCCTGAAAATTCACATAGGACATGCCGAGTTTTTCGCTGTTGGCGGCGGTCACGCGCGTCTTGGTGTCGACGGTGTCCAGCTCTACCACGCGAGCGACGTCCTTCACCGGCAACGGATTCAGCAGGATGGCGTTGACGACCGTGAAAATTGTAGTATTGGCGCCGATACCCAGCGCTAGCGATAGAATAGCGACTAAGCTGAACGCCGGATTCTTGGTCAGCATGCGTATGGCATACCGTACGTCTTGCCAAAGAGTTTGCATGGTTTGAGTCTCCTACAGTGTCCTGCCGCCGCCTGGGCGCGCAATTTCAGCTCACCACTTTGTCCTATCGTGTAAACGGTCCAGTGGCACTAGCGTTTCCGATACAATCTATCCCAGATATCGATTAGCGGCGCAAGGGACTAGGCGTGGCTAATAGACGCACAGAAATCGAAAAGTTGCCGCGCTCACGGCCTATAAGCTCAAAACTCGCCGCATTCTCCGCGCCGCCGCTGCTGGACGTCTTTGCAGGATTGCCTCCCGTTAGATCGGCGACTTTCGGCGAAAGATTGCGCGCCTCCAATGGAACCTTTGCAATAGTGCCGCGAACATCAATCGTTAGGGTACGGTGTTCCCCCGGGGCGAGCGGAGAGGAGTCCGCGTCCAGGGACAAATCCACGAAAGTTATCGAAAACGTGGGAGCGGATCGCTTGGCGCAAGACACTTCGATGTTTGCAGGCCCCGGCGCCACATCCGTCGAAGGCAGTGCCGTCACGGCCGCCCGAGAGGATGCCAATACCAAGGCTGGTTTCCCCGCAACGCGCACATTGTTTGCGTCCGCGTCACCGCAAAAGCCGGTGCCTGCGAGTTCAAACCTGTCGCCGCGCGAAGCGAACTCGGGAGCAGCGGAGACTTGCAGTGAAGACGAGCTCACTTCAGCGGTCGTGAGAATCGTCGTGTAAACGCGTGCGGATCGCGACCCGATCGTCGCGTAAATCACGCCGGGATTAACCGGAGCGACGAACAATGCTCGACCCGTGGCATTGGTAACGAGGTGGTCGCCGTAGGAAAAATTCACGGTCACGCCTGGTGTGAGCCGGCCATTCCCGTCCAGCACCGCAAGCGTGGCGGGTTCGCCGCCAACGATGCGTTTCGGCAGCAGCAGGATTCGTGCCGCAGACGCGGGCGGGGGAGCCTGCTCTGACAACGTTTGCAACGGTGCAAACAGGCATAGAACGCTCAGCAGGCGGAAAAGGTGCCAACGCATTGCACGATTGTACCGAACTTAGCCAACGCCGTGGGAGCTCTGACGCGCCACCTCCAAACTCGATTTCGCGAGGTTTCCCTCTCCCCAGACCGCATTCGGTGATGTGGCGAAAAAGCGAGTAATCAGTAGGGTTCATTGCCATACGCGTGGGCGACGTGTCTGTTAGCGTGGGAACAGGGTTGCGAGTGCTATGTGCGGGCTGGGTGTGTCCCGCGACGGTAGGAGTCTCCGTGCAGATCGTAAGTGGCGGCGTGACCGATGTAGGTCGCGTGCGCACCAACAATGAGGACTGCTATCGCATTGTGGCCCCGCTCCATCTGTTCGTCTTGTCCGACGGGATGGGTGGCGAAGCCCACGGTGAAGTAGCCAGCGCGTTAGCCGTGGAAACCGTCGTAAAGCATTGCATCGAAGCGATCGATAATCCGGCGGTAACACTCTACGGCCAGCAGCAAGAGGCCTGGACCGACAAGACCAAGCGACTGAGCAGCGCGGCGCACTTGGCCAACAGAAAGATTTTCTCTTCGGCGCAGGAGCATGCGGACCAAAAGGGCATGGGCGCAACGTTGACCGCGGCTTGGATCGACGGCCCGAAGCTGAGCATCGTGCACGTGGGCGACAGCCGCGCGTATCTGCTGCGCAGCGGTACCCTGCAGCAGCTCACCAGCGATCATTCGCTCGTCGCCGAGCAGGTTCGCCACGGCATCCTAACCGCGGCCGAAGCCGAAGAGAGTCAGATGCAAAGTGTGTTGCTGCGCGCGCTGGGTTCGCAGGCGGAAGTGGAGGTTGACGCAGAAGAACACATGGTGATCGCGCGAGACATTTTGCTGCTCTGTTCCGACGGACTGACGCGCATGGTCATCGAGGCCGAAATTGCAGGAACGCTGCAGTCGGAGCCGGACGCCACGCAAGCGGCGCAGAAGCTCGTCGACCTGGCGAACGATCGGGGCGGCTCAGACAACATCACGGTAATCGTGGTGCGTATCGGTGCGGAGTCTAAGGGTTGGTTTTCGTGGTTGCGCCCGGGGGCGCGGAAACATGCGGCCGAAAACGGGACCGCGGGAGGAAAGTAGCATGGCGAAACTCAGCCTGATGTTTGAAAGCAGATTGGTCAAGGAAGTGCCAATCGGGAGCCGGCCGGTAGGTATCGGGCGGTCTCCGGACAACGATCTGCCCGTCGACAACCTGGCAGTGTCCAACCATCACGCACGCGTGTTTTTCGAGGCTGGGCGCCTGGTTGTCGAGGACCTGGATAGCCTGAACGGTACGTTCGTCAATGACCTCCGCGTCGAGCGCGCCACCCTGCACGATGGCGACTCGATCTGGATCGGCAAGCACCACATTAAGGTAGACGCCAGCGGAGATACGCCGATCTCGGTGGACTCGAAGCGCAAGCCCACCGCACCCCAGATCAACGAGACAATGGTGCTGGATACCAAGCAGCGCCGCGAAATGCTTCAACAAGCCGCGGCCATGGGCGAGCGCTCACAGTTCGCCGGCCGGCTGAAGATGCCGACACTCGTGGTCCTTACGGGCAATTCCGATCAGAAGGAATACGTAATTACCGCCAAGCTCGCCGTGATCGGCAAGTCGAAGATGGCTACTGTGCGTCTGAAGGGCTGGTTCAAGCCTGAAGTCGCCGCCCAAATCAATCAGCGCGATGATGGCTACTACCTTGGGCCAGGCGACAAGACTCCCTTAGTGAACGACAAGCCGATACAAGGCCCGGTGCGGCTGAATGACGGCGACGTCATCGAAGTTTGCGGGCTACGCCTGAATTTCCTGTTTCGCGAGTAGCCAGACGATATTTGTGCCGGGGCGACGGTCCGCAATCGCCGACAACGCTGTGTCTTTTTTGCAGTTCTGTGCTTTCCGCTACATTCCGCTTTGCGGTCCGCGCTTTCGCGGTGTAACAGCCGAGCAAGGGCCCGCATCTTACACGCTGAACCATGTCTTGATCTTGTCTCTAAGCGTTTTAACAGATTAGACTTCAGCGGGATTCGCCGCGGCCGATCTCGGCCAAGCCGGGCTTGCGCGTACCCGAATTACTCTCGCGGTGAATCTAAGAAGAGCAGATGCATTCCCTCGAAGCACACGTAGTAGTCGCAAGCAGCGACCGCGCTCAGGATCTCGCTTTACAGGACGCACAATAGTATGTGGATTGTTCGTTTAGCGCTATCAAGGCCGTACACGTTCATCGTGATGGCGCTCGTTGTGATTTTGTTGACTCCGGTCGTGCTGATGCGCACGCCGACCGACATCTTCCCGGAAATCAATATCCCCGTTATCAGCCTGGTATGGAACTACAACGGGCTTTCGCCGCAAGATATGGAGCAGCGCATCACATCGAACTCTGAGCGTGCCGTGACCACGCTGGTGAACGATGTTGAGCACATCGAATCGCAATCGCTGAACGGCGTCGCCGTAGTAAAAATCTATTTTCAGCCGAGCGCAAATATCCAAACCGCCCTCGCGCAGACCACTGCCATTGTCCAGACCATTCTCAGGTTTTTGCCGCCCGGCACCACCGCCCCGCTAGTGGCCATTTATTCCGCATCCACCGTGCCGGTCATTCAGATTAGTTTGACGAGCGACAGCCTGAGCGAGCAGGCCATCTTCGATTTTGGAAATAACTTCATCCGCACACAGTTGGCCACCGTGCAAGGCGCGGCTCTGCCGTTCCCGTATGGAGGTAAGCAGCGCCAAATCACGGTGGATCTGAATTCGCAATTGCTCCAGTCCAAGGGGCTATCGCCTGTCGACATAGTCAACGCGGTGAATGCACAGAATCTGATTTTGCCAACGGGAACGGCGAAGTTGGGCACGCTCGAATACAACGTGGAAATGAACGGCGCACCGCAAACCGTTCAGGAACTGAACGACCTGCCAGTAAAGACAATAAATGGCGCGACGATTTACATGCGCGATGTCGCACACGTCCGCGACGGTTTCTCCCCGCAAACGAATATCGTTCGGGCCAACGGACAACGCGGCGCGCTGATGGCCGTATACAAGACCGGCGGCTCGTCGACCTTGGATATCGTAGACCGCGTCAAACAGACCATTCAGAATTATATGGGGTCTCTGCCGGAGAGTCTGCACATCACCATGCTCTTCGATCAGTCTCTCTTCGTGCGCGCTTCCATTCAGGGTGTGCTGCGGGAAGCCCTCATCGCGGCCTGCTTGACGGCAATCATGATCCTGCTCTTCCTGGGCAACTGGAAGAGCACCCTTATTATCGCCATCTCCATTCCGCTGTCCATTCTGGTCAGCATTCTGCTACTCAGCGCGCTGAATGAAACTATCAACATCATGACGCTTGGCGGGCTCGCGCTCGCCGTCGGCATTTTGGTGGATGATGCCACCGTAGAAATCGAAAACATTAACCGCAATCTGGCCATGGGCAAGGAAACGGTGCAGGCCATCCTGGACGGCGCCCAGCAGATCGCCGTGCCCGCGCTCGTTTCCACGCTGTGCATCTGCATCGTATTCATTCCCATGTTTTTCCTCTCCGGCGTGGCCCGCTTTCTTTTCGTGCCACTGGCCGAAGCCGTTTCCTTCGCCATGCTTGCCTCATACATGTGGTCCCGGACGATTGTACCGACGCTGGCGATGTATCTCCTCAGCGCGGAAGACGAATACCATGCGGAAGAGCATAAGGGGCAGAAGCAAGGTCTTTTCCGCCGCTACCAGCAGCGGTTCGAGCATCTCTTTGAGCGTTTCCGAGAGGGCTACCGCCGCGCCTTAAGCGCCGCTCTTGAGAGTTCCGCAGTGTTTACCGCCTGTTTTTTTGTCTTCTGCCTGCTCTCCGCGGGACTGGTTTTTGTACTAGGCCGCGATTTCTTCCCCAAAGTCGATGCCGGGCAAATTCGTCTGCACTTCCGCGCGCGCACCGGCCTGCGCATAGAAGAGACCGCCCGGCTCGCTGACCAAATCGACGCGACAATACGTGAAACCATTCCAAGCGATGAATTGCAGACCATCCTGGACAATCTCGGCGTGCCTTACAGCGGTCTCAATCTTAGCTACAGCAACTCGGGGACGTTCGGAACCGCCGATGGCGAGATTCTCGTGCAATTGAAAGAAGTGCGCGGCAAGCCGACAAGCGCCTACGTCAACGCGCTACGTGAGAAGTTCCCGCAGAGGTTCCCCGGTGTTCAGTTCTTCTTTCAGCCTGCGGACATCGTGACGCAGATCTTGAACTTTGGCACCCCTGCGCCCATCGACGTGGCCATCACCGGCAACAACCAACAGGCGAATTTTCTAATCGGACAAAAGTTAGCCAATGAAATTCGCCACATACCCGGTGCCGTGGATGTCCACGTCCAGCAGGCGTTTGACGGTCCGACGCTACACATGGACGTCGACCGTACGCGCGCCCAGCTCGTTGGATTGCAAACCCGCGATGTGGCCCAAAACCTTCTTGTATCACTCAGCTCCAGTTTTCAGACCGCGCCGGCTTTCTGGTTGGACCCCAAAAATGGCGTTAGCTACAACGTTGCCGTACAGACGCCGCAATACCGCGTAGATTCCTTCCAGGCTCTGCAAAATATTCCGGTGAGCGGCAGCGTGCCAGGTGCAGCGCCGCAAATTCTCGGCAACCTGATGCGATCCCAGACCACTGCCCGTGCGGCTACGATCTCGCATTTTAATGCGCAGCCGATGATTAACGTGTACGCCGCCGTGAACGGCCGCGACCTCGGCGGGGTCTCCGATGAGGTCGCCAAGCGTGTAGGGGAACTTGAAAAAGATCTGCCGCGCGGCAGTCACATGGTCATCCGCGGACAAGTGCAGACGATGAAGAGCTCATTTACGGGGCTTGGCTTCGGACTGATTGGCGCTATCGTTCTCGTCTATTTGTTGATCGTCGTTAATTTTCAATCTTGGCTTGATCCATTCATCATCATTACCGCGCTGCCAGGCGCTCTCGCCGGCATATGCTGGATGCTTTTGGTGACGCATACCACGCTAAACGTGCCATCCTTGACGGGGGCAATTATGAGCGTCGGTGTGGCCACGTCGAACAGCATCTTGATGGTGTCCTTCGCGCGCGAACAGATGAACGAGGGCAAGAACGCCCGCGACGCCGCCCTGGAAGCCGGCTTTGTACGCATGCGCCCCGTCATCATGACCGCCTTGGCCATGATTATCGGCATGGTGCCCATGGCCATCGGTCTCGGCGAAGGCGGCGAGCAGAATGCTCCCCTCGGTCGCGCCGTAATCGGCGGATTACTCTTCGCTACCTTCGCCACGCTTTTCTTCGTGCCGTGCGTCTTTTCTATTATCCACGGTCGACGCGAGCGCCGCAGGTCGCATGGCGCAATGCCGGAGCCGGTGGCTTCGTGACAATCAGGCTTATAAGATCAAGCGGAGCACAGAATGACGACGGAAGGTAATACAAGGAGCGCCCAGGAAGGTTCATATCAGCCCGCTCAGAAAAAGAGCCGGCTATTTCTGTTTCTCGTAGGCGTGGTCGTAGTGCTGGTGATCATTGGAATTTTCACGATGCTGCAGCACCGCGAGCAATACAACGCGCTCGCCAAGGAGACAGAAAAGCTCGCAGTGCCCAACGTTGCTGTCATCCATCCCACCGTAGAACCTGCACAGGAAGATTTGGTGCTCCCCTCAACGCTGCAGGCCTACACGGAATCGCCCATTTACGCGCGCACTACCGGCTACCTCAAAAAGTGGTACCACGATATTGGCAGCCATGTGCACCAGGGCGAGCTGTTGGCCGACATCGAAACGCCCGAAGTGGACCAGCAGCTTTCTCAGGCACGCGCCGATCTCGGCACTACGCAGGCCAACGAGAATCTTTCTCGCATTACCGCCTCACGTTACGAAGAGCTAATCAAGACGGACGGCGTATCTAAGCAAGAAGTCGATAATGCCGTGGGCGACTATGCCGCGAGACGTGCCGCCGTCGCTTCCGCACAGGCAAACGTTCGTCGCCTCGAGGAGTTGGAATCCTTCAAACACGTCTACGCGCCATTTAGCGGCGTTGTTACACGTCGAAACGTCGATATCGGCAATCTCATCAACGCGGGGAATGGCGGCGCTGCTCAAGAGCTCTTCTTCCTTGCGGCCACCGACCCCATTCGCGCCTATATCAGCGTGCCGGAACTTTACGCACCTGTGGTGCACCCGGGGGTTGGCGCATACCTGGAACTCACGCTCTATCCCGGTCAAAAGTTCCAAGCGAAGGTTGTGCGAACTGCCGATGCCATCGATTTGGCAAGCCGTACTTTGAACACCGAAGTGGACATACCGAACAAGGACAGTCAGTTACTCCCCGGCGGCTATGCCCAGGTGCATCTACTGGTCGGCGTGAAGGGAACGCGCCTGCAAGTGCCTGTGAACGCGCTGCTCTTTCGCGCGGAGGGTTTGCGAGCCGTGGTAGTCGACGCAAACCATAAAGTGCATTTGCAGCAGTTAGTTATTGGCCGCGATTACGGCACCGCGCTGGAAGTGCTGCAGGGCCTGAGCCCGCAAGATTGGATTGTGCTGAATCCCCCCGATTCCCTCGATGAGGGCATGCAAGTGAATGTGAAACAGATGCCCCAAACCACAGGCCCCGCCGCACCAGCCGGTGGCACTGCTCCGCCGCCTGGCAATGTACCCCCAAACACTAACGGCGGCTCGCCACAGGGGTCAAAGAAGTAATGCGACAGACAATGCTCGCCCGCGTCACGCGCGTGCGCGCCTCAGCCGCCCTGCGCGCCATCGTACTTGCCACTGGGATTTTGTGCGCCGGCTGTGCCGTGGGACCCAACTATAAGCGTCCTTCCGCCCCCTCAGCGACCAAATGGGATGTTGCTGAACCTTGGCGGGAAAGTGCTCCCAAGGATTCCCTCCCTAAGGGGCAGTGGTGGTCCGTCTTTCGCGATGAAGATCTGAACGCCTTGGAAACTCAGGCGGTGGCCGCAAACCAAAGTATTAAGGTTTCGATTGCGCGTTTGGAACAGGCTCGCGCCACTGCTGCCATTCAGGTCTCCACTCTCTTTCCTACATTGAGCACATCGCCCGGCGTCACAAGACAGCGCCTATCCGGAAATCGGGCCACCAGCGGCCTGCCGATCACATTGCGACCGATCACGCAAAATTCGTTCGCTGTGCCGTTTACCGTCAATTATGAGGTCGATTTATTTGGTCGCAGAAGGCGCAGCATCGAAGCCGCGGAAGCAAACTACCAAGCCAACGCGGCGGATGTTGAGAATGTCCGTCTACTCGTCGCATCACAGCTAGCCGCCGATTATTTCAATCTTCGCGAGCTGGATTCCGAGCTGCAGATCCTCACGCACACGGTCGAAGCGCTCCAAAAGGGCCTGGATCTGGTGAATTCCCGTCACGCTGGCGGTGTCGCCTCCGGCTTGGACGTCGCGCAGGAAGAAACGCTGCTGAATACCACGCGCACACAAGCCGTTCTCCTGCAGCAGCAGCGCAAACAATTTGAAGATGCTATAGCAGTGCTGGTCGGGCAACCCGCGCCGGATTTTCATATGGTGTCGCGCGTGCTAAATGCGGAGCCCCCCGCCCTCGATGCAGGATTGCCTTCCGATTTGCTCGAGCGGCGCCCGGATATAGCGGAGGCCGAGCGGCAAATGGCCGTGGCTAACGCCCAGGTCGGGGTGGCGCAGGCCGCCTATTACCCCTCCCTACCGCTTTTTGCTCAGGGTGGCTGGCAAGCCGCCGATATCGCCAAACTGGCCAACGCAAGCAGCGCGTTTTGGGCGCTCGGCGCCAATGTGGCGCAGGAGATCTTCACTGGTGGAGCGCGGCGTGCAGAGTTCCAGTTTGCGCGCGCCGGCTATGACGCAAACGTCGCAAATTACCGCCAGACTGTCCTGATCGCCTTCCAGGAGGTTCAGGACCAAATCAACGGGCTGACGGTGTTAATCCAAGCGCAGCAAACGCAGCAGCAAGCAGTTGATGCGGCGCGGCGGACCCTAAATATCTCCACGAGCCGTTACAGCGGAGGCTTGGTCAGCTATCTGGATGTGGTGACCGCGCAACAGAATCTGCTCACCGACGAGCAGCAACTCGCGGTGATCCGAGGGCAACGGCTGGTGTCCAGCGTACTGCTGGTCAAGGCGCTAGGCGGAGGTTGGGACGCGTCCAGCTTGGCAGCCGTGCAAGTAAAACCTAAGCTGAAAGACATCATCGCGCCGTAAGATCCCGGTTGAGATGCCGCTTTTTACGTCCAGAATCCGCGGACTCCTGATGGTGCTGCAAGTCTCTTTAGCCCCGGTGACTGACTACTTTTCCCAGAACTCGCCTGCTTTTATAGCTGAATACCACGTACGAACCCGGCACATGCAAGGCGACGCGGCGCATGTACTCTCTGGCGGCCCGCAACTTAGCCAGCGATTCAATCTTAATCAGGGCGCAATTCTCAAGCACCCGGCATACGCAAAACTCGTTGTGCTCCGCAAAATGGTACGACGCCGGGGTCACGGGTCCATTGCAATTTAGGTCTTTCATCGCGGTGACCTCATCTAGGATTTTACAAGCGCTTCCGCTGGACGATGAGTTTCGCGGGTGGCTGCCGAGGAGGCGGAGAGCGCGAGAAAGCAATCTATTACGTTTTAACACGAATGGTAAAGGCGAGATTTCCCACTTTTCCACACCCTGTGAATTCTTCGCCCACAGCTTTTCCAACGGTCGCCAGCCCTACAGACCAGAGTCCCTGGTCGGCCTCGTCCACCCCGCCCTCGGTTCCCACACTCAGGGTGCCTAACCGAAATCCCCTAGCTCCGCTGGGGAGTTCCCTTGATACAAAAAAGCCTCAGTTCCCTTTATCCTCAGTGTTTTGATGGCCCTACGGCGAGAGGAGGACATTTGAAGATAGCCCAGGTAGCACCTCTTTACGAGAGCGTTCCACCCAAGCTTTACGGCGGCACCGAGCGGGTCGTCTCGTATTTGACAGAGGCACTGGTTGAAGATGGACACGACGTAACACTGTTTGCCAGCGGAGACTCCGAAACCTCGGCACGCTTGGTGCCATGTAGTCCGAAATCACTGCGGCTCAATAATCACCAGTGCATCGATCAGCTTGCGCATCATTTTGTGATGCTTGAGGAAGTCCTGGACCGCGCCGATCAATTTGACATGATTCACTTCCACGTGGACTACATGCACTTTCCACTCTCCAAACTCTCTGGACTCGTCCATCTCAGCACCCTGCACGGCCGCCTGGACTCGCCCGACCTCGTTCCTCTATATCGCAAGTACAAGAACATGCCGTTGATTTCGATTTCGCGCAACCAGCGCAAGCCGCTGCCTTGGGTCAATTGGGTCGGCAACGTGTATCACGGTCTGCCAGAGGACCTTCTTCCGCTCGGAGACGGACGCGGAAATTACCTGGCGTTCCTGGGACGCATTTCGCCGGAAAAGCGGGTGGATCGCGCCATCGAAATTGCCAAGGCGTTTAATATGCCCTTGAAAATCGCTGCAAAGGTGGATGCCTCGGATCGTTCCTACTTTGAACGCGAAATCAAGCACCTGCTGAACACTCCGAATGTCGAGTTCGTTGGCGAAATCAACGAGCAGCAAAAGGGCGAGTTCCTGGGCAATGCGTACGCTTATCTGTTTCCCATCGATTGGCCCGAGCCCTTCGGACTCACGATGATTGAGTCGATGGCCTGCGGGACGCCCACGATCGCTTTCAATTGCGGTTCCGTGCCCGAAGTAATCACCAATGGGATCAGCGGTTTTATCGTGGAATCCGTGGACGAAGCGGTGCAGGCCGTACGCCAAGCGGCGACTCTCGACCGTGCCGCCTGCCGTGCCGAATTCATCAATCGCTTCAGCGCGCCCAAAATGGCGCGCCAGTACGTTAAGCTATACGAGGCGAGCGTCACGAAGCAGTATGAAACGAGCGTCACGTCGAAATCCGCGGACCCGGATACCGAAATCGACTCGTTGCTCACGCTCTAGGACGGTTTTCTTTTGACGGACATTGTCCGCGTTGAAGACGAATACTATGTCCGCGCGTCTTCCGCGCTGGCGGACGACCGTACGCGTGTGCTCAAGTACGGCGACACTTTCGCCGTCTTCAACCGCTATGGGGATATTGAGGCGCTAGGAACCTCGCGGTTTGGTTTGTTCCACGCCGAAACGCGCCATCTCTCCCGGCTCGCGCTTCGCCTGAATCAGAAACAGCCGCTACTTCTTAGCTCCACCATCCGCGAAGACAACGCTTTTCTGTCCGTGGATCTCACCAATGTGGACACCAACCTCAACGGCCATGGCGAACTCCCTCGAGGCACCGTGCATCTGTTCCGTTTGCAATTCCTGCGCGGCGCTACGTGTTACCAATTTGTGCGCCTGCTGAATTACGGCCTGGAGCCCGTCACAGTCTCCCTTGTACTGCAATTCGATGCGGACTTTGCGGACATCTTCGAAGTGCGCGGCACCAAACGTCCACGGCGAGGCGAGCGACTCTCCGATTACGCCGCCAAGGAGAAAGCGGTCCTATCGTATCGAGGGCTAGACGACGTTCTCCGCCGTACTTGCCTCGAGTTTTCGCCGGAGCCCGCGTCCCTTTCCACCCGGGAGGCTGCGTTTGAGATCGCTCTGGGGCCGAAAGAAGAAAAATCCGTATCCTGCACGATAACGTGCGAGCGGAACTCTGCCCCCACGAGCGTGGAACCTTACCACTCTGCGTTCCGAAAACTTGAGAAAGAATTCGACCGCACCGGAATCGACGAGTGCGTCATTACAAGCTCTAGCGAAACCTTCAATGCATGGCTAACTCGTTCGTCCGCGGATTTGCGCATGCTCATCGACGGCAATCCCGAGGGTCCTTACCCCTACGCTGGTGTGCCCTGGTTCAACACCGTATTTGGACGCGACGGCATTATCACCGCTCTCGAATGCCTGTGGATGGCGCCGCGCATCGCCGAAGGCGTACTCAAATATCTCGCGGAAACGCAAGCAACCAGCGAAGAGCGCGAGCGCGACGCCGAGCCCGGCAAAATCCTTCATGAGATGCGCCGCGGCGAAATGTCGGTCTTAGGCGAAGTGCCTTTTGCCCGCTACTACGGCAGCGTGGACTCCACGCCACTCTTTGTAATGCTCGCTGGCGCGTATTTCCTTCGCACACACAATCTCTCCTTCCTGAAAGAAGTCTGGCCGCACGTCAAGCGTGCCATCGCCTGGATCGATACCTACGGCGACCGCGACAAAGATGGCTTCGTCGAATACGAAAAGCGTTCTTCCAAAGGATTGGTGCAGCAGGGCTGGAAAGATTCCCACGACTCCATTTTCCATGCCGATGGCCGCTTCGCCGATCCCCCCATTGCGCTTTGCGAAGTCCAGGCTTATGTCTATGCCGCCAAACGCTCCGCCGCGTTGATCGCCCGCGCGTTCCAGGAAACGGAATTCGCGGAAAGGCTCGAGGCGCAAGCCGAAGCCCTGCGCGATAAATTTGACCAGGTGTTCTGGTCCGATGATTTAGGGATGTATGCTCTCGCCTTGGATGGTGAAAAAAGACAGTGCCGCGTGCGCACATCAAATGCGGGACACGCCCTTTACTGCAAAATTGCGAAAGAAGAACGAGCCAAGACTCTCGCCTCTTCGCTAATGACAGAACAACTTTTCTCGGGATGGGGCATTCGTACCGTTGGCTCCGGCGAGTCTCGCTACAATCCCATGTCGTATCACAACGGCTCTGTGTGGCCCCACGATAATGCCCTCATCGGCATGGGATTTTCTTTCTACGGGTTCCCTCAGAAATCTTCCGAGATCCTTCACGCATTATTCGAAGTCAGCCGCGATGTTGAACTTCAGCGTCTCCCCGAACTGTACTGCGGATTCCACAAGCGGCCGGGCACCAGCGGTCCTACCCTTTATCCCGTTGCCTGTGCGCCGCAAGCGTGGGCTGCGGGCGCCGTCTTCCTGTTGCTGCGCGCCTGTCTCGGTATGACCGTGCGCGCGCCCGAGCGCCAGATTTGTTTTGCCCATCCGGTCCTTCCGATCAACGTGGATGAAGTGCGCATCCAGAATCTAAAGGTCGTCGATGCCACGGTCGACCTCCTGATGCGTCGCCAAAAGGATGGCGTAGCCGTAGAAGTTTTGCGCCGTCGCGGCGAAATCGAAATTGTCGAAACGCTGTGAGCTTCTCCGCGTGTGCGGTTTGGACTCTTCCTCGGAACGCGCCATAATTAGAGTGCGCTCGCGTTGGCATGCAACCCGCCGCTCGTCCCGCGCGGTCCAATATCTAGTCCCCACCAGCAAGGAGACCAAGAGCAATGGCTGATGAATTCGGATTTCGACCCAACAAACTGCCAAGGCGCTCCATGCGCCGAATTGCCACGATAGCGATTCTGGCTGCTTCTGTGCTTGCATGCTCTCTCGCGGCTCAGCAGCAAGGGCCGCTGCCTACCCCTCCCGCTTCCGGCACCGGTCAGCCCGCTCCCCCAACCCAGCCGGCCGCTGCCTCTCCGGCTCCCGCACCGAAAACGCAGAGCGATTCCGGCACCATCAACCATGATCCGCCTTCAATTCCCGTCGAGCAGATCATTCAGAAATTTGGCGACCGCGAGCTGGAGTTTAAGAAAGAGCGCGACAACTATACCTACAACCAGAGTTTCGTCGTGCAAGTGATCGACAGTGATAACCAGGTCGCGGGCGAGTATCGTATGACCAGCGACATTCTGTTCACCCCGGACGGGAAGCGCTATGAAAAGGTCACCAGCGCGCCTCCTCCAACCCTGGAGCGCGCGGGCATGAGCCTCTCGCAGCAGGATCTGGACGACGTAGAGCACGTTCAGCCGTTCGTGCTGACCACGACGGACTTGCCGAAATATGACGTGAAATACGTCGGTCGCGAACAGCTAGACGAACTGAGTACGTACGTTTTTGACGTCGCCCCGAAAAAAATCGAGAAGAACCAACGCTACTTTCAGGGCCGCATCTGGGTGGACGATAAAGATCTCAACATCGTAAAGAGCGACGGCAAAGCAGTGCCCGATATCATTAAGAAGAATAACGAGAACATTTTCCCCCGCTTTGAGACATTCCGGGAAAACATCGAGGGAAACTACTGGTTCCCAACCTATACCCGATCCGATGATGTACTGCACTTCAGCAGCGGCCCGATTCATATGCGCATGACCATTCGTTACGCCAACTATAAGCGTTTCGGCGCCACCATCAAGATCGGCAACCCAGTGGAAATCAAGGACGACAAGAAACCCAATAAGCCCTGATACTCTCCTGATTGGACGAACAACTGTACCGAAGGCCGGTGCCGAATCGGCAACTCCGCGCTCCGATTCATTCCGTCTGCGCCAGAACTGCGCGACAATTTCATAGTACCCACACACCCGAGGCTTTGACGCAAGGTCGGCGGAGCCCATCAGGAGAGACATACATGAAGAAGCTGATTTTGGGGACTGCTCTGTGCACCTTGGCCGGCACTCTTACGCTCGCCGCTCCGTCTCAAGACCGCGATGACCATCGCGACCACGGCCGCGACGAGCACCACGACAATGGCAAGCACAACGGATGGGACAAGCACGACCGTGGCGACGAGCGCCATGACAACGGCAAGCATAAAGGCTGGGACAAGCAGGAAGCCCGCGCCAATTATCGCGGCTGGGACCATGAGCACGACCGCATCGTCCCCGGTCGCGAGTATCCACATGGCCATTACGGGCACGTCAAGCAAGTCTTCGTTGCGCGCTCCATCGATTACCGCACCCGCAATGTCATTCTCTACGATCGTTCCAACTGGGTAGTTGCTTCTTACGACCTCGACCGCTGCCGCGATTGGCAATGGGACCGCGACCAGGTTTACGTCTATGACGACGACCACCACGCGGGCTGGTATCTGCTTTTCAATTCCCGCCTGGGCCGCTACGTCCACGTCGAATTTTCCGGCGTCCGCTAAGCGACCTGTTATTGTTGGAGCGAATTCTTGTTAGGGCGCATGTCCGCGCCCTTTTTGCACAATCTACAGATTGTCTAGGAAGAACTGGGTAACGCGGTTCATCAGCACTTTGCGCGCCGCGGGGTCGCTGACCCCGTGCCCGCGCCCAGGAAATGGCATCACTTCCACGTACTTCTGCAATTCGATCAGCCTGTCAATCAGCGATAGCGTGTTCGCAAAATGCACGTTATCGTCGCCCGTGCCATGCGCGATCAGCAGCTTGCCCTTCAATTTCTCCGCTTCATTGATCGGCGACGATGCTCGATAACCCAATTCATTTTGTGGCAGCAGTCCTAAATATCGTTCCGTATAGATTGAGTCGTAGAAGTGCCAATCTGTTACTGGCCCGCCCGCGAAACCCGCCTTGAAAACGCTGCCCGTCTCAAATATCGCGTGCAACGTCATGTGTCCGCCGTAACTCCAGCCCCAAATGCCGATGCGCTCCGCATCAACGTACGGCAGCGACTTCAGGTACGTCACGCCATCGAGTTGATCGGAAAGCTCCTGCGCTCCCAGCCGAAAGTGGATCGGCTCCTCAAAAACATGCCCACGCCCGCCCGATCCCCGGTTATCGAGTGCAAAAATAATGTAGCCCTTCTGCGCCATCAACTGGTGCCACAGGCCCGTGCTGCCTCCCCACGCATTTGAGACCACCTGCGCGTGCGGCCCTCCATAAGTAAAGATCAGTACGGGATATTTCTTCGAGCTATCGAAATCAGGCGGCTTGATCATTGCGGCATTCAGCGGCATGCCGTCGTGCGCCTTCACGGAAAGAAACTGCGGCGCGGACAGATGGTATTCGCCGAGTTCCGGGTCCTTGTTTTCGTTGATCACCCGCAGCAGCGAACCGTCGGCCCGAGCCACGTCCTGCCGCAGCGGCGTCATCACATCGGAGTACGTGTCAACAAACGCCGAAGCATCCGGCGCCATGTTCACGCCGTGCGTCCCGTTGTGAATCGTGATGCGGCTGATTGCGGAGCCATCGAGCGAAACGCGATAAAGGTGCCGCTCCAGCGGCGATTTCGCCGTGCCCGTGAAGTACACCACGCCTTTTCCTTCATCCACGGCGTCCACGCCGGACACTTCCCATTCGCCCTTCGTGATCTGCGCAAGCTGCTTGCCCTCGAGGTCATACAGATAAAGATGCCGATAGCCCGATCGCTCGCTCGCCCACAGAAACCTCTTTCCATCCTTTAGAAACCGCAGGTCATTGTTGACGTTGATCCAATATTGATCCTGCTCGGTCAAAGGAGTGCGCGTCTGCCCCGTTGCTGCGTCCGAAATCAGTAAGTCCAAAATCGTTTGCTGGCGATTCAGCCTTTGAATCGCAACGTGCTTTGAGTCCGTAAGCCAATTGACTCGCGCGATGTAAATATCCGTGTTCTCGCCCGTATCCATCGCATGCGCCTCGCCGCCACCAACCGGCGCGACGAATACGCGCACAATCGGATTGCCGCCTCCCGCCGGAGGATAGCGCTCCTCCTCCGCTTCGCCCGCCGGCGAAGTAAAATCCACCAAAGGATATTTCGCCACCTTGCGTTCGTTCATCTCAAAATAGGCAATCGCCGAAGAATCCGGCGCCCACCAATACGCTGTAGTGATCTCCAGCTCCTCCGGATAAACCCAATCGAGCTCGCCCTTGCGCACTTCCTCCGTCCCGCCTTCCGTGAACGCGCGCTCTTTCCCATCCGCCACGCTGACCAGCCACAAATTGTGACTGCGCACGAAACTCACATAGCGCCCGTCAGGCGAGATTTTCGGATCGGCGATACTTTCCTTGCCGGAAACCACCGTTCGCGAAACTTGTGTTTTCAGATCGAACCACGCGAGCGACGTGGGCCCTTGAAAAAGAAGCGCGCCTCCCCCCGGCGCCCATTGATATTCCGCGGGCGGATGTCGTCCCAGCCCTGTTGCCTGCGTTCTTTGCTCGGCGTCCGCGGGCAAAACCGATTCCAGCTTTTCCGCGGAAAGCAGTACGCGCCGCTGCCCGGAGGCAACATCCACGGCCCAAAGCTCCGTCTTTCCTGCCTTTCCCGTGCCATTGCTCTCAAAAAAGCTGATCTGCTTCGAGTCCCGCGTCCACGCAATCCCGCGCGTCAAGCGCCCGCTCAAGCTCGGCTCGCTATAGATCCGATCCACCGTAAGCGGCTTGGACGAAGCGGGCGTCGCCACACCCGTCGCCCCAGGCTGTTGTTGCGCGAGGCAGACAAGCGGAGAACCCGCGCAAACAAGCAATAAAAAACTGCAAGCCACACCTACGTCGACCAAACGCCGCATGAACCCTCCTCAACCGGCCCATAGTTTAACGTGACCGCTCCCCATCGTGTGGGGCGGAGCATGCTCCCCCGTAGCGCCCAAGTTACTGCTCGAAGGGTGGAACTCGCGTTGATTAAAAGCTAGTATATCGGCCAGCTACAGACCGGCGTTCACCGGTCAATGAGGACAATCATGATTACACGACGTGAGTTTCTCGATGCACTTGCTGTGAGCGCGGCGGGGCTAGCCGTGGGAACTACGGCAAAGAGTTATGACCGGATCCTCGGCTCCAACGATCGCCTGAACTTTGCGGTCATCGGCCTGAATGGACGCGGCTACGCTCATCTCGCGAGCCTCAAGGCCAACCGAAGCTCGGCCCGCATCTCGCACGTCTGCGACGTGGACGCCAATATCCTCAAGAAATTCGCTGACACCGTGCAGCAAGAAATGGGCGAGGCCCCTGCTGCTGAGAAAGACTTTCGCCGAATTCTCGACCACAAAGAGGTCGACGCCGTCACCATCGCCACTCCCGACCACTGGCATGCACCAATGGGCATCGCCGGGCTGCAGGCGGGCAAGCACGTCTACGTGGAAAAGCCGTGCACCCACAATCCCGCCGAGGGAGAGATGCTAGTGCAAGCGGAGCAGAAGTATGGAAAACTCGTGCAGATGGGCACACAGCAGCGTTCTTCACCTCACACCATAGAAGTCGTCGAGAAAATTCGCGAAGGCGTCATTGGCCGGCCCTACTTCGCCAAAGCCTGGTACTGCAATGTCAGAAAATCAATCGGCACCGGTAAAGAAGTGCCCGTACCAGCGCATCTCGATTGGGATCTATGGCAGGGCCCGGCGCCACGTCATCCATATAAGGATAATCTGCACCCTTACAACTGGCACTGGTTCAAAATTTATGGGACGGGCGAAACGCTCAATAACGGCACGCACGAAGTCGATGTCTGCCGCTGGGCGCTCGGCGTCGACTATCCGAAACGCGTCACCGCATCCGGCGGCCGCTACCAATTCAAAGACGACTGGCAGTTTTACGACACGCTGGTCACCAGCTTCGAGTACGAAGACAGAACATTGTCTTGGGAGGGCAAGAGCTGCCAGGGAATGAAGTATTACGGCCGCGATCGTGGCTCGCTAATCATGGGAACGACCGGCACGGTGCTGGTCGATCGCGATGGCTACGAAATTTACGATCTCAAGGGAAATAAGACGGGCGAATTCAAGGCTGGCAGCACAACCTCGTCCTCTGACCTCCAAGGCCGGGATTCCATGACCGATGCCCACTTCGCGAACTTCATCGCGGGCATCCGCAAAGGCGAGAAGCTCAACGCTCCCATCTCTGTCGGCAACGTAGCTGTAACGATGCTGCAGCTTTCCAACATCGCCTGGGAAGTCAATCGCGAGTTGCATCTGGACACGAAAAACGGCCGCATCCTGGCCGACGCGGAAGCAATGAAGATGTGGGGGCGCGAGTACGAAAAGGGCTGGGCCCCGCATGTCTGAGGTGCGACGCTGCCTGCCTGGTGATGAGCCGCAAATAAAAAACACTTTCTCCCGACGCGATTTCGCGCGCTCCGGTGCGCTCGTTGCGGCCGCGTTCGCTGCTTCGAGCGATATCTTCGCACTGGCCCAGCAAGGCCCATCCGCCGGAGAAGCACCGACTATTCATTTCGGCGTCGCCGGCTATACATTCCGCAACTTCAGCCGCGCGCAGATGATCGCTTTCCTGAAGCAGCTCAATGTGCTCGCGCTGAACGCCAAGGACGTGAAAGATCATCTCCCTACCGATACGCAGCAGGAAGCTGCAGCGGTGGCGGACTACTCCGCGGCCGGCATCAAGCTTCACGCCGCCGGAACCATCTATTTCCCCAAGGATGAAGACGCGGACATCCGAAGCAAATTCGAATACTGCAAGCGAGCAGGCATCGGCGTGATTGTCGCCGGTGACCCCGCGCCGGAAACTCTGCCGCGAATCGAGAAATTCGTAAAGGAATACGACATCCGTTTCGCAATCCACAACCACGGACCGGAAGATAAATTGTGGCATTCACCGCTAGACGTCTTGAATGCGGTAAAGGATATGGATCCGCGCATGGGCTGCTGCATCGATGTCGGGCACACAGCTCGCGCCGGCACGGATGTGGTTCAGGCCATCAAAGAAGCAGGGCCAAGGCTCTTCAACGTACACGTGAAGGACCTGACGAACTTCCAGAGCAAAGAGAGCCAAGTCGCGGTGGGAGACGGCATCATGCCCATGCGCAAGATGTTTGAAGCCCTAATCGCCATGAAGTACAAAGGCTTCGTCGATCTCGAGTACGAGATTCATCCTGACGACCCAATGCCCGGCGCCATCGCCAGCTTTGCCTATATGCGAGGCGTCCTCGCAGGCCTGGGCTATCCAAGCCACGCCTGACGCGTCTCTTACCCGAAGCGTTCCGGCAGACACATGCTCACGCGCGGTACTTGGGGCGGTAGGCTCCTATCAATCCTGCGATCAGCACCGCAAGGTAAAGGACGCCAAGAATAGCTTCAAGGATCGAAAACGAACGTGCTTGAGGCGAGACAGGGGTAATCCCAGCGGCGCCGAGCGAAGTCATAGTGCAGAAACTGTAGTAGATGAAATCGAAGCGGTCGGGAACGCTATGAAGGTTAGTGCGCGGATCCAGATAAAACGCGTTTGGCTGGAACGCGGCTACCAATCCGTAGATGCTGGCAAAACTGAAGCCTACTAGCAGATAAAGGCAGAGGGCTCCAAAGATGGTTTCCGATGTTGGCTCTTCCGCAGCGAGCACGTGGCGGAAAATAACCACGACAATCACAACGTCAAACACAAGGGTCAGCACACTGTTGAATATGAAAAATGAGTGCGCATTGACTTGGGGAAGTACGATTCGTTCGAATAAGGCCGGAATCGCAAGCACGATCGCAAAGAGGAGCAGGCCCCGGTGAACGTTGGCTGCATACACGCTGACTATGATGGCGAAGCTTCCGATAATCCGAAATGCGTAAGAGCCGAAGTGGCTGGCTTCGGCATAGGGAAATAGAATTAGCGTTGCCAGGAGAAAAACGAAGAGCAAAAAGAATCTGTGACCGCCGAGTAGCGGCCCTCGCCGAGACTGAATTCCCTGCATCATCGAACAGTCCAAAACTCCGTCGCCGATGGTACACCTCTTCCGCAAAACCCGACGCTCCTCTGCGTTGTGTTACCAGAGAAGTCCGGCTAACACGTTTATTGGGCGTTGGTTCGGTGGCTCGATGAGAGTACCTTTCGCGTCATTCCTACCCGCAAACTCATGGTTCGCGCCCCATCTTATTCGGAAAATGGAATGCGGAGGCGGTATTGCGCTCGCGTCGTTTACTTGTCCTTTGCGCATTTCTGGGAGTGCTTGTCCTCAACTGGCCACCTTGCGGGACTTCTCATCGCGGCCCAAGCTTAGGGAAGTTCTCGCGCCGACAATCAACAAGCAGCCGGTCGCTTTCGCGAACCGCACGTTTGACCCGGCCTCACCGCCGGCTGATATGCCACCCCTGGCTCCCGGCGAAATAGCCGTGTGCGATTCCGACTTCGTGTCCAACGCCCGTATCCGCGGGCAATCTCACCAAACGGATGCCACCCACGCAACCGTCACCATCACGAACGTCAACGTGACGCTGCAGCTCAAGATCAACATCTGGGTGCCGATCGGCGTAACCCCGCATGTGATTGAACATGAGGAAGGCCATCGCCAGATTTCGGAATATTACTACCAGACCGCGGACAAACTCGCCGAGCAAATCGCCGCGAAATACCTAGGCAAACGAGTCGATATCACCGGCACCGATCTCGGCGCCGAGTCCAGCAAGATGCTCCAAGAAATGGCCAGCCAGGTCACCGGTGAGTACAACAAGGAATTAAACCCGGGACCGACTCAACTCCTCTACGACGCCATCACGGACCACGGCCGGAATGACGTCGTCGTTCAGGATGCCGTCGCTCACGCCATCAAGAACGTCACGGTCGAGTCAGCGCAGCCGACGACAAATCCGGGAAATTGAACGCGCACCGCCGAATCCTGGGCGATCACAACCAAGTTTATTGACAGTTTCCGAAGTGAGTCACCACAGGTTGTACGCAGCGCCGTTGCTGCCAACGCGACGGGACGCCGAGTGCACGTCAGCGATTCCGGTGCCCTTTTGTCGAGGCTGAGCACGCGTCGGATCAGACCTTGCGTTGGCATTAGGATCTTACGGATGAATCGTAGCTCCGGCACAGGTCGGAGATCAATTCGATTGCAGAGCTAAGCAGTCTTCAATGGCCGATGTGCAGTCCTGTAACTGAACAATTTTTGGCATTCTTCTCGGAGAAATCCGCCGACGACAGGGACGTGGTGATTGCCCTTCTCGAAGACGAGCTCGCAGGGGATAAGACAAGCTCGCCACTTGTAGTCTTCTGTACCGCGCTTGCGACCGTAAGCGGCAATGTCTTCTTGGGAAACGCCATAGACGACCGCGCCAATTCTGGACCACACGCAAGCACCGGCGCACATGGCACAGGGTTCATGCGTGGAGTACAGGATGAAGTCGGGCAGGTAGCGGCCATAGCCGCTTGAGACGTATTTCAGCGTTTCCAGCTCTACGTGTTTGATGCTTGATCCCGAAGTCTTTACTCGATTACCGGCACTGGCGATGACCACCTCACCCTTGCCCGTGAGGCGTGTGATGACCGCGCCAATCGGATAGTCACCTCGGTCACCGGCACGCTTGGCCTCCGCGATAGCCAGCTCCATGAACCTCTTTCGCGGTTTGTAGGAACGAGGGACCATGCATATAGATTACATCGGCTAGTCGCGAGCGTTATTCATATATGAAGGCGACAAAGCCGCCTGATTCGGTTCGCAAGGTCGCTCAGCTTCGTTGACTTCTGACGCAGCCAACGTAATATCTGCGCCAATGTCAGAAATGCAGTCCTTGATTGGCCAAACCATCTCGCACTGTCGCATTTTAGAGAAGCTCGGCGGTAGCGGCATGGGCGTCGTGTATAAGGCGGAGGACACAAATCTTGGCCGCTTCGTCGCCCTCAAATTTCTGCCTGATCACGTCGCGCGGGATTCGCAGGCGCTAGAACGGTTCCGTCGGGAAGCGCGAGCAGCCTCCTCCTTGAACCATCCCAACATCTGTACGATCTACACTGCGTCCCTCGCCTGAAAGCCGGGTACTTGGTCGGACTTTATGCGGATAATCAGCGGTTCATGCTTTTCGATTGGAAGACCCGCAAGACGACCGAGCTGGCAAACGGGAATAATGTAGGCTGGCCAGTCTTCGATCACCTCGAAGCTTAGCACCCTCGTGAATAGGCCAATGCTTCGCCTTAGTCACGAACATCGACAGCGACATAGCCGACTTCCTGTGCCCAAGTCTACGCAACTATAGCAGGCATTAAGCCTATCGGTGGGACCCGATGGTCCCACCGATAGGCGAGCGGACGTGGTCTATTTCCCGTCTTTATCCTTGTCGTCGGCATCGACTCTCAAGAACCGGGTTTTGGCAGCTGGAGCAGCCGTTCCCTTCAGACCTTCCCAGAGGATCTTGTTGTAGAGCTCGGCTGGAACCCGGTCTTCTCCCGAGAAGTCGAAGTTGCGGGTTTTCTCCGCCCAGTATTGCGCGTCATGAGTCGGCTTCAAGTTGCGACCCGAGGCGAACTCGACCTTCTTTGGGTCCAGTCCCAGCGTTGTCGACTTCAGAAGCGTCGATGCCAGGGCTTTGAAGGTCCACTTGCCTGAGGACTTGGTATCGAACGCATCCGCCATGGGCCGCCCATAGTAGGTGTTCAAGTTGATGTGCTCCGTGCCCAGGATGTCCTCAATGGTGCGGAGCACGTTGGCCTGACTGTATCGGGTGCTCACAACTGCGTGCTGCTTCACGTAGGGGCCAACGAAGTAGGTTGTGGCGCGATGAGAATCCACGTGGTCGGCTCCGTCCTGGGAGTCATCTTCGATGACGATGATTAGCGTGTCCTTCGCGTAAGGGCTGTTAGCGACGGCTTGGACCAGCAAGCCGACAGCGTAGTCGTTATCTGCCTGTTGTATTTCCGGCGTGTTGACTCCACCGAGCGCCGAACTGAAGCTGCCGGTGTGATCGTGGCTGAGACCCCGGATCATCTCGAGCGACGGCAGATTGCCGTTGGCAACAAATTGCTGGAACTCACGGTTCCATTCGTTGAAGCGCCAAACGTCCGGGTAGGCCTGGTCGTAAGCGCGGAAGTACGGATCGTAAAATTTATTCTCATAGATGAGTTGATTAGCCGCAGTGGTCTGGATGACGCCGTCTGCGAAAGGATCAGAGATAGGGTTCGCAATGGTTCCGATGCTGCCCGGAGTATTGGCCATCCAGCCGTAGTTACGAATGGTTCCGCCGGCGTTCAACACAGCGTTGAAGATATAGCCCTCCTGATAACCCGTTGGGCCGTCGGTGGCGGCATGGTCACCGTCACCAGCCAAGATATTGGCTGTGCCGCCCTTGAGCGACGAAGTGGCGCTGCTATAGGGCGTAGTTGCGCCGGTTGGGTCAAAGAAAAAGTCGCGTGCGGCAACGGTATCCAGGTTGCTTGGAATATTCCGGTTCTGGCCTTCCCCATCATACGAGAGGCCGCGGTTCACGCGCGCGTAGTTTTCCTGCTGCGTGATCGTCTCCGTATTGGTCACCCGGCCACGCATGGACCAGGACCACCCGTCCATCGATCCGTCGCCAGGGTCCATGAAGTTGTCCAGGGTCACGAAGTTCCGCGCCATGCGATGGAAGCTGGGTGTGACGGGTTCGCCGAAGAGAGTCAGCGAAGGATCGCCGTTCGAGTGATTGCCCAGATCGCCCAGAATCTGATCGAACGTGCGGTTCTCCTTCACGATGTAGATAATGTGCTTGATTTTCGAACGAAGGAAGTTCATGGCTTCCGAATCCGATTCGGAGGATTTTATCCGGTATCCGTTGTTGGCTGCTACCTTTGACGTCAAATCCCAGAGATCGTCACTCTCCGGAACCTGAGCGCTGACAAGCGATGCGTGTTCCAGCTGAAATTGGTACTGGTTGTTCGCCCTCAGTTTAGCGGCTTCAGCGGCATTGCCGCCCGGATAAGTAATGATTTGGACGAGGGCCAGGTTGCCGAAGCCATAGCCGGGGTTGGGACCTGTGTTGCTCTTGCCGTTGATGATATACATCCAGCTACCGTCGGCGCTGAATGCGACATCGGTCGGGTCATATGCGGTCGGGATAAGGCCGATCGTGCTGAAAGCGTGGCGGCCACTTAGCGCTATCACTGCGATAGAGTTCGAACCCGCGTTAACTGCATAAAGCAAATTCTTGACGCGATTAACGGCGACCGCGGTCGGCGCCGCGCCAGTTGTGTTCGCGGGCAAATCCAGATGGGCTGGGGCCCGCGTGTCGATCTTTTGGGTGATCTTGTTGGTCGCTGTGTCAATGACTGCAACCTGGTCCTGATTATCCTGCGCAACATAAAGCGTTGAACCGTCTGCGCTCAGCGTCATGCCGTTCGGATTGCCATCCGTTTTGATGCGGGCGACCAATGAGCCGGCGGTTTGGGCAACGTTGACGACGACGACTTCACGGTCTCGATCGGAGCCGACATAGGCGGTGGCGTTGTTCAACACTACGGAGTAGGGGAACGTGCCGCCCTTGGTGCCGTTCGGGGCCCCCGAAGTTGCATAGGGGCGTAGATCGTATTCATACCGTACTTTTCCGAGGACTGTGTCAATCACGCTAATCGAATCGTTATAGTTGTTGGCGGCGACGATCGTTTTGCCGTCGGCTGAAATGGCAAGCCCCGCTACGTTGGGCTCGACGCCGAGACCGAGGCCGGTCCGATTGGCAGGGTTGGAGACACAGCCATTTGGGGCGTGGCCAAGGCTGATCTTGGCGCTTAGCACGAAACTCGTGCCGTTGTTGCTGTAGGCGTACACTGCATCGTCACAGCCCCCGGCTGCGTACACCGTCTGGCTGTTGGGCGCCCAGACCAGACCAACGTGCGCATTGAGCTGCTGGATGACTTGCTTCAGGACAGGCTTGCTCTTATTCGCACCTGCAACGTCGTAAAGAAAGAGGAACTGGGTTGAAGCCGCTGTGTCGACCACACCGGCAGAGTCGTACAGCGAGTTCATTCCGGCTGTCAAGATCGCCAGGGTATTGCCATCCGGACTGACCACGGCCTTTACCGCCTGGCCCGCGACGAAGTTCGGATAATTTGTGAGGCCAGGATTCAATGGCTGCTGGACCGCGTTAGCCAAGGCCATTGGTGTGATATACAGTCCTGGCGGCGTCGGTGATTTCTTATCGTCATCGTCGTCAAGGCTCGCGCTACGTTGCGCGTGTGCGAGACCCGCAAAGACCAGAATGGTCCAGGCGAGCACAAACGCCTTGGGCAATTCGTTGAACCTGAACATTTTCATGTCGCAATTCCTCTCACGTGAAGTTTCCTCACGATTCAGCCGTGAGGCGAGTGTCGGACCGTAGCATGCCGTCTGTCGCCCGCAGAGTTGCTACAGTTCAGAGAAAGCCGCGTGAATTCTTCGCGAGTCTGTTGTGATCGCTCGGACGCGAAACTCGACTGCAGGAAGCGCAGGCGTGCGATCTAACAAGTTTTTCCACCTTAGTCTCAGCGAAAGCTGACGAGATTCTTGAGAGTAATCGACGAGAGCTCAGTGGCTTGAACCTCAGGACCCCGGGGCCAATTCGAGACTCTGGGCGGATCACGGGCAACTCTGACGTAACCAGATTTAGTAAGGGTTGCCGACCATCCGTCCGGAATCAGTGTGAACCTACAGGTCGAATACAAACAATTCATTGGAAATGTGCACCTCGTCGGCTCATCGCTTAGGTGAACCGCATACTTCTTCGCCTCGATATGCAATCGGACGGGTCACCACATTTTCTAAGACTGCTACAGGAAAGACCGATGTATCATTCGACATCTAGCCCGCGTACGTCACGTTCCACCGTGCGAGGAATTATCGGGACCGAGGCGCGGGCCTTCCGAGATTGAGTCACCCACAAGTACACGAAATCCCATGGCAGATTGGCAAATGCGAACAAAGCGGCCGCTCCGAGGACCAGTGCGCGAGGAAGCGGGGCCGACACTCAAAAACTACATCACTCCCGCCGGGTTGCAGCGGCTGAAAGACGAGCATGTGTTCCTACTGAGTCGCGAGCGGCCTGCGGTGGTGGAGGTCGTAGCGTGGGCTGCTAGTAACGGGGACCGCAGTGAAAACGCCGACTACCTCTACGGCAAACGACGGTTAGGCCAGATCGATTCGCGGATTCGCTTTCTCACGAAACGCATTGACGCGGCCGTGGTCGTCGATCCCGCCGCTCCGCGGCGGGGGGCGGCCGCTACGCGTGTCTTCTTCGGCGCAACCGTGACCTACAAGGACGCCGCCGGCCTCGAACACGTCGTCTCGATCGTCGGCATCGACGAGGTGGACCTCGACCGCGGCTACATCAGCTGGCGCTCGCCTCTCGCCAATG
>JAOAPV010000126.1 GCA_025463055.1 Candidatus Acidiferrum typicum
GTCGTAACCGCGAAACCACAGCGGGCCATCAACCCGCACGCTGAGCCAATCCACATGTTTCAAGAATTCCTGGATCTTAGCTTTGCGCTCTTCGTTGCCGGACACACGCGACTTCAGCTCAGCAACAACTTCCGCCTGAAGCACATTATTGATTTCCTGCAAATTAAAAAACGGCAGAATCAGCTTTTCGTTCTGCAGATACTGTTTCAAGTCATCAAATTCTTTGATCTCGTCGTGGATCCGGTTATTGATCGCATCGAGATTCATTTTGGCCACGTCAGGATGAATTCCCCCGTGCAAGAAAATGATTCCTTCGATTTCGGCCACGGCGGCATGTCCTCGCAGCCACTGGCCGTATTCTCCCTTTGGACCCAGCGCCTCGCGCTGCTCAACGAAACCTGCCGGATGCCGTGCCACCCACTCTGCCTCGGTCAGCTCCATGGGCTGCGGGAGCTCGGCTAGCAACGACGCGTGACTGCCTCTCCATTTCACGTACTCTTCATACGCAGCTTTCTGCCGCTGCTCCGAATTGGCGCCCGCAAAGCTGCCATAGTTCATGGGCGTGACGTACCGCAGGTCGCCCATGATATTCATCATTTCGTGGTTACCGAGCAGGCTGACCACTCGGCCGCCTGCTTGTGCCGCTTCTTTCTCCAGTGACATCATCAGGTTCAGGACTTCGCGCGGCTTGGGGCCGCGATCCAAAAGGTCTCCGACCTGGACGAACGTCGTCTTCCCGCCTGCCCAATGGTTCTGCTTGTCTACAAGTCCGGTGTGCTGAAGAATGGCGACGAAGTCGTCAAAGTCGTTATGGACATCGCCGATGGCGACCACGGATTCCGGCGCTTTCACCGGAGCGGTTGCTGGTCCTGCCCACGCTGGCACCGCGCAGACCAGGACCAGTAGCAGGGAAATGTGGGCGCTGTGGGTAGAAACACACACCGGACGGCGGAGCACCTTCCTGACTCCTAAAAGCCATCTAGACAATCCGCAGATTTTTATTGAGAGCATTGCGTTTACGGAGGTCGTCCTCTATTGCGGGCATCTTAGGCTGCGACCATTGCACAAGTCAACCAAACGGGATACCGCTAGTAGGCCGACCCGCAACGCCAAAGACAAAAATCGCGGAGCCTTCATGGGAAGACCCCGCGATCTAGATACTAACTAAGCCTCGATCGGTACAGAGACGAGGGCGTGCGACTACTGCGAGTGGGAGAGCCGCTTAGAGATTACAGTTGCGTGGATTACGCCGCCCTTGTCGGCGGTGCCCTTACAAATCACATAGTCCCCGTCTTTGATTTGGCTGGCATCAATGTCGTTAACCTTCTTGTCCGCATGATATTGGCTAACGAATTTTGTCGAGCTGTCGTAGACACAGGTCTTCTCTGCACCACCGCCAGCCTTACGAACTGTTAAGCTCGACTGCTCCTTACTACTTCGTTCAACTCTACCCTCCCAGCGCGTCTCCTTTGATTTCGCCGGCGGGTCTTGCGCAAACACCGCCACTGCGATCGGGAAGGTAAGTACCACTGCCAACAGCAGACCGAGTTTCTTCTTCACCATGTTTTCTCTCCTTATCACCGGGATCACCGGCAAAAAATATAACGTGTACCAGAACACTAGACCCAGGGGACCTAAAAGAGCAAGCTACTTTGAATGAGAGGGCAGGAGCTTAATTCAGCGGCGAGACCACTCAGTACAGCACTTCGTTCTCGCCTTTTTGAGCGATCATCGTCTGAAACTGCGCCACAATCTTGTCTCGTCGCGCCATCAAGGCTTTCACTTCATCCTTCGTAAGATAGCGTTTGGTTTTTTCTGTAAATGCGTTCGCGTCGAGCGCCTTCAGTTTCTCCAGCAATTGACGATCGCAGCGGACCAAGTCTTTGGGACTTTTTACGTCCTTGTTCAGCCGAAATGCCCGGCTGAAATCAATCCTCCAAATCTGCCAATTCTCTCCGATTAGGACGTTGGTTAAATTGGGATCGGCATCGGAGACCAATTGATCAAAGACGCGAATCTTGAACATCTGATTGTTCCAGGCGTCCGGATCCGGAGCCGCTATTTTCTGCTTGTAGCGCTCTGCCTCATCCATCTTCACCGGCAACCACCAACTCAGCGAGCCTGTATTTCCTTCCCATTTGCGTTCGACGTACACCGGCACGATGTCGTCCATACCAAGCAACTCGGCCAGCTCATAAGCAGCGATGTTGTACTTGTAGGAGTCCACGAAGTTCAGTTCGGTGGTGCCATTGGCAAGCTTCATCTCGCGTTTGTGTTGATCGAGAGCTTGGAAAGAGGCGTCGTGGGTAATAGTGCCGTCGGAAAGTGTAAGGCGGACCGTGTGGGTTGCGCCTTTCTTGGATTCCTTACTGTGCACCACTTTGGCGGTGAGAAGGAACTGCTTGATCTGCTCCTTTGTGAGGCTGGGCTCGTCCGCAGCCACCGCGAAGAGTCCGCAAGTGAGACACACTGCTGCAACGAGAAGCAATCGCCGGCGTAAATAAAGTGGGTCCATGGGGTACCTCCACAGAATTGGTCGGACTGTACTCCTTTACGCCCCAATGGACAAGATTAAAAAAAGCTGGAAGGTTAGCCGGCTTGACACCACAAGGCCCGACGTCGTACATGCAACGCCAAGTGGCCAACAATTTGTCAATTAGTCCGAGATTGGCGCCAAAGCTCGCAAGTGCGCCAAGAACGCCCGGTGCAACCGCGTAAGCGAGCGCCCGCGCAATACGACCGCTCCTATCGTGCGCGACGCCTCTGTATCCTCGATCCGAACAAAACGGCACCCTGATTTCTTCTCCACCGCCATCTCCGGGACAATCGAAACACCCATCCCCGCGCTCACCATGCTCAAAATGCTGCTGAACTGTCCGCTCTCAAAAACAATTTGCGGATGCAACCGGGCCCGGTCGCAAGCGGCCACCGCGGTGTCGCGAAAGCAGTGCCCGTCGCGTAGCAACAGAAAAGCTTCCGTTCGCAAGTCTTTCAATGGAATAGAAAGACGGCTCGCAAATTTATGCTTCCTCGGCAGCGCCGCGAATAAATGCTCCGTCAACAGCGGAAACGTCTCGAACTCGTGCCCGCGAATCGGTAGGGCCAATATCGCCACGTCCACAACGCTCGCGCGCAGCCGGTCCAGCAACACCGGCGTAATCTCCTCTATTACCGTGACCCGCGCCTGCGGAAATCGTCGCGACAAAAATGTAAGTTGCGCCGGCAAGAAATACGGCGCGATCGTGGGAATCACACCGATACAAATCGCCCCACCCACCGAATCCTTCCGCTCCACCACGTCGCCGCGTGCTGCCTCCAATTCGCGCAACACCGCTCGCGCTCGCGGCAGGAACGCCTTACCCACGTCCGTAAGGCGCACCGAGCGCCCTAGCCGGTCAAAGAGCCGCGCGCCCAGCTCATCCTCCAGTTTGAGAATTTGCTGCGACAGCGACGGCTGCGATATGTGCGACTGCTCCGCCGCCCGGCTAAACGATCCGCTCTCCGCCACCGCGCAAAAATATCGAAGTTGATGTAGTTCCACTGCGTTCACCTATAGGCTATGCCTATCTCCTGTATCCAATCTATATATTGGAAGTATACCCTCGGCCGGCCTACAGTCTTACTCGTAGCATTCCAGGAGGATCAATGGCAGACGAAAAAAAGAACACTATGACTACGGACGCCGGGCGCCCCGTAGGCGATAACCAGAATTCCCTCACGGTGGGCCCGCGCGGCCCCGTGGTCTTCGAAGATTTCCTGCTTTTTGAAAAAATGGCTCATTTCAATCGCGAGCGCATACCCGAGCGCGTAGTCCACGCAAAAGGCTCCGGCGCTCACGGCTATTTTCTCTGCACAAACCCAGACATGCCTAAATACACCACCGCGAAGCTTTTCAACTCCGTTGGCAAGAAGACTCCCACCTTCATTCGCTTCTCCACCGTCGGCGGCGAAAAAGGCTCCGCCGATACCGAGCGCGACCCTCGCGGCTTCGCACTCAAGTTCTACACCGAAGAAGGCAACTGGGACATGACCGGCAACAACACTCCCGTCTTCTTCATTCGCGATCCGCTAAAATTCGGCGATTTCATTCACACGCAAAAGCGCGACCCCGAAACCAATCTCAAATCTCCCACCATGATGTGGGATTTCTGGTCGCTCTCCCCAGAATCCCTGCATCAAGTCACTATCCTCTTCTCCGATCGCGGCACTCCGCACGGTTATCGCCACATGGATGGCTTCAGCAGCCACACCTATAGCCTGATCAATGACAAAAACGAGCTCTTCTACGTGAAGTGGCATTTCAAAACCAAGCAGGGCATAAAGAATTTCACGCGCGAATCCGCCGACGAAATGCGCGGCCAGGATCCCGACTTCGCCCAGCGCGATCTTTTCAACGCGATCAAGGAAGGCAACTACCCCAAGTGGCGCGTCTCAGTTCAGTTCATGCCCGAAAAGCAAGCCGAGACCTATCACCTTAATCCGTTCGATCTAACCAAGGTCTGGCCGCACAAAGACTACCCGCTCATCGAAGTCGGCGAACTCGTGCTCGACCGCAATCCCGAAAATTATTTTGCCGAAGTCGAGCAAGCCGCCTTCGAACCGCGCAACATCGTCCCCGGCATGGGCTTCTCGCCAGACAAGATGCTCCAGGCGCGGCTGATTTCCTATCCCGATGCGCACCGCTATCGCCTCGGCGTCAACTATGATGGCCTGCCGATCAACAAGCCACAATGCCCGATGCACACTTACAATCGTGATGGCGCCATGCGTTTCGACGGCAATCACGGCGCGCAACCCAACTACGAACCCAACAGCTTCGGCGGCCCGAAGGAAAATCCACAATATCGCGAGCGCCCCAAAGAAGTCGCCGGCACTGTTGACCGTCACAATCACCGGCTCGACAGTGACTACTACAGCCAACCGGGAAATCTTTTCCGCCTGATGGCCGCTGACGCTAAACAGCGTCTGATCGGCAACATCGTTGCTAGCATGAGCAGCGTTCCGCGCCGCATCCAGGAACTGCAAATCCAACATTTCTACAAAGCCGATGCAGCCTACGGCACCGGCATCGCCAAAGGCCTGGGCCTACAAATCGATGAAGTGGTGAAGCAAAAGCAGGAAACCGCCGCCACCGCCGCAGACTAAAGCGAAAGTGGCACAGGGAATTCTGTCTGGTGCCCGGTGTCAGCCAAAGCATTGCCCAGTCCGCCAAGCAGCCCGCAGGGGCGCAGCACTTCTGCGCCCCCACCTTGGCACAATCTAAACCACTCTCACCAATCTCTTTTTTTGTTGCCTCCGCTTTCCGAGCGTCTCTTTACCCTGAACCTCCGTGAACGGCGCGCTAGATTTTCTCTTTCGCACGGCCCAGAATTCCCACGCGTTGCCCAACCCCTCCTTGTCTGTAGAATCAAATCCCTATGCCCAAACTCACCTTCCTCGGCGCCGCCGGCACCGTCACCGGATCCAAATATCTAGTCGAAGCCGCAAACAAACGCCTGCTGCTCGACTGTGGCATCTTTCAAGGCACTCCAGAGCTAAGCGATCGCAACTACAAACCTCTCCCCGTCGATCCCAAATCGTTCCACTACCTCGTCCTAACCCATGCTCACCTAGATCACACTGGTCTTCTCCCCCGCCTAGTCAAGGACGGCTACAGCGGACCCATCTTCGCCAACCCCGCCACCATCGACCTCACCACCCTTCTCCTGAAAGACTCCGCCCACCTCCAAGAAGAAGACGCCGAACGCGCCCGAACCAAAGGTTATAGCCGCCACGCAAACCCGCAGCCCCTGTACACCTCCGAAGAAGTCGATCCTGTTTTGCGCGCATTGAAACCGATGCCCCGCAGCGGTGGCTTCGACATCAGCCCCGAATTTCACATCGACTCATACGATGCCGGGCATATCCTCGGCTCCTCGAGCTTGGTTCTCACCATCACCGAGAATGGCAAGAAAACCGTCGTAGTCTTCTCCGGCGACATTGGCCGCTACAATCAGCCCATCCTGAACGATCCGACCACGCCGCCCGCGAACGCCGACGTCCTCCTCTGCGAATCCACCTACGGCGATCGCGATCACGAAACGGGCGATCCTGCCGAACTCCTCGCCGCCGTAGTAAATCGCGTGGCCAAGCGCGGCGGCTCCATCGTAATTCCCGCCTTCGCCATCGGCCGCGCGCAAACCTTTATGTATTACTTGCGCCAGCTCGAAGATCAGCAGCGCATCCCGCAACTCCCCGTTTACGTCGACAGTCCCATGGCGCTCAGCGCCACCGAGTTGTACTTAAAATACCGCGAAGATCACGACATCGAATTCAATCGCGAAGACGACGATGGCAAAGGCGACCCGCTCGACGTCCACAAATTTCATCTAACCCGCACCGCCGACGAATCCAAGCAAATCAACAACGTGAAGACGCCCTGCATCATCATCTCCGCCAGCGGTATGGTCACCGGCGGTCGCGTGATGCATCACCTAGTGCAGCGTCTGCCCGACCCGCGAAACGCCGTTATCCTGGCTGGCTTTCAAGCCCAAGGGACCCGCGGCCGCGCACTCCAGGAAGGCGCGAAGACGCTGCGCCTCTTCGGCCAAGAAGTCCCCGTGAACGCAGAAATTGTCGAGCTCGGCCAGTTCTCCGCCCACGCTGGCAAAAGCGAACTCCTCCGCTGGCTAACTGGTCTTCCTGCTCCGCCAAGGCAAACCTACCTGGTACACGGCGAGCCTTCCGCCGCCCAATCGCTACAATCCGCCATTCGCGACAAGTTCAAATGGAATGTCTCTGTAGCTCGCTACCTGGACACAATCGACCTTTCCACCTCGTCGTAAGTCGTAGGGGCGTGCTTGAGCGCGCCCCAGCGAGCGAAGGCGAGGCTTATCTCTTATGCCTGTAGTGGACAGTCTTCAGACTGGCCAGCCGCTCCATCCAATTTGCCCGCACGGAGCCGACTCCGTCAAAATCCCGACACGAACCATCAAAAATTCTTTCGTTTTCCAGGAAACTAATTCCCCCTTGCCTTCGTCTATACCAGCAAGACCACTCGCGGGGTAGGGGGCTAACCACCACAGGGCAACCGACCGTCAGTTCCCTACCCCAAATAAAATTTCTAGTGTTTTCAATAGCTTAAAGCGCGGCAGGTTCTTGTATATGCGGGCAAGTTATCCGCCCTGGACTTACTTCGGCTTGTTCTCTTGTATCGCTTGCTTCAGCCATTTCTGCAGCACCGCCAAGAAGTAGGGCTTCACGTCACGAAACGCGAGGCTCAGTCCCATATTGGGCTGCGAAAAAACCACACTCCCGTTAGCTTCGAAGAAATCCGACCCGGCGAAAATCTTCACGACTACGTGTGTTCCTTTTTGAAGCGGCGCGAATTCCAAATAGCATCCATGCAAGCTAATTTCTCTGACCCTCGTCAGTATGCGGCTGGCGTTTTCCGGATATAGTTCAGCGCGAGCTTCAAACGGCCATCGGATGACGCTTGGTTTTTCCTGCACCGCCGCTTTTCCTCGTCGTCATTTCTTCATTCGTCATTGCACCCAACTATCGACATCAAGTCTCCCCTGAAAACCAGTTGACTTTAGTGCTGGAAAGAAAAGCACAAATCTTTATGTTTGTCTGTTCGATGTCACACACCAGTATCGGGAGCCCGCAATCCACGGCGCAGGGCGATGCGATCTCGTGGACCACGAATGACAAGTTGGCTAGCTAGTTTTGAGCGAGGAGGGCGTCGAAATAGGCGCGCATATCTGCCGAGTCCCATTCCTGCGGACCGATTACTTTGCGGGCGATCTTGCCGTGGCGATCGATAATGTAGGCTTCAGGAATCACAGACGTGCCGTAAGAAAGAGCTATGGGGGAGCCGCGCTCTTTGGTGGCGGGATCGCGGTAGGTGGGGAACGTGACGCCCTGGTCCACGATGAACTTGGAGAAGGCATAGGGATCTTCATCGGCGGCGACGCCGAGAACGAGGGCGTTGCGAGACTCAATGTACTTTTGAAGGCGATTGAGCGACGGCGCTTCCTGAACACAGGGCGGGCACCAACTTGCCCAGAAGTCGAGAACGACGATTTTGCCGCGCAAATCCGACAAATGAAGGGGCTTACCAGACAGTTCAAGCGGGAAATCTTTCGCCACGCTTCCGGAAAGGGAGGCTTCGCCCTGGCGGTAGCTGGGCATGGCGAAGATCACGATCATACCGATCCCAAAGGCTAGGGCGCCCCAAGCTCCGAGTCTTTGGCTCTTTCCCATGGATGGTATACTAACGTAACTGCCCCGAAACGAGAACGTCGGTTCGACCACATTATGCCGACTCCTTCCGCGAAGAGCGAAGCTGCCCCGACTGTTCCTGGACCCACGCCTGGAGAAAGTATTACCGCGATCGTGCCGGCGCGAAACGAAGAAATCGTCATCGAGACGTGCGTGAGGTCGCTGGCGCGGCAGCCGGAGATTTCTGAAATCCTTGTGGTGGATGACCAATCGACAGACCGAACCGCGGAGATTGTGCGCGGGCTCATGCAGGAGATCCGGAATTTGCAATTGCTCGAGACGCGGGCGATCCCGGCTGGGTGGCTTGGGAAGAATCACGCAGTGTGGGAGGGAGCAAAACACGCCAGCAGCCGATGGCTGTTGTTCACGGATGCGGACGCGGAGTTGCTAAATGGAGCTACGGCGCGGGCGTTGCGAATTGCGGAGGAGAAGAGCGCGATGCTGGTGTCGTTCTCGCCGGACCAGGTTACCCAAGCTTGGTATGAAAAGGCGCTGATTCCGTTTGTGTATTGCCGGCTGGCGAAATATTTTTCGTATGACGCCGTGAATGATGAAAAATCGGAAGCGGCTGCAGCAAACGGTCAATTCCTCATGGTTCGCCGGGATGTTTACGACGCGATTGGCGGGCACCAAGCGGTGGCGGCGGAAGTTTTGGAGGACGTGGCGCTGGCGAAACGGGCGAAGGCAGCGGGATATCGGATTTGGTTTGGTTCGGGAGCGGGTGTAGTGCGGGTGCGGATGTACCGATCGTTTCCAGCGATGTGGGAAGGTTGGAAGAAAAATTTGTACCTGCTGATTGGAGGAACGCCAGGCGCGGTATATCGGGAATTGTTCTCGGTGGTGCCATGGATTCCGTTTGCGCTGATAATTCTCGGATTGAAAGCGCCGATTGCGTTTGTAGCGGGATTGGGGCTCTTAGTAGCGCGGCACGCTGTGTACGCGAGCACGCTCTTACGTAACCAATTCAGAGGTATCTACATCCTGTATTACATACCCGCCGTGGTGTTGTACGCGGGTGCGCTTTGGGCGTCGTACCGGGCGCATTCGCGGGGAGTTGTGGAGTGGAAGGGCCGGCGAATCTCATTGAAGGCTGCTACATAGCGAGACCAACATGGTGCTGATCACGCGGAAGATTGAATTTTCGGCTTCGCATCTTTACCACAATCCGGCGCTTTCGCCGGAAGAGAACCGGCGCGTCTTTGGCAAATGCAACAATCCGCATGGGCATGGACATAACTACACCCTGGAAGTGACGGTGGCGGGAGAGCCGGACCCGGTTACGGGAATGGTGCTGGATTTGAAGGCGCTGAAAGACATTCTGGAGCGCGAAGTAATGCAGCGAATGGATCATCGATTCTTGAATTATGAGGTGGCCGAGCTGAAGGGGCAGATTCCGACTTGCGAGAATATTGCCCGGGTAATTTGGGAATTGCTGGAGCCAAAGATTACGCAGGGACAACTGCATCGCGTGCGGTTGTATGAGTCGCCCGATTTGTTTGCGGATTGTTACCGGAACGGTGCGGGAAGTTAGTGGGACGGAAGATTGAACTCGGGCGGCGGTACCGGTTTGCGGCTTCGCACCGGTTGCATACGGACCAATTGAGTGAGGAGGAGAACGCGCGAATTTTTGGAAAATGCGCGAATCCTTACGGCCACGGCCATAACTATGTGCTGGAGATCAGCGTTTCGGGAGACGTCGATCCGGCAACGGGTATGATTGCGAATTTGGCGGACTTGGATAGCTTTGTGGAGCGCGAGGTCATCGAAGTGTTTGATTGCCGTTCGCTGAATGAGGATGTGGCGGCGTTCCGGGAAACCGTGCCGACCACAGAAAACTTGTGCATTGAGATTTTCGAGCGGCTGAAGAGTTTTCCTAAGGCGAAGCTGGAGCGGGTGCGGGTGCAGGAGACTACGAACAACAGCTTTGAATATGCAGGGACATAGGAAGGAAACGCATTGTGACAAAGCCAACCGAAGAGATTTTGTTGCACGATAAAGA
>JAOAPV010000127.1 GCA_025463055.1 Candidatus Acidiferrum typicum
GCCCGCGCGGCGTCGGCAAATTCACCCTCGCGCGCATGTTTGCCCAGGCCGCGAATTGCGAGCGCCTCACTGACGATTTTTGCGGTGAGTGCGCCACATGCCAGCGCATCAGCTTGCTAGCGGATCCCCAATCACTGATCGAGCAAGGCCTTGCCGAGCGCGGCGAAAGTGCCGATGCCGCCACAGTCGAACGCGTCCCGCTAATCCTGCAATCGCATCCAGACGTCTGGGCCTTAGTTCCCGACCCCGTGCGCCTGAAAACCCCTGTAGCTCGCCCGATGCTCCGCGTCGGCCAGCTCCGCGCCGTGCAGCGTGCCGCGTATTTTCAGCCCATGGGCCGGCGTCGCGTGTTCATCCTTGACAGCGCGGACACCATGCGCTGGGACGTCGCCAACGTTTTCCTTAAAATCCTCGAAGAGCCGCCCGGCTCCGCAACGCTGATTCTCACGGCTCCTTCGCCCTACGCATTGCTGCCCACAATCGTCTCCCGATGCCTGCAATTTCATTTCGCGCCGCTCCCGCCGTCCGACGTCGAGAAAATTCTGCAGGATAAAACCGACTACAAGCCCGCCGATCGCAAACTCGCCGCGCAGCTCGCCGAAGGCAGTCCCGGCCTCGCCATCGAAATGAATCTCGAGCAAGCCCAACAGCAGCGGAGAAACGCATTGCGCATTTTGGAGCGCGCAGCGCGCGGCGAAGGCTTCGCGCAACTTTTTGCAGATACTGCGGCCCTTGCGAAAGATCGCGAGTCTTCTTTCGAAGAGCAAATATCCGTGTTCTATGGCCTGCTGAGCGATCTGCTCGAACTCACCTCAGGTGTCAACCAACCGACGCTTCGCAACGCTCCACTAGTCAAGGAGCTCACAGCCCTAGCTAATTCCGTAAACACCACATGGGTTATGCGCGCGATTTCCGGATTCGACGAACTCCACGCCGGCGCGCGCCGTAATCTCAATCGCCAACTCGGCCTCGACGCACTTGCGGCATCGTTGGTGACCGCCGCAGAACGCAAAATTGTCTCGGGCGTGTAAACGCAGCAGCGCATCCTTGCTAATTTGTAATTATTTTCTGTACTGTAACCCAGCGCGCTTTGGGCGCATCATACGAACTGATAGCAGCCTTGCCACTTCGATAAGGAGCAGTCATGGTGAACCGACGGATGTTCCGTCCGGGATTCGCGGACGTTAAGGAACAAGCTCCCCCCCGACCGCAGCACAGCAACAACGGTCCCGCACCGAGCAAGAAGCCCGCTCCGCCGGAATTAACCCACGCGGAAAATTTTTATTGGGTCAAGCAGATGCAGGCCCACACCCCCATGGCAATAGTGCTGGATAGCGGCGAAGTCCTGCGCGGTACGGTCGAATGGTACGACCGCGATTGCATCAAGTTGACTCGCCAGGGCAGCCCCAATCTGCTGGTCTTCAAGCGCGTGATCAAGTACGTCCACAAAGACGGCGAAGAATCCGCGAACGGTGGCGAAGAGTAAACAGCGTAGAATAGCTGCCGTTTATCTTTGAAGTGAGTGCCCGCCCGCAGCGCCGAAGGTCAGCAATGCTTTAGCGGCAAGCGTGCCTCCACGGTCGAAAATCTCGCACTCGGTAACCACAAAATTCCGGCCCGTGCGTAGCACGCGCGCCTCTGCCCTGACTCTTCCGCCCGGCACGCCCTCCAAATAATTGATCTTCAGTTCCACCGTAGCCAACGCGACCCCTGCAGGCACCGTTGTGTACGCCGCAATCGCGCTCGCCGTATCGGCCATGGCCGCCAAGATCCCGCCGTGTACCACGTTATTCAACTGCTTGTGATGTGCGCGCGTATCCAGCCGCAAAACCGCCCGGCCCTTCGCCACCGCCTCCAAAGCAAACCCTAGCATCGCAATGGCGCGACTCCTTTTCATGTGCCGCCGCGTCGCCACCATCAATTTCTTAGCTTCCTTGGACTGTTTGACTCCTCATTTTCGCCAATATTGCGCTCGTCCCAGCCCTAAATGAGCCGTCAGCTGCCCCGTTTGCCCTGTCACGTTCCGGGACGCCCGTGCGTCTAACCGGGTATTCCTTTAGAGCCGGGGTTCGATCGTGCCAGGTGCGCGACTCTAGCATCCGACCTCGCAGGCTCGCAAGATGCGCAGTCAGCATCGGATTTGATGTAAGGTACTGCGGCAAGGCGGAGAGATCACAGCAGCCCAACCTTATGCGCATCGGCATCACATGCTATCCCACGTATGGCGGCTCCGGCGTAGTCGCAACCGAGCTTGGCCAGGAACTCGCCGCGCGCGGACACGATGTCCACTTCATCAGTTACGCCCCGCCCATCCGCATGAACCTCGCCGACCCGCACATTTTCTTTCACGAAGTCGAAGTCGCCTCCTACCCCCTGTTTGACCACCCGCCGTACACGCTGGCCCTCGCCACGAAGATGCTGGAAGTGTTCGAGTCTGAAGCCCTCGACATCCTTCACGTGCACTACGCGATTCCGCATTCCGTCAGCGCCATGCTCGCTCGCTCGATGGCAGCACCGCGCCGCTTGCCTTTCGTCACCACGCTGCATGGCACGGACATTACTCTGGTCGGCAGCAACCGCAGCTACCTCCCAATAACGCGCTTCTCCATCGAGCAAAGCGACGGTGTCACCGCCATCTCCAACTATCTTCTGACGCAAACTCTGAAAGAATTCGACATCAAGCGCCCGATCGACGTAATCCCCAATTTCGTCAACTGCGACCTATACACCCGCACTGACGCCAGCGCCTTACGCGCGCAATGGGCCCCCAACGGAGAGCCCATCCTGATGCACCTCTCGAATTTCCGTCCGGTAAAACGCGTACCCGACTGCGTGGAGATTTTCGCCCTGGTGCGCGCCAAAATGCCCGCAAAGCTCGTGCTGATCGGCGACGGCCCCGACCGCGGTGCCGCCGAATACCTAGTCCGAAAAAAGAAACTACAGAAAGACGTTTTCTTCCTGGGCAAGCAGAACGCCGTCTACGAAAAGTTATCGGCCGCCGATCTGTTCCTGCTGCCCTCGCAGCTCGAATCCTTTGGCCTCGCCGCCCTCGAAGCTATGGCATGCGAAGTCCCCGTAATCGCCACAAATGTAGGCGGCGTCCCGGAAGTCGTAGAGCACGGCGTCGATGGTTTTCTAGTAGAACCCGGCGACGTGAAAGAAGCCGGCTGCTACGCGATCGAGATCCTCTCGCGAGCCGATTGCGGCCGCGAAATGGGCCAGCGCGCCCGCATCAACGCCAAGCGAAAATTCTGCGCCAACGACGTAATCCCCCAATACGAGCGCTACTACCAGCGCGTCTTAGAGTCCGCCGCCACCGCTAAAGCCTGACTTAAACGCCTGCACCTGAATTTTCCGCAGCCTCCTTGATGTGATTCAGCACGCGCAGGTGGATTCGATGAATGATATAGTCCGACCAGATACGCCAGTACGCCGCCGGCCACATCGCATTCCGGTAATGCGTCGTCCCTTCAAGTCGTGTTCCCCCATCAGGCAACGCGGTCAAGAGGAATTGGCCTTCTTCGGAAACAAAATATCCATGCAAGTGTCGCGGCTCGATGTGACCGTAAGGCGTCAACTCGTTCAACGGTGCGGGACTCGCCGTCACGCCAAATTTTAATAGCCGTGGCTCGTCCCAAACCTCTATGGGTTCCAGAAATGGACCGGTGGAGAAAATACACCGGCGCATCGCGCCAACCCCGCGCCCTGTAATCTCCGCACGAATCGGATAAGCAATACCCGCGCGAAAGAGCATCTCCGTTGGCGCAGGAATTTCCGCAAACGCTATGACCTGCTGCCACACTTTTTCCCGCGGCGCGTGTACGTCAATCGATGTGTGCACTACAAATGTGGGCGGCTTCAACCCGGCCGCGCGCTCCACACCAAAAACTCCAGGCATCGCGAACAACACGATGGACAGCATCGCCGCGCCACGTTTCGCTCCCCAATAATTCCCCTGAATGTAGTAGCCAAGCGACCCACCAAACCAAGCTAGGACGAGCGCCAGGGGGGCTGCCATCAGGAGGCAAACCAGTCCTTCGATCGCCACCACAAGAAGCACAAGACCCATCAGGCCCACGGGCAACAGCGCAACCCTCATACAAGTGCCATGGTCCCGCGGCCCGTGATAGCTGTGCAGCAGCACGGCAAATAACCCCAAGCAAAACGGCAGCGCCACGAACAGACTCCAACCGTACGAACCCATTACCGCTGTGCCAAGCACCGTGAAAAACAGCCCAATGAAGGACGTCAACGCGATCGACAGCAGCGCGCTCCCAAGCTGGCTCCGCGGTATGATTCCATCGAGCGGTCGCACTGATGGCCAAGGCGCGGCCACTTCGGTTTTCGCCACTTGCCGCGACGGAAGGAAACACAGCGCGAGAAAGAAAAGCAGGTTAATGAACGGTACGAAAAATAAAACCGCTAGCCACAGCGGCTGGCCGGCATCGCGCAACCGCTTCACGCTCATCGCCACGCCGATCCAAATGAACGGCATAGCCCAAAGCAGCATCAGCAGAAGGTATCGTGATTCGGACTCTGAGACGTTTCTAAAACGCGCCGCCGCCCCCAACGGCGCCCAGTAGTTCAAGAATAGACCGCGCGGATATCCCAGCAACTGCGCCCCAAGCACACGGTCAACGATGCTTTTGATCGCGAACGCGCTGACGCCCACGATCGCGTACGTCTTCCGGCTAACCCTGCCATCCCAGCGCCAAAAATCCACAAATCGCAGAGCCATGCGTTTCCGCTCTCCTGTGGTACAGCCATTTCTGGCTGTCTTGTGCCTTGTGCTTCCTTACTTCAACTTGCGCGCCGAACTTCGCACCGCACCGCCGCACAACTCCGCCGTCCCGCAAACCAGTAATATCCCCGCCGCAGTTGCTCCACCATTCCGGGAACCCTCGCCAGCCAGACCAGCGGCCGCCCCCACCAAATCTCCCGAGCCACAGCAAGCACTGCGTCTGCCCCGCCGAACTGACTCCCATCCGAGAGCAGAAACCGCAGCTCCCGCAGCAACTCCGATCGAGACAATCCCAACAGCGCGCCCACTCGCGGATCCTGCAGCGGCGCCACCGCCAACCCGCGTCGCTCCAGAATTGGCAACAGCCATCGAGCCGTGCGGGTGCAAAATCCGCACTCCCCA
>JAOAPV010000019.1 GCA_025463055.1 Candidatus Acidiferrum typicum
CTTTTCCGTCAGTAAACTCCGATGCCAGTGAAATCATGTTCTTCCCCACTACTCACTATCCGCAACTCACCCAGCCTTCTTCTTCTCCGCACCAAGCAAAGTAATCACTTTCCCCCGCAGCTTCACCACGCCCTTCAACGCTCCAGTCGGCATGCGCAAAATCTCCTCAAACAACCCGGTCATCGCCGACAAGAATTCCAGCATGGCCGTAAGCCGCTCTCGCGTGTATGCATCCCCCTGCGGCCCCGCCTTCAACTCCTGCACGCACTCCGCAAGCACCCGCAGCGTAGGATCAATCTCCCGCCGCTTGCGCTCCTCCGAAACAATCCGGAAGATCTCCCAAACATCTTTGATCGACTCGAAGTGATCCCGTCGGTCCCCCAACACATGCACCACGCGCACAATCCCCCACCCCTGCAACTCGCGCAAGCTAGTGCTCACATTCGACCGTGCCACCGCCAACGTAGTCGCAATCTCGTCCGCCGGCAGCGGCTTAGGCGCCAGAAACAGCAGCGCATGCACCTGCGCCACGGTGCGATTAATCCCCCACCGCGTCCCCATCTCCCCCCAATGCAAAATAAACTTCTGCGCCACCGGCGTCAGCGTGTACTGGGTCGTGTGTGTGCTCATGGCCTTCCCTGTCGTCAGTTAGTTCTGTCTATTCAGAATCTACAGAATATACATGTGGCTGTCAAGAGGTCCATTTGTGTATGACGGAAGAATGGTAGACTTTATTCTGCTATGGTGGACGCATGAGCTTGAATATAAAAGATCCCCAAACTCACAAGCTTGCCCAGACACTCGCCGATGAAACCGGCGAGTCCATGACCCGCGCCGTCACGGTTGCCCTACAAGAGCGCCTCGCTCGCGTTTGCCGCACAAGAAAGCGCGATGTGAAGGCGGCGGAATTGCTCCGCATCGGTCGCCGCTGCGCGAGCCACCTGAAATCTGCCCCAGTCGACCATGGCGAGTTCCTTTACGACGACAAGGGCCTCCCTCGACTGATCCCCCATGATCGTTGATACTCCCGCCCTCCTTGCCATTCTTTTCGGAGAACAGGATGCTGAAGCGTTTGCACGCGCCATCAGCGAGGCAGAAGTCTGCCGCATCTCTGCTGCAACATTCGTCGAGGTTTCGGCAGTCGTGGAGTCACAGACCGGAGACGCAGGTAGCCGCCAGTGGGATTCATTCTTCCGCGCGGCAGGTATCAATATCGAGCCGGCTACAGAGGAGCATGCGCACGCCGCCCGTCAAGCCTGGTCGGATTTCGGCAAAGGCCGCCATCCGGCCGGCTTAAACTTCGGCGATTGCTTTTCCTACGCCCTTGCAAAAGTCTCCGGCGAGCCGCTCCTGTTCAAGGGTCAAGATTTTCGCAAAACGTCCATTCCCGCAGCTCTCTAATTCCCAACACTAGTTGACCGCCTGGGTCTTAGCCATCATTGAAACTTTCCGCTGCAAGGCGCCTGATTAGCAGGCTTGGAACAAAACTCTGCGACGCGAAATGTGGGTTCCAATTCTGCCACCGATAACTTCGCCTCCGTTGTTTCCGCAAGGAAAGTCTGAAAAATGTTCTCAGCGATTTCAGAAGCTTTAAACCCAGCGACAGGACTGGGCGTCCCTAACGGCATGTCGAATTCGGGTGCCTTCTTTGAGCGATATTCAAACTTATAGGTGCAGAAATCTACTTCTGCGGGAGTGTCTCTACCGGAATCGACACAGACGATGAACACAACCAATTCGGCAGGCGTTTTTGTCAACGCGTAGCGTTCGCTTGTGGCGATCCGATCCGAAAACGCTTTAATAACATCCAGGTTTATCGGCGGTAACAAATAGTGATGTGTCCCGTCTCCAGGCTCCTCGACCCGAACAGTCAGCGCTGCTCCCTGAGCGTGCGTCAGTGGTGCTGTCGGCGCACGACTCGCTGGTGCTGTCGGAGCGCGACCCTGCGGTGCTGTCTGAGCATCAGTCGATAGCCCAGCAAATAACAGCATCCAAAAAAAAGCGGCGCCCAGTATCCGGGGGTTGGCAATCGTAAGCATGAGCCACCCTCCTCTTCGTTAAACGATTCAGAAATGCCAGGCGCGGGTTGCATTTCCTCAGTGTCAAGCCTCCATTATTCGCCTTTTTCAAAAAGAAAGGGAGCCGGGGATGCCGTATCCCTACGATTCTCATAATCCGAGTCGAGCTTCTTTTTTAGGAGGCGGGGGCTTCGAGCCCCCGCGTAGCGCGACGCTACAAAATCGGCTTCAGCCGCTGAAGAAAGCCTTTCTGATCTACCTTCTAATCAGGGCGGCTTTCTCCTTGAATTGCCATGCCTGAATTGCCAACGAGCAGCCGAATTAATTCGCCCTGTCGCTTAACGCCCGTCTTCGAGAAGATACTCTTGATCTGCGAGTGCACAGTATTGTCAGTGACGCCGACCATGCTCGCGATTTTTCGCGGTGCGTGCCCGTCGCTCAACAGCAACGCCACACGACACTGGGCTGGGGTTAGTCCATAGAGCACTCGCAATACCTCTTGCGCGGTAGTACCTCATACGACATTTTTAACATCGATGGTTAGTATATTTTGACTTGACGATTCTGAATCTACCCGATAAAACACTGCAACATCTTAAAAAGACGAAGCTGGGTCCTCATTTAGGTGCTAGGAGCGGATTATGAGCCATCGAATAGGAGTGTTGGGCGGGCTCGTTAAGCAGAGATAGGAACGTCGCGTATTTATGGCTGTTTATAGGAGCCTTGCTCCTTTTCAATGTCGGGATCGGCGCGAAATCCGCCGTGGCACAAGTCAACACCTGCGGAACTATTCAAGTCAGTACGCCTATAATGCCAGTGAACTCTCCACCTTCTCAGGTCTCTTACCCGGACAATAGCAGTCCAGGGGCTTTTCTGACGATCAATTCGGTCTCGGTTGTGTTTAACTCCGCTCCACCTCCCTTACCGTCGGCGGTCGTCACTGCAATACAACAACCCGGCGATGGAGCAGGCGGTGCAACCGTCAAATTTGATGTCAGCGGCGTTCCGCCAGGATGTTACGGAGCTGCCGTGAGTTTTTATATGACCGGCATTGTAAGTGCGCTTGGACTACCCCTGCAGGACTGCCAGCCGCCGCCGAACAACGGTTTCTGGTTGGATGCATCCGGCGCGTGTCGGACGTGCAGCACTAACTGGGTGCGGATCGGACAAGAGGACCAATGCATCAACAATAATGAAGCTGGAGGTTGGAGCATTAACGTTTCGGTGCCGTCAGACACAGAAGTGGTCCTCCAGGACCCTATTCCGAACTTAGTGACGGGATCGGCAGTCAAGAGCTCCAGCCAACTCCAATCTCTTCTGGCAAGTGGTCGTGCGGTGGCGGGCGTTGCTGCGGACGGCGTGACACAAGTAGTTGTCCGCATTCAGGGCACAAATATCGCTGGCCATTCGTTCATGGTCGCACTTTTGAACGACCAGGGGACACAGAGCACTGCGCCCAATGAAGATGGAGCACTGGGGAGCCCGGGTGACACGAACTTCTCCCAGAGCCAAGTTACCGTGACCGCCGGAAGTGCGGATATTAACGGCGTCGCCTATGCGTTCGCGGTGTATCGCGCCCCGAAAGATTTCGCCAGGCCGACAGGCAACGGTGGTTTTAAGTCGGGCGTCTGTAACCTCAATACCCGAACAGACGACCTCCTGCAATGCCGGTCCGTTTCCCTCAAAGTCCAAGACATCACCAGCGGAAATCCCGTGACCGTTGCGACAGCGCCCGTGACTATCGCGCGACCACCTGTGACATTAATCCACGGAATGTGGGATAGTTCTTCCGCTTGGGATAACTTCTTTCCCCTCGTCACCGGCCCGAATACCGCAGATCTCAGGTTTCGCCTGATTCGCGCGAACTACGACGGCATCATCGGGAACCTAATCACCGCAAGTGATCCTCCGTATCCGCAGCGGGTGCTGTTGCGAGCTCAAAGAAATTCCTTGGGCTTTACGTGGAACGCATCAAGTGTGCTGTCTCAGATCAAGGCGGGAATTGAGGATTTCAAGGGAGGGAATAATCCCATCGGTATCTCCGTGGCCGCCGTCCAATCCGACATCGTGGCCCACAGCATGGGTGGGGTCATCGCACGCACGGCAGCTTTGCAGCCGGGCTTTCTGAATGACAATCTCAACCCGTCTTTTGGCCAGGGCTATATTCATAAACTGGTTACAATCGACTCTCCCCACCTTGGTTCACCGTTAGCCACACAACTCCTTACACCGCAAGAAAGCGGAGGGTGTCTACAGCTCCTTTTGGCCAACAGACAGAAATTTGTCTTCAACACCGTCACACTCAACGGCGCGGGAACCGTCAGTGGAGCGGTGGCCGATCTGGTGGATGCACCTATGAGCCCCGCTCTAAGCAATATCGCCAATAACAGCCCACACCCTCTGCCCACCTCTTTGATAGCCGGGATCTACACCGATTGGCCGGGCCTGGACAGCAGTGGTACCGCTTGGGCTATTCGTCACTGGCCGCTTGGTTGCCCTTCGGATCCTTTGGCGCAACGGCTTACATCCACTGGTTGGCAGCAACTCTTCAATAACCAGCCCAATGATGCCATCGTTTCCGAGTCCAGCGAACTGAACAATCTGATTCCCAGTCCTGGCTCGCAATTCTTGGGGAATGTCCATTCGCCCGGTACCGAGTCTCTGGGCTTTTCGGCTCCCAGCGTAATGGATGCGGGCAATGTCCCGAACCAAGTAATCTTTCTTTTGAACACGCCCGTGACTAGTACCGTCTATTTCAACCAGCTCAATCCGTAGGAGTCCGGGCCACCAATCGTGCAGAAACTCTGGAAAACCCTAGCCACCATTGCAGTAATTGTGCTGCTTTACCTGTCCGTTTCCCCCGTTTCGGAGCACTATTTGCCAAAACTTCCATGGGTCATCGTGTTCGTACTTGCGCTGACCTACGGAATCTCGTTGATCTTCAGCTCAGAGATCGCGCTGCCGCGCCGCTTGGCCATTTCATACCTTGTTTTTACTGGGTTTGTCTACTTAGTAGCGGGAGTTTTGGGACTCGTTCCGAACGGGGACCTCATTGAGGCGTCTGCCTGGAATTCCTTGATTAGCCCGTACCTGCTCATTAGCTTCTTCGATCAGTGGGTACACGACTTTCCGTCCACGATCGCTCGGGCTCCCTACGAGACGCTGCCAATGTCAAAGCACCACCTATTTTCGGCTGTTGTAGTAATCCTCAGCACAGTCGCAATTCTCGCGGCTTTCGGAATGGCGAAGGCTTACAGGGTTGCTTACAGTGCGTGGCTTGTCTTACTAGGCTTACTGACCGTCGGCCTAGTTGGATATGTGATTGTGGCCTTTGTCAGTTGGGGCCTCAAGGACGCCATCATTCCGCTGTGCTGGGAAGCCTCCTACATCGCAGCTTACGTGACGGCCCGACACGGCGTGGAATTGCGACCACTGAGTTTCGCTCCGGGGAATGTAACTTCAAAATTCACCAATTAAGGTGCAAGGGATGAATAACGAAAAGAGACAATGGTTTCACAGGCGTCTGTTTCTTCTCCGCATAGCATTTTTTGTCGCGTTGGTTGCGACCGCGAGCATCTGTGACGCTCAGAACCCGCCTCAGCTTCAGATCGCGTCACCAGCTAGTGGCACGATTTTCAATCCTGGCCAAACGATATCGGTGACCGTTACTTCACCGGCCAACGTCTCATTCACTTCCGTGGGGGTCGCAGGGGAAGATCCATTCGGGCTGAGTGCTCTTGCTGCGTCTGTACCAGCCCAATTTTCATTCACCGTTCCCACGAACATTTCTTTCGGACAATATATGTTAACCGCCGACGGAACTGCAGCGTCCGGCCAGAGCGTTGAGTCGGATCCGATTTTTATTGATATAGAGCGGGCGGATTTGCCGGCGGTTTTGACTCCTTCTATGTCCAGCATCGTTTTTGCAAAGCCAGCCCAGACAGTGCCCTTGATCGTCTTCGCTAAATTTATTGACGGCACTGTCCTGAACGTTAGCCGATCATCCTACGTTACGTACAGTTCCTCAAACCCCAGCGTTGCAACTGTGGATGCCAATGGTGTGGTAACGGCACTGTGCGCGGGCACGAGCTCAGTTAAGGCGACCTACACACTCAGCGGCAATAGCGTGCAAACATCCATTCCCGCGCAGGGCCCCCCATCGCTGGTCGTTTCTCCCTCAGCACTCGGATTCAAGGCTCAAAGTGTGGGATCGAGCAGCTCGCCGCAAACGATTACTGTCAATAATGCTAGCAACGTTGCAATCAACGTCCTGGGAGCAACTACCACTGGCGACTTTTCGCAAACAAACTCCTGCGGATCGCTGCAACCTGGCTTGACCTGTGGCGTCGATGTGACGTTTGTACCCACAGCAGTCGGCGTCAGGACCGGAAGCGTTCAAATCACGAATAATTCGTGCCAAGCAAGCCTCTCCATTTCGCTGACCGGTACCGGCATGAGTGATTTTTCTATTTCAGCAACGCCAACAACCCAGGCTGTCACGGTTGGCGCGAGTGCAAATTACGCGACGTCCGTTACATCAATCGGAGGATTCACTAATGCAGTCGTGTTAAGTGTATCCGGGCTGCCAAGCGGCGCGACTGCTACTTTCACTCCGACATCCATTAGCGGAGGATCGGGATCGTCCAAAGGTAAGTACGTCTTCGAAAACGCCAGTGGGTACGTCCACATTAACGATAAATGGCACCAGTGGAACCTTGGCCCACAGCCAAACGGTCACCCTTACAGTCAACCCTAGACATTGAGAAAATTATTAAAGTGCCAGAGGGGTTGCTTACGATCCCTGCCCTCCGGGCCAATAAAACCTCGAAGATAGTGACTGTATCCAGTGTATCCAATGCAGCCCTAAAAACGCGATTTTCGCTTCATTCGGTTGCAGAACGGGCGGTGGCGCAGCCCTGCGGTTTTCAGGGTGCGGATTTTGATTTTTCCGAACTCTTCCCGCTCGTCGCTGTTCCCTGCAGCTAATAGCCGTTCACTCGAAATTTCGACCATTTAATGCTTTTAAACTCAGCTACCCTTCCCCATGGTCGCCCCCTAGCTCCGCGCACGGAATCATACGACATCTAAACCGCCGGGAACCGTCGAAACCGTCGCGACCATGGAGGACCACAGGGAGACGTGACGTTTCCGAGCTTTTAGAAATGGGTCACCTGCCCCTCAACCGCACCTCCGACCAGTTGTCCCCGCGTACCCCACCTGCTACTGTTTGCCCCGAGTGCGATCGAGGGTGGGCCGTGAAATTCGCAATTTCTGGATGGCACACGCGGCTTCCCGCAGTTTCCTGTGACTTTCAAATCGCGCGGCGCAACCGCAATAGGAGGCCCTGCTAAGCGTCTTTAGAATGAACACTTGCAAAAGTGTATCAAAACAAAGGACTTTAAGTGTCTTTAGAATGAACACTTATGCAAAAACCGGGGGGAGGGGGTAGGAGCACCGCACTTTCTTTCTATCCAACGGCCTGCATCGTGGAGACAAGTTCGGGGATATCAATGCGGATGACCGTTCCCTGCCCAGTGTGGCTCTCGATTTCCAGGCGGAAATCCGTGCCGTACAACACGCGCAGCCGCTCGCGCACGTTGCTCAATCCAATGCCCTCAACGTACACGTGCGGCATCTTCTCCTCGGAAATACCCACGCCATTGTCTTCAATCTCAATCCGCAAACGTCCGTCGCGATTCGCGGTGCGCAATTGGATTCTGCCGCCATCGATTTTCGGCGCTAGCCCATGCTTCAAACAGTTTTCGACAATGGGCTGCAGCAACATGCTGGGCACAAACGCCTCCAGCGCCTCTTCATCGATCTGTTTCACAATTTCCAGGTTGTCGCGTCCAAACCGCGCCACTTCGATGTCCAGGTAATCGTCAATGAATTGCAATTCTTCGCGCAAAGGCACAAACGTTTCGTGCTTGCGCAGCAGCCGCCGCAGAATATTGCTCAGCTTCAGCACCACGCCGCGCGCGGCGTCCGGATCAAAACGAATCAACGAAGACACCGTATTCAACGTGTTGAACAAAAAGTGCGGATTGATCTGGCTCGAAAGCGCGTCCATGCGCGCCTTGAGCAGCAGTTGCTGGTGCCGCTCGAGGTTCATTTCGATGCGCGTGTTGTTCCAAATCTTCAGCGGCGCGGCCACAGACATCAGGGTCGCCAGCACACAAAGAGTCAGCCACCAATCCCACGCTGGATTAATCGCGAACAACCATTTCGGCTTGGTCGCCACGGCAATCGCCACGCGGCCAAGCTCCAGCACAACGCACGCCAGCAGCGGCAGCAGTTCCCACGACATCTTCCCGTGCCGCACAAAGCGCACCACGTCGCGCGGGATATTCAAAAACGTAAAAGGACCGAAATTCCACAGCTCTTCTTTGTTCGGAATCGCCTGCCGCATCAACCCGCCCAGCAGTCCCGCGGTGGCAGCAGCCGGCATCGCCAACCATTCGTGCGCCGCCAGCGCCGGAATAGTGATGATCGCCCCGCCAATCGGCCCCACCACGCGTCCGCCCAGCAAACCCATCAGGAACGCGCCCTCCAGCGAGAGGTCTGCGAACCGGTACGGCAAGCCCACCAAGCGTAGCGAGACGCCCACAATCAGCGGCGGCGTCATAAACAGCATCAGTTTCAGTTTTTGGTCCGGATCGCGCTCCTCTGTGAAAAGCACGCGCCGAAACGTGTTCCACCGCGCCAGCAGCGCCGCAAACGAAGACGCCACACCCACCTTAAGCAGCAGCGTAAACAGCAGGTCCTTAACCGAGGTCAGCGTGTCCATGCGATCCGCATCCGTCTTCGCTAACGCTAGCCAATCCCCAGCGCGAAGTAAAGCGCTGCAAAACAAGCCGCCGCGAAACAAATCATGCCGCGATGCAAAGCATCGAAGCATCGTGCGCTTGCGATTTTTACCGATCCAGGAAGTCTCACCAGGAACTACGGGGCGGTCGCCGATTGCAGCCCTTTGCGCTTCAGCGGTTTCCAAGTCACGTCGCCGCGCAAGTATTGCCAGATGCCTTGCAGCCGCCAGAACATGTGCATTTGCCGGTACGGAAAATGCTCGAAAAAGCAGTAGCTGACCAGGCGCACCACATCTTGCCAGTCGTTGTAGCGCTTGTAGGTGATTTCCTCCTGCAGCACGGCACCAATGGAAATCACGGTCGCGAACGCATAGCCAAAGAGAAGAAACTGCAGAAAGAAGGCCCTGCTAAGCACACCGAGTGCGGCTGCAACAACGATGGTGACGATTCCAAGAAGCTCAATAACCGGAGCGGCGAACTCAAACAGCCACAAGTATGGCAGCGCAAAAAATCCGATCCTGCCGTAGCGCGGACGAAACAACATGCCCCCCGTCGACAAAAGCACATCCATCAATCCCTTTTGCCAGCGTGCGCGCTGCCGTCCCAGCGACTTCAAATCCGACGGCACTTCCGTCCAGCACATCGGGTCGGGTACAAAGTGAATATGGTAGTCCGCGCCCCTATCGCGCAGGTGCCGATGCAGTCGCGCCACCAAGTCAAAATCCTCACCGATGGCGTTTGGCCGGTAACCGCCAACGGCGCGCACCAGGTCCGTACGAAACACGCCGAACGCGCCGGAAATAATCATCAGCATGTTGCCCTGTCCCCACGCTTCTCTGCCGATCAGAAATGCGCGAAGATATTCGATTACTTGGATCACTTCAATGCTCTTGCGCGGCAAGCGCACGCGGCGCAACTGCCCCTTCGTGATTTCGGATCCGTTCAGCACACGGATGATTCCGCCGACAGCAACTACGCGCTTCGGATCGGAAAGAATCGGCAGCATGATGCGCAGCAGCGCATCGCGTTCCAGCACGGAGTCGGAGTCGACAATGCAAACGTATGGCGAGGTCGCGGCATTTAAGCCGGCGTTCACCGCATCTGCTTTGCTCCCAGCGGGTTCTTTGTCCACGATCAGGAGCCTCGCATCCACGCCGCTTCGGTATAGCCCGCGCACGCGAGCGCTCTCGAGTGTCGGAACATAGATGGCTCGCACCGGCCGCAGACAAAACTCTTCGCGCATTTCCTCCAGTGTGCGATCTGCCGAGCCATCATTCACGACGATTATTTCAAGCTCCGGATAATCCAGCTCCAAGAGGTTTCGAACGGCGACGCGTATCGAGCTTTCTTCGTTATGCGCCGGCGCGATAAGAGTGATGGGAGGAACAAGCGGCGTATCTGCGATCCAATTCAGGCGGTGGCTTTCTAATCTGCGCTGGTGAGCCGCGCTCGTTTTTAGCGCTACCAGCAGCGTCACCAGGTATATGACATTGCTCGCCAGGTAATACCAGAACAGAGTGTGATTCGCGATTTCGAGAAAGCGAATCACGGCAATACAGCAACCTTTGTCGCGCTTGCCGGACCGGAGAACTCATCGGTGATCAGCGAACCGGAACGCAGCACGCTCAGTAGGCGCTCCTTTTCCTCCCCGGCAGGCGACCCGCAAGTCTCCAGCTCCTCTTCGAGCTTTGCCAGCGCGTTCGCGTTCTCCACCGCGGTCAGGTACGCGTGCAAGCCGTAGCGGTCGCCTGAGGCGACGACTTGCCGAAAAATCGGGACCATTTCAATGTTGAGCCCAACGAGGGCTTCGGCCGCGCGCAAGCGTACCAAGCGGTTCGAATCCGTCAGTCCGCGAAGCAGCGCAGGAATACTGCGCCGATCGGACAATTTACCCAGGCTCACGATGGCGCGCAGGCGCACGAACCAGATGGGATCTCGCGCAAGTTCGTTTAGAACATCCAGCGTCAGGCCGGAGGGGGCGTGCGCTAAAGCGCGCGCAGCAGCCGCTCGCAATTCTTCGAGATCATCACCGACGAATTGCAGCAAGTCCAATCCGAGAGATGGAGTCGCGACTTCGCCGAGAACGCGGCCCAACGCTGCCCGCAAGGGCCCCTGTGCGTTCTGTACGTAAGGCAGCAACACTTGGGGGCGCTCCGCGCAACATTGAATTAGCGCACTCTGCAGCGGCAGCTCCGGCACGACGAGTCCCTTCTCGCCAACCCAGGCAAGAATCTCTTCCGCTGCTTCCGGGCTTGCCGTGCGGCCCAAACCGCGCAGGGCGGCCAAGCGAGCTTCCATGTTGTTGTCACGCAACGCTTCACCGAGCGCCGGAATGCCTTCCGGGGCTCGCGTGCGACCTAGCGCAACCAAGGCACGCAAGCGGCGCCAGCCAGTGAAGTGCCGAGCTTCAAAAATGCGTTTCTCTATCAACCCGCTGGCACGCAAGAATGCTAGCGTTCTCGCGCATTCCTCCGGGCCCCCAACTTCCAGTCCGTCCAGCGCGATCGTTTCTACGATGCGGCGATCGAAAGCGTTCCCGCGCCAGGCCGAGTAGGGAATTTTGCCGGAAATGAGCTCTTGCCACCGCTGGCGCAATTCGAACACGCGCGCATCGCGCTTCCGAAAATAGCGCTTCCGATACGCGCGACGAAGCAAAATAAAGGCCAGCAGCAAGCCGTCCGCGATGACGGCGGCGACAATGGCCTTCAGCACAAACGCCGCAGGCCCCAGACTCCAGATTTTTTCAAAAGCGGATTCCATAGCTGAGCCCCAGATATGTATCGGTGCGATTCTGTGTGCGCTTCTGATACGACGATGCGAAGCTTATGTCTTGCCGCGACGAAAACTGGAACCGCAATCCACCGCCGTACGTCTGTGAGGCGAATCTGCCGATCTGATCTGCCCTCGCGAAGTCTTCGGTGCCCACCGCGAAAAACGTATTTCCGGAAAGGCGTCGGTCTGCCCATGCCAGCAACGGGAATCCGAGGCGTGCCATTCCCGAAGGGCGCCATTCGATGCCGGTGCCTGAAAACCCGCTGCGCGCACCGGTTGCGGCGAGCGTGAATGTCCAGTCACTAGGCATGTAGACCGTCGCAGATCCACTTAGGGTGAGGATTCGCGCGGCTTGATACCAATACCAGTGCTGCCCGTAATCGGTTTCCACGGCCCGTAGGAACTTGTTCTCGCTGACCTTCCACCCTCGGTCCACGCCGAAAAACGCTTCGCTCTTGGGAATTACTCCGTTGTCGTGCCCCTGCGCTCCGCCAATCGTCGCGGCAAGGCTATGGGGCAGACGCGCTGTCGCACTTGCGACAAACTTCCCGGCGTTAACGCCGCTACGGCCATAAAAGGTTCCGGCGACATTCGTGCTCAATCGCGGTGTCCATCTGGAAGCCAGACTGACCCAACCGTCCTGGTTCGCGTCAGCAAAGTTGAAAAAATCGATTTCGTTGCCCAGCCGAAGCTCGTGTTTCGGTTCACCGCGCAAAGAGGTGAGCCCTGTTCGAGCGTCCATGCTGACCGGGTCCAGGCTCAGCGCCCTTTGAAATTCCACCCGGGCTTCGCGAGGCTCGCCCTGGTCGCGCAAGGCTCGTGCTCGCGCTGCATGCAGATCAGCGCGCTTGGGATCCAGGCGTACGGCCGCGTTGAGGGCATCGAGGGCCTGTTTCTCTTTTCCTTCGTGCGCATACACGCTGGCTAATCCGGCCCAGTTGTCGGGATCGTTTTTGGAAATTTTCAAGATCTCCAGATATTCGCTTTCGGCTTCCGCAAGGCGCCCGGACCAGGCCAGAACCCTCGCGTGCCAAGCTTTTAGGTCCATGTCTTCGGGTGCAAGCGCTTCCTGCTGGTCAAGGGTGTGTAATGCCGAGGCCCACTCGCTCTTCTCGCAGTAGGCTCGCACGTTCGTTTGCCAGTCGGGCACTTGGGCTTTGGCTACGCCATGAACAGTCAGCGCAACCACCGCAAGCAGGAAGCGACAAATCAACTGGCGGCGCCAAGTTCCGCTCCGAGACTGAAATTGGCTTGCGCCGGGTTCCGCGTAATCGAGTGTGCACACCACTATGCCGTTATACCGTTGCACGAAGGACTCCACTGGGGACCGCAAGAAGGCTACATGTTCCATGCTAAACCACATGTTTGCAGCCAGTTAGAAGCGATGTCTTTCGCGGCAGTGAAGAAATCTCGCAGCCACGGCTCATATACGGTAATGCGTCTCAAAATGGTACTCGCAGCCTCGCGAGAGCCGAAGTGTCAATGGCACCCATGGGGCGCTCGGTTCTTCTCACCTGCTATACTGCTCGTTCGCCATGGCCGCGAAAACCCAGTCCAGCAATCACTCCAAACCTAAATCGGGACGTCTGCGCGCTGTAGCTCGCGCCGAACTGCCCACGCGCTACGGGCGGTTCAGCATTTACGGTTTCCAAGGGCGCGGACCGCAGGAAGAGGCCGTCGCTCTAGTGCGCGGCAAACTGAAGGGCAAATCCGCGCCGCTGGTGCGCGTACATTCGCAATGCCTCACCGGGGACGTACTCACTTCCCTGCGCTGCGATTGCCGCGCGCAACTGGAGCTCTCACTGCAAAAAATCGGCCGCGCCCCGTCCGGAATTTTGCTGTACCTGCCGCAAGAGGGCCGCGGCATCGGCTTGATGAACAAGCTGCGCGCGTACGAGCTGCAAGATGGCGGCATGGACACCGTAGAAGCCAACGAGTCACTAGGGTTCGCGGCAGACGCGCGCGACTACGACTTCTCCGCAAAAATCCTGAAGCAGCTCGGCGCCACGAAGATTCGCCTGCTTTCCAACAATCCCGAAAAAGTCCGCCAACTGGAGCGCGCCGGCATTAGTGTCGTGGAACGAGTTCCCTGCCAGCCGCGCATCTCCAAAATCTCCCGCCAGTACATGCAAACAAAAAAAACAAAGATGGGCCATCTCCTCGAGGGCCTTTGAAATTAACATTCCCGTGGAATTTTGTGGCGCGCAGAGGTGCCTGCAAGCCACGGCATCGGCGGCAGATTAGAATTTTTAAATTCTCTACTGGTTTGTGTTTTCGACTGTTCGTAGCAGATCGACAATTTTGGGGGCGGCGATGTGCTGGTAGTCGGGCGAGAGCAGGCCGTAAGTCTCCACTTCGCCGTATTTACGGCTTATGCCGCTGGATTGCGTGCCGTTGAGTGGCCAATAGCTCCAGCTTAGATTTTTCTCCTGAAGGTACTGCGCGAACCAGCGAAACCACTGGCTGTTGTCACCACAATCAAGCGTCTGGCATGTCCCGAATTCACCAACCCACAGCGGAATGGCGGGTTGCGCGTGCACCAGGAAACCTGCGCGCGCGTCGTACGCTTGCCTTAACTCGTCGTAACTCTTGAAGACGTAGCCGGAAAAAGAGTAAGCGTGCGGCGAGTAGACCACGCGATTCGCGACCTTTAGCACAAGGGGCAGAGCGCCGAATGCGGTGAAGTCGGTGGAATACTGCGGCCCTTCGACCATCACCAGCAACTCAGGATTTTCCGCAAGCACCGCGTTGCCGCCGCGCTCCGCGGCAGCGTGCCAGTCGAGACGCGGATCGGAGCCGCCCCATTGCGCTCCGCTGCGCAATTCATTGCGCAGGTCCGCACCAATCACCCAATGCTGCTTCTTGTAACGATGCACGATGGCGCGCCAGTCCGCGATCCATTTTTCTTCGGGGCATTCGGCGTTGTACCAGAGGCCGTTGCCGTCATCGTCTTTGCAGCACCAATCGGCGCGGCTCACGTGATTGTCGAGAATGATTAGGATGTGCGCCTGCGCCAGCCCCGCGATCACCGCGTCCATCACGTCGAGCGCATGCTTGCCACGAAACTGTGGATTGGCCTTTACCGCGTAGTCGGGGACGAGCGGATTTCGTTCGAACGTCTCGTTGGCCCAGGGCAGGCGCACGGAATTAACGCCGATGGCGCGAATCTGCTCGATGATGGCCTCCAGCGGAGCGACATCGAGGCCGCCCGCTACGAATTCCTTTTGGTCAAAGCCGTACCAATTCACGGACGTGAGCCGCACGCGATGGCCGGCGGCATCGAGAATGTCGTAGCCGCTGGTGTGAAGAGGCGGGAGAACGTCCTGCTGCGCGAACAAGACGGGGGGCATCGCGCAGAATATCCAGATGAAAAGAAGAAAACTAGGGAGTCGGCTGGTCATGCCGTCCCGCAGCGTAACACTACCCGCCGCCAACGAACTGCACGATTTCGTAGCGATCGCCAGGTGCGACGAACGTTTGCGTCCATTGCGGGCGCGGCAGAATCTCGAGGTTGCGCTCGATGGCGACGCGGCCGCCGTCGAGATTGAGTTCGCGCAGCAGGTCAGAAACGCTCGCGCCAGGCTTCGCGCTGCGATTTTCACCGTTCACTGAAATTGTGATTGCCGTCTCCAAAGATTCATCCCCCTGCAGGAACTTTCGGCTTTGCGCGCAATTGAAATTGCAAACGCGCTCGAGCCTTCCCGTTTGTGGCTTCAATCACCAGCGCGCAATCGGCTGCGGCGAGCCGCGGCATATCAAACGCAAGCTGCGCTTTTCCATCCAGCCCGGTTGCCGAAGAATATTCCGTAGGCTCGGCCGCGCCCTCGATGCGCGCCGTCACGCGCGCTCCGGAAACGACCGCGCCCTCCGGCTTCTCGAAGACCAGTACCTGCAGCGTCGCTCGCCTTCCCGTAAGCCAATCTTTAGCGTTCAGCAGGCGGAGCACCAACGAATCGGGCCCAGCGCCAACGAAAGGAAGGGGCTTCGCCTCAGCGCCCGTAGAAGGCTTGGACGCGACAGCGGGTGCAATGGGCTGCGCCAACTTCAAAGCGCCGGAACGCAATTCATCCAATACCGTTTGATGCTGCGTGCTAACCCGCTCTCTTAGCGCGACCTCTCGGACGGGATCGAGCGGCAGCAAATCCGCGTAGCTGTTGGCTCGCCGGTGCAGCACGCGGCCGCTGTGGTACACCATCGTGTCGATCACGGCGTGCGACGTGCCGCGATCTTCCGTCTGCACGTGATAGATTGTCTCGCCGACTTTTAGATTTGAATTGTGACCGAACACCATGTGCAGGATCCGCTCTCTCACCCTTGAAAAAAATCGCGCTGTTGCGAGCACGATTTGACCGCTCGCGGCCGAATCGTTATTATAACCCTTCGCCCATGAGTGGTTCCGGCCTACATGCCTACGCACCGCTTCTCTTACACCTGCTGCTAGCCGTTGGCCTAGCGGGGGCGCTCACTGCCGTCTCAGTACTGATCGGATGGCGGCGCCCAAATCGCGCTAAACAACAAGCTTACGAGTGCGGGATGGAGCCCACGGGCGATGCGCGTTCCCCTTTTTCCGTGAAGTTCTACCTGGTCGCGATGGTCTTTATCCTGTTCGACGTAGAGGCCATCTTTCTCTACCCCTGGGCTTACATCTATAAAGACATGTTCAAGGTTTCATACAGCTTTGGAGTCTATGGCTTCGTAGAGATGCTCGTTTACATTGCCATCCTCTTGGTCGGATACATTTATCTCTGGAAAAAGGGCGCGTTCGACTGGATTAAATAGTCGGCGCAAGTGGGGAATTCAGGAACTGTGGCGGAGAACAGCAATACTAATGTTGTGGTCGAGCGTTCGGCCGTGGTCGACAAACTGCGCTCGTGGAATCCGAACGCGATCAGTGAAGTGATCGAGTTTCGCGGCGAAACCACAATCGTGGTCCCGCGCAACGTGCTGCGCGACGTTGCCGAGCGCTGTCGCGGAGATAAAGAGCTGCAGTTTAATCTGTTAAGCGATGCTACCTCCGTCGATCGTTATCCGCTCGAGCCGCGATTTGAAGTGAACTATCATTTGGTTTCGATTCCGCGCCGCACTCGCCTGCGCATCAAGGTCCGCCTCTCGTCCGATGACCCCACAGTAGATTCGGTCATCCCTGTTTGGCCTGGCGCGAATTGGCTGGAGCGGGAGATTTTTGACTTGATGGGAATTCGCTTTAACGAACATCCCGATTTGCGGCGCATCCTGATGCCGGAAGATTGGGAAGGGCATCCCTTACGCAAGGATTATCCGGTGGAAGGTTATCGCGACATTCCACCATCGGCGACACGTTATACGAGGAACCGGCCGTGAGCACGATTCCTGGAGTGATCAGCACGGTAGAAACCGCTACGGGCCAAGCGAAGACGATGGTCCTCAACATGGGGCCGCAGCACCCGTCGACTCACGGCGTGCTGCGCATTTTACTGGAACTGGATGGCGAAAACGTCATCAAAGCCGTTCCGGACATGGGTTATCTGCACACGGGCATCGAGAAATCGTGCGAAGACAAGACCTATTCGCAAGCAATTACGCTCACGGACCGCATCGATTACTTGAGTCCGCTGGGCAATAATCTGGCGTACTGTATGGCCGTGGAAAAGCTGCTGGGGCTCGAAATTCCCAAGCGCGCGCAATACATCCGCGTGATGATGGTGGAGTTGCAGCGCATTTCCTCGCACCTGGTCTGGCTGGGCACGCATGCGATTGACCTGGGTGCGATGTCCGTTTTCCTTTATTGCTTCCGTGAGCGCGAAGAGATCCTGAAAATTTTCGAGTTTGTGGCCGGACAGCGCATGATGACCAGCTACATTCGCATCGGCGGCCTGGCGCTGGATCTTCCCGCGGGCTGGCGGCAGCGCATCGAGAAATTTCTGAAGATGATGCCGGGGCGTATTGACGAATACGAAGATCTGCTCACCGGCAACCGCATTTGGATCGGGCGCACAAAGGATGTGGGATACATTTCGGCGGAAGATGCCGTTGCGCTCAGCATGACCGGGCCGACGCTGCGCGCCGCTGGCCTCGCCTACGATAATCGCAGAGTTTTTCCGTACTGCAGTTACGAAGAGTTTGAATTCGATGTGCCCACGCGCACGGATTCGGATTGTTTCGCGCGGTATATGCTCCGAATCGCGGAGATGCGCGAAAGCCTGAAGATTATTCGGCAAGCGATGAGCAAGATCACGGCGGACGGCCCTTTCCGCACGGAAGCGGCGGGAATCATTCCTCCTGATCGCGAAAAAATGAAGACGGAGATGGAAGCGCTCATCTACCACTTCAAGATTTTTACCGAAGGTTTTTCGCCGCCACCGGGCGAGGCATTCGCCGCCATCGAGTCTCCGCGAGGCGAACTGGGCGTTTTTGTGGCCAGCGACGGCTCGCCGAAGCCGCTGCGCGTGCATTTCCGCGGACCTTCGTTCATTAACTTGCAGGCGCTGCCGAAGTTGATCGAGGGCAAGCTAATTTCTGACGTCATTGCTTGCATCGGGACCATCGACATCGTTTTGGGAGAAGTCGATCGCTAGGAACTATGGAACTTTCGCCACAACTCGCCACTCGCTTTGAGACGCTGCAGAACCGCTATCCCGTGAAGCGCAGCGCGCTGATCCCCATGCTGCTGTATGCGCAGGACGAATACGGCTTCATCAGCGACGAGATCATCGCGGAGATTGCGCGACGCCTCGATCTGCGCACGGTGCAAGTCGAAGAGACCCTGGAGTACTACTCCATGTTGCACCGCAAGCCCATGGGCAAACATCACGTGCAGATTTGCACGAACGTGGCTTGCATGCTGCGCGGCGGCACCGAGCTGCTCGAGCAGGCCAAGAAGCGCCTCGAAATCGGTCACAAGCAAACAACGACCGACGGCGTTTTTTCGCTCGAAGAGGTTGAATGCATTGGCGCTTGCACTGGCGCGCCGGCGATGCAGGTCAATTACGACTATTTCGAGAATCTTACGCCGATGAAGTTTGACCGCATCATCGAAGAGCTCGACGCCGGCGATCATCCTGCGCCGGAGCCGGTGACCGCCGGAGCGTTGCATCCGCGAGATCCTGCGGAGACTCCCGTTATCAGTCGGCGATTCGGGATCAAGAACTCGCACAAGATAGATGTGTACTTGCAGCACGACGGCTACAAGGCGCTGGAAAAGGCGCTGAAGGAAATGACGCCGGAATCGATCATTGACGAGGTAAAGAAATCGAGTCTGCGCGGACGCGGCGGCGCGGGCTTTCCGACCGGCATGAAGTGGTCGTTTGTGCCTAAGGACACGACGAAACCGAAGTACGTGATTTGCAATGCGGATGAATCGGAACCCGGCACGTGCAAAGACCGGCCGCTGATGGAAATGGATCCGCACCAGATGATCGAGGGGATCACGATTGCGGGACGGGCGATTGGCGCGAAGACCGGCTTCATCTACATTCGCGGTGAATACCGCTACGTTCTGGATATTGTGCAGGGTGCGCTCGATGAGGCATATTCGCGCAACTACCTCGGCAAAAATATTCTTGGTAGCGGTTTCGATTTTGATTTGATCGTGCACACCGGCGCCGGCGCGTACGAATGCGGTGAAGAATCCGCGCTGATGGAATCGCTCGAAGGCAAGCGTGGCTATCCGCGCATCAAGCCGCCCTTCCCTGCTGTTGTCGGCTTGTACGGCTGCCCGACAATCATCAACAATGTGGAGACGCTCAGCACCGTGCCGGCGATCATTCTGGAAGGCGGCGAAAAATACGCCAGCCGAGGCACTCCAAAAAATGGCGGTACGCGCTTGCTCTGCGTCGCCGGCCACGTCAATAAGCCGGGCATTTACGAGGTTCCGCTGGGGATGAACATGAAGAAGTTCATCTACGAGACGGCCGGTGGAATTCCCAACGGCAAGAAACTCAAAGCGGTGATTCCCGGCGGCAGCTCCTGTCCGCTACTGAGCGCCAGCGAAATCGACCTGCCCATGGATTACGACTCGGTCGCGAAAGCGGGCTCCATGCTCGGCTCCGGCGGTATGGTGGTCATGGATGAAGACACCTGCATGGTCGACATGGCGCGCCGCATCATGCACTTCTACGCGCACGAATCCTGCGGCTGGTGCATCCCGTGCCGCGAAGGCACCACTTGGCTGCGCAAGATGCTCGACCGCTTCCACGCAGGCTACGGACGTCCCGAAGATATCGACCTCGTCGGCGACCTCGCCAAGAATATGCTGGGCCGCACTTTCTGCCCGCTTGGCGACGCCGCTGCCCTGCCCACCATCAGCATCGTGCAAAAGTGGCGCAACGAATTTGAGCAACATTTGAGCGGGCGCTGCCCGTATAAATCCGCCGAAGCGCTGGTCGGCTCGCGGTAGGAAATAATGGCCGAAACAATAACCGAGCAAAAACTGATTTCGCTGAAGATTAACGACCGTGACGTGCAAGTTCCGCCGGGAACGCTTCTGATCGAGGCCACGCGCCGCATCGGGACCGAGGTTCCCTCGTTCTGTTACTACCCGGGGCTTTCGCTGCAGGCCGCTTGCCGCATGTGTCTCGTCGAAATCGAGAAATTTCCGAAATTGCAGACGGCATGCACCGTAGTCGCCACCGAAGGCATGGTCGTGCGCACCAACACAGACCAGGTGCGCAATGCCCGCAAGTACATGCTGGAATTCCTGCTGACCAATCACCCGCTCGATTGTCCCGTATGCGACAAAGGCGGCGAATGCGAGTTGCAGGACATGGTTTTCCGCTACGGCGCGGATACCAGCCGCTTTGTCGAGGAAAAGATTCACCGGCCCGAAGAAAAGTGGTCAGAGCTGGTTTATTACGACGCTCCGCGCTGCATTCTTTGCTTCCGCTGCGTGCGCGTCTGCGACGAAGGTATGGACGTGAAGGCCCTCGGCGTCGGAATGCGCGGCGCCAACAGCGTCATCATTCCCAATCGCGAAGATCACCTCGAGTGCGAAGAGTGCGGCATGTGCATCGATATTTGCCCGGTTGGCGCGCTCACCAGCGGTACGTATCGATACAAGACGCGCCCGTGGGAAATGGAATACGTTCCCACCACCTGCGCGCACTGCTCCAACGGCTGCAAGGTCACGCTCAGTGTGCGCAATCACGAAATCATGCGCGCGAACAATCGCGACCTTTCCGGTATCAATAAGGATTTTCTGTGCGTGAAAGGCCGCTTCGGCTTCGATTTCACCCAGCACAAAGAGCGCATTCGTCAGCCCATGGTGCGCAAGGGCGATAAACTCTTTCCCGCCTCCTGGGAAGAAGCAGCGCAAACAGCTGCGACCAAGCTAAAAGAGATTCACGCGAAGAACGGTGCCGATTCGATCGGCTTCATCGGCTCGAATCGCACTTCCAACGAAGAAAATTATCTGTTCCAGCGCCTGGCGCGCGCCACGTTTGGCACTAACAACGTCGATCACCATCGCACGGTAGACTACACGGGCTTGATCAGCGCTCTGGGCGAAGGTGCCGCCGATTCCCTGCTGACCATGGATCAGCTCTACCACTCCAAAGCGGTCTTGCTCGTCGGGAACGACCCTACAAATCAGAATCCGCTGGCGGCTTGGCAAATTCGCACCGGCATCCGCCATTTCGGCGCGAAGCTGTTCATCTTGCACGAGCATGAAATCAAGCTGCATCGCCAGGCGACGGTTTTCGCTAACGCCGGCGAGCGCCAGATTCCCGCGGCGCTGCGGTATCTCGCGCACGAAGAAGGCCAGCTCGCACCGGCCGTTGTCGAGCAACTCGTGCAACTCAAAGCCGGCCTCGAAGCGGAATCCGATGTGGCTATCGTCTTCGGCGCAGAAGTTTCCGGAGCAGCGATCGCGCAGCTTGTGGCCTTCGGGTCCAAGCTCCCCGGCAAGACGCGCTATATGGCGCTCGGCGATTACGCCAATTCGCGCGGCGCCGCCGATATGGGCGTCCTGCCCGACCGGCTACCCGGATACGCGCACCTGGACAGCGCCGCCAACCGCGAGGCTTTCGACAAAGTCTGGGGCTCGGTAATTTCGGCAAAGCCCGGCATGGCCACGCCGCAAATCGTGGAAGCGGCACAAGCCGGCAAGCTCAAAGCGTTGTACGTCATGGGCGCGAATCCGTTCGCGCATTTCGGCACGCCCGCCCAGGGCCGCGGCAAGCTCGAATTCCTTGTGGTGCAGGAAATGTTTTTGACCGACACAGCTAAAGTCGCCGACGTGGTCTTCCCCGCCGCCTCCGCCTACGAAAAGGACGGCACGGTGACCAACACATCCGGCGAAATTCAGCTACTGCGCAAAGGCGCGGAAGTGATGGGCACGCGCACCGACTTCGACCTCCTGCGCATTCTTTCGCACCAACTCGAACGCGTGGGCCTCGGCAAAGCTTTCCATTACAAAACCGCTGCCGCCGTCTTCGAGGAAATTCGCAAAGCTGTTCCCGGCTATAACGTGGAAACCACTCCGTTGCTGACGGGCAGCGCCGAGCCAACGCACATGCACGTCGCCAGAAACGGACACGCCCCGTATGATGTCCCCGCCGGACTGATTCGCTCCGCGCACGACACTCTTTTCACCACCGGCACACTGACGCGGTTCTGCACCATGATGGAATCGCTGCAGGAGGACGAAGCCAAATCGTGACCGACTTCCTCACCCAGCAGGCCGCCCAGCACGCGGAATTCCTCATCTCGCTCGTCAAGATCGCCATCCTCCTTT